>NZ_JBHTKH010000018.1:0-78167 GCF_042676085.1 Terrabacter terrigena
CGGTGCTGTCGTAGGTGACCTCGGCGGCGCGGGTCGCGCCGCGGATGACGGCGTTGAGGCCGGGACAGTCCCCGCCCCCGGTGAGAATGCCGATGCGCATTGGGTGGACTTTCGGAGAGTGGGCAGCAAACAGGGTGTCGTGGCGGCGCTGACGCGACGATGTGAGCCTAACCACACCGGGGGCACGACGTCAGTCCCGCGTCCATGGGCCGGTCGCCGCCGTGGACACTGCCTCTACAGTTCGGGTATGAGCGACACGGCCGCGCACCCCTCCCAGCATCCTGACGAGAACCCTGGCGTCCGGCTCCGCGAGGTCCTCGCGCAGATGCCCGACTACAAGCCGGGCAAGCCGGCGGCGGCGCCCGCAGGCGTGACGGCGTACAAGCTGTCGTCCAACGAGAACCCGTACGGTCCGCTGCCGTCGGTCCTCTCCGCCATCGACGACGCGGCGGCCTCGGTCAACCGCTACCCCGACATGGCTGTCACCGCCCTGACGCAGCGGCTCGCCAAGGCGCTCGACGTGCCCGCCGAGTGCCTCGCGACCGGCACGGGCTCGGTCGCCGTGCTGGCGCAGATCGTCAACGCCGCCTGCGACGCGGGCGACGAGGTCGTGTTCGCCTGGCGCTCGTTCGAGGCCTACCCGATCGTGACGCAGCTCGCCGGCGCCAAGCCGGTCATGGTCGGCCTCGACGAGCGGGCACGCCACCGCCTCGACGCGATGTTCGCGGCGATCACCGACCGCACCCGGGTCGTGCTCGTCTGCACCCCCAACAACCCGACGGGCCCGTGCGTGCACCAGGCCGAGCTCGAGGCCTTCCTCGACAAGGTGCCGAGCGACGTCATCGTCGTGGTCGACGAGGCGTACGTCGAGTTCGTCCGCGACCCCGAGGCCGTACGCGGTCTCGACGTCTGGCGCGACCGCCCCAACGTCGTCGTGCTGCGCACGTTCTCGAAGGCCTACGGCCTCGCGGGCCTTCGCGTCGGGTATGCCGTCGCGCACCCCCCGGTCGCCGCCGCCCTGCGCAAGACGGCCACGCCCTTCGGCGTGAACTCGATCGCGCAGGCGGCCGCCATCGCCTCGCTCGACGCCTTCGACGAGCTCACCGAGCGGGTCGAGACGCTCGTCGCCGAGCGCGACCGGGTGGTCCGGGCGCTCACCGACCAGGGGTGGAAGCTGCCGCAGTCCGACGCGAACTTCGTGTGGTTCCCGCTGGGCGCCGACTCGACCGCCTTCTTGCAGGCGTGTGAGGAGGCCGGGCTCATGGTGCGCCAGTACGGCGACGACGGCGTGCGGGTCACGATCGGTGAGCCCGAGGCGAACTCCAGACTCGTCGAGGTCGCAGGCCGTTTCGGGGCGCGCTGATCGAGGCGACAATGGAGTGAGCCGCGACGGGCGCGGCACCGAGAGGAAGCGATGGCGCTCCTGCGCGAACGGGTCCCGGCCGGCGTGGCCGCGCTGGTCGGCGTGGCCCTCGCAGCCCCTTCCGTCGTCGCGCCCACCTGGCGGCTGACCACGCTCGACAGCGAGCGTGGGGTCATGCTCTTCGACCAGCAGGACTGGGGTTGGGGCAGGTCCGAGCTGCTCGGTGCCGGTGGAGCTGTCGTGCAGGACCTCCAGAACCCGTTCGGGCTCGTGCTCCTCGTCGGCCTGCTGGCCCTCACGGCGGCCGGCGCGGTCGCCTGGGTCGTCACGACGTCGCCCTGGGCCAGCGCGGCACCCGTCGCGTCGGCGGCGCTGCTGGGCCGGCTCGCCACGACCGTCTCCGAACGTCATGGCCGCTCGGTCCGTGACGACGTGCACGGGCTCGCCGCCACCGGGAGCTCCACCGTGGCGGGCACGTCGGAGTCACTGGCTGCCGTCCTGCTCTGCGTCGCGGTCCTGCTGATGGTGCTCTCGCTCGCCCACTGGCGTATGCCGTCCGCCTGGGTCGCGCGGCTGCGCCGGCTCACCGACGAGCGCCGCGGGACCGACCCGACGGCAGACGAGGCCGTGACGACGGGGCGTCCGCGCTCGACGATCAGCAGCCGACCTGCCGGCGAGCACCTGTCGGGGCCCGCCGTCGGGCTGGGCGACCCCGAGCGGGACAAGACATGACCTGGCCGACTCCGGTCCGAGGACGACTCGTGGGGACGTTGCTCGTCCTGGGCGGTGTCGCGTGCGCCGTGCCGTCGATGGTGTGGCCGACGAACACCATCACCTTCACCCCGACACCTGACCAGGTGGCACAGGGCACCGAGGCGCAGCGCATGGCCTTCTGGTCATGGGGCCGGGTCGCCGACGCGAGTCCCGGCACGACCGACCCGTCCATCGACTTCGGCAGCCCGTGGGGGCTGCTGCTGCTCGGCGTGGCACTGCTCGCAGGGGTCGTCGCGGCGGCGAGCCACGCGTTCCGCCGCGGTTCGGACGGCCTCCTGGTCGGAGCCGCGGGCGCGTCGTGGCTCGCGGCGAGCCTGGCTGCCGGCGTCGGCCAGACGGCGGGGCGCATGCAGGGCTACTTCGGCTTCACGGAGGGACTCACGGCCGACACGACCGCGGTGGGTGTGTTCCAGCTGGCGGCACTGGTCGTGCTGCTCGGCGGGCTCGGGGCCATGGTCCGTCGGCCGGCTCTGGCGTTCGCCGGGGCTGTTCGGGCGCGAGGCTCCGCGCTCCTGGGGTCCACGCGTCGGCGGACGTCGACGCGCGGTGCGGGGCCTGCCCTCGGCGCCGACGGGACGCCGGCGCCACCGCGCGTCGGCACGGCGACCATCCGCGACGTGGAGCCCGGAGCACACCCCGGGTGGGGCGGCCGCGCAGTCGGCACCGGATCAGGCAGTCCCAGGAACGGGGGGCGTTCCGGTGTCGGCTTCTCCGACGACGCCCAGGACCGCAGTCCCGCTCCCGTCGCAGACCCCGAGCGGTTCCGGCCACCGCGATGACGGTCGACCCGGCCCCGCCTGCCGCCCGCAACGACCCCATCGACCGTACGCAGCTGGTGACCCACGTCGGAGCGGTGGCAGGCCTCGTTGGCGTGCTGCTCGCGGCGACGACGACGATCTGGCCCACGCTCGTGCTGTCGCTCCGCATGCCCGAGGTCGGTGACTTCACGCGTGGGTCGGAGCGCCGCTTCTGGGCGTGGGGGCGCGACGTCGTCAGCTACACGTCCCACGGACTCGTGCTCGACGACGACCTGGGGCCACACCCGTTACCACGCCTCGTGCTGCTCGTGGCGGTCCTGCTGCTCGCCGCCGTCAGCCTCGTGGGTCTGCTCCTCCGGCCCGGACGACGCAGCGAGCTGCTCGGCGCCACCTGCACGGCGCTCGCTCTGGGCGCCGTGGCCGCGTCGGCGGTCTGGCGCTTGTCCTTCGACGACCGGACGGCCATGCTGCAGCCGGGCGTCCGCGCCGTGACGACGGCCGCCGGCTGGTGCGAGACCGTCGCGGCGGTGCTGTTCGTCGTCGCGCTGGCGCTGTTGCTCGGACCGCAGCTGTTCCCGCGGGCCAGCGGCGCCGCAGGGTCCTGGGTCGCCGAGTCCTGGCGGCGCGTGCGCGAGCTCGACGACGCGCCGGGCTCGCAGGTCGGGTTCACCGACGACCTCACTCATGACACCGACGACCGCACCGACCACCGCACCGACGACCGCACCGACGACCGCGGAGCCGAGCGGCGCTGACCGGGACCCGCCGCTTCTCGGGGCCCCGGAGCGTGGGTGCCGGGCCGTACCGTCGGGTCATGGACATGAAGCTCGAGCTGGTGGGCGTGCCCGTGACCGATGTCGACCGGGCCAAGGAGTTCTACGTCGAGAAGGTCGGCTTCAACGCCGACCACGACTACACCGTGAGTGACGAGATCCGGTTCGTGCAGCTGACGCCGCCCGGCTCTGCCTGCTCCATCGCGATCGGCAGGGGCCTGACCGAGATCGTGCCGGGGGGCCTCGACAACCTGCAGATGGTCGTCGCCGACGCCGACGCGGCGCGCGCCGAGCTGGTCGGCCGCGGGGTCGAGGCGTCCGAGGTGGACGAGCAGCCCTGGGGACGCTTCGTCTACTTCTCCGACCCCGACGGCAACAAGTGGTCCCTGCAGCAGCTGCCGGCCTGGTCGGCTGGTGCCGGTGGTGACGGCGTCGACCCACAGACCGGCGCCTGACGGCGGTGCCGGTGCTCCGCCGGGCAGTGCCGCTGCTGCTCGTTGCGGACCGGTGCTCGGTTCTTGCTCCGTCCAGCGGAGCAAGAACTGATGGGCAAGCACCGCCACAAAAACCCCCCGGGGCTCGGATCTTGCTCCCCTCAGCGGAGCAGGTACCGATGGAGGGGCTCGCGGGGGCGCCCCGATGTCGGCCCGGCGGCATACCTTCGGGGCATGCTCACAGCTGTCGCCGTCTCGGGCTACCGGTCGCTGCGAGACGTCGTCGTGCCGCTCCACGGGCTCGACGTCGTCACGGGTGCCAACGGCAGCGGCAAGTCGAGCCTCTACCGCTCGCTGCGCCTCCTCGCGGGCTGCGGGCGCGGCGACGTCATCGGCACGCTCGCGCGTGAGGGCGGTCTCCAGTCGGCGCTCTGGGCCGGCCCGGCGACGCTCGGCGGTGCGCGCGACCGAGGGCACGCGGTCCAGGGGACGCGGCGCAAGGGGCCGATCAGCCTCCAGCTGGGCTTCGCCTCCGACGACTTGGGCTACCTCGTCGACCTCGGCCTGCCGCAGCAGTCCTCAGGAGCAGAGGCTGGAACGCCATCGGCGTTCCTGCGCGATCCCGAGATCAAGCGCGAGGTCGTGTGGTCCGGGCCGGTCATGCGCCCCGGATCGGTGCTCGTGCGCCGTCGGTGGGGAGTCGTCGAGACCCGGGGCGCCCTGGGCGGCGACGACGAGCGGGGCGGCTGGGGCGCGGGCTGGGGTGGCAGCGACGGCGACGACGAGTGGGGCGAGTGGGAGTCCGACCCCGTCGAGGCGCCCGGCTCGCACGCGGGGTCCCGCGCCGCCTACCGCGACACCGGACCCGCAGAGGGGGCAGCCGCCCGATCCGCGGCCAACGGCCGACGGGCCCGCCCCGGGTGGACCGAGCTGACCCGGTCGCTGCGGCCCTGGGAGAGCATGCTCACCGAGCTGGCCGACCCCGAACGGGCGCCCGAGCTGCTCCGCGTCCGCCGGATGATCGGGGGCTGGCGCTTCTACGACAGCTTCCGCGCCGACTCCGACGCCCCGGCCCGCACGCCACAGGTCGGCACCCGCACCCCCGTGCTCGCCGACGACGGGCGTGACCTGGCTGCGGCCCTCCAGACCATCCGCGAGCAGGGCGGTCGTGACCTCGACCGGGCCGTCGCGGACGCCTTCGACGGGGCCATCCTCGACGTCACCGTCGACGGCGGTCGCTTCGACGTCGCCCTCCACCAGCCCGGCATGCTGCGGCCGCTGGCCGGGGCCGAGCTCTCCGACGGCACGCTGCGCTACCTGCTGCTCGTCGCGGCGTTGCTCACCCCCGACCCGCCGCCGCTCATGGTGCTCAACGAGCCCGAGACCTCGCTCCACCCCGAGCTGCTGGCCCCGCTGGCGCGCCTCATCCGCGCGGCAGCCGAGCGCAGCCAGGTGATGGTGGTCTCCCACTCCCACGCGCTCATCGACGCGATGCGCCTCGTAGAGCCCGACGAGGAGGGCGACATCCCCGTCGGCCTCGGCTCGCCCGCCCGTGGCATCACCCTGGTCAAGGACCTCGGCGAGACCTTCGTGCAGGGGCAGGGCCTGCTCACGACGCCCGCGTGGTCGTGGGGCACCCGCCGCTGACGCCACCGTCCAGCGAGACCCACGCATCCGGCATACGGCCCCCGCTGCCCAGCGGGCCGGGCGTGGAGGTGCAGCATCCCGCCGGACCGTCCACGCCTGCCGCGAAACCGTCCCGCATTGTGAGATTCGCAGGCCTCTCCGGTAAGTTCCGGGTCGAGGACCAAGCACGTGTCCGTCGTCACGAACGGCGGTCCTGCGCCCCCCAGAAGCCGACAGCGGGTGACCCCCGTTTGCGGGCCGAACGAGTAGGCCGGTCTCACCGGCGAAGGAGCCCCACGTGAGCGACAAGGTTGTCGCGGAGCTGCACGAGCCGACCCCCGCGGTCGGCGACGGTGGCCCGGACATGATCCAGTTGCTGACCCCCGAAGGTCAGCGCGTGTCCCATCCCGACTACGACAAGTACGTTGCGGACCTGACACCCGAGGACCTGCGGAGCTTCTACCGCGACCTCGTCCTGATCCGTCGTCTCGACGCCGAGGGCTACGCCCTCCAGCGTCAGGGCGAGCTCGGCCTGTGGCCCAGCCTGCTCGGCCAGGAGGCCGCCCAGGTCGGCTCCGGTCGCGCGCTCAAGCCGCACGACTTCGTCTTCCCGACCTACCGCGAGCACGGCGTCGGCTTCGTGCGCGGGATGGACCCGCAGAGCTCGCTGCAGCTCTTCCGCGGCGTCAGCCAGGGCGGCTGGGACCCGCAGGAGAACAACTTCCACCTCTACACGATCGTCATCGGCGCCCAGGCGCTGCACGCCACCGGCTACGCCATGGGTGTGCGGATGGACGGCAACGTCGGCACCGGTGACCCCGAGCGCGACACCGCCGTCATCTGCTACTTCGGCGACGGCGCCTCCTCCCAGGGCGACGTCAACGAGGCGTTCGTCTACGCGGCGAGCTTCGATGCCCCGGTCGTGTTCTTCTGCCAGAACAACCAGTGGGCCATCTCCGAGCCCGTCGAGAAGCAGACCCGCATCCCGCTGTTCCAGCGCGCCCGCGGCTTCGGCTTCCCGGGCGTCCGCGTCGACGGCAACGACATCCTCGCCACGTATGCCGTGACGCAGTACTGCCTCGACGAGGCGCGCAACGGCAACGGGCCGCTGCTCATCGAGGCGTACACGTACCGCATGGGTGCCCACACCACGGCCGACGACCCGACGAAGTACCGCGTCTCCGCCGAGGTCGAGGAGTGGAAGTTCCGCGACCCGATCCTGCGCCTCAAGACCCTCCTCGCCCACGAGGGCATGGCCGACGAGGCATTCTTCGCCGGCGTCGACGAGGAGGCCGACCGCTTCGCCGCAGAGCTGCGCGAGGGCTGCGTCACGATGGAGACGATGGCCGGCGAGACGATGTGGGACCACATCTACGCCGAGGACCACCCCGTCATGGAGGCGGAGCGTGCCGCCTACCTTGCCTACAAGGCGAGCTTCGAGGAGGCGAACTGATGGCGCTCGAGAAGGTCACCCTCGGCAAGAGCATCACCAACGGCCTGCGCAAGGCCATGGAGGCCGACCCGAAGGTCGTGCTCATCGGTGAGGACATCGGCAAGCTCGGCGGCGTCTTCCGCATCACCGAGGGCCTGCAGAAGGACTTCGGCGAGGAGCGGGTCATCGACTCGCCGCTCGCCGAGTCCGGCATCGTCGGCACCGCGGTCGGCATGGCCCTGCGTGGCTACCGCCCCGTCTGCGAGATCCAGTTCGACGGCTTCGTCTACCCGGCCTTCGACCAGATCGTCAGCCAGGTCGCGAAGATGCGGGCTCGCTCGCTCGGCGCGCTCAAGATCCCGATGGTCATCCGCATCCCGTTCGGCGGCGGCATCGGCAGTCCCGAGCACCACTCGGAGAGCCCGGAGGCCTACTTCGCCCACACGGCCGGCCTGCGCGTCGTCGCGTGCAGCAACCCCGAGGACGCCCACTGGATGATCCAGCAGGCGATCGCGTGCGACGACCCGGTCATGTTCTTCGAGCCGAAGCGCCGCTACCACGACCGCGCCGAGTACGACACCTCCGCGCAGACGTCCCCGCGCGGGCTCTTCGAGGCCAACGTGCTCCGCGAGGGCACCGACGTGACGCTGCTCGGCTACGGCCCGGTCGTCAAGACGATGCTGGAGTCGGCCGCCGCGGCCGAGGCGGAGGGCACGAGCATCGAGGTCATCGACCTGCGCTCACTGTCGCCGCTGCCGATCGAGACGATCGTCAAGTCGGTGCGCAAGACGGGCCGTCTCGTCGTCGTCCACGAGGCGAGCAGCTTCCTCGGCATGGCGTCCGAGATCTCGGCGCAGGTCACGGAGCAGTGCTTCTACGAGCTCGAGGCACCGGTCATCCGCGTCAACGGCGCCAACATCCCCTACCCGCCGAGCCGGATGGAGGAGGAGTTCCTCCCCGACCTCGACCGCATCCTCGACGGCGTCGACCGCGCGCTCGCGTACTGAGAAGGGCTGCGACACATGGCAATCAAGACGTTCAACCTGCCCGACCCCGGTGAGGGCCTCGTCGAGGCCGAGATCGTCGAGTGGAAGGTCGCGCCCGGCGACTCCGTCAAGGTCAACGACATGGTCCTCGAGATCGAGACGGCCAAGTCGCTCGTCGAGCTGCCCATTCCCTGGGCGGGCACCGTCAAGGAGCTGCTCGTCGAGGTCGGCCAGACCATCGACGTCGGCACGCCCATCATCTCGATCGACGACGGCAAGGGCGGCGACGAGGCTCCCCAGGCTCCTGCCGCCGGCGCCGCGTCGGCCGAGGGTACCGGCGCGTCGGAGGCCATCCTCGTCGGCTACGGCGCCAAGGCCGGTGCCACCGCGCGCCGCCCGCGCAAGGCCGCCGGTGCGGCGCCCGTCGCGTCTGCTCCGGCCGCGTCCGCACCGACCGCGTCCGCGCCGACCGAGACCGAGCAGATCGCTGAGGCAGAGCCGGTCGCCGAGCCGGTCGCGCCCGCACCGCGCACCGAGTCGCCGGCTCCGCCCGTCGCAGAGCCCGTCTCCCGCGAGGGCAGGCCGAAGGCGAAGCCGCCGGTGCGCAAGCTCGCCAAGGACCTCGGTGTCGACCTCTGGTCCGTGCAGGGGTCCGGCACCGACGGCATCATCACCCGTGACGACGTCCAGGCATTCGTGTCCGGCTCGGGTTCCGCTGCGGCGCAGGCTGACTCGGCCCCGGCCACGTCGGCGGTCAACGGTGTGGCGGCACCCGGCGCGGCGGCATACGCCCCCTTCGGCTCGGGCCCGCGCGAGGAGCGCATCCCGATCAAGGGCGTGCGCAAGATGACCGCGCAGGCGATGGTCGGCTCCGCCTTCACGGCGCCGCACGTCACCGAGTGGATCACCATCGACGTCACCAAGACGATGGAGCTCGTCGACCGCCTCAAGGGCAGCCGCGAGTTCAAGGACGTCAAGGTCACGCCGCTGCTCGTTCTGGCCAGGGCGCTTGTCCTCGCGGTCAGGCGCAACCCCGGCATGAACGCCACGTGGGACGAGGCAGCGCAGGAGATCGTCCAGAAGAACTACGTCAACCTCGGCATCGCCGCAGCGACGCCGCGGGGCCTGATCGTCCCGAACATCAAGGACGCCCACGGCATGACCATGCTCGAGCTGGCGCAGGCCATCGGCTCGCTCACGGCGACGGCCCGCGAGGGGCGCACGCAGCCGGCCGAGATGTCGGGCGGCACGATGACGATCACCAACGTCGGCGTCTTCGGCGTCGACAGCGGCACCCCGATCATCAACCCGGGTGAGTCGGCCATCGTCTGCTTCGGCGCGATCCGCAAGCAGCCGTGGGTCGTCACCGACGCCGACGGCAACGACGAGATCGCGATCCGGCACGTCACGCAGCTGGCCGTCAGCTTCGACCACCGGCTCATCGACGGCGAGCTCGGCTCGAGGTTCCTCAGCGACCTCGCGGCGATCCTGTCCGACCCGGCGCAGGCCCTCGTCTGGGGCTGACCCCCCCGCGCACCACCGGACGCCGCGTTCGGTCTCGAGCTCAGTGTTGCAACACGCAGTTCGGCACCGAACGCGGCGTTCGCGCGTGCAGGAACCGGGTCAGGTGCCGGTGACGCGGCGCATCACGACGTCCATCACCCGGTCGGGGAGCAGCCGCCGCGCGGTGATGATCGTCCTCGCCCCACGGCCGGCCGGGTAGCGCGCAGCAGGGTTCGCCGCCTCGAGCGACACGAGCACCTTCTCGGCGACCGCCTCGGGCCCCGACACCTGGGACGAGGCGTACGTGCGCCGGAACATCGCCGCCATGCGGTGCGCGGTGTCCTCGTAGACCGTGCCGCGTGACCAGGCGAGGATGCCGTCCGCGGCGATGCCATCCCACTCCGAGACGATCGGCCCGGGCTCGACCAGCACGACGTCGATCCCGAACGGCGCCAGCTCGAGCCGCAGGCTGTCGCTCCACCCCTCCACCGCGAACTTCGTGGCGTGGTACCAGGCCCCGAGCGGCTCGTAGATCTTGCCGCCGATGCTCGAGATGTTGACGACGGTCCCGGACTGCTGGCGGCGCATCCGCGGGATGACGAGCTGGGTGAGGCGGGCGAGCCCGAAGACGTTGACCTCGAACTGCCGACGGGCCTCCTCGATCGGCACGGTCTCGACAGGGCCGTAGGAGCCGTAGCCCGCGTTGTTGACGAGCGCGTCGATGCGACCCTGCTCGTCGAGGACGCGGCGCACCCCGGAGACCATCGAGTCGTCGTCGGTGACGTCCATCGCGAAGGCCGTGACCCCGCGCGCCGCCAACCCCGCCATCCGGTCGACGCGGCGGGCGACGGCATACACGGTCCACCCCGCCTCAGCGAGAAGGACGGCGATGGACTCGCCGATGCCGGCGGACGCTCCGGTGACCAGGGCAACCTTGCTCATCCCCACACCGTATGCGGCCCTCCCGCCCCACCGTCGAGAGGCCGCGTGTGGCCGCCTGACCACAGCCGAAAGGCCAGTTCTCGTGGGGAGAGCTGGCCTTTCGACCTGCCCGGGGCGGCCGGAACCGGCCTCTCGACGGTTGGGGGGTGGCGGGTCAGCGGGTGGCTGCTGCCTCCTGCTCGGCGGCGCGGGCGTTCTGCCGGTCGACGAGGTAGGCCGCGCCGAGGTCGTCACCGACCGACGACAGCAACCGGATGTCGACCGCCTCGTGCCGCGCGGCGACGGTCGGCTCGACGGTCGTCATGACCGTGCGGGCGTCGCGCTCGGCCACGGCGGTCGCGAGCTCGCGCTTGAGCGCGTCGTCGAGCACCCCGCCCAGCGCCTTGGCCCGGGCCCCGACCTCGACGGCGAACCGTTCGGTCTCGGCGGCCAGCGCGATGTCCTCGGTGGTCAGCATGCGCGCCGTCCGGTGCAGCAGGGCCGCGCCGGCGTCGAGGTCGCCGTCGCCGAGCCGGGTCACGGCCCGCGTCAGCAGTGGACGGTCGCCCTGGAGGGCCGAGTCGGCGAGCAGCCCGAGGCGCAGTCCGAGCAGGCGCTCGTGCGTACGCGTGTTGCCGGCCTCGCGGCCGAGCGGCACCTTGAGCTCGTCGTCGGGCGCCGACTGCGACAGCGTGTCGAGGATCTCGATGCCGGCCTCGTCGGGCGTGTGCACGGTGTCACGCAGCGGGAGCTCCTTGATGAACAGGGCGGCGAGCAGCGCGAGGGCGAAGGGCACGAGCCCCCAGACGAACACCGTGTGCAGGGAGTCGGCCAGCCCCTGCTGGACCCCGGCCGCGACCTGGGGCGGGAGCGTGGCGAGAGCGGACGGGTCGAGCACCGAGCCGGCGCTGACCTGCTGGCCGGAGGCCTGCATCTGCTTGACGACCGAAGCGGGCAGGTGCGAGGCGATGTTGCCGGCGAGGCCGCTCGTCATGATCGTGCCGAACACGGCGGTGCCGACGGTCGACCCGACGTTGCGGAAGAACTGCGTCGACGCCGTCGCGACTCCGAGGTCCTTGCGCTGGGCGGAGTTCTGGATGATCAGGGTGAAGACCTGCAGCGCCATGCCGAGGCCGACACCGAAGACGATCATCGACAGGGTGAGCTCGGTCTGGCTCGAGCCGTAGTGCAGCTGGGTGAGCAGCCAGAAGCCGACGCCCATGATGAGGATGCCCGCGATGGTCTGCAGCTTGTAGCGCCCGGTCTTGGTGATGACGAGACCCGAGACGATCGACAGGCCGATCATCGCCACCGACATCGGCATGAGGATGAGGCCGGAGTTGGTCGCCGAGGCGCCGAGCACACCCTGCGCGTAGACGGGCAGGTAGATCATCGCGCCGAACATCATGACGGAGACCATGAACGCCGCGATGTTGGAGAGCGTGAAGAGCGGGCTCTTGAAGAGGCGGAGCGGCAGCACCGGCTCGACGGCCCTGCGCTCGATCGCGATGAAGGCGCCGAGCGCGACGACGCCTGCGGCATACATGCCGATGATGGCGGGGGAGCCCCAGGCGAGCGTCGTGCCACCGAGCGACGTGGGCACGAGCAGCAGGATGAGCGTCAGCGACAGGACGCCGATGCCGGCCTTGTCGACGACCGACTCACGCGGCGTGTGCTCGAGGTGCAGGAAGCGGCTGATGCCGAAGAACGCGAAGACGCCGATGGGCAGCGTGATGAAGAAGAGCAAGCGCCAGCCCCAGTGGTCGGTGACGAAGCCGCCGACGAGCGGGCCGAGGATCGAGGCGAGGCCGAACACACCGCCCATGAGGCCCTGGTACTTGCCACGCTGACGCGGCGGGATGATGTCGCCGATGATGGTCTGCGACAGCGGCATCAGGGTGCCCATGCCGGCGCCCTGGATCGCGCGGGCGGCGATGAGCCACCAGAAGTTCTGCGCGAAGCCGGAGAGGATCGAGCCGGCCATGAAGACGACGAGACCGCCGAGGTAGAAGCCGCGTCGCCCGTAGAGGTCGCTCATCTTGCCGACGATCGGCACGGTGATCGCGCTGACGAGCATCGCGGCGGTGGCGAGCCACGAGTAGTGGTCGATGCCACCGAGCTCGGCGACGATGCGCGGCATCGCCGGACCGACGATCGTCTGGCTGATCGACGCGACGAGCATGCCGAGCATGAGCGCGATGAAGATGTTGCGGGTCGAGCGGTCGAGGCCGGTGGGCGTGGCGCCGGTCGTGGCAGGTCGGGAGCTCGTGTCCACTCCTTGGGTCGTCTGGGGCATGCCTGCCACGGTACGCCGATTGTGCAGTGACTGCAAAATTGCAGTTACTGCATCCCCGTGCGAGCATGAGGGCATGAGCACGACCCCCGTCATCGACGACGCCTGCGGCCTGCGCGAGCGCAAGAAGCGCGAGACCCGCCGTGCGATCAACCTCGCCGCCCTCGACCTCGTCGAGGAGAAGGGCTTCGCGTCCGTCACCACCGAGGAGATCGCAGCCCGCGCAGGCGTCAGTGCCCGCACCTTCTTCAACTACTTCCCGTCGAAGGAGGCCGCGGTCATCGGCACCACCGCCGAGGAGCTGGAGTCGTATGCCGCCGCCCTGGAGGAGGAGACGCAGGGCGAGCCGCCGCTCGACGCCCTCCGTCGCATCCTCGCCGGGATGCTCGCGCCCGCCTCGGTCGACCGTGAGCTGCGGGCCAAGCGCCGCCGCATCCTGCTCGGCGAGCCCGCCCTGGCGCCGGCGCTCGTCGGCAACAACATCCGCATCGAGAACGCCCTCACCGCGGCCCTCGAGCGACGCCTCGGGGTGCGGCCGGGGGAGTCGCTGGAGCCTCGCCTGACGGTGGCCGTCGCCATCGCAGCCGTGCGCGCCAGCATCGAGCACCAGCAGAACGGCGGGTCGGGCCGGCTCGAGCGCAACATCGACCAGGCCTTCGACCGCATCGCCGCCGGGCTGCGCTGAGCGGGGTCAGCCCCTGGTCGGCCCCGCGCTCACCGGACTCGCGGGTGACCGGCGTGCTCGACGCAGGTGCGCGCCGTCGGCCTGGCCTCGAGACGTGCGGCCGGGATCGCCTCGCCGCAGACCTCGCAGCGCCCGTACACGCCCGCCTCGAGCCGCGCCAACGCGGCGTCGACCTCGTCCAGGTGCTCCCGGGTCTGGTCGACGAGCGCACCCAGCTGCGACCGTTCGTACGCGATCGTCGCTCCCTCGGGATCGTGCTCGTCGTCGGCGTTCGACCCCTCCGCGGCGTCGACCACGAGGTCGTAGCCGCGGCGGAGCGCCTCGAGCCGCTCGACCGTCGTCCTCCGGTCGCCCTCGAGCCTGTCGCGGGCGTCGCCCTGTTCGCGCATGCCGCCATTGTCGCGCCGTGCGGCACCGCCCTGCGCCTTCCGAGGAGGCGTCCCTCGCCCGGCACCACGCTCCGACATGATGGGGCGCATGAGCGACCCCAGTGGAGTGGTCTTCCCCCTCGACCCGACGTCCGGGCGCCGCAGCACCACCGCGACCGGCCGAGCCGTCGTGGCGGACGCGCTGCGGCGTGTCGACCCCGTCGGAGCCGCCTCCGCCGAGCGCGAGACGAACTGGCGACAGGGCTACCTCCCGCACTTCCGACGGCTCGTGGAGGCCGGACTGACCTCCCCCGAGGCCGCGCGTGCGATCGCCCGGGACGGGCTGGAGTCGCTGCACGACCGCATGAGGTGGTCGGCGGCGGACGGCGACCGCCCGCTCGAGGACGCGTTCGGCGACGACGGCCGCACCCGCACCCTGGGCTCCGAGACCGTCCGTGGGACCGGCACCCCCGACCGCACGCTCTCGGTCCCGTATGCCGGTGAGCGGCTCTCGGGCGATGCCCTGCGCCGCCGGCTGGACGCGTGGGTGCAGGCCGGCACCATCGAGCCCAGCTGCGCCGAGGCGGTCGGCCTCGTCATCGACAACCCCGACTGGCTCGACCTGTCGGACCGCACCGTCGTCGTGCTCGGCGCCGCCGCGGAGATGGGTCCTCTCCGCTCCCTGCTGCGGTGGGGCGCCGACGTCGCGGCGGTCGACCTCCCGCGAAAGGAGCTGTGGGACAGGCTGATCGGCGACACGAGCCGACTGGCGGGGTCGGTTACTCTGCCCGTTCGTCAGGGGGTCGAGCCGGTGAGCAGCAGGGCTGGTGGCGACCTGGTGCACGACCTCGCAGCGGTCACCCGCTGGGTCGCCGGCCTCGAGGGCCGCCTCGTCATCGGCAACTACGTCTACGCCGACGGCGAGACCAACGTGCGGGTGTCCGTTGCGGTCGACGCCCTCACCCGGCACGTCGTCGATGCCAGGGGTCGGGACGACGTCGGGCTCGCGTTCCTCGCGACCCCGACCGACGTCTTCGCCGTGCCGGGAACGGCGGTCGAGCACTCCGTCGACAGCTATGCCCGCCGTCGCACCTCCAAGGTGCTGCGCGTCCCGCTCCGCACCGTCAGCGGGGGCAGGCTGCTCCGGCGCAACTACGTGCCCGGACAGGACCCGGGCATCAACGACAGCGTCGTGCTCCAGCAGGGACCCAACTACCTGCTGGCCAAGCGGCTCCAGCGGTGGAGGGCGACGGCATACCGCGGCGACGGAGGGCTCGTGTCGTTCAAGGTGGCGCCGCCGACGCGCACCCGGTCCGTCGTCAAGAACCGTGCGCTCGCCGCCGCGTACGCCGGTGCACACCGCTTCGGCATCGAGGTCTTCGAGCCCGGCACCGCCAACACCCTGATGGCGGCGCTCCTCGTCCACGACCTGCGCACGGGGTCGCCGGCGCGCCCGGAGCCCTGGCAGGACGAGGCGTACGCCGCGGCCCACGGCGGCCTGTGGACCTCCGCCTACGACCCGCGCAGCGCTCTCGGCCTCGCCGCCCTCCTCGGTCTCGCCTCGGCCCGCTGACGTCCGGCGCCGGGGCCCAGAGGGGCGGCACGCCGGCTGAGTCCTGTGTCTCAATCCGGCCCCGGACTTGGCCTCGACGGGTGCGAGGCTCGATGCTGTCTCCCATGGAAGAGCAGGTCGCGCAGCGACCACGGGTGAGCGAGCGGTCGCCGGAGCGGGGCCTCGGTGGCACCATCAGCGCGCCGCGCACCCTCGTCCCGGCGCTGCTGGCCGCCATCGCCTACGTCGACCCCGGCAACTTCGGGGTCAACATCACCTCCGGTGCCGAGCACGGCTACGCGCTCGTGTGGGTCGTGGTCTTCGCCAGCTGCTCGGCGATGGTGATCCAGTACATCGCGGCCAAGCTCGGCATGGTCACCGGCAAGAGCCTCGCCGAGCACAGCGCCGAGCGCTTCCCGGGCGTCGGCCGCCTGCTGCTCTGGGCCCAGGCCGAGCTCGTCGTCATCATGACCGACCTCGCCGAGATCGTCGGCGGCGCCATAGCCCTCAGGCTCCTCTTCGGCATGCCGCTCATGGCCGGCGCCGTCTGTGTCACGCTCTTCAGCCTCGTCGTGCTCGCGCTCAAGGTGCGCGGCCGCAGCCACTTCGACTCGGTCGTGCTCGTGCTCCTCAGCGTCATCATCGGCTCGCTCGTCTGGCAGGTCCTCATCGCCGACGTCGACCGGGTCGCGCTGCTGCACTCGATGGTGCCGAGCCCGCTCGACGCGTCCGCCGCGCTGCTCGCGGTCGGCATCGTCGGTGCCACGGTCATGCCGCACGCGCTGCACTTCCACTCAGCGGCCTCGCGCGGCCACGACGACGGCACCGTCGAGGTGAGCCAGGCCGCACGCCTGCGCGCCGGCCGCCGCACCGTGCGCAGCGTCGTCGTGGCCATGTCGGTCGCCGGGGTCGCCAACATCAGCCTCGTCGTCTTCTCCGCCGCGCTGCCGTCGGAGGCCGGGGCGAGCATCGAGACCGCGTATGCCGCCCTCGGGGCCGGCGCGGGCCAGATCGCCGCGACCATGCTGGCCGTCGCCCTCCTCGCGTCGGGCCTCGCCTCCACCCTCGTCGGCGTGCAGACCGGCGACGTCGTCATGCAGGGCTTCGGACGTCGACCCATCGCGCCGCTCCTGCGCCGCATGGTGGCGGTCGTGCCCGCCCTCGTCATCCTCGGCATCGGCATCGAGCCGACGAACGCGCTGGTCTGGAGCCAGGTCGTGCTGTCGTTCGCCCTGCCGGGCACGCTCGTGCCCCTGCTGCTCTTCACCCGCGACCGCCACCTCATGGGCGCGCTCGTCAACCACCGCCTCACCACGGCCGTCGCCGCGCTCATCACGGCGGTCATCGTCGGGCTCTGCGGCTACCTCGTGCTCACCGGCCTCTGACAGCACGAGGCTCGGGCGGACACGGCACACGGCCTCGGCGAGGTCCGGGCACGACGAGGGGCGGAGCCCGTCGGACTCCGCCCCTCGTGCTTCTCGTTCGGCGGCCGCGTGGTTCCGCGGGACCCCGACCGCCGGGTGCCTCAGCGGCTGGCGCGCCAGCCGTCGCGAGCGCCCTTGGCGCCGGCACGGGCCGCACGGTAGACGCGACGAAGCGTCGCCTTGGCGACCGCCTTGGCGTCGGGGGTGCTCGCAGCCGGGGCTGCGGCCGGGGGCGCCGCCGGCGCTGCGGCCGGCTTGGCGGCGGGAGCCGGGGCCTTCTTCTGGCCCTCGTAGGGGAAGGGCTGCCACAGCTCGTTGAGCCCGGCGTTGGGGTCGTTCATGACCTCGGCGGGCATGTCGCGCAGGTTGAGGCCGGCGTCCTTGGCCGCCTGGCGGGCCTCGTCGTCGTAGGGACGCATCCGCCACGCGTCGACGAGGTACTTGCGGGTCTTGGTGTAGTCGGCGTAGCGCTTCGCGTGCTTGTCGTCGGCGCCGATGTGCACGAACAGGGCGATGCGGTCGCCGTCGGCCTCGGCGACCTCTTCGGGCTTGAAGCGGTCGTGCTCGTTCGGCATCGGGAAGGGGGCCTCGGGGTCCTTGAGCAGCATGCCGTTGCCCGAGTGGGTGATGCGCATGCTCCACACGGCGAGGTCGCCGGGCTTGGTCTTGACGTAGAGGTTCTCGCCCTCGCTCGTGTTGCGCAGGTCGTGCGAGCCGACGCGGAGGTTGAGACCGCCCGTGTGCTCGGAGTGGTCCTGGCAGTAGACGCCGAACCGCAGCTGGGTGTAGCGGTCGGCCCAGTCGGGGGCGTCGGGGTCGACGCGGTCGGCGTTGTCCTTGTGCCAGCCCTTCTGGGTGCCGTTGATCGTGAAGGAGCTGTCGCCGCTGTAGAAGAGCTCGTCGGTGCCGAGCAGCTTGCGGGCGACCGCAGCCATGCGGCCGTCGGTGATGACGCTGCGCAGACGCGGGTTGGCGAGCAGGTCGCCGCCGTAGCCGCGTGAGGCATAGGCCGCCTGGCGGAAGGCCTCGATCTCCTCGGGCGTGTAGACCCCCGGGAGGATCGCGTAGCCGCGCTCCCAGAACTTTTCGACGTCGAGAGCGTCGACGGCCCTTTCGATGGCTGGTGCCGACATTGAGCTGTCCTCCTGCATTCGGCGGCCAGGTGCCGCACTCCTGTTGATGACGTTGGAGGCTATCAGCGGAGCATTGGCGACAGGTGGCCCGGACGAGCCGCCGAGACTCCGGGACCGGTTGCTGAGACGGTCCCCGGGGGCGGACGGGGCGGCTGGGACGGCTGGGTCGGTGTGGGAGAGTGGCGCACGAACCGCTGCGACGTCGCACGAGGAAGGTGAGCATGTCCGCCCGTCTCGTCCCGCCGGGAGCCCGCGAGCTGCCGGCCCTGACCGAGCTGCGCCTCGAGGTGCGTGCCTTCCTCGCCGAGCAGGTCGCGGCCGGCGCGTTCGTGCCGCACGTCGACACCTGGCTCACCCGCTGGGACCGCGACTTCACCCGCGAGCTCGGCCGCCGTGGCTGGCTCGGCATGGTCATCCCCACCCGGTACGGCGGGCAGGGGCGCACCTACCTCGAGCGGTTCGTCGTCACCGAGGAGCTGCTCGTCGTCGGTGCCCCCGTCGCCGCGCACTGGGTCGCCGAGCGGCAGATCGGGCCGTCACTGCTGCGCTACGGCACCGAGGAGCAGAAGCAGGCCTACCTGCCGGGCATCAGCCGCGGCGAGGTCGTCTTCGGCATCGGCATGAGCGAGCCCGACTCGGGGTCCGACCTCGCGAGCGTGCGCACCAGGGCCGAGCGCGTCGAGGGCGGCTGGCGCCTCACCGGCACGAAGGTGTGGACGAGCGGCGCCCACGAGGCCGACGCGTTCTTCGCCCTGGCCCGCTCGGCCCCGCTCGACCCCGAGCACCGCCACGCGGGTCTCACGCAGTTCATCGTCGACCTGCGGGCGCCGGGCGTGACGATCCGGCCCATCGTGTCGATGGGCGGTGACCACCACTTCAACGAGGTGCACCTCGAGGCGGTGTTCATCCCCGACGACCGCGTCCTCGGCGAGGTGGGGGAGGGCTGGGCCCAGGTCACGTCCGAGCTCGCCTACGAGCGCAGCGGTCCCGAACGCGTCCTGTCGACCTTCCAGCTGCTCGCCGCCGCGGCACAGGCGATGGATGACGGCCGGCTGCCGCTCGACCCCGGCCTGGGGCGCCACGTGGCCAGGGTCGCCGCGCTGCACCACATGTCGTTCGCCGTGTCGGCCGCCCTCGAGAAGCACGAGGAGGCCGACACCGCTGCTGCCGTCGTCAAGGTGCTCGGCACCACCGAGGAGGGCGACATCGCCGACTACGTCGACACCCTCAACGCCACGGGCTGGGCGCTCGACGAGGAGCTCGACACGCTCCTGCACGCCGCGATCCTGCAGCGGCCCGGCTTCACCCTGCGCGGCGGCACCAACGAGATCCTGCGTGGCGTCATCGCCCGCGGGCTGGGGCTGCGCTGATGGCCGCACCCCACGACGTCCATGACGCCGGCCGGCTCGCGGCCCCGACGACCCCCGACCCCGACCTCGTCGAGGTGCTGACCGACCTCTTCGCCGACTACCGCGACACCCGCCCCACGCCCACCGCGGTCGTCGACCTCGACCGCGAGCTCTGGCAACGGCTCGAGGACCTCGGCATGACCCGCCTCACCGGCTCCGAGTCGTCCGGCGGCAGCGGCGGCGGCTGGGTCGACGCCGCCGCGCTGCTCGGTCTGGCCGCGGCCGCGGCGGCGCCCGTGCCACTCGCCGAGCACGACGTGCTCGGCGGCTGGCTGCTCGAGGCGGCCGGCCTGCCCAACGACGGCGGGCTGCGCACCGTATGCCGTCCCGACCCCTCGGGCGTCGCGCTCAACGTCACGTGGGCGCGCGACGCGAGCCGGGTGGTGGCGCTCTGGGAGGACCGCGACGAGTGGCGCGTGGCCGACGTCCCGGCCGACCGGATCGGCATCGAGGAGCGCCGCAACCTCGCCGGGGAGCCAAGCGACACAGTGGAGTTCGACGTCGACGACCTCGAGGCGGGCATGCTGGTGCCGCACGAGATCGGCGAGCAGTTCCACCTGCGCGGTGCCCTGGCCCGGTCGGCGCAGGTCGTCGGGGCGATGGAGCGGATCGTCGAGATCGTCCTGACCCACGTGCGCGAGCGGCACCAGTTCGGCCGGCCCATCGGCCGCTTCCAGGCGGTCCAGCACCTCGTCGCCGACATCGCCTCCGAGACCGCCCTGGCCCGTGCCGCAACCGATGCCGCCGTGGCCAGGGCCGCCGCGTCCGACTGGCAGGACCCCGGCATGCTCTTCGCCGTCGGCGTCGCCAAGTCGTGCGTCGGCCACGCCGCCTCGGTCGTCGTGCGCGGCTCCCACCAGGTGCTCGGAGCCATCGGCACCACGCTCGAGCACGAGCTGCACACCCTGACCAAGCCGATCCTGGCCCGCCGCAGCGAGTACGGCTCGCTGCACGACTGGGACGAGTCGCTCACGACCCTCGCCGCCTCGGCGGGCCACGACCGCCTCTGGACCCTCGTCACCACCGGACGCGCCAAGCCCTTCCACGACCACAGGAGCCACGCACCATGACCGAGGTCCGCTACGACGTGCGGGGCGGCGTCGCCCTCATCACCCTCGACGCCCCCGACCGGCGCAACGCCCTCTCCGTCGAGATGGCCGGTGAGCTCGTCGACGCCGCCCGCACCGCCGAGTCCGACGACGCGGTCGGGGCGGTCGTCGTCACCGGTGGCCGCCACTTCTGCGCCGGCGCCGTGCGCAGCGTCCTCGCCGACACGGGGCGTGACCCCGTCGAGGACGAGGCCTACCGCAACCTCGAGACGGTGTACTCCGCCTTCACGACGATCGGGTCGATCGGTCTGCCCACGGTCGCGGCCGTACGCGGCGCGGCCGTCGGGGCCGGCCTCAACCTGGCGCTCGCCACCGACCTGCGGGTCGTCTCGCGCACCGCCCGGCTGCTGCCCGGCTTCGCGCAGATCGGCATCCACCCCGGCGGCGGGCACTTCACGCTCCTCAACCGGGTCGGCGGGCGCGAGGCCGCTGCGGCCCTCGGGCTCTTCGGCGAGGAGGTCGACGGCGACCGCGCCGTCGCCCTGGGACTCGCGTGGGCGGCATACGACGACGACGACGTCGAGGCCCAGGCGATGGCGATCGCGTCTCGCGTCGCGAAGGACCCCGCGCTGGCCCGGCGGCTCGTCACCAGCTTCCGCCGCGAGACGGCTCCCGGAGGGGTGTCGTGGGACGTCGCCGTCGAGCTCGAGCGCTCGCCGCAGATGTGGTCGCTCAGGCGCAAGCACGACGCCTGAGGGCCGCCCCGCCGACCCTCGACGATTTCCGTTTCGACCGGGGCGTGGTGCAAGGATGGGCAGGTTGGCCGTCCCCGAGCGAGAAGGAGCAGCCGTGCTGGCGTCCTATCGACCTCTCTTCGAGGTACCGGGGGCGCGCACCTTCATCGCCGGGGGGATGGTGGCCCGCACCGCGGGCTCGATGTTCGGTGTGGCCGTCGTCGCGATGGTGGCCGCGCGGTCCGGCTCCTACGAGCTGGCCGGCGCCGTCGTCGCCGTCGGCATGGTGGCCCTGGCGCTCTTCGCGCCCTTCCTCGGCCGGCTCGTCGACCGTTACGGCCAGCGGCGCATCGCCATCCCGTTCTTCCTGTGGTCGGGCGTCTGGGCGGTCCTGACCGTCGTGACGTCGGTGAAGGGCTGGCCGTCGTGGCTGCTTTTCATCACCTTCCCGATGTGCGGGGCCATCCCCAACATGGGCACCATGGCCCGCGCCCGGTGGACGCACATCTTCGCCCACGACCCGCGCTCCCTGCACTCGGCCATGTCGTTCGAGCAGGTCATGGAGGAGCTGACCTTCGTGATCGGGCCGGTCGTCGCGATCTGGCTCGCCACGGCCTGGTTCCCGGAGGCCGGGTTCGTCGTCGCGACGGTCGCCTACGGCATCGGCGTGCTCGTGTTCCTGTCGGCGCGCTCCACCGAACCGCCCGTGGTGCCGCACCACGAGCGCCCCGAGGGCCACGCGCACCACAACCCCGGCCTCATCCCGCTCGCGTTCATCATGGTCATGACCGGTGCGATCTTCGGCGTCAACGAGGTCGTGACGCTCGCCGTCGCGCAGGACCACGGAGCCCAGGGCGCAGCCGGCGCCATCCTCGCCCTGTATGCCGTCGGGTCGGGTCTCGCGGGCCTCGTCTTCGGCCACGTGTCGCACGGACGCAACCTCGTCAAGCTGCTCGTCGCCGGCACTCTCGGTATGGGCCTGCTCGAGGCGCCGCTGCTCTTCGCGCCGAACCTGTGGGCGCTCGCCGGGCTCATGGTCGTCGCGGGCATGGCCACCGCCCCGACCCTCATCACGACGATGAACCTCATCGAGCGCATCGTGCCCAAGGCCCAGCTCAACGAAGGCATGACGATCGTGCTGACCGGCCTCATCATCGGCATCGCCGCCGGGTCGGCCGTCTCGGGCGCCGTCGTCGACCGCGTGGGCGCGCAGCACGGCTACTGGGTCGCGGTCATCGCGGGCGGGTTCGCGTTCGTCATGGCCCTCGGGACCCGCGCCTTCCTCAGCAAACGCGAGCTCCACAACCTCCGCTGAACCTCCCCCTCTCTCCTCGACCGTCCAGTGGCCGGGCTCTGCGGGCTCCTGCACGTCGAAAGGCCACTTCTCGAGGCGAGAAGTGGCCTTTCGTTACCGTCAGGCGGCCGACTTCGGCCTCCCGGCGGTTGAGTGAGAGGTGGGTCAGTGGCCGGCGGGGAGGGCGGCCGCGTCATCCTGCTTGGCGCCCCCAGGCTGGCCCGGCTTCGGGCCGAGGTCGACGTGCGGCAGGAAGAACGTCGCGACGACGGCGAGCACCATGACCGCCCCGGCCGCGAGGAACACCACCGACATGGAGTCGGCGAAGCCCACGAGGAAGGGGCGCGCCAGCCGCGGGTCGAGCTGCTGGATGAACGAGCTGTCCTGCAGCGCCGAACCGCCGGCGCCGCCACCGCCCGCCTGGGCCTGGGCCTGGAGACCCTCGATGAACGACTTGTTCGTCGCGGGGTCGCCGCCGGTCGGGTTGCGCAGCGCCGCCTGGAAGTCGGGCGTCGTCGCGGCCCGCTGGAACGCCTCACCGATCTTCGTGCCGGCCTGCGAGAAGAGGATCGACAGGAAGACGGCCGTGCCGAGCGTGCCACCGATCTGGCGGGTGAAGGTCGCGGACGACGTGGCCACTCCCATGTCGCGACGGTCGACGGCGTTCTGCACCGCGAGCGTCAGCGGCTGGAAGTTGAAGCCGAGGCCGAGACCGAAGAAGTACATGCCGACCATGACGAGCCACAGCGCCGTGTCGACGGTGATGTAGTGGAACCCGAAGAGCGAGAGCACGAGCAGGATCGCGCCGATGATCGGGAAGTGGCGGTAGCGACCCGTGCGCGAGATGAGCTGGCCCGAGATGATCGAGCCGCTCATGATGCCGAGGGTCATCGGCAGCAGCATGAGACCTGCCTGGGTGGGCGTGGCACCCTGGACGATCTGCAGGTAGAGGGGCAGTGCGGCGAGACCGCCGAACATGCCCATGCCGATGAAGATCGAGGCGACCGAGCTGGCACCCACCGTGCGGTTGCGGAAGAGGCGGAGCGGCAGCAGCGCCTCCTCGCCCATGGTGCGCTCGATGACGAAGAACGCGACGAGCCCGACGAGGCCGATGGCGTAGCAGAGGATCGAGGCGCCCGATCCCCAGCCCCACGCGCGGCCCTGCTCGGCGACGATGAGCAGTGGCACGACGGCGACGCTGAGCGAGATGGCGCCCCAGTAGTCGATGCGGTGGTCGAGGCGGTGGTGGCGCAGGTGCAGGGTGCGCGTCACGACGATGAGCGCGGCGATGGCGATGGGCACGTTGACGAGGAAGACCCAGCGCCACCCGGTGACGCCGAAGAGGGTGTCCTGGCCGGCGAAGAAGCCGCCGATGACCGGGCCGAGCACGCTCGAGGTGCCGAAGACGGCGAGGAAGTAGCCCTGGTACTTGGCGCGCTCACGCGGCGGCACGATGTCGCCGATGATCGCGAGCGACAGAGAGAAGAGGCCGCCGGCGCCGATGCCCTGCACGGCGCGGAACGCCGCGAGCGAGGGGATCGACCAGGCGAGGGTGCAGAGCATCGAGCCGATCGTGAAGACCGAGATGGCGAAGAGGAAGAACTTCTTGCGCCCGTAGATGTCGGAGAGCTTGCCGTAGAGCGGCGTCGCGATGGTGCTCGTGATGAGGTATGCCGTCGTGACCCACGCCTGCCCCGCGAGGTCCTTGAGGTCGTCGGCGATGACGCGCATCGCGCTCGCGACGATGGTCTGGTCGAGCGCCGCGAGGAACATCCCCATCATGAGGCCGACGAGGATCGTGACGATCTCGCGGTGCGACAACGGCGGGTGGTCGGCTGCCGTGGCCGCGTGACTCTGCGTGGCGCCGGGCGCGACGCTGGGCGCGCCGTTCGGCTCGGCCGAGGTGTCGGACATGTCAGTCCTCTTTCTGCTTCTGGTCCTGCTGCTGTCTGGGGGTGTGGAAGGGCATCGGGGGCGGCGCTGCGCCCCGGGCCCTGAGGTTGGCGTCGAGCGCGTCACCGAGCTCGCGCAGGCGGCTCACGAACGCCGCGGTCTCGGGGCTCTCCCAGTCGGAGAGCAGGCCCTGGAACCACGTGGCGCGGGAGGCCTGGATGCGGCCGAGCGCGTCGCGTCCGCGCTCGGTGAGCGACACGACGGACGCCCGTCCGTCGCTCGGGTCGGCGCTCTTCTCGAGCAGCCCGACGGAGACCAGTGCACTCACCTGCCGGCTGACGGTCGAGACGTCGTTGTGGAGGGTGGTCGCGATGTCGGAGACTCGCACGGTGCCTGCTCCGGCCACGACGAACAGCACGGGGTATGCCGTCGCGTCGACGCCGTCCTCCAGCCGCGGCGCCGTGTTGCGGGCGGCGACCAACAGCTTCTGGACGCGCAGCAGCCCGAGGAAGACGTCGTTCGCCTCGTCCTTGCTGACCGCCACTGACCGACCTCCGTGGATACTTGCTTGCAGCATGCAAGTATTTGCCCCGCCCTCCCCGATGTCAACCTGCCTGTCCACCCTTCGTGCCGCCGACGAGCCGGTGCTCCCGTGGCGGCGACTCATGTGGTTTTCTGTGGTCCTCGCACCCCGGGGAGGTGCGAGGATGACAGACGCGTCGATTCGTCCAGCAGCGGGCGGCCCGGCCCAGGTCCGAGCGAGAGGAGTGCCATGAGCAGCGACGTTCCGGTCGACCCGACGATCACCGACGTCTTCCGACAGATGTCTGCCCTGGTCTACGCCGGCGCCGACTCCGGCTCGATCCACCAGGCGCTCGTCGACGCCGCGGCCCGCCTCGTCGAGGGGTGCACCCGTGCGTCCCTGCTCGTGCGCACCCGCGACCGTTTCGTCACCGCGGCGAGCACCGACGACATCGCCAGGCGCATCGACCAGATCGAGCTCGAGGTCGGTGAGGGGCCTTGCGTCGACGCGATCGTCGAGGAGGCCTACCAGCACGACGCCGACCTCACCGACGGCACGACGCCCTGGCCGCGGTTCGCCGAGCGCATCGTCGCCGAGACGCCCGTGCGCTCCGCCATCGGCTACCGGCTGCTCCTCGACGGCGACAAGGTCGGCGCCCTCAATCTCTTCGCCGACGTGCCCGGTGGCCTCACCGCCAAGTCGGCAGACACGGGTGCGGTCATCGCGTCCTTCGCGTCGGTGGCCCTCATGGCCATCCGCGCTCGCGAGGAGGCCGCGAGCCTGCGCCAGGGTCTCAGCAGCAACCGCGAGATCGGCAAGGCGGTGGGCCTGCTCATGGCTGCGCACCACATCAGCGGCGAAGAGGCCTTCGAGCTGCTCCGCAACACGTCGCAGGAGCTGAACATGAAGCTGGCCCACGTGGCGTCGCAGGTCATCGAGGGGCAGGAGTCGCAGTTCACGAGCCACCACGGCGCGTGAGCGGTCTGCCCGGCCGACGACGTGTGGGAAGCGCCGGGCCGCTGCGTGGGCCGGTACGACGACCGGCCCCGACACGCTGGGAGGTGCGCATCGGGACCGCCGGTGACTCGCTCGGGGGTCAGGCCGAGGCCATGCCCTCCGACGTCAGCTGTCGCCGCAGCTCGTCGAGCGTGCGTCGCAGCAGCCGGCTGACCTGCATCGCGCTGAGCCCCATGGACTCTGCGATCTCGGCCTGGGTCATGTCGTTGCCGAAGCGCAGCTCGACCAGCTGCTGGTCACGGGCAGGCAGCCGCTCGAGCGCGCTGCGCACGACGATGCCGTCGTCGAGTGCCGGGTCGGCGCCCGGGTCGCCGCGCGCCTCGAGCAGGTCGAGCACCGGCCTGGCCCCGTCACTGGTCGTCGAGTCGAGCGATGCCGGACGAAGGTTGGTCGCCGCGACCTGGGCCTCCCTGACCGACTCGAGGGTGAGGTCGAGCGCCTTCGCGAGCTCGCCGGCGTCGGGGTTGTGGCCGAGGCGCTGCTCGAGCCGGGACCTGGTGTCGGTGACGAGCTGGCGACGCTCCTGCAGCTCGCGCGGCGGCCGCACGAGCCAGCCGTGGTCGCGGAAGTGGCGGCGCAGCTCGCCGGTGATGGTCGGCGTGGCATAGGCGCCGAACTCGGTTGGCTTGTCGAGGTCGAACCGCTGGATCGCCTTGAGCAGGGCCAGGAAGGCGACCTGCTCGAGGTCCTCCCGGTCGAGGCCCTTGCCCGAGTAGCGGTGGGCGAGGGAGCGTGCGAGCGGCATGTGCAGCAGCGTCACGGTCTCGAGGGCGTTGGCACGCTCGGACTCGGTGTCCGCCGTGCGTAGTGCGTGGATGAGGTCTCTGGTGCGCGCATCTCTGCGCGGACCCGCGGACGGGTCGGTCATTGTTTCTCCGATGATCGGAAATCCCCGATGCGGCACTGGCTTGACCGACTACACACGACGCTAGGCCGTTGCCCACACATACACAAGATGGGCGTACTTACCGTTGGGGTGCCTCCGGGTGTATAAGGGCAGTCCGTTCCCGCGGAGGCGAAAGACGTTCCGAGCGTCAGTGCGTGACGATGACGAGCGCCTCGAGCACTCGTCGCGCGATCTCGTCGTCACCCGTCACCGTGTAGTGGATCTCGTCGACCGGCCGACGTCCCGCAGCCCGGCGGGTCAGCGCCTCGGTGGTGAGGTGGATCGACGTGACGTCGAGCTGCTCCTCGCCCTCGGGACGGTCGTGGCCGCTGAACAGCGTTTCGCCGTAAGGCCGTCCGTCGTCACCGGTCACCACGCGCACGCCGTCACGCGCGACGACCGGACCGCTCACGTCGATGACGACGGCGTGGCCGGCGCCGACGCCGGCGGCGCGCGCGGCGATGCGCGGCAGGGCGGCGAGGATGTCGGCGGTGAAGGTCGCGGCACCCGGCGAGTCGAGGTTGCCGGGCCGGTCGAGGGCCGACCGGAGGTCCTGCTCGTGCACCCACGCGTCGACGATGCGACGGTGCAGGTACTGCCCGAACGTCGTGTCGGGCCCGAAGAAACCACCGATCACCGTGTCGAGGTCGGCCTCCGACGCGCGCAGCTCGGCCATGTGTCGCGGATGGAACTCGGCCAGCTCGGCGACGATCTCGCGGCCGCTCCGGCCGCGCCGGGCCTCGACGTCGACCTCGACGAAGCGGGCGAAGTCGCTGCGCAGGTGCGGGTAGTCGGGCACGGGGACCTCGACGCGGGGGAGCCCGGCGAACGACTTCTCGGAACCGACGACGTGTGCGATCTGGTCCTTCACCGTCCAGCCCGGGCACTCGGTCTGCACGTCGAACTCCTCGTCGCGGCACGAGAAGCCGAGGTCGATGATCGACTGGACGGAGTGGTCGAACGCGTCGATCAGACCGGTGCGGTCATCGGGGGCGGACGGGTGCATGGGCATGTCAACAGACTACTTACCCTTGACACATGCCAACCCAGCAGCGAGACGGTCTCGCCGACCCGCGCACGGGCACCCGGGCCGCCGCCTCGTGGGGCGCATCGGCGGTCGTCGCGGCGACCGCCGTCGTGGGCCTGCTCGCCACCCTCGTCGCCGCCCGCTACACCGGGGCGGCCGACTCACCGCCCGGCGGCATCACCGACGCCGGGCCGGTCGTGCGCTGGGCGCTGCCGCTCGTGCGGGTGGTGCACGACGTCGCGGCATCGCTGACGATCGGGTCGCTGCTGCTGGCCGCCACCGTCATCCCGGGCCGCACCCGCCAGGAGAGCGCGTCGCTCGACGAGCCGCGCCGCGCCGCGGCCTTCCGGGTGGCCACCGCTGCGGCGTTCGTGTGGGCCATCGCGGGCGCCGTGGGTGTCGTCCTCGCGTTCGCCGACGCCGCGGGGCTGCCGCTCAGCGACCCGACGTTCGGCACGAACCTCACCGGCAACGTCTGGAGCATCGAGACCCTCCGGGTTGGGCTGCTCAGTGCGGTCGCCGCGTTCGCCGTGGCGTCCGTGGCGTCCGTCGCCCGCGCGCGATCGGTCGCCCTCGCGCTCACGGTCGTGTCGGCGTTCGGCCTGCTCGTGCTCGGCCTCGCCGGCCACGCCGGCGGCTCGGCCGACCACGAGACGGCGGTCAACGCCATCGCCGCCCACCTGCTGAGTGCCGGCGTCTGGGTGGGTGGCCTGCTCGCGCTCGTCGTCCTGCGCAGCCACCTCGACGACGCCCTCGGCGCCGTGGCCCGCCGCTACTCGGCCGTGGCGCTGTGGTGTTTCGTCACCCTCGGCGTCTCGGGCGTGATGTCGGCCACGACGAGGCTCGGCGGCTGGTCGGACCTCGCGACGGCATACGGCGTGCTCGTGCTCGTCAAGGTGATCGCCTTCGTCGCGCTCGGGGTCGCAGGCGTGTGGCACCGGCGCATCACCCTCGACCGCATCGACGAAGCGACGTCGGCCGGCGGCCGCGGTGCTCGAGGCCGGCTCTTCGCCCGTCTGGCGGTCGTGGAGACGCTCGTCATGGGTCTCGCCTTCGGGGTCGCCGCCGCCCTGTCGCGCACCGCACCGCCCGTGCCCGAGACCGTGACGAGCCCCTCGCCGGCCCTGGCGCTCACGGGCTTCCCCGCCCCGCCCGCGCCCTCCGGGCTGTCCTGGCTCACCCAGTGGCGCGTCGAGTGGCTCTTCCTCGCGACGGGGCTTCTCGCGATCGGCCTCTACGTGGCGGGCGTCGTGCGGCTCCACAGGCGCGGCGACGGCTGGCCGGTGATGCGCACTGTCGCGTGGGTGGCCGGCTGGCTGCTGTTCCTCTACGCCACCAACGGGGTGCTCGGCATCTACGGCCGGGTCGCCTTCTCCTGGCACATGATGCTGCACATGACCGAGGCGATGGTCATCCCCATCCTGCTCGTCCTCGGAGCCCCGGTCACGTTGGCGCTGCGCACCCTCCGCCCCCGGCGCGACGGCACGCTCGGCCCGCGCGAGCTGCTGCTCGGCCTCGTCCACTCACGCTTCCTCGCGGTGGTGGGCAACCCGGCCGTCGCAGCCACGCTCTTCTTCTCGAGCCTCGTCGTCTTCTACTGGACGGGTCTGTTCCAGCTTGCGCTGCAGACGCACACGGGCCACCTGCTGATGACCGCACACTTCGTGCTCACCGGCTACCTCTTCGCGTGGGTGCTCATCGGCGTCGACCCCGGCCCGAGGAAGTGGAGTCCGGCCCTTCGCCTCGTCGTGCTCTTCGCGACCATCGCCTTCCACGCCTTCTTCGGGGTCGCGATGATCAGCGGCACCGCGCTGCTCGGAGGCGACTTCTTCCAGACGATCAGGATCTCGTGGATCGGCACGAACGACGCGGCCCTCCTCGTCGACCAGCAGTACGGCGGCGGCGTCGCGTGGGCGATCGGCGAGCTGCCCGCCCTCGTGCTCGCCCTCATCGTCGCGCTGCAGTGGTCGCGCAGCGACCGTGCCGAGTCGAAGCGGGTCGACCGCCGGGCCGACCGCGACGGCGACGCCGAGCTGGCCGCGTACAACGAGCGCCTCGCGGCCCTGGCCCGGCGCGACGACGGCTCGCCGCGCTGAACCTGATGAGCGGCTCGCCGCCCGTCGCAGCGTGCACTTCGGTCGAGGGGCGTATGCCGTCGGGCGCCGGGTGCCGACCCAGCCGACCGGAGCCGGGCGCGTCGTGTGAGCATGTGGGCATGAAGGTTGCGCTCATCCAGCTCGCCTACGGCGACGACGAGTCGGTCGCCGACCGCACCGCTCGGGTCGCCGACCTCGTGCGCACCCTGGCGGGCCACGACCTCGTCGTGCTGCCCGAGCTGTGGTCCGCCGGCGGCTTCGACTACACGCACTGGGACGAGCGGGCCGAGGCGGTTGACGGCACTGTGGCGCAGGCGCTCTCGGCTGCGGCGCGCGATGCCGGCGTCACGCTCCACGGCGGCTCGATCGTCGAGCGCGGCACCCCTGTCTCGGACGCAGACCGTGGAGTGTGGAACACCAGTCTCGTCTTCTCGCCGACCGGTGAGCTCGTGGCGACGTACCGCAAGATCCACCGCTTCGGCTTCGGCGAGGGCGAGCCCAGCCTGATGGACGCCGGCGAGGACCTCGTCGTCGTCGACGTGCCGGTCGCTGGTGGCAACGCGGTGCCCGTCGGCCTCTCCACCTGCTACGACCTGCGCTTCCCAGAGCTGTACAGGCGGCTGCTCGACCGCGGCGCCGAGGTCTTCGTCATCCCCGCCGCCTGGCCGGCCCGCCGGGTCGGGCACTGGACCCTGCTCGGCCAGGCTCGTGCCATCGAGGACCAGTGCGTCGTGCTCCAGTGCAACACCGCCGGCACGCACGCCCGTCACGAGATGGGCGGCCACTCGCAGGTCGTCGACGCGACCGGCAAGGTTCTCGCGTCAGCAGGCCCTGACCAGGAGGTGATCAGCATCGACATCGACACCGCGGCGACGCTGGAGTGGCGCCGCACCTTTCCCGTGCTGCCCGACCGGAGGCTCGCATGAGTGCTGGCACCGCGTCGTTGCGCTCGCGCGTCAAGGTCCGCGCGGCGGACCTCGTCGGGCGCGGCTGGCTCAACACCGGCGGACGGAACCTGTCGCTCGCCGACCTGCGCGGTCGCGTGGTCGTGCTCGACTTCTGGACCTTCTGCTGCGTCAACTGTCTGCACGTCCTCGACGAGCTGCGGCCCGTCGAGCAGCACTTCCCCGACGCCCTGACGATCATCGGCGTGCACTCGCCCAAGTTCGAGCACGAGGCCAACGCCGACGCCCTCGCCGCAGCCGTCGAGAGGTATGCCGTCCACCACCCAGTGCTCGACGACCCGGATCTCGTCACGTGGCGGGCGTATGCCGCACGCGCCTGGCCGACCCTCGTCGTCGTCGACCCCGAGGGCTACGTGGTCGCCTCGATGTCGGGGGAGGGGCACGGGCCCGGGCTGGCCTCTCTCGTCGCCGAGCTCATCGAGGAGCACCGACGCAAGGGCACCCTGCAGCCGGGTGGCGACCCGTACGTGCCGCCGGCGGCCCCCGAGACCGCGCTGCGCTTCCCCGGCAAGGCCGTGGCCCTGCCCGACGGCACGTTCGTCGTGTCCGACACCGCGAACCACCAGGTCGTGCACCTCGAGGACGACCTCGAGACCGAGCGCGCCCGGTGGGGCGGGGCGGGTCAGCTCAACGAGCCCCAGGGAGTCCTGGTGACGCGCCCGGAGGTGGCCGAGCGCCTGGGCGTCGACCTGCTCGTCGCCGACTCGGTCAACCACCAGCTCAAGGGAATTCGCCTCTCCGACGGGTCGATCCACGTCGTCGCAGGCACCGGCAGCCAGCTGCGCGAGCGCACCGGCGGCGGCCCGGCCCTCGAGCAGGCGCTGTCGACGCCCTGGGACCTCGCCTGGCTCGGCGACCGTGTCCTCATCGCGATGGCAGGCACCCACCAGCTGTGGGCCTGGACTCCCGGCCGCACCCTCGAGGAGGGCACCGTCGAGGTCGTCGGCGGGACGTCGAACGAGGGGCTCGTCGACGGTCCCGGCAGCGAGGCGTGGTTCGCCCAGCCGTCGGGCCTGGCCGCCTCCGCGTCTGGTGACTGCGTGTGGGTCGCCGACTCCGAGACGTCGGCGCTGCGGTCCGTCCACGTCTCTGCCGACGAGGGTCTGGTCGTCGAGACCCACGTCGGCACAGGCCTGTTCGACTTCGGCCACCGCGACGGCGACGCGGCCGAGTCGTTGTTCCAGCACCCGCTCGGCGTCACCGAGCTGCCCGACGGGTCGGTCGCGGTCAGCGACACCTACAACGGGGCGATCCGCCGCTTCGACCCCGCCATCCGCCAGGTGACGACCCTGGCCCAGGGTCTCGCCGAGCCGAGCGACGCCGTCGTCGAGGCCGACCCGGAGTCCGGGGAGACCCGCCTCGTCGTCGTCGAGTCCGCGGCCCACCGCCTCACGCGCGTCGCCCTACCCCGCGACGCGCAGCGGGTCGACGGGCCCGCGCACCGCACCCAGCGTCCGTCGACGCCGCTGCCGCCCGGACCGGTGGCCCTCGAGGTGACCTTCGTGCCCCCGGCGGGCCAGAAGCTCGACCACCGCTGGGGAGATCCCACGCGGCTGGACGTCTCGGCCACCCCCGACGGGCTTCTCGTGGAGGGAGCCGGCCGGGCGGAGGGCCTGAGCCGCCGGCTCGTGCTTCTCGACGACATCGGCAGCGGAACCCTGCACATCTCGGTCCAGGCCGCCTCCTGCGACGGCGACCCCGTGACCGGGGAGGTGCCGGAGCACGCCGCCTGCCACCTCTTCCAGCAGGACTGGGGCATCCCCGTGGTGATCGACCCGGCCGCCCCTGCGAGACTGGCTCTCGACCTCCGGGGGGTCTAGCGGGGTCTGCAGCGCGTCCGGGAGCTGCCCGGACGCCGACGATCGGACAGGTGGCAGGCGTGGCACGACAGCGATCCGGCAGGACCGGACCCTCCTTCCTCTCCGGCCTCTGCGGCCTGCTCGCCGTCCTGCTCCTGCCGGTCGCGCTCGTCGGGTTCTGGGCGTCCGTGATGCTCACGCGCACCGACGTCTTCGTCGACGAGCTGCGCCCGGTCGTGAGCAAGCCGCAGGTCCAGGAGGCGCTCACCGACGGCATCGTCGACGGTGTGCTCGGGGCCGTCCAGCTCCAGCCCGCCGTCGAGAAGACCCTCGAGGTGCCGATCCGGGCCGAGGCAGCGACGATCGTCGCCAGCCCGCAGGTCGCGTCCGCCTGGGCGACGGGCATCAAGGCGGTGCACAGCCAGTTCATCGACGTGATGAAGGGCCGCGGCAACACCGAGCTCGACGCGCAGGGCCGCGTCGCCGTGCGACTCACCATCCCCGTTCCCGCGCTCACCTCCACCCTCGAGCAGGCGGGGGTGCGCGGGGCTGGTTCGTTCGCCCCGGTGGTGACGATCCCGGTCGCGAAGGCCAGCGACCTGCAGAAGGCGCAGCAGGCATACCGGATCGCCGACGCCTGGGGGCCGTGGGCACCTGTCGTGGTGGCCGCGCTGGGGCTGCTCGCGATCTTCCTCGCCCGCCGGTGGCGTACGGCGACGACCCTCGTGGCGCTCGGCTGGATCGTGACCTCGCTCGCGTTGGCGCTCGTCGTCATGGTCGCGCGCGAGCCGCTCCTGCGACGCGTCGACCCCGCAGTCGCGCGCACGATCGCCGACGCCGCGTACGGTCTCGCGGCCCGAAACCTCTACTACGAGATCGCGATCGCGGTGGGCGTCGGTGTCGTGATGCTCGTGCTCTCCGCGGTCTCGCTGGCGTTCGGGCGCCGCCGCGCCGCCTGACGCCGTCGTCCGGTGGGTACGTGGTGTTCAGGCACGCTGCTGTGGCGCGCCCTGACCAAGGAGACCTCATGGGTATCGGACTCGGGATCGTGCTGCTCGTGGTCGGTGCGATCTTCTACTTCACGAACATCGACTCGAACGTTCTCAACATGAGCAGCGGCACGGGCAACACCATCGGGATCATCCTCATGGCTGCCGGTGCCCTGGCGATCATCCTCGCGCTCGTGATGAACGCGCAGCGCACCCGCACGCAGCACACCACGGTGACCGAGCGGCGTGGCGAGCCCGACGTCGTCGAACGTCGCACCACCGGCCGCGACGACGTCGTCTGACGCAGCCCCCCGCCATCACGACGGCGGCCCAGCAGGAGAACTCACCTGCTCGGGCCGCCGTCAGTGCTTCCAGAGGGCGCGGACGTGAGCTCCACCGGCCTCGGCCTCGGTCGCGGAAACTCGATGGCACGGCACGGATCTGCGCCCCTACCGTCGATGCATGGACACGAGGCTCATCGACGTGCACGACGACGACGTCTGCGCGCGGGCGTACGACGTCATGACGGCGAGCAAGGCGCACCAGCGCCCTTGGAACGAACCGCCCTCCCTCGCGGAGACGCTCGTCGAGTGGCGGCACGTCGACGAGGCCGAGCGCATGGAGATGTGGGGCGCCTGGGAAGGTGACGACCTCGTCGGTGTCGCGACGATCTGGCTGCCCATGAGCGACAACACGTCGATGGTCTGGCACGACGTCCAGGTCGACCCGCCACACCGGAGGCGCGGAGCCGGTTCGGCCCTCGTCGACCGCATCGTGGCCCGCGCCCGGGAGGAGTCACGAGCGACGCTGATCACGGACCTGCTGGTGCCGCCGGACTCCGACGGCCACCCCTATCGGCGGATCGCCGAGAAGCAGGGCTTCCACCTGAGCAACACCGAGATCATGCGGCACCTCGACCTGCCGGTCGACGACGACCTGCTGAGCCGGCACGCGGAGCACGCGCGCCCGAGGTGGGAGGGCGCGTACCGGCTGGAGACGTACGTCGGCGGCGTGCCCGAGCCGCTGCAGGAGTCGCTCTGCGCGGTGATGAACCAGCTCGCCGTCGACGCCCCGACGGGCGACATCGAGTTCGAGGAGGAGTCCCTGACGCCGGCCCGCTACCGGGAGTACCTCGAGGTCTTCGAGAAGCAGGGCCGCGTGCGCCTCACGACGGTCGCCGTCGAGGAGGCGTCGGGCGACGTCGTCGCCTACACCGACCTGATGCTCCCGTCAGGCGCCCCGTCGGTGGCCTGGCAGTGGGGGACGTTGGTGCACAAGGACCATCGCGGCCGGCGGCTCGGCATGGCGGTCAAGGTCGAGAACCTCCGCCGGCTCCAGGCCGACCACCCGGAGCGCAAGCGCGTCGTCACGGGCAACGACGACACGAACTCATGGATGGTCTCCATCAACGAGGACCTCGGCTTCCGCATCGTCGAGCTGTGCCCCGCCTACCAGCGCAAGCTCTGACACCGACCCGACGTGCGCCGAGGGGGCCCGGCGTCGAAAGAGCAGTTCGTCCCCCCACACGCGGGACGAACTGCTCTCTCGATCGTGATGTGACGAACGTGCTCTCGCGACCGGGTCAGAAGGCGGACTCGGGGACGTCCATGAGGTCGTTGTCGGTGGCCTCGGCGATGGCGCGCTCGGCCGCGATCTTCGGCAGGACGTTCTTGGCGTAGAACGACGCCGCTGCGACCTTGCCGCGGTAGAAGTCGGCGTCCTTGCCGGAGGCGCCGCCGTCGAGGGCCGCCTGCGCGACCTCGGCCTGGCGCAGCAGCAGCCATCCGACGACGAGGTCACCGGCCGAGAGCAGCAGGCGAGTGGTGTTCTGGCCGACCTTGTAGAGGTTCGCGACGTCGCCGCCCATGCGCGGGTCGCTCTGCATGAGCGTGCCGATCATCGAGCCGACGATGCCCTGGATGTCCTCGAGCCCCTTGCCGAGCAGCTCGCGCTCGGTGTCGAGCGAGCCGCCGAGGTCCTTGGCGAACTCCTGGATCTGCGCGGCGACGTGCTGCAGGGCCTGGCCCTTGTCGCGCACGATCTTGCGGAAGAAGAAGTCGAGCCCTTGGATGGCCGTCGTGCCCTCGTAGAGCGTGTCGATCTTCGCGTCGCGGACGTACTGCTCGATCGGGTAGTCCTGCAGGAAGCCCGAGCCGCCGTAGGTCTGGAGCGACTCGGTGCCGAGCAGCACCCAGGCCCGCTCGGAGCCGAGACCCTTGACGATCGGCAGCATGAGGTCGCTGATCTTGTTGGCGAGCTCGGCCTCGGAGCCCTCCTCGAGCGGCGCCGCCGGGTTGCCCGCCTGCGCCTGGTTGACCGTGTCCTGCTGGCTCGCGGTGTACACGACGAGCGCGCGCAGCCCTTCGGCGTACGCCTTCTGGAGCATGAGCGAGCGGCGCACATCGGGGTGGTGGGTGATGGTGACACGCGGCGCCGACTTGTCGGTCATCTGCGTGAGGTCGGCGCCCTGGACGCGCTCCTTGGCGTACTCGAGGGCGTTGAGGTAGCCGGTGGACAGCGTGGCGATCGCCTTGGTGCCCACGAACATCCGTGCGTTCTCGATGACCTTGAACATCTGGGCGATGCCGTCGTGGACGTCGCCGAGCAGGGTGCCGACGGCGGGCTCGTGCTCGCCGAAGGTGACCTCGCAGGTCGTGCTGACCTTGAGGCCCATCTTGTGCTCGACGTTGGTGACGTAGGCGCCGTTGCGCTCGCCGAGCTCGCCGGTCTCGAGGTCGACGTGGAACTTCGGCACGATGAAGAGCGACAGTCCCTTGGTGCCGGGGCCGGCGCCCTCGGGGCGGGCGAGGACGTAGTGCACGACGTTGTCGACCATGTCGGACTCGGCCGAGGTGATGAAGCGCTTGACGCCGGTGATGTGCCACGTGCCGTCGGCCTGCTGGACGGCCTTGGTGCGGCCGGCGCCGACGTCGGAGCCGGCGTCGGGCTCGGTGAGCACCATCGTGGTGTGCCATGCCTTGTTGACGATGTGCTTGGCCAGCTTCTTCTGGTCGTCGGTGCCGAGGTGCCACAGCAGGTTGGCGAACGAGTAGCTCGCGGTGAACATGTGGATCGCCGGGTTGGCGCCGCAGATCATCTCGGCGACCGACCAGCGCAGCGAGGCCGGCACGACCATGCCGCCGAGCTCGGCCGGCACGTCGAGGTTGCCCCAGTCGCCGTCGACGTAGGCCTTGAACGACTTCTTGAACGAGTCGGGCATCGTCACCGAGTGGGTGGCGGGGTCGTAGACGGGCGGGTTGCGGTCGCTGTCGAGGAGGCTGTCGGCCAGCTCGTTCTCGGCGAGTCGCGAGACCTCGTGGAGGATGTCCTTCGCCGCCTCGACGTCGACGTCGGCGTAGATGCCCTGCCCGAGGACGTCCTGGCGGTTGAAGACCTCGAACAGGTTGAACTCGAGGTCGCGCACATTGCTCTTGTAGTGGCCCATCGGGACCCTCCGCGTTCTGTCGCTCGTCGTGCGTCCGCCTCGGCGGGCGCACCAAGTTACTGGCCGGTCACTTCCATGATGCTACCCACCAGTAACGAATGGCAAGGGCAGCAGGTCACGGTTCCGCCACGTCCGGGCCCTTCCGCATGCACGGATGCCGCGGCCTGCGTCACCGCCGGCCGGGAGGACTGGAAGCCGGGAAAAGCAGAAGGACCCGGTCGTCGGACCGGGCCCTTCGCGTTGGAGCAGGCGGCACGAATTGCACGTACGTCTTCCCTCTGGAAGAGGGCTGTTCTGCTACTGAACTACGCCTGCGAGGCGTCGCAACCGTAGCAACAGTCGGGCGCCCTCGTCCAAACGGGCACGCCGAAGGCTTCCCGCACCAGCCGACTCCCAGCCGGCACGCAGGTCGCCGTCGGCGAGGCACGCCTAGGTGGGCCCGGGCGGCCCTTGCCGGCAAGACGGGGACGGCCGACGGCAACGCGCAGTCGTGGTTCGTCGGTTACACCCCGCCGCTGACCACCGCGGTCTGGGTGGGCAACCCGGTGAACCCGACCCGGCACATGTTCAACGTGTCGATGGCGGGCAGGTCGTGCGCATCCATGACGGGCGCCTGCTATACGGCCCCCATCTGGCGCCGGATCATGGACGGCGTGCTGTCGGGCGAGCCGGTCGAGGCGATGCCCTGACCGTCTACGACCCGTCGCGAACCCGTCGCGCGAATGTCGTTGACCGCGAACGGAGCTCGTCGACCCGTCGCTCGACGAGGGAAGCCGGGTCGAGCCCGCCCTCCATCGCGTTGGGCAGCCTGCGCACGTGCTGGGAGCAGCTGAAGTCGGCGTGCACGAGCGTGCCGAGGGTGTTGCCCTCGCGTCCGGCCGCGCCGGCCCGTCGCGCGACCCACAGTCGCACGTCGGCCGTCGCGAAGACGTCCTCGCACCAGGCGCACATCGCGCTCGCCTTCCGCGCGCGGTCGGACGCGCGCAGGACGAAGGCGACGGGTTCGTCGTCGACGGGCACGACGGCATACGCCCTCTGGGGGTTGCTGCGGTCGACCCAGCCGAGGTAGTCGAGCTGCTCCCAAGGGCGCGTCTCGAGGTCGTTGGGGATGCTGGCCTGCTTCGCCTCGCGGCGCGAGCAGTTCACGAGGGCAGAGCGAATCTCATTGTCTGTCACTGGTTTCACGGTGTTCCTGTCAGTCGGGCGCGACCGGGCGACCCGGTCAACGGGCGTGGGCGAGGTGGTGTTCGACCCTGACCGCTGAGCAGGCCATGACGGCCACCCACCTCTCCGCGGGCCCTCCCGCTGACGACTGACTGCTCCGGCGCGGAGCGGGGTCCATGGTGCGGCGGGAGGCGGACCGGGATCCAGTCATTTTCCGGCGGTTTCACACGCGCCTGTCCGAAAGCCCTGTTCGGGCGGTTTGTCTCGGCAACATCTGCCGATATCGAGCCGTGACCTACACGGTTCAACCATTCGTCTGCGACCGTCGAGGCAGTTCATCGGCCGGGGTCCTCCCCGGCCGGCCCGCCGGTACGCCGAGTCCTGTCCGCCGGTCGGGGCAGCTGCGCATCACGTGGACAGGAGCGGGGGACCCACTTTCTGGGCCGGCTAGGACCGGTCCTCGGGGTGAAGCCGCGACTTGCGGCCGGGCCACTTCTGCCCGAACCCGACAGCTCACCTCGAAGGCGTGGGAAGGAAACCCGACCATGCCCGCTACGAGTTCTGCACGCCCCGGGCGCCACCGGCGCCCCGCACGTCGACTGCCACTCCACTCCCTCGCCCTAGCCCCCCTCGTCGGGGCCGCTCTCCTCCTCGGGACCGGCGCCGCGCCCCCCGCCTCCTCGACCGCGCCTCCGGCAGCAGCCCAGAGCGCGACACCCGTCACCGAGAAGGGGGTCAACGTCGCCACCGCCCCCGTGGCGACCGTCCCGCGCCGCATCCAGGCGTTGCGCCTCGCCGCCGCCCAGGTGGGCAAGCCCTACCGCTGGGGCGCCGCCGGGCCGTACGCGTTCGACTGCTCCGGCCTCATCTACTACGTCTACCGGACACGGCTGCACATCGCGGTGCCGCGAACGGCGAACGCCCAGCGCCTCGCCACCGTGCGCGTGGCCAAGGCCAACATCCTGGCGGGCGACCTCGTCTTCTTCATGCGCGCCGGACGGGCCTACCACGTCGGGGTGTACGCCGGTAACGGCAAGGTCTGGCACTCGCCGCGACCGGGCCAGCGCGTGCAGCTCTCGCGACTCTGGACCACCGCCTGGGTGGCCGGTCGGGTGCGCTAGGCGCGTTCGGACGGCTGGTCGGACTGGCGCGCTGGGCCGCCCCCGGCGCGCTCTTCCGGTTCGGTGACCCGTTCCGGGAGACCGGTTCCGGGTCACTGCTGCGGAGCGAGCGACGGGAATCGAACCCGCGTATCCAGCTTGGGAAGTCCGTCGGCGTAGAACGGGCTGCGGTACGCGTGCGCTAGCGATGCGCCGTCAGTGACCGCAGTTGTCCCCGGTGGCCAGCGTGCTGTTGCACGTTCGTTGCACACGCGATCGACGGCTCGTCGAGCGACTTCGATTAGCCTCGCCGCGGCGTGAGCACTCGATCGTCGCACGGCGTGGCTAGCATGTGTGCGGTACGGGCTCGAGGAAGGGGGGACTTGTGGCTACCGAAGTCGCACCGGTAACGCCCACCGTCCTCCGATGGGCCCGAGAGTCGGTCGGCGCGACGGTTGCCGACGCTGCCAAGCGTGCCGGCGTCACGGAAGACCGTTTGCTTTCGTGGGAGGCTGGCGAAGCCGAGCCCACTCTCGCAAAACTCAGAAGCCTCGCCAAGCTCTACCAGAGGCCGCTCGCGGTGTTCTTCCTCGACGAACCGCCGCGAGAGTTTGATGCCATGAGGGACTTCCGACGTCTTCCGGATACCGATGAGAGTGCGTGGTCGCGGCCCCTACACAAGACCTACCGGCGCGCCGTTGAACAGCAAGAAATTATGGCGGAGCTGCTGCGCGCCGATGACATTCCTGTCGGCGCCAAAGTCCCGTTGGCCGCAGTGGACGAGCATCCTGAGGAAGCCGGTTCTCGCGCACGTGCTGCCCTACACGTGACGCTTGAGGACCAGCGCGGATGGCGCAACCCCGATGTTGCTTTGAAGGGCTGGCTTGAGGCGCTCGAGGAGGCGGGCGTCCTAGTTCTGCGCACTAGCGAAGTCGCGTCTGCCGAGATGCGTGGGTTCTCTATGCCGGGCGAGGTGCCGGTGGTCATGATCAACGCCACTGATCCTCCGCGTGCGCAGATATTCACCGCGCTGCACGAGTTTGCCCATCTGATGCTTCACGCCGAAGGGTTGTGCGACCTGATTGGGTCCTCGACAGGGACCGCTGCCCAAGTTGAGACGTGGTGCAACGCGGTCGCGGCCGCAACCTTGATGCCGAGAGAGCCCTTCCTCGCGGCTTTGGGCGACGCCGCAACCTACTCGAACTCCTGGGAGGAGGACGTGATCGGCCAACTCTCGGAAAGGTGGGTGGTGAGCCGCGAAGCGGTGGTCCGCCGTCTCCTCTCCTTGAATCTCACTTCTGCCACGTTCTATCAGCAGAAGCGTGATGAGTACCGTACGGCCTTCGAAAACTGGCGGGCGGAGGAGAAGCTGCGCCGCCGCGGGAAGAGCGGGGGACCGCCGCCATACCGTATGGCGATCAGAGACCGTGGACGCCCCTACGTCCGACTGGTTCTCGATGCCTATCAACGAAACGCCATAAGCACGTCGTCCCTGTCTCGCCTCCTCGCGCTGCGAACGAAGCACATCCCTGATCTGGAACGGGAAGTGTCCTGATGGCTGCCGTGTACGTCTGGGACACGAGTGCCCTGATCGGCGCATGGGTGAGGGCATACCCGCCAGATGTGTTTCCCGCGCTCTGGGACCAGATCGACGCGCTTGGCGCAGCTGGGCGCTTGATGGTCCCCGAGGAGGTGCTCGAGGAGCTTGCCGAGCGCGATGACGCACTTCACGGTTGGGTGAAGACGCGACAAAGCACATTGGTTGTTCCGACGTCTCGGGCAGTCATGCTCGAGGCCCGGGATGTACTTGCTGACCATGCCGAGCTCACGAAAACGGGAACAGGCCGGGGAAAGGCGGACCCCTTTGTGATCGCAACAGCGCGCATGAACGGCTGCGCGGTTGTGACAGAGGAGCGCGGGGGGTCACAGCAGAAGCCGCGTATTCCTTATGTGTGTCAGCAACGCGGTGTGCCGGTGCACAGCGTGCTTGAGGTCATCCGGGCCGAGGGCTGGACGTTTGCCTGACGGGCACCACCACCGGCGAGAATCCCAGCCAGGGAGAGCCATCGAGCCGATAGCGGAGCACAAGAGCCTGGCGGAGCGTCCGGGTCAACGGTGGCCGGAGGCCATCACGGAGTGACGCGTAGCGCCGTTGACGCGGTCCGGAGGCGGGCGGATGCTCGAGCGTAGGGTCGGCGGCTCGGAGGTCAGTTCGCTCTGGAGTGACTACGGCGTGGCCCTCGGTTTCCCGGCTGGTGTGGCCGGTGAGTGGCGGGGGTGCGCGTAGGCGCGAAGCGCCGGAGCGCGGGGGTCCCTGCCGTGAGCCGGCCTGAGCCAGCCGGTTGGCGCGGCGGAGCCGCGCCCTTGATTTCTTAGAGCCCTGCCCAGCAACGCACGGATCGTCTGCCGGAGTTTGTCTCCATCGAGCGTCAGGGAGAGCGCTAGTCGTGGCGCGTGCCGATGATCGCGCCATGGAGCAAGACGCACTGGCAGCGGCAGTTGAGGACATCGCGGCAGTGCCTAAGGAAGTGGTAGCAGGCCATGCCCGGCGGTGAGGTCGAAGGGCGGTTCTATGCGCGGTCTCCCGCCCGGAGGGACGTACGGGAGTGATGCCGCTTCTTACCCGCGCGGCTTGGGTGGGCCGCGTTTGGGTAGCTCCATGGATGGGCGGGGGTCGGTGAGCGTCGCCGGCGAGGGTTCGCCGGCCTACGTGGAGGTTCTGACTATTCCGGCAGTTGGGGTGCCGTGTGACTGCGCTTCGGATAGGTCTACGGCGTAGGGGAGAAGGCCTCGACGCCCACTGGGAGATGGATGAGGTCCGCGCCACGGGGGCGATAGCCCGAGTACGGCGTCCACTTCGTCTTGTGACAGGGGGCCGGGGTGCCCGGCCGCTTGGGTGATCACCTCGGCGAGGAGCTCGATCTCTTCGAGCAGTTGGTCGTCGACGAGGTCGCGCCGGGGTGGGGTCATGTCGTCGGTCCATGCGGCGCGGGGTTTGGCTTCTGCCATGCGTGCACCTCTTCTCTGGTCGCTGCCGTTCGGCCGGCCCGGGGTTGAGCGCTAGGGGCGGGGACGGTAGGAACTGAGGGCGGAATGGGGCGTGGGCGGGTTCAGCGGGAGCTGCGGCCGAGGCGCTGCGAGGGCGTGGAGTGCGGGGTTGAAGGGTTCGGGTCCATCACGATGTTGGGATCGCCGTTGCGGCGCTGGCTTCTGGTTTGCCGGCCGGGGCCGGGGGTGGAGTAGCGGTAGCGCACTGTTTGGTCCTGGACGACGAAGACGTGGCCGTCGCGGGTGAGCCAAGTCATGATGACCAGGCCGTACCGTTGCGCGGTCCGGGCCAGAGCGGTGAAGTCCTGCACGTCCACGGTTTCGCCGAGGTGGCTGCTGGCTGGGGGGTGGACGGGCAGCAGCAGGTCGCGGTAGCGGGCGTGGATGGCGCGGGTCTCGTCGCGGGGACGACGTCCGCTGAGCACGACCGTTCCCAGGGCTAGGAGCAGGGCGGCCGCGAGGAGGGCGCCGGCGGCCACGGCGGCGTCCGTGGCGTCGAGGGTGTGGCCCAGAATGTGCACCACCGGTGGGGCACCGGCTTGCCCGGAGGGCGGCTGGGTTTCGGTGGCGACGGTGAGGGTGTTGGGTCCGCCCGCCAGCTTGAGCTGGCTGGGGGTCAGGAGCAGGTTGAGGGTGGGGGTCAGCTGCTGCCCGTCGGCGGTGCGGACGTGCGCGTGGACGGCGAGGGTGAGGATGTCGTAGGGGGTGCCGATCACCTGGGCGGCGGCCTTGGCGCGCTGCTCGACGGGGTTCAGGTCCAAGGGGACGGTGGTGTGGTGGCTGCTGGTGTCGAAGGCGGTGGCCGGCTGCAGCGGCAATGTGGTGTGCCAGCCGTTGCTGGCCGCGACTTCCAACGTGAGCGTCATGGTTCCGGGCGGGCCGGCGTAGCGCACGTCGAGGTCGACGTGGTGGGCCAGCCGGCGGAACACCGGGTCCGGTGAGGTGACGGTGTCGCTGTCGTAGGCGGGTGTGCGTCCGACGGTGGCGTGGTACGCGAAGCTGGTGCTCACCTCTGACCCTGCCTCGTGGGCGGCCAGGTCGCGCGGTGCTTTCCAGGCCATGAAGGCTAGGAGCATGCCAACGATGGCCAGCGTGGCGGTTGCTGTCAGTCCGGCGCGGCCGGCCGGGGTGGACATCGCGGCAGCAAGGGCTGGGCTGCGGACGGGGCGCGGGTTGCTCATGGTGGTGTTTCTTCTTCGTCGTCGGTCGCGGGGCCGGGTTGCGCGGGTGCCTGCTGTCAGCAGGAACAGGGTGGCCAGGGCCAGGCCCCCCGGGCCGGTGATCCGGTGCAGCCAGGTGCCGCCCTGGGGGATCCGCAGCGCGAGGGTGCCGATCAGCTGCTCGCCGCCCGGGTGCTCGGGGTCGATGAAGCTGTTGTTGTCGCCCTTGAAGAGGTACCGGCCGCCCTGGATGGCCACGATCCGGTGCATCACGGTGGTGTGCAGGCTCTGGCTGCGGTAGGCGACTACGTCGCCCACCCGATAGGAGCCGGCGGCGCGGACGACCGCCAGGTCCCCGGTGTGGAAACCCGGCTCCATGCTGGTGCCGTGGGTGATGACGTAGTCGCTGTGGCCGCCGGCGGCCACGGGAAGCAGGAGCCACACCGCGATCAGGAGCACCGCCAGGGCCAGCAGCCGTGGCGCTCTCCTGCGGTTGCTGCTGCGCTTTCTGCTGCGGGTCATTGTCATGACGGCGACCGTGGTGGGCGGGTCGGGTCGGGCTGCGGTGGCCGGTGAAGGTCGGCCACCGCAGCCCGGCCGGTCATCAGCTGGCGACGATGTCGAGCTTGGTGACGTTGCTCAGCGGGCTGCTGAAGGTGCAGGCCAGGTTGGTGCCTGCGCCGGCGCCGAGGGCGTCGTGGGTGCAGGTGGCGGAGCTGCTGCCGGCGGCCGGGGTGGCGCCGGTGGTGGTGCCCGTGATCGTCGCAGTGACGGTGTCGGCCGCGGTCAGGTCCTGGGTGACGTGGAAGGTCACGGCCGAGGTGACGTCGTTGGTCGGGTCGGTGGTGTAGGCCACGTTGCTGACCGAGACACCGCTGATGCTCTGGCTGGTCGCACCGACGACCTTGTTGGCCGAGTCGATCGTGCTGGTGGCCGTGAAGGCGGAGCCGGCCACTGCAACGAGACCCGAGAGGGCCAGGGCGCCGAAGAGCTTGACGGAGGAACGCATGGAAATACCGCTTTCTTTGTGTGGGTTGGTTTGCTCGGCGTGCGTGAGTGCTTCCGAGCCGGTGCGCGTCCTGGGCAGGCGCTCTGAGGGGTCCCTGAACTGCGACACCACGAGAGTGACACGGATAAATCGGATATAAACGACGAAAGCGGACAAATAGCCAAAAGTGACTAGTCGATGCCGAAGGGACTAGTCACCGGAGGGGGACGAAACGGTCAAAACGGACTATGTCCCTCTGGTGGTCTGGGCTCGTAGTGTCTTCCTTGGGCCGGGGAGGTCCGCATGATCGGGACCGGTGGGACGGTCCGGGTCGGCTCGGAGGCCATGGGAGGCGCCGGGCGGGGAGGGGTAGTTGCAATGAGTGCTGTCACGAGTGCTGCCATCAGTGCTGGCGCATCGGTGGATCTGTGGGTGGACGAGTGGGCCAAGGACGCCAACTGTTCCGGTCAGGACCCTGAGGCGCTGTTTGTCCGGGGCAAGGCGCAACATGCCGCAAAGGCGGTCTGCAAGACGTGCCCGGTTCTCGCGCAGTGCCTGGCGGAGGCCTTGGACAGCAGGACAGAGTTCGGTGTGTGGGGCGGCATGACCGAGCGTGAGCGTCGGGCCCTCCTGCGCAAGCGGCCGGACATCACGTCGTGGAAGTCGGCGCTTCAGGCCGGGATGGCCGCGCAGGGCGGCTAGGAGCCTGTCTCCGGGCGACGCGGCCGCCGGCGCCGGCCCCCCACCAACGACACCCGCCGTCCGGTTGCGCTCTGAAGCTTCAGCACTGCGCTGCTGCTCGCCAAGAAGTCGCTCGACGCGAGCGAAGGGTCGGCGGCCACGCTGGCCAATGTGGGTCGTGAGCCCCCGGCGGCCACTGGCCCTAGGTCGCGTGGAATGGTCCCGACGACCCGCCCACAAAGGTGTCCGTTTTGGGTATTTTCGTTGTGCCCCTCGCACGGATCGAATCCGCGGTCTCGGCTCCATCAGCGGGCCTTTGCGTGCTGCTGACGGCCGAATCGTGCAGCGGCTGCTTCATGGAACAGGCAACGATGCGGGATGAAAAGGATACAGGGGACATGGGGACTTCAGAAGGCGAGCTCGCCACGAGCACCGGCTACGATCTTCGGGGTCGCCGGTTGATGACGGTCGCGGAGTTCGCGCAAGGCCTGGATTTGGGCATGCACTTCAGCCACGTCGATGGCGCCGACTTGGACGAGGGATGTCGGCTGGCCCTGGAGCGAGGACTGGCCGCGGTGACTTGCCGTCCCGACCAGCTGCCGATGGCCGCTCGACAGCTGGCCGGCAGCGCGGTGTCCGTGGTGTCGGGGCTGTCCTTCCACGCTCGCCGAGAAGCGCCGATCTGCGGCGCCGGGTGGAGAAGGGAAGCACGGGCCCTCTCAGGGCAAGGCGCCACCGAGCTGGCCGTGATCGCGACCCCTGAAAGGCTGCGTGACTCCGGCGGAGCCCCGTTCTACGACGCGCTCGAGGAGCTGCTCTCGGCACAGCGCGCCGACGGGTACCGCCTTCGCGTCCACCTGGACACCGGTGGGTTGACGGACGCGGAGATCACCGCGGCATGCCAGCGCCTGGCGGCGGCGGGGGTTTGGATGGTGCAAGGCGGGTCATGGAAGGGAGAGCGCACGGCGTTCCGTCACCTGGAGCGGATGCGCACGGCTCTGGGCCCGGGCCCGCTGCTGAAGTGGACCCACCCGGTGACCTTCCATGTCATGCTGCTCGCGATGGCGTACGGCGTCGATCGATTCAACGCCGACGTGGTGCAATTGCTGCAGGAGGCTGACCGGAAGGGCCGGTACGCGCCGATCGCCGTACCGCTGGCGGGCATCGACTTCTAGAGCCGCCATCCGTCCGGTCACAGCAGCAGCGATTGCAGGCTATCGGTGGACGTTCGACCCTCGGCAGAGTCGCAACGTCCGATCATCGGCATGATGGGAAAGGTTCGAACTCGAAGCCTCCGCATCAACAGCGCGCCAGTTACGGGATGATTGTCGGATGTGGAGCGAGTCGACGGCAGAGGACCTGGCGCGGGAGTGGATCTCGGGTTCAGGTCGTCGGTGGGCTCACCTGTCGGCCGTGGGCCGACTTGCCAAGGAGGCCGAGGCTTGGGGCACGGGCTTGCCCTCGTCGGTGGTAGAAGCCGCGTGGGTGCATGATCTCGGCTATGCCTCCGGATTGCGCGACACGGGGATGCACGCCATCGATGGTGCGAGGGCGCTCATGCGGCTCGGTGCTCCGGCTGCTGTCGTCGCCCTCGTCGCGCACCATACAGGCGCTATCCACGAGGCGGAGGAGCGCGGTCTAGCCGATCAGCTCGGTGAATTGCCTGTGCCCGATGCGGCGGACTTGGACGCGTTGACCCTTCTGGATCTAGTTGTTGGCCCGTCGGGTCACTTCACGTCACCGGAGGACCGCATCGGCGAGATCCTGTCGCGATATGGCGGCGAGGACCCGGTGTATCGCGCGGTGACGCGGTCGAGCCCCAGCCTGCTCGAATCTGCGGCACGGGCGCGCGCTCGGCTTCGGCTACCCGATGAATGGCCGTTCGGAGTCGCTGAGAGCGTGCTGGAGGCGTAGGCGCATCGAGGGGTGCACATCGAGCTGCTCGATCTGCTCCGGTGTGAGCCATTCGACTTCGCTGCTCTCGCTGCTCGTGCGGGGGGTTCCTCCCAAGAGGCGTGCTCGGAAGGCGATGGAGAACTGCTGCCGGACCTCGCCGTCGTCGTAGGCCATGCGGTGGTTGGGGTTGGTGTACGTCCCAGTGATGGTTTCGACCTCGACGTCGTAGCCAGTCTCCTCTTTGACCTCGCGAATGACGGTGTCACTAATCGCTTCCCCCGGCTCGTGCCCGCCCCCGGGCAGTGCCCATTTGTCGTTGTCGGTCTTGTGGATCATCAGGACCCGGCCTTGGTCGTCCTGGACGATGGCGACGACTGAGGGGACCACGCTGTTGATTGCCGGCGCGTCGGGGTCGTCGATGTAATCAGTTCGGCCCATTCGTCGACCCTATGCGTGACTGCTTAGACCGGGCGAGCGGTGGCCCAGACACGGTCGTAAGAGTCCATGTAGTGGCTGAAGAGCCGCCCGCCAGGGATGCGGTTGATGTGCAGGACTGGGGAGTGGGAGGCGCTGGCGCCGTAGGCGTGTGGGTTGGCCAGCAGGACGTCGTCGAAGCGGAAGATCGATGCGTAGAGCGTCGTGCCGTGTCGGCGCGCCTGCATCCGCGCGGGACCGACGGCCGGGTCCAGGTACTTCCACGTGAGTTTGCATCGGGCGGCCATGAGTTCGTCGATGCCTTCCTCGCGACCGCGCAGCGCGACGGCTTCACTCTCTGGGTCCCCGAACAGGAGGCGGACGCGGACCCCGTTCCGTGACCTGGCGGCTAGGCGGTCGACGAAGCCGGGGATCGCGTCGTGGAGGAAGCTTCCGGCGTACGCGAGCAGGTCGATCGATTCCTTGGCGTCATCGACGAGGGAGAGCCACATATCGGCGTCAATCGCGCCGCGGCTCGGGTATAGCCGAACGAGTTCGGCCTCGGTGGCTGATCGGCTGATGCGGTCGGACTCGGTTGCCGGCCAGAGGAATCCGTCGCTCTTGCCGAGGATCGCCGCGGCGTTCATCCGGTGGGTGCGGTGCGGGCTGCGGTCCTTGGTGATCCACCGCTCGACCGTCTTGGGATCGACGCCGACTTGCTCGCTGAAGGTCTGCAGGTTCAGGCCCGCGCTCGTGATCGCGGCCCGAAGCCGTTCGTTCGTCATGTTCCCTCCTCAGAACGTTCTGGGACGTTTCTATCACGCGAGGACGTCCTCAAACGTCCCAAAGGGTGGTGTGTTTGTCCCCTTTTGCGGGCGTCTTCTGGTCATGGGCAACACGGCCCGATGACACGAAGGCAGGAACACATGTCCAGTTACGCGGTCGACAGCAAGCGGGCGGGGCTTCGCTCGACGGGCATCGTCAACGAGGTTCGGGAGTGGGAGGAGCGAGACGGCAAGCGGCGCCCCAGTGAGATGCAGGCGCGGGACGAGGCGACCGGTATGCCGCTGTGGCAGGTCGAGGTGGTCTACAAGCAGACGACGTTCGGCCGGGAGTCGATGACGACCGGTGTCGTCGAGTTGGGGTGCCCGCACCGTCCGGTGCTGGCGGAGTTCGCGCCGGTCGAGTTCGTCGACCTGACCGTCGAAGTCCGGGTCAACAAGGCCGGTGGCCTGTCGGAGATGTGGCGGGCGGACCGGCTCGTCGACGAGGGCAAGCGCACCGCCGGCCAGCCGTCGGGCTCGGCTGGTTCGGGTTCGGGTCAGGGTTCGAAGGCGGCGTGACATGACGTCCTCGACTGCTGTCTCGCGTGGGGTTCGGGGGTCGGCTGCGGTCGGCTCCCGGGCCCTGCGCTCCTCCCGCGCCGGTGTCCGGGTGGTCCTCGCCGTCGCGGAAGGCTGGGCCCGGTGGGCGCGGCGTCACCCGCGGTGGGCGCTCGGGCTCGCGCCGCTGGCGCTGCTCGCTGCCCTGACCCAGCCCGACCCCAAGGCTGCACGAGTCCTGATCACCGTCGCCGCGCTTCCTGGTTTGGTGGTCGCGGTGTGGGAGCACCGGTGGCCGGTCGGGTATCGCCGCTGGCTTGCGGGCCCGTCTCGTCGGTTCGGGTGGCGCCGCTGGGCTCGTCGCACCTGGCCGGTTCTGGCTCGGGAGTGTGGCCTGTCGGTGCAGCGCAACGTCCGTCGCCGCACCTGGGCGTTGGCGCGCCGCAACGGCCGCGTGCAGGTCTCCTCGACCGGCACGGCGTCGGAGTGGGTGCCGCCACGGCTGGTGGACGTCCTCACTGCCGGGGACACGCTCACGTTGCGGGTCCGGGCCCGGATGGGACAGACCGTCCAAGACCTCGAGACTGCCGCTCCGGCCCTCGCCGCTGCAGCGTCTGCGGTGTCGTACCGGGTCCGGCAGTGGACCCCGTCCGTCCTCGACATCGCCCTCGTCATGCGGGAAGCCCTGGCCGCGACCGCCGACGCACAGCTGCCCGACCCGCTGGGACGTGACCTGACAGTGGACACCGTCCCCCTGGGCCGACGGCAGGACGGCACCCCGTGGGCGCTGCAGGTCCGGGGCCGGCACACCCTCGTCGTCGGCTGCTCCGGCTCCGGGAAGGGCTCCATGCTGTGGGGCGTCTGTGGTGGCCTCGCCCCCGCGGTGCGGGCGGACCTGGTCCGGCTCTGGGGCGTCGACCTCAAACGCGGCGTCGAGGTCCTGATGGGCCGCCACCTGTTCACCACCGTCGCCATCACCCCCTCGGAGGCCGTGGCTACCCTGACCCGGCTGCTGCAGGTCATCGAGGACCGGGGCCGCGCGATGGCCGGCGTCTCTCGTCTCCACGAGCCGCGGCCCGGTGACCCGCTGCACGTCCTCGTGATCGACGAGCTCGCCGCCCTGACCGCCTACAGCGACCCGGACACCAAGCGGGAAGCGTCCCGTCTGCTTGCCGAGATCCTCACCCAAGGCCGCGCCCTGGGCGTCGTCGTCCTGGCCTGCGTTCAGGACCCCCGCAAGGAGGTCGTCGGGATGCGGGGCCTGTTCACCCAGACCATCGCCCTCCGACTCCGGTCGGCGGAAGAGACCCGGATGGTCCTCGGCGACGGCACCGCCGCCCTCGCGCCGGCGCACCGGCTCTCCCCGGCTGCGCCCGGCTCGGCGTGGGTCGTCGAGGAGGACGGCACCCTCGACCGGGTTCGGGCCGACTACTGGCCTGACCAGCTCGTCCGCGAAACCGCCGCCACCTACCCCGCCCTCGTCGTCGAGGAGACCACCGGCGAGGCCCCGGTCGTCACGCAGCCCGACGACGAGATGGCTCGGGCAGACGTCGCCTCGATGCCGACGACCCGCGCGCCGCGACCTGCGCGCCCGACGCGCACGCCGCGCCAGCCCCGCACATCGCGCGAACGCCGACCCCGGGAGAGCGCTGCGCCCGCCTCGTCGGTGTCCGGGTTAGGGTCGGGGTCAGGCGACCACGGGCCCGAGGCGGCCTGATCATCATGCACGCCCAGACCGCACTGACCGCCCTGTCGGGTAGGCGGGACCTGTCGCGCACCGCCAACCCGGTGCCTGCCGCCCTCGCCTCCGGCGGCTGGAAGGAGTACGGCACCTGCCGCCAAACCGACGCGGAACTCTGGTTCGCCGACACCTCACGCCGCATCCACGCCCGCGCCGCGTCCATCTGCCACGCCTGCCCGGTCCGCCGCCCCTGCCTGGCCTGGGCTCTGGTCTTTGACGAGCCGTTCGGGATCTGGGGCGGCCTCGATGCCTCGGAACGGCGCCCGCTCCAGAGGCGGCTCACCCGTGGTGTCCCCCTTGCGGTCGTCGTCGACGACGCACTCTCTCGGCCGTCAGGTCTTGGGTCAGCTGCTGGGGGTGAGGTCGCATGACCGCGCTGTCCCGCTCGGCCCGCTGGGCCGCCCTGGAGTCCGTCTGGTGCCAGGCCGCGGATGCCGCAGCTCGTCGCCCGCTTGGTTCGGTCGCGTGGCAGGCGCTCGGCTCGTGCGGCGCCCGGACTGACCTGCCGTGGACCTCCGACCCCGAGGACATCGGCCCGTGGGATGCCGAGTCCATGCGCGCGCTGTGCCGCTCCTGCCCGGTCCTCGCGGACTGCGCCGCGTACGTCGACACCTCTGGTGTGTCCGCGGGCTGGTGGGCCGGGACGAACCGGGACCCGGCCTACGCCGAGCCCGCCCGGCCCGGCTGGGTCAAAGCCCACGGCGCCAGCGACGGTCAGCCTGCGTGGCAGGGCGTCCTCCCGTTCGGCGGTGCCGCATGAGCAGCCACCGCCCCGCACCGGCTGCGACCGCCAGCCGCGTGACTGGCGTTGAGCGGCGCCTGCGGACCCGCGCTCACGACGGTGTCACCACGGACATGGCCGTCGCCGCTGCCGAGAGCGCCGGGGTCTGCATCCGGCCGGTGCTGCGCCAGGTCACCGACCGCGCCACCGGCGCCGTCACCACCGTCCCCATCGCGTGCGGCTCCACCCGGGAGAAGGTCTGCCAGTCCTGCGCCGACAAGGCCCGCCGGCTACGGATGCACCAATGCCGCGAAGGCTGGCACCTGACCGAGGACCCACCCCGCCACCTCGACACCGACCAGCTCGAGCGAGAGCAGCTCGAAGACGAGGAAGGGGAGGACGAGAAGGACGAGGCGTCGGACGAGGAGGAGCCGTCGTCGCGTCGGGTGCGCTCGACCCGGCACCTGCCCGGCTTCCCAGACCTGCCCACACTGCCGGTGCAGGACCGCACCATCGGTACTGCGTTCACCGACGAGCGCACCGGCCGCACCTACCGGCCCTCGATGTTCCTGACCCTCACCCTGCCCTCCTACGGCAAGGTGATCCCCGGCACCGGCGTCCCCCGCCACCCGGCCCGCTACGACTACCGGCGTGCCGCGCTGGACGCGCTGCTGTTCCCGCGGCTGGTCGACCGGTTCTGGCAGAACCTGCGCCGGGCGGCCGGCTACAAGGTGCAGTACTTCGCCGCCGTCGAATCCCAGCGCCGCCTCGCCCCGCACCTGCACGCCGCCGTCCGCGGTGCCATCCCCAGGGCCACCATCAAGGCCGTCGCCCGCGGCACCTACGCCGCGATCTGGTGGCCCTCCATCGAGCAGGTGGTCTACGACGGCGACATGCTCCCGGTCTGGGACCGCGACCGGGAGGCCTACACAGACCCGACCACCGGGGCCGCGCTGCCGACCTGGCAGGACGCGCTCGACCGGCTCGACGCAGACCGCGCCGTCGGCGAAGACGTCGAGCCGATGCACGTGCTCACCTTCGGCAAGCAGGTCGACATCAAAGGCCTGCTCGGCGGCACCCCCGACAGCGACCGCGCCGTCCGCTACCTGTGCAAGTACCTGACCAAGTCCATCGCCGACACCTACGCCGGCACACCCGCCACCGACGATCACGACCCTGCTGGCCCGCAGGGCGAGCCCGACGCGGCGGCGCTGGCGTACGAGCGGCACATCGACCGGCTGCACCACGAGGTCCGGTGGCTGCCCTGCTCCCCGTCCTGCGCGAACTGGCTGCGCCACGGCATCCAACCCAAAGATCCCGGCCCCGGCCTGACCCCCGGCGCGTGCCCGTCCAAAGCCCACGACCGCGACCACCTCGGCCTCGGCGGCCGCCGCGTCCTGGTCTCCCGCCACTGGTCCGGCAAGACCCTCACCCAGCACAAGGCCGACCGCGCCGCCGTCGTCCGCGCCGTCCTGACCGAGGCCGGCATCGACGCCCCAGAGGCCGACCGGCTCGCCGCCGACGTCCTCCACGAGGACGGGCTGCCCCGGTTCGTCTGGGAAGACGTCCCCGTCCGCGACCGCGACTACACCGCCGTCATCACCGCCTCACTGCGGCAGGCCCAACGCTGGCGCACCCAGTACGACGACGCGAAACGCACTGCGGCACAACGCGAAACCGATCGTGGCTCACCGCCCGCCACGCCTGTGGACAGTCATTCGGCAAACAGTCCCACCGCCGCCAACATGGTCGGCTCACCCGAGGAGGAGAACGATGGAACGACTGTTGAACCTCGATGAGGCGGCCGTATGCCTCGGCACGTCACCTCGATTTCCACGGCGACTCATTGCCCAGCGGCGCATCCGCTTCGTGAAGGTGGGCCGGCACGTGAGGATCCCTGAGTCGGCGCTCGTCGAGTTCGTGGCCGCTGGGATGGTCGAGCCCGTCGACCGTGCGAACCGGCAGGCGTCCTGATGGCAACCCGGAGGAAGCGGCGCGAGTTCGGCGCCGTCCGCCAACTGCCGTCGGGTCGCTGGCAAGCGAGCTATCTGGCCACCGACGGCCTTCGCAGAACGGCGCCCAACACTTTCCGCACCAAGGCCGATGCCCACGCGTGGCTGACGGTGCGGCAGTCCGAGCTCCTCCGCGGCGACTGGCTCGATCCTGACTTGGGCCGTGTCACCCTCGACGACTACGCAACCAAGTGGATCGTCGAGCACCGCATCAGCGCCCGAACTCGGGACCTGTACGAGGGCCTGAACCGTCTGCACATCCGGCCAATCCTCGGCCACGTGCAGCTCGGCTCGCTCACCACCGAACGTGTCCGCGCTTGGCGCGCCGAGCTTCTGCGCTCGGGCCGCTCGGAGGTCACGACCGCCAAGGCGTACCGGCTGCTGCGTGCGGTGCTCAACACGGCCGTCGATGACGGACGAATCGCCCGCAACCCTTGCCGTATCAAGGGCGCCGACCAAGAGAAGGCTCCCGAGCGACCGGTCGCCTCGGTCGCCCAGGTGTTCGCTCTTGCCGATGCCGTCGGCCCGCAGTTCCGAGCCTTTGTCCTGACCGCCGCCCTCACGAGCATGCGATGGGGCGAGTTGATCGCCCTCCGTCGCCGCGACCTCGACCTGGACGAGGGGCTGGCCTTCGTGCACCGGAGCCTGATCGAACGAGGCGGACTGCTCGAGGAGGGACCGCCCAAGAACAACAGCGTCCGCGTTGTGACGCTGCCCGCCCTCCTGGTCGACGAGCTGCGTCGCCACGTGGCGCGAGTAGCCGGCGGTGACGACGCCCTGGTCTTCACGGGGGAGCGGGGCGCCACCCCACGCCGCGGAAACTGGCGCGCCAACGTCGGATGGGCACAGGCCCTGGTCTCGGCCGGGCTGCCCGAGGGCTTCCACTTCCACGACCTGCGCCACACGGGCAACCACCTCGTCGCCCAGTCGGGAGCCTCGACGCGAGAGCTGATGCACCGGATGGGGCACTCGACGATGCGGGCCGCGCTCATCTACCAGCACGCCACGGAGGCTCGGTCGCGCGCCCTTGCCGACCGCCTCAACGACCTGGTCGCCGCGCACCGTGGACCCGCGTCGCACGACGTGGACGAGGGCACGTAATTGCACGTTCGTTGCACGCGGCACCAAGGGCACAGCCCCAAAGACGAAGCCGCAGGCCGGGAGACATCTCCTGGCCTGCGGCTTCGTGTCGGAGCGAGCGACGGGAATCGAACCCGCGTATCCAGCTTGGGAAGCTGGCGCTCTACCATTGAGCTACGCTCGCACGGGCCGCCGGCTGGTGCCCCGGAAGGGCTCGCGAGGCGGCACGCGGCGTCAGTGTAGCCGACGCCGTGCCAGTGCACTGACCGCGACCCAGGGGCCCACCACCGTCATGGATCTGACCAAGCAGTCCGCCTTCGTCGACCACGTCCGCGCACGTGGGGGTGCCACGGCCCAGGTGGCGGTGACCCTCGAGCAGTTCTTCGAGGGCAACGACTGCGAGTGGAGCATCGCGCCCAACCGTCCCGACGACGTGCCACTCGACACGGTGCGCCGGGTGCTGTTCGACCTGCGCGAGCGGCCCGAGGTGCACGACGTCCGGGTCGAGCTCGACGTGCTGGAGTTCCAGGACTTCCCCGACGACGAATGGCCTTACGCCAGTGGGGTGGCCGTCATCACGACGCTGCAGCCCGAGGAGGTCGACGCGATGACGGTCGACGCCGACACCGAGGCGAGCGGCGGCCCGGCGGCGGGCGCCGACTGGCTGGTCGACGCGCCACCGGTGCCGGAGGGCCACCACTACGTCGGGGTCTGGTGGGACTGATGGCCTCGGGCGGCGCTGATGTCGAGGTCGGCGACCTCGAGCAGGTCACCGACGCGCTCTGCTACCACGGCGAGGGCCCCGTCTGGTCGCCCACGTGGGGTGGGCTGCGCTGGGTCGACATGCTCGCCGGCGACGTCCTCACGCTGCGCGCCGACGGCTCCGTCGACCGCATGCACGTCGGCGACGTCGCGGCCTTCCTGCGCCCGCGTACGCGGGGTGGCTGGGTGGTCGCGACCGAGCGCGGGCTGTCGCTCGCCGACGACGCGGACGGCATACCCGAGCCGTGGTTCGACCTGTGGGACGACCCGTCCGTGCGGATGAACGACGGTGCTGTGGACTTCGTGGGCCGCCTGTGGGCAGGCACCATGGGCTACGACCGCGTGCCCGGCACCGCGACCCTCTACCGCGTCGACGCCCACGGCTCGGTCGAGGTGGTGGTCCCCGACGCGACGATCTCCAACGGCATCGACCTGTCGCCCGACGGCCGCCTCGCCTACTACGACGACACCCCGACCGGGCGCACCGACGTGTTCGACGTCGTCGACGGCGAGCTCGTGGGTCGCCGCCCGTTCGTCGCCCACGGCTCCGGCCACCCCGACGGGCTCACCGTCGACAGCGCCGGCAACGTCTGGGTCGCGCTCAACGGCGCCGGCCGGGTCCGCTGCCATTCGCCCGCCGGCGAGGTGCTCGCCGAGGTCGAGCTGCCCGTCCGGCTCGCGACGGCCTGCACGTTCGGTGGCGACGACCTGCGCGACCTCTACGTCACGACGTCGCGCGAGAACCTCGACGACCCCGAGCCCGAGGCCGGGGCACTTTTCCGGGTGCGCGTCTCCGTGCCCGGACTCCCGGTGCGCGCCTTCGCCGGCTGACACGCCGCCTGACCCGGGCCGGTCCCCCCGTGCCCCCCGTTGTATGCCGGCGCGTGCGCTCGGGCCGTCAGCCTGAGTAGGTGACGCCGCCGTCGGGGGAGTAGCCGAACATCGAGATGGAGCGGCCCGGCCGGTGCGGGAACCCGGCCGGCCCGACGATCGGCCCGCCAGGCAGCCCGTCATCCCGGCCGCCCGCCGGCTCGCCCGACCCCACCCCGAGCAGGCTGCGCGTCAGGCGCTGCGCGTCCGACAGCAGCTCGTCCAGGGCGAGGCCCAGGTGGTCGTCGGCGGGCGGCTCGTCGACCAGCGCCGCTGCGAGCACGGCGCGGCGTACGAGCTCCTTGGCGAACGACGCGGTGGTGCCCTCGGTGCGGGCGGCGGCCGCCGACATGGCCTCGTGGCCGAACAGGTGACCGCCGTAGAGGCGGAGCAGCTCGAGCCGGCCCTCGAGGTCGGGCAGCGGGATCTCGGCCGCGAGGTCGACGCGTCCGGGCCGCTGTGACAGTGCGACCTCGAGGTCCTCGACCCGGTTGGTCGTGAGGACGAACGCCACGTCGGCGTCGGCGTCGAGCCCGTCGAGGGCGTCGAGCACCTCGAAGAGCAGGGGCGAGCCGCCCATGGAGAAGGAGCGGTCCTCGGCGACGAGGTCGCAGTCCTCGAGCACGACCATCGCCGGCTGGTGCGCTCGGGCGACCTTTGCGGCGTCGTGGACGAACTGCAGCGAGCCGCCGCTCAGCAGGACCGCCGTCGTGCCGGGTGTCGCCGAGAGCAGGTGTCGCACCGTGTGCGTCTTGCCGGTGCCGGGTGGCCCGTAGAGCAACACCCCCCGCTTGAGGTGCTGGCCGTGGGCCAGGAGCCGCTCGCGCTGCTCGCCCATCCCGATGACGTGGTTCGCGACCCGTTCGAGCAGCCCCTGCGGCAGCACGACCGCGCCCGCGTCGACCGTCGGGCGCGCCACGAACGTCACCCCGGAGATGCCCGGGCCGTAGGGGTCCGACCCGAACGTGACGACCTGCCCGCGGAGGATGCTCCGCTCGTCCATGAGCTGCTGCACGCGAGCCATGAGCGCCTCCGAGAGGTCGCGGGCGGCGCAGATCACCTCGAGGCTGCCGACCTCGCGACCGAACTGCCGGTTGGCGCCCTGCTGCCGCACGGCGACGGGGGTGCCCTCGAACCGGAAGAGCCGGATGCCCGAGGTGACCACCTGACGGCGGTCGTCCTTGCCGGGCCCGGTGGGCATGCGGTCGTAGTCGACCTGGCCGACCGGCAGGCCCGACCCGTGGAGTCCCTGGACGAGGTCTCCCAGCGACATGTGGTGACGCATGTCGCCCGCGATCCCGACGACCGAGCGATCGGGGTCGCCCTCCGAGATCTCGGTGAGCGCGAGGTCGGCATCGACCATCCGGTGCGGCGGCACGGGCTGCGCGACGACCGCCAGCGCCCGCGGCTCCACGCCGAGGTGGGCGGCGAGGACGTCGACGAGGCGCGGGCCGTCGCCACCATCGGCAGGGACCCGCTCGAGCACGGCCCGCACGACGCGGTGCAGGTCGTCGAGGAGCGGCTCGATCGACGACGCAGTGGGGGAGCCGTCAGGGGCGGCGTTCGAGGGGTCCATGACGTGACGATAGGCGGCGCGCGGGGCCCACAGGGCAGGAGTGGAAGAGCGATTCGTACGCCGCGTTATAGCCTCGACCCGTGCTGCTCTCCGACAAGGACATCCGGGCCGAGATCGCCGCCGAGCGGGTCGTGCTCGACCCGTGGGACCCGCAGATGGTCCAACCGTCGAGCGTCGACGTCCGGCTGGACAAGTTCTTCCGCCTCTTCGACAACCACAAGTACCCCTACATCGACCCGGCGGCCGAGCAGCCCGACCTCACGCGCCTCGTCGAGGTCGGGCCGGGCGAGGAGGGCTTCGTCCTGCACCCGGGCGAGTTCGTCCTCGGCTCGACGCTCGAGACCGTGAGCCTTCCCGACGACCTCGCGGCCCGGGTCGAGGGCAAGAGCTCGCTGGGGCGGCTCGGTCTGCTGACCCACGCCACGGCCGGGTTCGTCGACCCCGGCTTCAGCGGTCACGTCACACTCGAGCTGTCCAACGTGGCGACCCTGCCGATCATGCTCTACCCCGGCATGAAGATCGGTCAGCTCTGCTTCTTCCGTCTCAGCTCGCCGTCCGAGAACCCCTACGGCTCAGCGACCTACGGCTCCCACTACCAGGGCCAGCGCGGCCCGACCGCGAGCCGTTCGTTCAAGAACTTCCACCGCACGCAGGTGTGAGCACCACGTCCGAGCCGACCCGCGCCGACGCCCGTATGCCGCTGGCGTCCCTCTCGTGGGACGCGCAGCCCGCGTACGCCGGTGTGGTGGTCCTCGTCATGCACGGCGGCGCGATCGAGGGGTTCGAGCCCAACCACCCCTGGTCGCACAACGTGGCCAGGCTCGTGCCGTTCGCGCGGGCCCTGCGCAGGATCCGGGGGCCGGTCGCCGTGGCACGTCTGCGGTTCCGGGTGCGCGGCTGGAACGGCGACCAGCTGATGCCCGTCGTCGACGCGCGGTGGGCCCTGCGACAGGTCCGCGAGACCTACCCGGGCCGGCCCATCGCGCTCGTCGGGCACTCGATGGGCGGACGCGTCGCGATGCACCTCGGCGACGAGGACGACGTGCGGCTCGTCGTGGCGCTCGCGCCCTGGATCGAGCCCGACGACCCGTGGCCCGGCGCTGGCCGGCGCACCGTCGTCATCCACGGCGACCGCGACATCGTGTGCGGCCTCAGCCGCTCGCGCGAGCGCATCGAGAAGATGCGGGCGGAGGGCCTCGACGCGACGCTGGTGCGCGTCGCGCGCTCCGATCACGCCATGCTCGTGCGCGCGCCCCTGTGGACAGCCCTCGTCACCGAGACCGTCGCGGCGACGTTCGCGCGAGAGCTCGGCGGCTCGGGCGAGCCACGGTCGGGGCCGGTCGGGGCAGTCGTCGCGCAGGTCGTCCACTCCGGCGGAGCGGTCCTCGACATCTGAGGTCCGACGCGTCCGACGCGTGCGGTACGCAGGGTGACAGGCGCTCCCTGCCGCGGCGGCGCGGTTGCCGGGTTGTCAGTCGAACGGGAGCGGGGTCGTGGAGACCCAGTGGTCGACGACGTCGACGGCGTCCGCCACGCTCGGCGCGAGGTCGTGGTCGTCCACCTCCGCGACGAGGTGCCTGCACCGGGCCACCAGCTCGGCCAGCTCCCCGGACACGCGTCGCCCGCCGAGGTCGAGCGCGCGGACCGCCGCGACGAGCTCGAGGGCGATGAGCTGCCGGTAGGCGTCGGCGGCCTCGCCGAGCCGCGCGGTCGACACGGACGCGTGGCTGGCACCGTCCTCGACGCCCGCGGAGACCGACACCCACTGGATCGAGCGCGCCGCCGACGCGGCCTCGCGGATGAGGGCCATCGCCGACGCGGCGCCGTACTCGAGGATGAGCAGCCCCGAGGACCCCGGTTTGGGGCCGGCGAGGAAGCGGGGCAGGCCGCTCGCGGCGTCGGTCAGCAGGTGCGAGATGCGGGAGGCGATCGTGTGCGCCGAGCCGACCAGGGCGAGCAGGGAGGCGTCGACCGCGAGTGCGAGGTAGGCCTGGTGGAAGCCGCCGTGGTGCGCAACGGTGGGCGGATCGGCCTGCAGGACAGCGGGGTTCTCGCCGCCGGTGTTCACGAGCGCCTCGACGACGCGGCGCAGGATGCCCATCTGGTCGAGCAGCGGGCCGTGCACCTGGGGGAAGGTGCGCAGCCCGAAGAAGTCCTGGATGTGCGCGGGCTCGACCATGTCGGCCTGCACCAGCCGCGTGACCGTGGCCGCTGCCGTGACCGCGCCCGGAAACGGCGTGACCGCCGCGACGGCCGGCCCGAAGGCCTCGGGGTTGCCGCGGAGCGCGACGAAGGACAGCGCGCAGACGGCCATGGCCACCTCGGCGAGGCGGGCGAGCTCGGCGCACCCGTGGGCCGCCTCGGCGAGCGTGAAGGCGCTGCTCGACATGAGGGGCAGCGCGTCGGCGTCGTCGAGGGGTGCGGGGGTGCCCAGGGTCCCGTCGCCGCGCGGCCGTTCGCCGAGGAGGGTCAGGCCGACCTCCGCGAGCGCGGTGAGGTCGCCTGTGCCGATGGCGCCGCGCCGATGCACGACGGGAAGCTGGCCGTCGTCGGCCCCGACGGCCTCGACGAGCGCGTGCAGGAGGGCTTCGCTCGCGCCGGACGCCCCGGCGAGGAGCTGGTTGACGCGGATCGCGAGGGCGCTGCGCACCATCGGCGCGGGGAACGGCTCACCCCAGCCCGCGCTGTGGCTGCGCAGCAGGGCGTGCCCCGGTCGTGGTGAGGCGTTGACCTGGTCGCGGTTGGCGCCGACGCCCGACGTCCTGCCGTAGACGGGGCGCACGGCGGCCACGGCACGCGCGGCCCGGGCCGCCCGGTCGACGCCGGCGACCGCCGCGGCGTCCACGACGAAGCCCGCGCCCCGGCCGAGGGCGTCGATGTCCGCGACCGTCAGCTGCTGTCCCGTCAGGGTGATCGTCATGTGCGGTCCTCGGATCACGGGTGAAATTCGTCGGCAACAGGGGTGTTGCTCTCCCACGGCAGTGTGCCAGACTGCCACTGTGCAGCAAAGGCTTGCCGCCCAATGAAATGCGGTAACGCTTTCCCTCGATCGCACGACGAGGTGTCCCCATGACACGACCAGCGCGCTCCACCGCCATCCGGGCAGCGGGCCATGCCTCGCCCAGCGTTGACCGGGCGTCGTCTGCGCCGGGCGCCGCGGCCACCCGTTCCGTCGAGCGCGCGCTCGCCCTCCTCGCGCACGTCTGCGAGTCCGCCCCGACCACCCTCTCGGAGTGCGCGAAGGCGGTGGGACTGTCCCCGACGACGGCCCTGCGCCTCCTGCGCACCCTCGAGGGGCTCGACTTCGTCAGCCGCGACGAGGGCGGAGACTTCCACCCCGGGTCGCTGGCCTTCCGGTTCGGGGCCGTCGCGCTGGGGCGCAACCAGATGGTGAAGGTGGCCGAGCCCGCCCTCGAGCGCCTCAGCGTCCGGTGCGGCGAGTCGGCCTACCTCGGCATCGCCGGACGCGCCGACGAGGCGGTCTACATCGCGATGGCGGAGGGGACGTTCTCCATCCGCCACGCCGGCTGGGTCGGGCGCACCGTCCCCGTCGACCGCACGGCCATCGGCGCCGCCCTGCAGGGGCGCACCCCGGAATGTGGGTATGTGGTGGTGCGCTCGAAGGTGGAGGAGGACGTCACCGCCATCGCGGCCCCCATCGCATGGATGGGCGGCATCGCGGGGGCCCTCAATGTCGTCGGACCCTCGTATCGTCTTGACCCGGAACGAAGTCGTGACGTCGGCGAAGCCGTTGCCGCGGAGGCTCGAACGATCGCGCGAACCCTGTTCCCGACCCATCACACGAGTGAGGTGACGAGCCGATGATCCGGTTCGAGTCCGTGACCAAGGAGTACCCCGACGGCACCGTCGCCGTCGACGCGCTCAGCCTGACCGCGCCCACCGGCAAGATCACGGTGCTCGTCGGTCCGTCCGGATGTGGCAAGACCACCTCGCTGCGCATGATCAACCGGATGATCGAGCCGACCGGCGGCCGCATCCTCATCGACGACCGCGACACCTCGAGCATCGACTCCGCCGAGCTGCGCCGTGGGATCGGCTACGTCATCCAGCACGCCGGGCTCTTCCCGCACCGCACCATCCTCGCCAACATCGCCACCGTCCCGCTCCTGCTCGGCTGGGACCGGGCCAAGGCCACGAGTCGCGCCCTCGAGCTGATGGACCGCGTCGGCCTGCCGCAGTCGTTCGCGAAGCGGTACCCGTCACAGCTCTCCGGCGGCCAGCAGCAGCGTGTCGGCGTCGCCCGTGCCCTCGCGGCCGACCCGCCGGTCATGCTCATGGACGAGCCGTTCAGCGCGGTCGACCCCATCGTCCGCGAGCAGCTGCAGGACGAGTTCCTGCGGCTGCAGGGCGAGATCGGCAAGACGATCGTCTTCGTCACCCACGACATCGACGAGGCGATCAAGCTCGGCGACCAGGTGGCGGTGCTCCGCGTCGGTGGCAGGCTCGCCCAGCTGGCCGCTCCGGAGGAGCTGCTGTCCCAGCCGGTCGACGACTTCGTCGCCGACTTCGTCGGGCGCGACCGCGGGTACCGCACGCTCGGCTTCCGCACCGCGTCGTTCCCGACCAGCGCGGAGCCCACGGTCCGTCTCGGCGCCACCGTCGAGGAGCTGCGCGCGGTCAGCGACGACCGGTGGGTCCTCGTCCTCGACGACAACGACCACCCGGTCGGGTGGGTCGAGCCGGACCGCGTCGACGGTTCGGTGTCGCGCGACGCCCTCCACCGCGGCGGCACCGTGGCCTCCACCGACGGCCCCCTGCGGCAGGCCCTCGACGCTGCGCTGTCGGCGCCGTCAGGGCGTGGCGTCATCGTCGGGCCCGACGGCGTCTTCGTCGGCACCGTACGGGCCCGCGACCTCATCGCCCCCATCGAGGCGAGCGCCGCTCGTGAGCGGGCCGCCGCCGACGCAGCGCGCAACGAGCCCGACGGGTCCGGCGAGCCCGGCGAGCCCGGCGAGCTGGTCGTGACGGAGCCGAAGGCCCGCTGATGGACTGGTTCACCTCACACCTCGACGACGTGTGGCGGCTGCTCGTCATCCACGCCTACCTGGCGGGCCTCCCGCTCGTGCTCGGCCTGCTCGTCGCGCTTCCGTTCGGGTGGCTGGCCCGACGCTTCTCCTGGGCCTACCCCCCGCTCATCATCGGCACCGGGCTGCTCTACACCCTGCCGTCGCTGGCGGTGTTCATCCTGCTCCCCGGCATCCTGCACACGAGGATCCTCGATCCCGTCAACGTGCTCGTCGCCATGACCGTGTACACCGTGGCCCTTCTCGTGCGCACCGTCGCCGACGGACTCGGCGCGATCCCCGAGGACGTCCGCCTCGCCGCCAACGCCATGGGCTACCGGCCCGTGCGCCGGCTCCTGGGGGTCGAGCTGCCGCTCGCGGTGCCGGTCATCTCGGCGGGCCTGCGCGTCGCCGCGGTCAGCAACGTCAGCATCGTCAGCGTGGCGGCCATCATCGGCGTCGAGCAGCTCGGCTCGCTCTTCACCGACGGCTTCAACCGGGCCTTCTTCGCGCCGATCGTCACCGGCATCCTCGCCTGCGGCGTGCTGGCCCTCCTCTTCGACGTCATCATCGTCGTCGTCACCCGGCTCCTGACGCCCTGGACCCGAGCGAGGGCCGCCTGATGATCAACGACATCATCGGCTGGCTCACCGACCCGGCCAACCGCGACGACATCCTCCAGCGGCTCCTCGAGCACCTCCAGTACGTGTTCCTCGCGACCCTCGTCGCCGCCGTGGTGGCGATCCCAGCCGGGCTGTGGGTCGGTCACACCGGGCGCGGCAAGTTCGCGGTCGTCAACATCTCCGGCTTCGCCCGCGCCATCCCGACCCTCGGCCTGCTGTTCTTCATCGTGCTGTGGCTCGGCCCCAGCCTGACCGGTGACCTCGCCTTCCTGCTGCCCAGCCTCGTAGTGCTGGTCGTCCTGGCCATCCCGCCGATCCTCGCGGGGACCTACGCCGGCATCGACGAGGTCGACCCCGCGGCCCGTGACGCGGCGCGCGGGATGGGAATGCGCGGCTGGCAGGTGCTGTTCAGGGTTGAGGTGCCGTGTGCCCTCCCACTGATCTTCTCGGGTCTGCGCTCGGCACTGCTCCAGGTCGTCGCCACGGCCACCATCGCGGCGACGGTCGGTCTGGGCGGTCTCGGCCGCTTCCTCATCGACGGTCTGGCGGTCCGCGACTACCCTCAGATGGCCTCCGGAGCCGTCCTCGTCGCAGCCCTCGCACTCCTCATCGACCTCGTCGTCGCGGTCGTCCAGCGCCTGACCGTGTCCCGCGGCGTGACCGGACGCTTCCGCACCCGCCTCGGCCGGGCCGCGGCAGGCAGCACCACGAGCACCAGCACGACCACGACGGTCGGCACCGTCAGCTGATCCACGGCCCAGCGCCCACAGGAAAGAGAAGAGCATGACGCACAGCAAGACCATTCTCACGGCGGTCTCCGCCCTGGCTCTGGCCGGCCTCGCGGCTTGCGGGTCGAGCAGCGGAGGCAGCCCCCTCGACCAGCCGACCGGCGCGGGTTCGAAGGCCCCGAGCGGCACCATCGTCGTCGGCTCGGCGAACTTCCCGGAGTCCGAGCTGCTCATGGACATCTACGCCGGAGCACTCAAGGCGAAGGGGGTCACGGTCGAGACGAAGCCGAACATCGGCAGCCGCGAGACCTACATCCCCGCCCTCAAGGACGGCTCGATCGACCTGCTCCCGGAGTACACCGGCAACCTCTCGCAGTACTTCAACAAGTCCGCCAAGGCCACCGACTCGCAGGGTGTCTACGACGAGCTCAAGGCCTCTCTGCCGCCGAGCCTCCAGGTGCTCGACAAGTCGGCGGCCGAGGACAAGGACGCCGTCGTGGTCACCAAGGACACCGCGACGAAGTACAACCTCAAGACCATCTCCGACCTCGGGCCGGTGGCCAAGGACCTCGTGCTCGGAGGTCCGCCCGAGTGGAAGACGCGCGAGACCGGCGTGCCCGGCCTCAAGAAGGTGTACGGGCTGACCTTCAAGGAGTTCAAGCCGCTCGACGCCGGCGGCCCGCTCACGGTCCAGGCCCTGAAGAACGGCCAGGTCCAGGCCGGCAACCTCTTCACGACCGATGCGAACATCCCGGCCAACGGGTTCGTCGCGCTCGAGGACCCCAAGTCGCTCTTCGCGGCGCAGAACGTCGTGCCGCTCATCACGAAGGCCAAGGTCAACGACACCGTCTCCTCGGCTCTCAACGCGGTGTCGGCCAAGCTCGACACCGCGACGCTGGCCGGCCTCGTCAAGCAGGTCGTCATCGACAAGAAGGACGCCCAGGACGTGGCCTCGGAGTTCCTCAAGCAGGCCGGCCTGGGCTGACCCGCCACCCCGGCCTGACGTCGAAGGAGCAGCCCGTCCCGGTCCGGGGCGGGCTGCCTCGGCTTGCGGGAATGACGGCGGGGCGAGAATCGTTCTCAACAGCGACGGATGAGTGTCCGTCCCCGAGAGCAGAGGAGCAGCCCCCTTGGCCAAGCGCACCGACCTTCGCCCCGTCGTCACCCTGCGGTCGACGGCCGGCACGGGCTTCAGCTACGTCACGACGAAGAACCGCCGCACCCAGCCCGACCGGCTGGTGCTGCGCAAGTTCGACCCGATCGCCCGCGAGCACGTCGACTTTCGCGAGACACGCTGACCCGGGCGTCGCGCTCGACCGAGCCGGCAGTCCGGCACCGGGCAGGTCGGTCCACGTCGCCTGACAGCCACGATCGAAAGAGCGGTTCGTCACCTGCTGGTGACGAACCGCTCTTTCGACGTCTCGCTGAGGAGGGGCTAACGCACCAGTGGGTGACTCGGGGCTTCCGCGGGCACCTCTGACGGAGCCGGCGCCGGCCCGGTCCAGGTGACCGTGACGGGTGTCGGGGTGAGCGGTGCAAACGTGGCCACGACGTCGATGGCCTCGCGGAGCAGCCGGACCAGCCGGTCCTCCGGTTCGTCGATGCACGCGCGGGCGATGCCGTCGACGGCCAGGGCGACGATCTTCGCGGCGTTCGCCGGTCGCACGGCCGCGGAGTTGAACCCGAGCCGGGCCAAGTGGATCCTCGCCCAGCGCTCGGCTGCCGGGGCCGTGGCGAGGGCGGCCCGAGAGGCCTTCGAGAGCTCTCCGGGTGTGCGTCCGTCCTGCTCGGCGAGAACGCCCTCGGCGTTGAGGATCGCCAGGGCCATGACGTTCTGACGCTCCTCGGCCGAGACGGGAAGCGCCGAACGGGCGGCCGTGAGCACGAGCGCGGCGGGCACACGCGGGTCATCAGGGTTGAGGCCCACGACCTCGGGGATCATCGTCACGAGGCGTTGCCGGTGCGTCTCGTCGAGCATGTCGTTGACGCAGCGCGCCAACGTGGAGAGCACGGGGTGGGTGCACACGGGATGGTCGCTCCATCGCTCGCCGGCGAGGAACGAGGCCATCTCCATGAAGCAGGCGCCCTTGCGCGCATTGCGGTGCCGGCCTCGGGACAGCACCGGCACACCGTCTGGGACGAAGGGGGCTCGTCGTGACATCGTCGCTCCTCGGACTTTCCCTCGGGACCCTGCGGGCGGGTCCTTTCATGGTGCGCCTAAAGGACGCGCTTGACCACCCTTTCGTCCTACCCACGGCTCGCCGTGCCGATCTGGTGCGGCTGTGGCTTTCGACTCGAACCTGTCGAACCGGTGCGAACCACGTGCACAATCGGCGCATGCCCGTGGACGAGCAGGGCCCTGCACGACCCGACCCGGCGAACGCCGGCGTGCGTGCGCACGTCGCCGACTCGTGGTTGAGGTCCGCCGCGGCGGGTGTGCAGGTCGACACCGTGGACGCGCCCATCACGCTGCCCGGCGACGCCCTCCGCGACCACCGGTCGGCACACCCGCTCGCCAGCGTCTTCCCGCTCCTCGACGACGTGCTCGGCCAGGCAGCGCGCGACTGCGACGCCGTCATGGCCGTGTCGGATGCTGCGGGCCAGCTGCTCTGGGTGTGCGGTACGCCGAGCGTCCTGCGCCGCGCCGAGTCGATCGGCTTCGTCGAGGGCAGCAACTGGGACGAGCGGCTCGCCGGCACGAACGCCCCGGGCATGGCCCTGCGCCTCGACCGCTCGGTCAACGTCATCGGTGCCGAGCACTTCCGTCGCTCGGTGCAGCACTGGAGCTGCGCGGCGACGACGATCCACGACCCCTCCGACCAGAGCATCCTGGGGGTCCTCGACATCACAGGCGGCGACCAGATCGTCGTGCCGCAGACGATGGCGATGGTGCGTGCCGCGGCGCGGATGGCCGAGTCCGAGCTGGCCCGCGAGCTGCTCGTCAGCGGGCGGGCGGCGCCTCCCGACAGCTCGACCGGCGCCCTGTCGGTGCTGATGGAGTCGCTGGGTCGCAACGACGCGTTGCTCACCGTCGACGACGGGCGGGGCCGGCGGCAGACCGCGCGCCTCAGCCCACGCCACAGCGAGATCCTGCTCCTGCTCGCCTCGGCGCCCCGCGGCCTGTCCGGTGACGAGCTCGCCGTGCTGCTCTACGAGGAGGACACCAGCGCCTCGACCCTGCGTGTCGAGCTGGGACGCCTGCGCAGCCTCCTCGGCGAGGAGCTGCTCGCCTCCCGCCCCTACCGCCTCGTCGCCGAGCTCTCCGGCGACTGGCTCGGCGTGGAGGCCCATCTCGCCGCCGGCGACGTCGCCAGTGCGATGCGTGCCTACCGGGGCCCGCTGCTGCCGCGATCGGTCGCGCCGGGGGTCGTGCGGCTGCGTGAGAGCATCGAGGGCGACCTGCGTCGCGCCGTGCTCGACAGCGGGCGGGCCGACCTCATGTCGGCCTGGACCCGTTCGGCCTCCGGCGCCGACGACTACGAGATGTGGCAGGCGCAGGCCCGGGTGCTCGGGCCCGGCTCGCCGCTCATGCCGCTCGTGCAGAACCAGATCCACCGCCTCGACCGTGAGCTCGGGCCGGACTGACCCCGACAGCCGTCGGCCACCCACGTGGCCCTTCTCGCGTATGCCGCCTGATGGGCCACCCGGCACACGCGACGCAACGTGGTTGCAACGTTGCCCTGCCTAACGTCCTGCCAACCCCGTGGGAGGGGACCACCACCAAGGACGTTGGGAGAACCACCATGACCGTCTACGCACCCCCCGGAGCGCCCGACTCGCTCGTCACCGTGCTCGACCGCTACGGCCACTTCATCGGCGGCAACTGGGTCGACCCGAAGAAGGGCCTCTGGTTCGAGAACGTCTCGCCCGTCAACGGCAAGCCGTTCTGCGAGGTCGCGCGCGGCACCGAGGAGGACATCGAGGCCGCCCTCGATGCGGCCCACGCTGCCGCTCCCGCCTGGGGTCGCACGAGCCTCGGCGAGCGCTCCCTCGTCCTCAACCGGATCGCCGACCGCATCGAGGGGAACCTCGAGGCACTCGCCGTCGCCGAGACGTGGGAGAACGGCAAGGCAGTCCGCGAGACCCTCGCCGCCGACCTGCCGCTCGCCGTCGACCACTTCCGCTACTTCGCGGGCGTCCTTCGGGGACAGGAGGGTTCGAGCTCCGAGATCGACGAGGACACTGTCGCCTACCACTTCCACGAGCCGCTCGGCGTCGTCGGCCAGATCATCCCGTGGAACTTCCCCATCCTCATGGCCGTGTGGAAGCTCGCCCCGGCGCTGGCCGCCGGCAACGCCGTGGTGCTCAAGCCCGCCGAGCAGACGCCGTGGTCGATCCTCAAGGTCGTCGAGCTCATCGGCGACCTGCTGCCGCCTGGCGTCCTCAACGTCGTCAACGGCTTCGGCGTGGAAGCCGGCAAGCCGCTCGCGAGCAGCCCCCGCATCGCCAAGATCGCCTTCACCGGCGAGACGACGACGGGCCGGCTCATCATGCAGTACGCGAGCCAGAACATCATCCCGGTCACGCTCGAGCTCGGCGGCAAGAGCCCGAACGTCTTCTTCGACGACGTGGCTCAGGACCGGGATGCCTTCTACGACAAGGCCCTCGAGGGTTTCACCATGTTCGCGCTCAACCAGGGCGAGGTCTGCACGTGCCCTTCACGCGCACTCGTGCAGCGGTCCATCTACTCCGACTTCGTGCCCGACGCCGTGGCCCGCGTCGAGAAGATCAGGCAGGGCAACCCGCTCGACACCGAGACCACGATGGGCGCCCAGGCGAGCAACGACCAGCTCGAGAAGATCCTCTCCTACCTCGACATCGGCCGTCAGGAGGGCGCGAAGGTACTCACCGGTGGTGAGCGCAACGTGCTCGACGGCGACCTCGCCGAGGGCTACTACGTCGCACCCACCGTCTTCGAGGGTGACAACTCGATGCGCATCTTCCAGGAGGAGATCTTCGGGCCCGTCGTCTCCCTCACGGGCTTCGACGACGAGGCCGACGCGCTCGCGATCAGCAACGACACGCTCTACGGCCTCGGCGCCGGCGTGTGGACGCGCAACGGCTCACGGGCGTACCGGATGGGCCGTGGCATCAAGGCCGGTCGTGTGTGGACCAACTGCTACCACCAGTACCCGGCGCACGCTTCCTTCGGCGGCTACAAGCAGTCGGGCATCGGTCGCGAGAACCACAAGATGATGCTCGACCACTACCAGCAGACGAAGAACCTCCTCGTCTCCTACTCGCCCGACGCGCTCGGCTTCTTCTGACCGGGACGTGCCCGTGTCACACGAGCCCCCGCAGGCGGTCGGACCCGGTGAGCCCATGGCTTCCCCCAGCCGGGTCGACCTCACCGGTGAGGCGGCGGACCTGCTCCGCCGTCTCACCGGGACCCACGGTCCGCTGATGTTCCACCAGTCGGGTGGCTGCTGCGACGGCAGCTCTCCCATGTGCTTCCCGGCTGGTGACTTCCTCACGAGCGAGGCCGACGTGCACCTCGGCGATCTCGTCGTCGACGGGCTCGCCGAGCCGGTTCCCTTCTGGATGTCGGTCTCGCAGTACGAGTACTGGAAGCACACCCACCTGACCCTCGACGTCGTGAAGGGGCGCGGCAGCGGGTTCTCCGTCGAGGCCCCGGAAGGCGTGCGGTTCCTCATCCGCTCGCGGCTCTTCTCCGACGCGGAGAGTGCCGCGCTGGGCCTCGAAGGTCCGAAGGTAGCCCGAACCGGCTGAGGCACGAGCGAACTCGTGAGGACCGGAGGTCTGCATCCCTTGCCCCGGGTGCGGACCTCCACTCGCGTCAGGCCGAGGGCGTATGCCGTCCGGCTCAGGCGGGCGGTGCTGCGGCTTCGCGCCGCTGTCCCGCGCGCTCGAGCGCGTCGGCGACGAACCCGCTGGCCTTGAGCTCCTCGACGAGGCCGCGGAGGAAGGCGACGGACTCGGCCGAACGCGTACGCGTCGTGCCGACGGCCTGCCTGATCTGCATGAACGGCTCGTCGACGGCGCGGAAGCCCTCGTTCGACTCGGCGAAGGCGGTGACGGCCTCGCGGATGCCCGCGCCGGCCTCGAGGGGCTCGGAGACGAGCGAGCCGACCCCCTCGCCGCTGCGAACGAGGGTCGCGTGCTGCAGGGCGCGGGTGAGGTGCAGGTCGTAGGCCGAGCCGGCCTTGACCGCGACGCGCACCCCGTCGGCGTCGACGTCGGCCACCGTGTGCAGGGCGGAGTCGACGGGCACGACGTAGGCGCCCTCGATGAGGACGTACGGCTCGGTGAAGGCGACCTCGGCCTCACGGACCGGGTCGATGGCCAGGAAGCAGATGTCGGCCGCGCCGGTCGCCATCGCCTCGAACGACTTGCGCGCCCCGTCGAAGGTGACGAGCTCGACCGGGACGCCGAGGCGCTCGCCGATGACGTGCGCGATGTCGACGGTCACGCCGCGCGGCTCCTCGAGCGTGCCCTGGGCGAGCACCGCGTTGCCGAGGTTGATCGAGGCCCGGAGGACGCCTGTGGGCGCGAGGTCGTCGACGACGTGGTGCGGGGGCGGCGGGGCGCTGGTGGTCACCGTCGCAGGGTAGGCGAGGGGCACGGGGGGTCTGGCGCGATGTCCACGTCCGCGCCAGAGTGTCCTCCATGTCACGCAGAACCCACACGTGGGGCGTCGCCGTCGTCGCGTCGCTCGCCATTGCCGGCGTCACCCTGCCGGCCCAGGGTGCTCCAGTGCCCTTCGACCACACGGCCACCGCCACCGTGTTCCTGCCCAACCCCGTCCAGACCCTCGGCGACGAGTCGCTCACCGACCGGAAGGACGCCGACTACGCAGCGCTCGCCCCGGCATACCGCCGGGTGACGCTCACCGACCTCGACGGGTCGGGCACGCTCACCGGTGCCTACGCCCGCGTCAAGAGCTCCACGGGCCAACCCGCAGTCAGCGTCGGGGGCGCCTTCCCGGCGTTCCACCGCGACGCCGACCAGTTCGAGCAGGTCATGGGCTACCACTGGGTGACGACCGCCCAGGCCTACCTCCAGCACCTCGGCTTCGGGTCGACCTTGCGGCCGGTCAACCAGCGGCAGATCGAGGTGCGCGTCGGCCAGTTCGGCGGCGACAACTCCTTCTTCAACGAGGACAAGGCCAACATCACGCTCGGCAAGGGCGGCGTCGACGACGGCGAGGACGCCGAGGTCATCGTCCACGAGTACGGCCACTCCGTGCAGGACGGGCAGGTGCCGGGCTTCGGCACCAACCTCGAGTCCGGCGCCATCGGCGAGGCGTTCGGCGACTACCTCGCCGTCGTCGTGACGAGCTGGGCAGCCGGGGTGCCGACGAAGACGCCCGAGGCGTGCGTGGCCGACTGGGACTCCGTCTCCTACACCAGCACCGTCCCCCACTGCCTGCGCCGTCTCGACGGCGCGAAGCACTACCCGCAGGACGTGCGCGGCGAGGTGCACGCCGACGGCGAGATCTGGTCGCGCGCACTCTGGGACATCCGCACCGCGCTCGGCGACACGAGGGCCAGCACGCTCATCGTCGAGGCGCAGTTCGCCTTCGCGCCCGACACCTCGTTCCGCGACGCGGCGACCGCCACCGTCGCCGCCGCCCGGCGGCTCTACGGCGCGGCGGCCGCCAACGCCGTCACGCGCGCGTTCCAGGCCCGCGGCATCCTCTGACGTCACCGACCACCCGAACGAAGAGGCCCCTCCCCGAGCCGGGAGGGGCCTCTTCCTTCGCTACCGCTGCCGTATGCCGTCGCGTCGGTCAGGCGGTCGGCGCGGGCTCCGGGTCGGGCTGGGGCTCGGAAGCCTCGACGGTCTCGCCGCCCTCGTTGCCGCGGCGGACCGCGGCGAGGAGCATCTGGGCGACGTCGACGACCTCCACCTCGCCCTCGGCCTTCTTGCCGTCCTGGACCGCGGCGTTGAGGCCGTCCGTGAGCATCACCTTGCAGAAGGGGCAGCCGACGGCGATCCGGTCGGCGCCGGTCGCGAGGGCCTCCTCGGTGCGGTTGGTGTTGATCCGCGTGCCGAGCTTCTCCTCCATCCACATGCGGGCACCGCCGGCGCCGCAGCAGAAGGACCGCTCCTTCGACCGCTCCATCTCGGCGTACTCGACGCCGGGCAGGATCTGGAGCAGCTCGCGCGGCGGGGCGTACACCTGGTTGTGGCGGCCGAGGTAGCAGGGGTCGTGGTAGGTGACCTTCGCGCCGGTGGAGGCGGCGCCGGTAAGGGTGCCGGCCGACGCGGCCTCGCCGGGGCGGGCGACCGGGGTGAGCCGCTTCTCGCGTACGAGGCGGTTGAGCAGCTGCGTGTGGTGCAGCACCTCGTACTGCCCACCGAGCTGGGGGTACTCGTTCTTGATGGTGTTGAAGCAGTGCGCGCAGGTGACGACGACCTTGGTCGCGCCGACCTCGTTGAGGGTCTCGACGTTCTGCTGGGCGAGCATCTGGAAGAGGAACTCGTTGCCCGCGCGCCGGGCCGGGTCGCCGGTGCAGGCCTCGCCGTCGCCGAGCACGGCGAAGCTGACGCCGGCGGTGTCGAGCAGCTCGGCCACCGCGCGGGTCGTCTTCTTGGCGCGGTCCTCGTAGGCGCCGGCGCAGCCGACCCAGAAGAGGTAGTCGACCTCGTCCAGGCTCTCGACGTCGACGCCGACCTGCTTGACCTCGAAGGGGAGGTCCTTGGCCCAGTCCATCCGCAGGCGCGGCGCGAGGCCCCACGGGTTGGAGTTCTTCTCGAGGTTCTTGAAGAGGCCGTTGAGCTCGGCCGGGAAGGCCGACTCGATGAGGTTCTTGTAGCGGCGCATGTCGACGATCGCGTCGACGTGCTCGATGTCGACGGGGCACTGCTCGACGCAGGCGCCGCACGTCGTGCACGACCACAGCACGTCCTCGTCGATGACGGCGTCGGGCCCGTGCGGGTTGTAGGCCGTCAGCGGGTGGCGGATGTCGTAGCCGGTCTCGCCGACGAGCTGCTCCGTGGCGACCGCACCCTTCGTGGCGTCGGAGAAGTCACCGTTCCCGTCGGAACCCGCCTCGATGCCGGCGGCGCGGACCTCCTCGGAGGCGAGCAGCCACGGCGACTTCGCGTACGCGTGGTCGCGCAGCGTCATGACGAGCAGCTTCGGGCTGAGGGGCTTGTCGGTGTTCCACGCCGGGCACTGGCTCTGGCAGCGGCCGCACTCGGTGCACGTGGTGAAGTCGAGCAGGCCCTTCCAGGTGAAGTCCTCGACCTTGCCGACGCCGAGCGGGGCGTCCTCGTCGAGCTCGTCGACGTTCTCGAAGTCGAGCACCTCGCCCTTGATGCGGATCGGCTGCAGCTCGCCAAGGCTGGTGCGACCATCGGCGTGCCGCTTGAAGAAGATGTTGAAGAAGGCGAGGAAGCGGTGCCAGGCGACGCCCATCGTCGGGGTCAGCGCGATGGTGATCATCCAAGCGAACGAGATGAGGATCTTGACCGCGGCCACGACCACGATGGTGTTCTCCAGGGCATCGACGCTCATGCCGGAGAACAGCCCGCCGAGCCAGCCCGTCATCGGGTAGTGCAGCGCGCTGGCCTCGCTCACCGCCGTTGAGCCCGCGGTGGTGCCGGTCGAACCGCCCTGCCGGGACAAGGCGTACTCGAGGCCGCGCAGCGTCAGGATGCACAGCGTCACGCCCAGGATCGTGAGCTCCACGTAGTAGGCCTGCCACCAGGTGGAGCCGAAGAACCGGCTGCGGCGGCCGTCCTCGCCCGCGGCCGAGCGCGGGTGGTTCTTCTGGCGGATCGCCATCAGCACGAGGATCCCGACCAGGCCGGTCCACGCGAAGAACTCCGTGACCCACTCGTACGGCGGGAAGTGCCCGATCAGCGGGAGCGCGAAGTCGGGCTCGAACAGCTGGCCGAACGCGTTCAGCAGCGTGAAGAACAGGACGCCGAAGCTGACCATCGTGAACCAGTGGGCCACCGCGACCACAGGCAGGCGCGACATGCGGGTGTGGCCGAGGAACTCGCGCAGCAGCGTGCGGGTGCGCGCGCCCTTGTCGTCACCGCGGTCCTCGGGCTGACCGAGCCGGAACGTCGCAAGGAAGTGATTCACCGTCTTGACGAGCAGGGCCACTGCCACGGCGCTCACGCCGAGACAGACGACGACGGCGACGATCTGGAGGGCGTTCATGCCGGCGAGTCTACTGACGAGTTAGCAAGCGCTTAGTGAATGTGACGGCCGTCGCGGCGTGACCCTCGTCCCCTTCCTGACGCCCAGGGGAGCGCTGGGGGCGCCCGGATCATGGTCGCTCACTTGGCAACCGATAACCCTGTGTTGGAATATGCATAACGAGGACTCGGTTGTCGCCGACAACCGGGCCGACCGAGTGTCCGCCCCAGCCACGCCGCACCCAGCCGAAAGGGCCCTGCACATGCCGATCTACGACGACGTCACCAAGCTCATCGGGAACACGCCGCTCGTGCGCCTCAACAAGGTCACCGACGGAGCCGAGGCGACGGTCGCCGCGAAGCTGGAGTTCTACAACCCGGCGAGCTCGGTCAAGGACCGCATCGGCGTCTCGATCATCGACGCGGCCGAGGCCAGCGGCCAGCTCGAGGCCGGCGGCACCATCGTCGAGGCGACCTCCGGCAACACCGGCATCGCCCTCGCCATGGTCGGAGCAGCCCGCGGCTACAAGGTCGTGCTGACGATGCCCGAGTCGATGAGCAAGGAGCGGCGCGCCCTGCTCCGCGCGTTCGGGGCCGAGCTCGTGCTCACCGACCCCTCGACCGGCATGAAGGGAGCCGTCGCCAGGGCCGACGAGATCGCCGCCGAGCGCGGCGGCGTGCTGGCTCGCCAGTTCGCCAACGAGGCCAACCCGGAGATCCACCGCAAGACGACGGCCGAGGAGATCTGGAAGGACACCGACGGCGAGGTCGACATCGTCGTCGCCGGCATCGGCACGGGCGGCACGATCACCGGTGTCGGCCAGGTGCTGAAGTCGCGCAAGCCGGACGTCAAGATCATCGCCGTCGAGCCGGAGGAGTCGGCGATCCTCAACGGCGGCCAGCCCGGACCTCACAAGATCCAGGGCATCGGCGCCAACTTCGTCCCCGAGATCCTCGACACCTCCATCTACGACGAGGTCATCGACGTCAACGCCGACACCGCCGTGAAGTGGGCGCGGCGCGCCGCCACCGAGGAGGGCCTGCTCGTCGGCATCAGCTCGGGCGCCGCCATCGCCGCCGCCGTCCAGGTCGCCCAGCGCCCTGAGAACAAGGGCAAGACGATCGTCGTGATCATCCCGTCCTTCGGCGAGCGCTACCTGTCCACCGTCCTCTTCGAGGGCCTCGTCGACTGACGTCGGCCGCGCGACGTCGACCGACGTCGCAGCACCGCTGCCAGTGAGGAGACGTGCATGAGCACCGCACCCCAGATCGACCGCAAGGCCAGGCCGGCCGAGCCGCCGCTGACGCTCGTGCGCGGTGAGGGCGGCACCCGCGCCCGCGCCGCGGCACGCGGGGTCCCGTCCAAGGCCGACCAGCCGACGTATGCCGGCCCGCTCGGTCTCGTGCGCAAGCTCGCCGACCGCTTCGTCGAGGACGTCGACGGGGCGATCGCCCGCGACCCTGCCGCGAACTCGCGCCTCGAGGTCGCCCTGACGTCGCCCGGGCTCCACGCGATCTGGGCGCACCGCGGCATCCACGAGCTGTGGAAGCTTCCCGGTGGTCGCCTCCCGGCCCGCGTGCTGGCGACGGTCACGCGTTCGGTCACCGGCGTGGAGATCCACCCTGCGGCGCGGCTCGGTCGTCGGTTCTTCATCGACCACGGCATGGGGGTCGTCATCGGCGAGACCGCCGAGGTCGGCGACGACGTCATGCTCTACCACGGCGTCACCCTGGGCGGCCGGTCCATGGAGCACGTCAAGCGCCACCCGACCGTCGGCAACCGTGTGACCATCGGTGCCGGCGCCCGCGTGCTCGGGCCGGTGCTCGTCGGTGACGACGCGCAGATCGGCGCCAACTCCGTCGTGGTCAAGGACGTGCCCATGGGTTCGGTGGCGACGGGCGTGCCGGCGGTCATCCGGTTCGCGAAGCGTGACTCCGCGAACCAGTGGCTCGACCCGGCGATGTACATCTGAGCGCGGTTCGCCCGCGAAACCCTGAAGACGCTCCCTGAAGAGGGCCCCGACCGCAACCCGGCCGGGGCCTTCGGCCGTCTGCGACCGTCGAGATCGATTCGATGGCCTGGCCCGGCCGCGGCTAGACTTCCGCGGACACTGGAGGGCTCGCATAGTGGCCTAGTGCGGCGGTCTTGAAAACCGCTATGGGTTCATAGCCCATCGTGGGTTCGAATCCCACGCCCTCCGCCATTCCACCCGGCGCAGCCGGTCTCCCATGGTGGGGGCCGGCGATTCGGGGAGGAGTGAGGAACGAGCGACGGAGTCCCACGCCCTCCGCCATTCCACCCGGCGCAGCCGGTCTCCCATGGTGGGGCCGGCGATTCGGGGAGGAGTGAGGAACGAGCGACGGATTCCCACGCCCTCCGCCATTCCACCCGGCGCAGCCGGTTCCACCCCCGACTAGATCGACTGCCGGCGTCTGGCCTGCAGGACTCGCGCCACCAGAGCGACGGCCAGGACGGCCGCTGCCACGAGGACGGCAAGGTCTGCACCGGGACGGGTCGGCCCGGCTGAGGCACGCCCGACGTCGCTGACCATCAGCGCCGGGGCGACGAGTGCCGCGGGCACGGCCGTCCACGACCGTCGACGGGCCAGGTGCCCGAGAAGCCCCAGAACCGGGCCGGTGACGAGCGCAGCCCCGCACCACATGCCGGTCGCGTTCCAGTCGAGCCACGGCGTGATCCCCACTGCCGCCTTGGCCACGTAGTAGGAGAGGACGGCGACGAGCAGTCCCGCGGTCGCGGAGAGTGCCGCCGACAGGGCCCGTCCGGCCACCCAGCCCAGGGCCAGGCCCAGCAGCCCCCACGCCCAGGGTGCCCCGAGCCAGCCGCTGACGTAGCGGAGCCAGACGAGTCCCGGGTCGGGACGCACCGATAGTGGCCCGTATCCCGAGGCGAGCGCGCCCAGCAGGACCGACCCAGCACCCAGCGCAACGGATGCGGCCAGAGACCGGACGAAGGTCCGGCGGCTCACGGGTAGATCGCCCAGTACACCTTGCACAGAGCACCGATCTGGATGGACTCGGAGATGTGCGCGTCGGCGTAGTAGAACTGCCACGCGTACACCTTCTTGCTGGTGGTCATGACCGCGGTGGCCGAGTGGTAGTACGAGCTGTTGTAGTACTTCGACCAGCAGTGCTTCTGGCCGTTCTCGTCGTACGAGCCGTAGGTCCACACCCCGCCACCGACGTCCTGGCGGCCCGACGAGGCGGCCGCCTCGTCGGTCGTCGACGACGATGCGAGGCCCGGGCCGGAGGACGAGTCGAGCTCGACCCAGCCCCCGACGGTGCGGCCCTCGCCGTCGACGACGGTGCCGGCCCCCGACGACTGCGGCGCCGCGGAGCTCGAGTCGGCCGCGCTGGCCGGGCCGGCGGCAGCCGGCGCCAGTGCGGCGGCGAGCAGGAGGCCCGCCGTGAGGGTGCGTGAGGTGCCGAGACGAGTGCGCATGGTGCTCCCCTGTCGTTCGTCTGCCCGGTTGAAGGCGGCCGTCCCCGGGCGATCGTGCCCGTTGTGCCGATCAAAGCGTTCACGGCCCCGGCCCGCCACCGGAGACGGCAGGTTCGGTGCCCCGGGACGAGAAAAGGCCCCCGGGTGACCCGGAGACCTTCGTTCTCACGTGCTCGCGACGGCCTGGGCCGGTGCGAGCGATGCGCACGTGGTGTTCAGAGGAGTCCGAGGCGCTCCTCGAACGTCGTGCTGGAGTTGTACTGACCGACCGGCAGGTTCTTGGACGGACGGTTCATGGCCGCGAAGAACGACACGATGTACGACATCTCTGTATTCAGTTTCCTTGGATGACAAAGCCCCACCCGACGCGTCGTCGGGGGGCTCGGTGGTCGACCGTCATTGCGGGACGATCAGGACCGGCAGACCATCCGCGACCCGGCCGGGAGCGTGGTCGTGAGAGTCCCTGGGAGTGGTGGGGTTTCGAGGTAGCGGAGTGGCTCCGGACGTGAGGGAGCCATCGGCGTGATTCT
>NZ_JBHTKH010000019.1:0-75787 GCF_042676085.1 Terrabacter terrigena
GGGACGAGCTCGCAGAGCTCTCCCACGAGCTGCAGAAATGAACGAGGTGACGTCATGAGCGTCGCTGTCGCCCACCACACCCGCAGCTCGAGCGACCTCGCCCTGCAGGAAGGGGCCCGCCAGGCGGCCTACCGCGCGACGGACCTCGTCGTCGTCCACGTCGTCGAGTCGCTCGACAACGACATCGCGGAGGCCAACAAGGCCGGGATCTCGGACGCCATCGAGAAGGCCCTCGCGGCGGTCGCCCTACCCGACCTGCGCTGGGACGTGCGGCTCGTCGCCGGCGGACGCGAGATCGCCGACGTCTCCGGGGCGATCCTCGCGGCCGTCGGGGAGCTCGCTCCCGACGTGCTCGTCATCGGGGCGCGCCGGCGCTCGCCGATGGGCAAGGCGTTCCTCGGCAGCGTGGCGCAGAACATCATCCTCGACGCCGACGTGCCGGTGCTCGTCGTCAAGAGCCCGAGGTGAGCACCCAGCGCGCGGAAAGGTACTGACATGAGCAGATGCGGACATGTTCGGACCGACTGGCTAGTCTGCGCCCATGTCCAAGCCCGTTGACGTCCGCATCGACCGCGAGACGCCGGTCCCGCTCTACCACCAGCTGGCCGAGCAGCTGAGTGCGGCGATCGGCAGCGGGACGCTGCAGCCCGGCGACGCGTTCGAGAACGAGGTCGCCATGGCCGAACGGCTCGGCCTCTCGCGGCCGACCGTCCGGCGGGCGATCCAGGAGCTCGTGGCACAGGGCCTGCTGCTCCGGCGACGTGGTCTCGGCACCACCGTCGCCGGGCGGCAGATCCACCGGCGCGCCGAGCTGACGAGCCTCTTCGACGACCTGCGGCGCGAGGGCACCGGCGATCCGCGCACCGAGGTGCTGACGCACGAGGTGACCACCGACGAGGTCGCGGCGACCGCGCTCGGCCTGCCGATCGACACCCCGCTGCTGCACCTCGTGCGGCTGCGGCGCAACGGCGACCAGCCGCTCGCGATCCTGCGCAACTGGCTGCCGCCCGCCTACTCCGACATCACCCGGTCCGACCTCGAGAGGGACGGCCTCTACGCGATGCTGCGCACGCGAGGCGGCAAGCCGGTCGTCGCGCACCAGCGCATCGGCGCCCGCCAGCCGTCGGCGGCGGAGCGCAAGCACCTGGACCTCACGCCCTCGCAGCCCGTGCTGACGATGACGCGCACCGCCTTCGACGCGGTCGGCGGGCCCGTCGAGTACGGCGACCACTGCTACCGCGCCCAGGACTACTCCATCGAGGTCATGCTCGACGAGCGCTGACCCGCGCCCCGACCCACCGCGGCGCCCGACACCCGAGAAGGTATGCCGTGACGTCCCTGTCGCTGCCCGACGTCCTCCCCGCGCCACGCCGCCCGTCCGCCGACTCCGTCCCGTCGCTCCGCTGGGGCGTGCTCGGCACGGGGTGGATCGCCTCGCGGTTCGTCGCGTCGCTGCAGGCGTCGACGACCCAGCGGGTGATGGCGGTCGGGTCGCGCACCCAGCAGACCGCCGACGCCTTCGCCGCCACCCACTCGATCGAGAGAGCACTCGGTTCAATCGCCGACCTCGTCTCCGACCCCGACGTCGACGTCGTCTACGTCGCGACACCGCATCACCTGCACCGGGCAGGGGCGCTGGCCGCGGTCGCGGCGGGAAAGCACGTTCTCGTCGAGAAGCCGATCGGACTGAATGCCGCTGAGGCACAGGAGATCTCGGCTGCAGCGCGTGCGGCGGGCGTCTTCTGCATGGAGGCGATGTGGACGCTCTTCCTGCCGCGCTTCGACGTCGTCCGGCAGGTGCTGGAGGCGGGACTGCTGGGCGAGGTGCACACGGTGCTGGCCGACCACGGCGAGCACTTCGACCCGCCGCACCGCATCCTCGACCCGGCGATGGCCGGCGGTTCGCTGCTCGACCTCGGCACCTACGTCACGACTCTCGCCACGTGGGCGCTCGGGCCGGCCACCCGTGTACAGGCCGCCGGGTCGATGACCCCGTCGGGCGTCAACGGCCAGGCGGCGATGGTGCTGACCCACGCCGTAGAGGCGACGAGCGTGCTGCACTCGACGCTGCTCACGCGTACGCCCACGGCCGCGACGATCGCGGGCACGGCGGCGACGCTGACACTGCCCGGTCCGTTCTTCATGCCCGGCGACGTCGTCGTCACCTCGGCCGACGGCTCGCGCTCGGTCACCTGGACCGACCCCGAGCCGATCGGTCACGGCGCGCTGCACCACTCCGCGGTCGAGGCCGCCCGCTGCATCGGCGACGGCCTGCTCGAGTCTCCCCTGCACCCGGCCGAGGCCGTCCAGCACAACCTGAGGGCCCTCGACGAGGTCGCCACCCAGCTCGGCGTCACCTACGCCTAGCCCGGACGGATCGCTCTCCCATCGGAGTGCAGGAGCCCACCCTTCCGACCCAAAGAGCAGTGCGTCAGGTGACGGAGTGCTCTTTCGATCTCAGGTGAGGGGCTTGAGGACGTCCAGTCCGAGGAAGGGGCGCAGGGCCTCGGGGACCACGACCGAACCGTCGGGCTGCTGGTGGTTCTCGAGGATCGCGACGAGCCAGCGGGTCGTGCCCAGCGTGCCGTTGAGCGTCGCCACGGCGCGGGTGCCCGAACCGTTCGGGTCGCGCTCGCGCGTGTTGAGCCGGCGCGCCTGGAACGTCGTGCAGTTCGACGTCGAGGTCAGCTCGCGGTACTTGCCCTGGGTGGGCACCCACGCCTCGCAGTCGAACTTGCGCGCGGCGGGACCACCGAGGTCGCCGGCCGCCGTGTCGATGATGCGGTAGGGCACCTCGATCTTGCCGAGCATCTCGCGCTCCCAGTCGAGCAGGCGCTGGTGCTCCGCCTCGGCGTCCTCGGGACGGCAGTAGCTGAACATCTCGACCTTGTGGAACTGGTGCACGCGGATGATGCCCCGGGTGTCCTTGCCGTGCGACCCGGCCTCGCGGCGGTAGCAGGCGGACCACCCCGCATACCGCTTCGGACCGTCGCTCAGGTCGATGATCTCATCGGAGTGGTAGCCGGCGAGCGCGACCTCCGACGTGCCGGTGAGGTAGAGGTCGTCGGCCTCGAGGTGGTAGACCTCCTCGGCGTGCGCGTCCATGAAGCCGGCGCCGACCATGACCTCGGGGCGCGCCAGCGTGGGCGTGATCATCGGGGTGAAGCCGGCAGCCGTGGCCTGGGCCATGGCCATGTTGAGCAGGGCCAGCTCGAGCATCGCGCCGACGCCGGTGAGGTAGTAGAACCGTGCGCCGCCGACCTTGGCGCCGCGCTCCATGTCGATGGCGCCGAGCTTCTCGCCGAGCGCGAGGTGGTCGAGCGGCTCGAAGCCCTCGGCGGCGAAGTCCCTTGGGGCGCCGACGGTCTCGAGAACGACGTAGTCGTCCTCGCCGCCGACCGGCACGCCGTCGATGATGACGTTGCCGACCTTGCGCAGCAGGACGTCGAGCTCCGAGGTCGCCTCGTCGGCCGTCGACTCGAGTGCCTTGACCTGTTCGCTCAGGGCGGCGGCCTTCGTGCGGGCGTCGTGGGCGGCCTTCTCGAGCTCGGCGGCGTCGGCGGCACCGGCCTTCTTCGCCTTCTGGAACGCGCCCATCGCGGCGCCGACCGACCTGCTGACGGTCTTCTGCTCGGCGCGCAGCGACTCGAACTCGCCCAGGGACGATCGGCGACGCTCGTCGGCAGCGAGGATCGCGTCCACGATCCCCGGGTCCTCACCGCGGGCCTGTTGCGAGGCGCGGACCCGGTCGGGTTCGTCGCGCACGAGCTTGATGTCGATCACGCGGGCCAGCCTAACGGCGCCCGCCGGTGCGCCTCGACCGAGATCCGGCCCGAGACCAGGCCCGGGAGCTCACTCCGGCCGGATGAGCGCATAGGCGGCGACGGCGTCGGCGGGCAGGCCACGCACGTCGATCTGGACCCGCCCGGTCGGCAGGCCGAGGTCGGCAGTGCGCTGCACCGTCCCGTCGCACGGGAAGGGCCGCGAGTAGAGCGGCTCGCCGTGCCCCCACGTGCCCGGCGCCGCGTCGTAGACCGCATAGCTCGTGCCGGCGGACGTATCCGTGGGTCGCCGGGCCGAGCACGCGACCTCCACGATGTAGGTGCGGCCGGCCGCGACCGGCACGCCGGGGACGTTGCGGAAGGACTGGCCCTTGCCCGTTCTCCGCACGACGACCCGGGCCACCTCTCCGGGCCCCTGGGCGGGCACCTCGAGCCTCGGCGCCGGGCCGGGGTCGATCGGCGTCAGCGACACCTCGGGCGTCACCACCACGCCCGACTCGGCCACGGTCGGGACCGACGGTCGCGCCCCCGCGGACGTGCACCCACCGAGTGCCCCGAGCGCCACCAGCGCCACGAGGGCCCGCACCTCGAGCAGCCGCGACCCCGCCTCAACGGGGCGGTCGCGACTCATCCCCCGACTCTAGGCCGCCGGCCACCCGCAGAGGTATGCCGTGCGCCCCCCGCCGGGCGCACGGCTCACCTCGTGTTCCTCACCGCTCCTTCACCGTCGAGGCCACCTGTTGTGCGTCTTGACGGTTGGGGGTGTGGCTACTTCACCTCGGCGCGGGTCAGGCGCCAGATGCCCAAGGCGAGAGGGAGCACGACCCACAGGCTGACCGACGTGCCGAGCTGGGCCCACTGCTCGCCCGTCAACGAGCCCGAGAAGAGCGGTTGCATCGTGTGCTGCATGTCGAGCCACGCGGCGGCCGACTCGAGCCACGAGACCATCGAGCCGAGGATCGACCAGGCGGTGGGGAGGATGAAGTAGACGACGATGGCGGCAGGCGTGTTCTTGAAGAGCATGCCGAAGCCGACACCCTGCGCGATGCCGAGCAGCACGTAGCCGCCGGCGCCGAGGAGCACGAGGCCGTCGATGCCCCAGTCGGCCGTGATGCCGCGGAAGGTGATGGCCGCCTGGTGGGCGATGCCCGCGAGCGCCAGCGCGAGGGCGAACGCCGCGACGCCGACGGTGAGGGCCGAGAGCAGCTTGGCCCACGCGACCCGCATGCGGCGCGGCTCGAGCCCGAACGTCACGAGACCGGTGCGCTGGCTCCACTCGGACGTGACGGCGAGGATGCCGACGACCGGGAGGATGATCGCCATCGGCATCGTCGTCGCCTGGAGGTACTCCTCGAACGAGTGCTGGCCACCCTCGTTGAAGAACATGATCGTCAGGGCGGTCGCGATGATGGCCGCGATGCCGATGAGCAGCCAACGGCCGGCCCGGGTGTCGAGCATCTTGCGAAGCTCGACGTGCACGAGCCGCGTGAACGGCACGCCCGTGGTGGGTCGCGGTCCGGCGATGCGCGACGGCACCTTGGCCGTGGCCGGGAGCGTGGACTCGGCGTTCGGCGAGGTGGGTGCCACGGAGGCCGTGGCGGACGTCGTCGTGGTGGTCATGCCGCCACCTCCTCTCGGGCGGCGTCCGCCGTGAGGTCGAGGAACATCTCCTCGAGACCCCGGCTGTCGCCACCGCGCAGCTCGGTCAGGACGATCTGGTGGGCGGCCGCGACCCGGCCGACCTCGATGGGCTCGGCGTCGACCTGCAGGCCACCGGTCGGGGTGCGCTGGGCGACGATCGACGCGGCGGCGAGGGCGCCCAGCAGCCCGTCGTCGTCGGTCGAGCGCGTGTAGGTGCCGGCGCCGGCGAGCAGCTCGTCCTTGGTGCCCTGGGCGACGATCTTGCCGTGGCCGATGACGATGATCTCGTCGGCGACGCGCTCGATCTCGTTGAGTAGGTGCGAGCTGAGCAGGACCGTGCCGCCCTCGTTGGCGTAGCCGCGCAGCAGGTCGCGCATCCAGCGGATGCCGGCCGGGTCGAGGCCGTTGGCCGGCTCGTCGAGGATGAGCACCTCGGGGTCACCGAGGAGCGCGTGGGCGATGCCGAGGCGCTGACGCATGCCGAGGGAGTAGTTGCGGACCCGGCGGTTGGCCTCCTTCTCGGTGAGGCCGACGAGCTCGACCATCTCGTCGACGCGGTGCCTGCCCGCGCCCATGAGGATGGCGCCCAGCGTGAGGACCTCGCGACCCGTGCGGCCGGCGTGCTGCGCGGAGGCGTCGAGGAGGAGGCCGACGTGGCGGCCCGGGTTCGGCAGGGCGGCATACGGCTTGCCGAGCACCGTGGCCCGGCCCGAGGTCGCGGGAGTCAGGCCGGACATGACGCGCATCGCGGTCGTCTTGCCGGCACCGTTCGGCCCGAGGAAGCCGGTGACGAGACCCGGCTTCACCTCGAACGAGACGTCGTCGACGGCCGTGAAGGGGCCGTAGCGCTTGGTGAGTCGTTCCACTGTGATCATGGGCCCAACCCTCTCGGAGACCCGATCGGTCGCGCATCCGTCACAAGCCTGATTCCGACCCCTACCAAGGTCGTAGGCGACCCTGACCGGAGTCAGGGTCCACGCTCAGGGTCCGTACGCCGGAAGTCGCGGCCGGGCGCGTCGAGAGCAGCCCCTGGTCGTATGCCGTCCGGCGCGTTCGCTGCCTACGCCGCACGTGACGAGGCGTTTCGGCAGGGACTGGCTGCTCGTCGACCTCGGGTTCGGCCTCGTCGCGACGGCGCTGCTGCACGGTCGCCGTCGCTGGCCGCTGCCGGTCGCGGTCGTCGCACGTCGCGGGCGTCCCCGGCGGCCTGTCGCGTGCGGAGGGCACCCGCCGTGCGACGGCCGAGGCGCGCCTCACCGCTCTCACCGAGCGCGAGCGTCGTCCACGACGCCGGCCTCGCCTGAGCGACGAACCTCGAAAAGTCGGTGGACGGGGCGGCGCCGCACGGCATACGGTCCTGCCCGTGTGGATCTCCTGATGCCTCGAGCCCGCCCGCGCCCTGACCTGTCACCCACGAGCTGACGTCACGCCGCGGGGCCCTGCCGACCATCAAGGACCTCGCCCATGTCTTCCACCCTGACCCTCTCCGGGCTCGACGTCGCCTTCGGCGCGCGCACCCTCTTCTCCGGCCTCGACCTGACGCTCGCCGACGGTGACGTCACGGCGGTCGTGGGCCCCAACGGCTGCGGCAAGTCGACGCTGATGCGCACGATCGTCGGCGACCTCGCGGCCGACGGCGGTTCCATCCGGCTCGCCCCGCGCGACGCCACCGTGGCCTGGCTGCCGCAGGTCGTGCCCGACTCGAACGAGACGCTCCTCGCGTACGCCCGGCGCCGCACGGGGGTCACGGCGGCCGACACCGAGCTGGAGGCGGCCTCGGCTGCCGTCGCCGACGGCCTCCCCGGCAGCGACGACCGCTACTCCCTCGCCCTCGAGCGCTGGCTCGCGCTCGGTGCGGCCGACCTCGACGAGCGGCTCCCCGAGGTGGCGGCGAAGGTCGGACTGGAGGTCGCCCCCGACCGTCCGCTCGGCACGCTCTCGGGCGGCCAGGCCGCGCGGGCGTGCCTCGTCGCGGTCCTGCTCAGCCGCTACGACGTGCTGCTGCTCGACGAGCCGACCAACGACCTCGACGCCCGCGGCCTCGAGACGATGGCCGAGTTCGTGCGCTCGCACACCGGGCCGGTTCTCATCGCGAGCCACGACCGAAGGTTCCTCGACGAGGTCGCGACGAGCGTCCTCGAGCTCGACGCCAAGCAGCAGCGCATCGCCCACTACACCGGTGGCTGGAGCGCGTACGTCGAGCAGCGTGAGCTCGCCCGGTCACAGGCGTGGGACGCGTACACCGGGTATGCCGCCGAACGCGACGGCCTGCTCGCTCAGTCCCGCCAACGCGCCGAGTGGGCGGTCAAGGGCCGCACCGGTTTCAAGGCGACCAAGGAGGGCGACAAGCACATCCGGGAGAAGCACCGTGCCCGCGCCGACCGGCAGGCGGCCAAGGGCGCCCGTCTCGAGCGCGCCGCCGGGCGGGTCTCGGTCGTCGAGCAGCCCCGCAAGGAGTGGCAGCTGCGCTACACGATCACGGAAGGCCGCCCGTCCGCCGACGTCGTCGCGACCCTGTCGGACGCCGTGGTCGAGCGGCACGGGTTCCGGCTGGGGCCGGTGAGCCTCGGCGTCGGTCGCGGTGACCGCGTCGCCCTCGCCGGCGAGAACGGCAGCGGCAAGACGACGCTGCTCGCGGCACTGCTCGGCGACCTGCCCCTCACGGCCGGACGGCACACGCTCGGCACGCGGGTGTCGGTCGGCGTCATCGACCAGAGGCGTGCGTTGCTCGACGACGACGCGACCGTGCTGGACGTCGTGCGTCGCGAGCTGGGCCCGCACCCGACCGCGGGCGACGAGTGGCCGCAGGCCGAGGTGCGCACGCTGCTCGCGAAGTTCGGCCTCGGCTCCGAGCACGTCGGCCGTCCCGCTCGCAGCCTGTCGATGGGTGAGCGGACGCGTGCGCTGATGGCGCTCTTCCAGGGTCGCGAGGTCAACGTGCTCGTGCTCGACGAGCCGACCAACCACCTCGACGTCGATGCGATCGAGCAGCTCGAGGCCGCCGTGGCGGCGTTCGGGGGAACCGTGCTCATCGTCAGCCACGACGAGACGCTGCTCGCCGGCATACGGCTGACCCACCGGTGGACGGTCGGCCACGGACGCGTGGACGTGACCGTGCTGTGACTGCAGGGACGCTCGGCCCGGGCCACCGGGGCGGGCTCCGGGCCTCGGGCCGGCGCCCGGCCGATGCGGACGGTCCGGCACAATCGGGCACCATGAGCGGTCTGCGCAGGGGTCTTCAGGTCAGCCGTCTCGTCGCGGCGTTCCGTCGCGAGAGGCGCGCCGAGGTGCGGTTCAGCCGGCTCATGGCGGGGGTGTACCTCGGGCTGGGCCTGCTCCTGCTCGTCTGCGGGGGCTGGCTCGTCGGCATCGCCGTGGGACTGCTGTCGCCGGGCACCGGCACCACCGACGGGGCGGCCGTCTACGGCACCGTGAGCCTCGGTGTCGGGCTCGTGCTGTTCGGCATGGGCTGCGGCCAGGTGCGTCGAGGCACACCGGCGCTCGTCGTCGACGACGAGGGCGTGCACGTCCTCGGCAAGGTCGTGCCCTGGGCGCACGTCAGCGGCTTCAGGACACAGCAGCACCGCACGGGGCACAGCTCGCACACGGTGGCGACCATCGTCGTCGACGAGGCCAGCGCGCGGGCCTGGTCGCAGGCCCGTCGCGAGCCCGAGCGACGTGGGTCGCGGCTGTACGCGCTCGGCACCGTCGGCCCGGACGGGATCGCACTGCCGTTCAACCTCGCCGTCGACCCTGCTCCCCTGTGCGAGGCGCTCGAGGCCATCCGCCTCGAGGTGCGGGGCCGGCAGACCGGCGCAGTGGATCCGGCGCCCGACGAGGTCTCGTCGGAGCAGCCCCCGCACGCCTGAGCGGCCTGGGACGCTGCGCGCCGGCGCTCACCTGCCCCGCACCTCCCGCGGGCACGAGTTTTGCGCAACGCTGGGCACATGCCTGCAACGACAGTCGTCCTCTTCGGCGCCACCGGAGACCTCGCGAAGCGCAAGCTCCTTCCCGGCATGCTCCACCTGCACGAGTCGCAGCTGCTCGAGGGGCTCCGGGTCGTCGCGACCTCGCTCGACGAGCTGAGCCGTGACGAGTTCCTCGACCTCGTCTTCGCCTCGATCCGTGAGCACTCGAGCCACGACGTCACCGACGACGACCTGCGCGAGTTCGCCGACCGCATCCATTGGGTGCCGGGTTCGGCTGGGCCGCAAGGCATCCGGGCTGCGGTCGACGAGTCGGAGAAGATCCTGGGCCCGGACGCCTGGCGTCTGCACTACCTCTCCGTGCCACCGAAGGCGGCGCTCGCCGTCGTGCGCCAGCTCGAGGAGGCCGGCCTCGTCGAGCGCAGCCGCATCATCATGGAGAAGCCCTTCGGGACCGACCTCCAGAGCGCCAAGGCCCTCAACGCCGAGCTGCACGAGGTCTTCAACGAGGAGCAGATCTTCCGCATCGACCACTTCCTCGGCAAGGAGGCGGCCCAGAACATCCTCGCGTTCCGGTTCGCCAACGGCCTGTTCGAGCCGATCTGGCACCGCAACCACATCGACCACATCCAGATCGACGTGCCCGAGACGCTCGGTCTGGCCCAGCGCGCCGACTTCTACGAGAGCACCGGCGCCTACCGCGACATGGTCGTCACGCACCTCTTCCAGGTGCTCGCGTTCACCGCGATGGAGCCGCCGACAGCACTCGAGCCGCACGCCATCAGCGAGGAGAAGAACAAGGTCTTCCGGTCGATGGCGGCGATCGAGCCGCACGACGTCGTCCGCGGCCAGTACGTCGGCTACCGCGACGAGCCGGGGGTCAGGGCCGACAGCCAGACCGAGACGTTCGTCGCGCTCAAGTGCTTCGTCGACAACTGGCGCTGGGCCGGCGTGCCCTTCTTCCTGCGCACCGGCAAGCGGCTGGCCGAGGGTGCCCGGATCATCTCGATCGCCTTCAAGGAGCCGCCGCGGTCGATGTTCCCGCCGGCGTCGGGCGTCGGCGACAACGGCCCCGACCACCTCACCTTCGACCTCGCCGACAAGTCGCGGATGTCGCTGTCGTTCTACGGCAAGCGGCCGGGCCCCGGCATGAAGCTCGACAAGCTGTCGATGCAGTTCTCGGTGCAGGAGACCGACTGGGCCGGGTCCGTGCTCGAGGCCTACGAACGGCTCATCTACGACGCCGCCCGCGGCGACCGCACGCTGTTCACGTCGGCCGAGGGCATCGAGCGCCTCTGGGAGATCAGCCAGCCGTTGCTCGAGAACCCGCCGATCGTGCGGCCCTACGACCCCGGCACGTGGGGCCCGAACCAGATCCACCAGCTCGTCTCGCCGTTCACCTGGCGCCTGCCGTTCGAGCGCCGCTGGCGCGACCCGAACGCCACGGGCGCCTGAGCACCCCGGCCGGCGCGGCCCGCTGACCGGCTGACGCCGCCGGCAGTCACTCGCCGGGGTAGACGACCCCGGTCTGCCGGCGCACCTCGTCCATCGTCTCCATGACCCTCAGCGTCGCGGCGTGTGGCATGAGCGCGGACTCGCGCTCGCCCGCGGTCAGGCAACGGGCGAACTCTGCTGCCTCGTAGGAGAACCCGCGCACGTCGTCGGGCAGGCCGCCGTCTCGCTCGTCGACGACGTCGCCGGCGCGGTTGACGAGCCGGATCGACGAACCGGGCGTGTAGAAGGTGCTGGACAGCTCGAGCCGCGCCTCGGTGCCTGCGACGACCGCCGCGCACGGGGTCGCAGCGGCCATGGTGCACGTCAGCACGCCGTGGCCACCGCCGGCACCCGTGACGGTGATCGTCGACGACGCGTCGACCCCGAGGTCGGTGAGGGTGGCGACGGCGGTGACCGAGGCGGGCGCCCCCAGCACGACGTCGGCGAACGAGACGGGGTAGACGCCGAGGTCGAGCAGGGCGCCACCTGCGAGCTCGGGCTGGGAGAGGCGGGCGGGTCCGTCGGGGTAGAGGTGCTGCCCGTGGTCGGCGTACACCGCGACGAGGTCGCCGAGCAGCCCCGCCTCGACGACATGCCGCACGACGTCGTAGTGCGGCAGGAAGCGGCTCCACATCGCCTCCATGACGAGCAGGCCGCGGGACTCGGCCGCTGCGAGCACCTCGCGTGCCTCGGCGGCGCTGCGCGTGAACGCCTTCTCGACGAGCACCGGCTTGCCGGCCTCGATGGCGAGCAGGGCGTGGTCGCGGTGCTCGGAGTGCGGCGAGGCGACATAGACGGCGTCGACGTCGGGGTCGGCCACGAGGTCCTCGTAGCTGCCGTGGGCCCGGCCGATGCCGAACTCTTCGGCGAAGTCCTGCGCCCGCTCCTTGCTGCGCGAGCCGACCGCGACGACCGAGGAGGCGGTGCCCACGGCGACGGCGTCGGCGAAGGCGTGGGCGATGCCACCCGGGGCGAGGACGCCCCAGCGGATGGCGGGCGCGTCGTGCGGGTCGGGCGTGCGCGGCTCGGGCAGCTGGAGGGTCACGTCGATGGGCAGAGTCATGCAGTCACGTCCCAGAGATGGTGTCGGATGTCGTGCAGGAAGTAGAGCGTGAGGGTGCGGGTCGTGAACTGCGACCCGTTGCTGCGCAGGGCCGGCCACTCCCACTGCGTACCCGAGGGACGGGCGTATGCCGTCGCCGCGGCCTCGAACGCCGTCGTCACCTCGCGCCGGACGACGTCGGGGTCGGAGCGCCAGTACTGCCGCTCGAGGGCAGTCGCGTCCTGGTCCCAGTTGGCGAGGGTCACGAGCGCGCCGCCGCCGTCGAGGATCTGCTCGAGCCGGCCTCGCATGACGTCGCACACGTCGCGCACGTGGCAGACGTACTCGAGCGGTGACCAGACCCCCTCGGCCGGGCGGGTGCGCACGTCGTCGCGACCCAGCGCGACGGCATACCGCTGCCCGGCGTCGCGAAGGAGGGCCGGCGCGTCGGCGACGTCGACGCCCTGTGCGTCGAAGCCGCAGTCCGAACACGGACGGGTCAGCACCCAGGTCCAGTCCGAGTCGTCCGGAGTCGACGGCCCGGGGTCGGTGAGGGGCTCGCTCATGCGCCCAGCCTAGGGCCGCCGTCCAGCGGCGATTCGGGGAGCGCCCGACGCGCGGGATAGCGTATGTCTTCGTGCTCAAGGACTACCTGCCGTGGATCGTCGCCGGCGTCGTCGTGCTGGTGCTGGTCGTCGGGGGGCTGGTCCTGAACCGCGTCGCACCGGACACGACCGCGACCCTGCGACGCCGGCCCCGTCCGCCGCGCGACCACTTCCGGTCCGGAGACGATGCGTCGCGCGCCCCGCTCAAGCGGGCCGGCATCGTCATCAACCCGACGAAGTTCGCCGACCTGCCGGGTGTCCGCGAGCGCATCACCGAGACGTGCCTCGCCAACGGCTGGGGCGAGCCGCTCTTCTACGAGACGACGGTCGACGACCCGGGCCGGGGCCAGGCGGTCCAGGCCGTCGGCGACGGCGTCGACGTCGTCTGCAGCCTCGGCGGCGACGGCACGGTGCGCAACGTCGCCAGCGCACTCGTCGGCACCGAGACGCCGCTCGGCATCCTGCCTGCCGGCACGGGCAACCTGCTGGCCCGCAACCTCGACCTCCCGGTCGCCCTCGAGGGCGCGGTCGCGGTCGCGCTGACCGGCCGCAACCGGCGCATCGACGTCGGCGAGCTCGTCGTGGGGGCGGCCCCGATGGACGACGCTCCCGACGAGTCGGGCGCCCCCGAGACGCACTACTTCGTCGTCATGGCCGGGGTCGGCATGGACGCGCAGATCATGGCCGGCACCAACGAGAACCTGAAGGCCAAGGTCGGCTGGCCGGCCTACATGGTCTCCGGCCTCAAGCACCTCGTCTCGCCGGAGTTCCGCGTCTCGGTGAAGGTCGACGACGACATGGAGTTCCGCCGCCGCGCGCGCATGGTCGTCATCGGCAACTGCGGCCGGCTGCTCGGCGGGCTGGTGCTGATGCCGAGCGCGCGCGTGGACGACGGGCAGCTCGACACGGTCATCGCCTCGCCGAAGGGTGTCGTCGGGTGGGTGCCGGTCGCGACCCGGGTCGCCACCCGCCGCCGCAAGGGTCACCCCACGCTGGACCACAAGGTGTGCAAGGAGATCCGGGTGCGCGCCGACCGGCCACTGCCGCTGCAGATCGACGGTGACGTCGTGGGCGAGGCCACCGAGGTGACCGCGAACGTGCGCCCCGGCTCCCTGACGGTCCGCGTCAGCCTCTAGACACCGCCGGCCGGTCAGGCGAAGAGTGCCTGGCCCCAGTACTCGCCGTCGGCGAGGCCCGGCGGGCAGGCGAACACCGCCGAGCCGTTGTGCTCGATGTACTCGTTCAGCACGTCGGCCTTCGCGAGCGCCCGCTGCATCGGCACGAACTGCCTGCCCGGGTCGCGCATGTAGGCGAGGAAGAAGAGTCCCGCGTCGAGATGGCCGACGCCGTCGGAGCCGTCGGTGAAGTTGTAGCCGCGACGCAGGATGCGCACCCCGCCGAGCTGGCTCGCGTGGGCGAGCCGCACGTGCGCGTTGACCGGGATCGCGGTCTCGCCGTCGGGGCCCTTCTTCGCGAAGTCGAGCGTGTCGAACTCCTTGGCCTGGCCGAGCGGCGCGCCCTCCTTCTTGTCACGGCCGATGATGTCCTCCTGCTCCTGCAGGGGCGTGCGGTCCCAGACCTCGATGTGCATGCGGATGCGGCGCGCGACGAGGTAGGAGCCACCGGCCATCCACGCGCCGCCGCCCGTCTCGTCGTCCTTCGCGACCCAGACGTGCTGCGCGAGGTCCTCGAGCTGCTCGGCCTTGACGTTGTTGGTGCCGTCCTTGAAGCCGAACATGTTGCGCGGCGTGGCCTGCGCGGTCGACGTCGACGAGGTGCGGCCGAAACCGAGCTGCGACCAGCGGACGGCGACGATGCCGAAGCCGAGGCGCACGAGGTTGCGCACGGCATGGACCGCGACCTGCGGGTCGTTGGCGCACGCCTGGAGGCAGAGGTCGCCACCGGAGCGCTTCGGGTCGAGCTGGTCACCCGCGAAGGCCGGTAGCTCCTCGAGGGCGACCGGCTTCCTCGACGCCAGGCCGAAACGGTCGTCGAAGAGCGAGGGGCCGTAGCCGATCGTGATCGTCAGCCCGGACGCCGGCAGGCCGTACGCCTCGCCGGTGTCCTCGGGTGCCCGGTTGGGTCCGCCACCGACGAGCCCGCCGGGAGCCGCCTCGGCGCCGGCAGTCATCCGTTCGGCGGCGCGGGTCCAGGCCTTGAGCAGCTCACGGAGCTGGGCCGCGTCCTTCGTGACGACGTCGAGCGCGACGAAGTGCAGGCGGTCCTGCGCCGGTGTGACGATGCCGGCCTGGTGCACGCCGCGGAACGGGATCGCGGCGTCGAGGGCGAGCGCCGGCGTCGTCGACCCCGGGGCACCCGCCGCGGGGGCGTCGTCACCTCTCGTCACGGTGTTCCCTCGCGGGGCGAGGGCTCCAGTGCCGGCGGCGCCGACGACGATGCCCGCGACGGCAGCGCTCCCGGAGGCGCCGATGAGGTGGCGCCGGCTCAGGCCCTCGGTGCTCACTTGGCCTCCACGACCCCGGGCACCTTGGAGACCTGCTCGCTCAGCGCGTCGAGGGACACCGTGAGCGCCTTGATGTCGGCGTCGGTGAGCTTCTTGTAGGAGACGAACTTGCCTGCGACACGGTGCGACTCGAGCAGCTTGTTGAGCTCGCCGAAGCGGGCGTCGAGCGCCTTCTGCAGCTCGGGGTCGCGCTCGGTGACGACGGCGCGCAGCGTCTCGAGGGCCGACTGCGAGCCCTGGAGGTTGCCGCGGAAGTCCCAGAGGTCGGTGTGCGAGTAGCGCTCCTCCTCGCCCGTGATCTTGCCGGTGGCGACCTCGTCGAGCAGGGCCTTGGCGCCGTTCGAGATCGTCAGGGCGGTGGGCTCGACCGTCTTGCTCTTGGCCGCGATCTCCTTGACGTCGGCGAGGAGCTGGTCGGCGACGGCGTTCGAGTCCTTCTGCAGGCCGCTGACCCACAGGTCCTTCTCGAGGCGGTGGTAGCCGGTGAACTTCATGCCCTCCTCGACGACGTCCTCACGGCCGTCGATGCGGGGGTCGAGGTCACCGAAGCTCTCGGCCACGGGCTCGATCGTCTCCCACGGGAGGCGGGCGGTCGGGTAGAGGTCCTTGGCCCTGGCGACGTCGCCGGCCTGGACCGCGGCGACGAAAGCCTCGGTGCCGGTGAGCAGCTCGTCGGACTGGGTCGCGACGAACGCCTTGTAGTCAGCGATGGCCTTGGCGACCTTCTGGTCGGCGCTTCCCGCGGCGGCCGAGCCGGTGACGGTGAAGCCGGCGCGGATGCCGTCGCCCACCATGCCGGGCTTGCAGGCGGTGGTGAAGGTGCCCGGTTGGGTGACCTCGACCTTGAGCTCGCGCTTGAGGCCCGGCGTGATGTTCTCGACCTCGCCGACGATGCGGTCGCCCTCGGCGTACACGTAGAACTCGTTGACCTTGGTGCCGGTGTTCGTGACCGAGAACGTGATGGTCCCCGCCTTGGCGCTGGTGGCGCTCAGGGTGCACGCGGTGTCGGTGGCGTCGACCGTGATCGGGCCGCCGGCCGCGGTCGAGGCGCCGGAGGCCCCGTCCGGGTCGGCCTTGTCGGTGCACGCACCGAGGCCGAGGCCGGCGACGAGGGTGAGCGCGAGGGGCGTGACGATGCGCAGGGCGGGGCGGGGCATGGTTCTCCTGGGGAGATTCGGGGCGAGTGCGGGCTGTGGTGCGGGCGGGTGCCGGGGGTGCCGGCCGGTGCGGGGCGGCGCCGGGCGGCACCGGGGGCGTCAGGCGGCGACGGCAGGACGCGTGTCGCCGGAGGTCGCGGCCGGGGCCTGCGGCGTTGGTCTGGCCGGGCGCAGGAACAGGGTCATGACGATGCCGACGTAGAGCACCCAGGCGACGGCCTGCAGCACGGTCGTGGCCGGCGTGAAGTTGAAGATGCCCTTGAGCAGGGTGGCGTACCAGCTGCTCGGGTCGACGGTGGCGCTCACGTCGAAGGCGAGCGTGGTGAGGCCGGGGAGGAAGCGCGCCTCCTGCAGGTCGTGCAGGCCGTAGGCGAGGATGCCGGCGGCGACGAGCACGAGCAGGATGCCGGTCCAGCGGAAGAACTTCGCGAGGTTGATCTTCACCGCGCCGCGGTAGATGAGCCAGCCCAGCACGACGGCGCCGGCGAGGCCGACGACCCAGCCGACGAGGGGCTGGTTGTTTCCCTGGCCGGCGGCCTCGGTGGTGGCGTAGAAGAAGATCGCGGTCTCGAGGCCCTCGCGGCCGACGCCGAGGAAGGCGACGAGGGCGATCGCGAACGGGCCCATGTCGAGGGCCCGGTCGAGCTTGCCCTTGAGCTCGCCGGAGATGGTGCGCGAGGCGGACTTCATCCAGAAGACCATGAAGGTGACGAAGACGACGGCGATGATCGAGGCGCTGCCGCCGATGAGCTCCTGGGCCTCGAAGGTCAGCTGCTTCGTGCCGTAGGTGAGCAGGGCGCCGAGTGCGACGGCGAGCCCGATCGCGACCCCGACACCGGTCCAGACGTGTCGCAGGGCCCAGCGGCGGTCCGTCCTGACGAGGAACGCCACGAGGATGACGACGACCAGCGCCGCCTCCAGGCCCTCGCGTAGGCCGATGAGCGCGTTGCTCGCGAGCACGGTGCCTCTCCTGTCTCAGGTTTCTCCCAACAATTAGGTCACGAGTTCGTGTCCGAAATGAGCAAAGCACAGGTAAGCCTTGCCTAACAACCCGGGGGTGGTGCGAGAGTCCACCCATGAGCGCCAACCCGCCCGCACCCGGACCCTTCACGGGTTTCCCCACCGGCGCACTCGGCTTCTACGCCGGGCTCGAGGCCGACAACTCGAAGGCGTACTGGACCGACCACAAGGCGCAGTGGGAGCGCGAGGTCCGCGAGCCGATGCTCGCGCTCGTCGACGCGCTCGAGGACGAGTTCGGCGAGGCCAAGCTGTTCCGTCCGAACCGCGACATCCGGTTCAGCGCCGACAAGTCGCCGTACAAGACCCACCTCGGGGCCTTCGTCGCCGTCGAGCCCGCTTCCGGCTACTACGTCGAGATCAGCGCAGGCGGGCTCCGGGCGGGCGGCGGCTTCCGCGCCCACTCGACGGCGCAGACCGCGAGCCTGCGCCGCGCGGTCGACGCCTCCGCGAGCGGCCTGCAGCTCGAGTCGCTGCTCGAGGGCCTGCGACGCAAGCAGTTCGAGGTGCACGGCGAGCAGGTGCGCACGACGCCCAGGGGGTATGCCGCCGACCACCCTCGCATCGAGACGCTGCGTTACAAGGAGCTCATGGTGATCCGCGACTTCGGCGACCCCGACTGGCTCGCCACGAAGAGCGCCCTCACCCGGGTGCGCGACACGTGGCGCGCGACCCGTCCCCTCAACGAGTGGGTGGCCGAGCACGTGGGCCGGGCCTGACGTCGCGGACACCGTCCGCCGTGGCCCGACCGGCACTAGGGTCCGACTGTGACCCGAGCCAGCCGAGCCGTCCGACCGGTCGATGCCCACATCGTCGGAGGCGGACCCGCGGGTCTCGCGACGGCTGCGGCCCTGGCGCAACGCGGCCTGCACGCGGTCGTGCTCGAGCGCAGCGACTCGGTCGGCAGCTCGTGGCGAGGCCACTACGACCGGCTGCACCTGCACACCCCACGTGAGCTGTCCGGGCTGCCCGGGCTGCCGATCCCCCGGGAGATGGGCCGCTGGGTCTCGCGCGACGACGTCGTGCGCTACCTCGAGCTGTATGCCGCCCACCACGACCTCGACGTGCGCCACGGCAGCGAGGCGGCTCGAGTCGACCGCACCCCCGACGGGCGCTCGTGGACCGTGACGCTCACTGACGGGACGTCGCTGAGCGCGCCCTACGCCGTCGTCGCAACGGGTTTCAACCACACGCCTCGCGAGCCCGACGTGCCCGGCCTGCAAGGCTTCCCGGGCGAGGTCGTGCTCGCGCGCCACTACCGCAACGGAGCGGCGTACGCCGGCAAGGACGTCCTCGTCGTCGGCACCGGCAACACGGGCACCGAGCTCGCCGTCGACCTCGCGGAGCACGGCGCCGCGCGGGTGCGGATGGCGGTGCGCACCGTCCCCCACATCCTGCGCCGCAACCGCGGACCCGTGGCGGCGCAGTACACCGGCATCGCCGTACGCCGCCTGCCGACCGCGCTCGTCGACCGCGTCGCCCCGTTCGTCGAGCGTCTCCAGACGCCCGACCTGTCCGCCCACGGGCTGCCCCGCCCCGACACCGGACTGCTGACCCGCGTCGAGCGCGACAACGCGATCCCGGTCCAGGACGTCGGCATCATCGACGCGGTGCGGTCGGGGGCCGTCGAACCCGTCGCTGCGCTGACGTCGGTCGAGGGCGACACCGTCGTGCTCGCCGACCGGTCACGGATCCAGCCGGAGGTCATCGTGCTCGCCACGGGCTACGACCAAGGGCTCGAGCCGCTTCTCGGCCACCTCGGCGTCCTCGACGGCAGGGGTCGCCCCGTCGAACGCGGAGGCCGCACGGCGCGCGGCGCGAAGGGCCTCTGGTTCACCGGCTACACGAACCCGATCTCGGGCATGCTGCGCGAGATCAGCATCGACGCGCGCAAGATCGCCCTCGCCATGGCGATGACCAAGCGCCGCGAGATGAAGGCCCTCCGCTCCGCCTCGTAGTCGCACGGGTCGTCGCGCGGGGCCCTACGCACGCCCACTCCCCTCGGTCGGCTTCGCGCTCATGGACGGTGCTGGCCGCCGAGGTTGAGGAAGGCGGCGGCGACGTCGTCGGTCTCGGCGACCGCGCGAGCGAGCGCCTCGTCGCTGGGCAGCCCCGTGGAGAGCAGCTCGTGGTGGCGGGTCATCGTCGTCGCGGCCACGTCGTCCGGCACGGGCGCCACGGCAGCGACGACCGACCGCGCGCCGAGCGACAGGAGCGAGAGCGCGAGGCCGAGCGACTCGTGCCCCGGGCGGGGCGCGGTGAGCCCGACCTCGCAGGCCGACAGCACCACGTGGTCGGCGCGCACGCCGGTCGGTTGCAGCTCGTGGGCGAAGACGGGTCCGTCGTGCAGCACGAGCGAGGAGAAGAGCGGAGACTCGACCTGGTGCGTTCCGTGGGCGGCGACGTGCACGATCCCGGGACGGGCGAGGGCGGCCACCAGCTCGTCGCGGCGTGACGGTTGGACCAGTCGCGCCACGGCACCCCACGTCCCGACGATGGCCTGCCCCTCCGCCGACGCACGTGGCACGCCCGGCCCGACGCTGACGTGGACGTCGGCGGCCCGCCCGGGCGTCGCGTCCCCACTGCGGGGGGCGAGGCCGCGGCGGGCGAAGGACGTCAGCGACGGTGCCACGGTGAAGGGCCGGCCGCGCATCGACGGCAGCAGCGCCCACGGCAGGGCCGACACCTCCGGGCACGAGACCACGACGAGCCCGCGCTCGGAGCGCCACGGACGCAGCAGCGTGTCGTCGAGCTCGGCCGCGCTCGACCGCAGGGACGACCAGACGGCCCCGGCGAGCGGCCCGAGGTGGTGGGTCGCCGCGGCGCGCAGGTCGACGCGCACCCGCTGGGCCAGCTCGGCCGCGCGACCGATGGGCATGAGGTCGCGCAGCGTCGCGCGGCCGCCGACGATCCCCACCGCACCGAGGCGGTCGCGGTGGCGGAAGAACCACACGTGGTCGCGGTCGACGTCGACGAGGTGGGCGCGGGCGTCCCGGACCCGCACCGGTGCGGCGTGGGCCGCGCCGCCGCTGCGGCTCAGGGCCCAGTCGCGGTCGCGGATCTGCCGTTCGAGGCGCGACGCGTGCTCGTCGAGCTCACGCACGACGGCAGGGTCGGTCTCGCCACGCAGCTGCCCGCGTATGCCGCGCAGCTGCTCCGTGAGCGCAGCGAGCTCCTCGTCGTCGGGTCGACCGAGCGAGGGCAGCCGGTCGGTGGCGCTGCGCCACCGGTCGAGCGCGTCGAGCACCGCGGCGCTGCCCCTCGGCACGGCGAGCTCGAGGTCGAGCTCGGCCAACCGCGCACCGTGCACGGCCCGGGCCGTGCGCAGGTCGAGGCTCGCGCTGCCCTCCTGACCGGCGGCCAGACGCCGTGACGCCCGCACGAGCAGGCGTCGCGCCGGCACCGGTTCGCCCGCGGCGACCAGGGTCATCGCCGTCACGGCGGCGGCATCGAGCTCGTCGGACAGCGAGCCGGTCGACACCCTCTCGAGGCTCAGCAGTCTGGTCTGCGCTCCCTCGACCTCTCCCGCGAGGAGGAGTGCCTGGGCGGCGACGACCCGCGCGCTGTCGGCGAGCTCGGAGTCGCCGAGCTCGGTCGCGGTCTCCGCAAGGCGGTCGGCCGTGGCCGCGGCACCCCTGGCGACCGCGCGTGCGGAGTCGTCCAGATCCGACGGAGCGCTCTGTCGGTCGGGGGTGGGGGTGGTGCCCGGGACGTCCTGGGGACGCACGCCGGGGCGGCGGCGTTGTCTCGCGAGGTCGACGAGCAGCCCGACGAGCACGGCCTTCGCGGCCCAGGCGGTGGCGCCGATGTGACCGTAGGTCTCGCGCGCCGACTCTGCGGCGGCGGTCGCCAGGTCCAGGTGGCCGAGCAGCCGGTGCGCCCGGGCGAGCTCGAGCTCGAACTCGGCGCGGATCTGGTCGTGCCCGTCGGCGCTGAGGTCGGCGACTCCGGTCTCGAGCGCCTCGACGGCCTCCTTGACCAGTCCGGCCTCGAGCAGCACCCGGCCCCGGTCGAGACGCGCCGGCCCCTTGAAGACGTCGGCCTCGATGGTCTCGGCGTCCGCCATGTCGGCGAGAGAGCGCGGGATGTCACCGAGGAGGTAGGCGGCATACCCCTCGTTGTGCCGCGCCATGAACTCCTGGGCGCCGCCGCCGAGGTCGTGGGCGAGGCGCGCGGCCTCGGCGAAGGACTCGAGCGCCTCCTGCGGGCGCAGCAGCTCGAACGCGAGCATCCCCCGGCTCAGGTGCACCGAGCACCGCTCGCGCTCGGTGAAGGCGTCGAGCCGGCGGACGGCGCCCTCGAGCCCGTCCCAGGCCGACGCCAGGTCACCCACCCGTCCGTGGATGTTGGCCCGCTGGTAGGCGATGCGGGCCCGGAGGCGGTCGTCGCCCAGCTCGTCGACGACCTGCTCGGCCTCGGCCAGCCTGGCCAGGGCCGGCTCGACCCCCGACAGCATGAACTCCGTCAGGGCGAGCGTGACGAGCGTGTTGCACCGCAGCGCGAGCCGCTCGTGCGACGGCGCCTCGCCGGCCCGGTCGATCTCGTGCAGCGCCGCGGCCAGTGACCGGGCGGCGTCGACGGGACGCCCGGCCAGGTTGTCAGCGGCGCCCTGCTCACGCAGGGTGCGTGCACTCTCCAGCAGATCGATGGCTCCCGCCCGGCCTCTCCTCGGGGCCGGTCATCGCGTCGGGTCGGGATCGTCAGATCTGGATCGTCGGGGTGATGACCGGTCGTGTCTCGTCGTTGCCCGGGTCGGTCACCACGAAGTGGACCGGCCCATGGGGTAGATCATCCAGAACGAAGCGCCCGTTCGCATCGGAAACCGCCGTGCGGCTGCCCTCGTTCGTGACCGCCTCGACCTGGGCGCCCGGTGTCGTCACCCAGCCGTCGACGCGTACCCGGTCGGCGGCGTCGTCGGTGTCGGCGGCATCCGACGGGCTCGCCGACACCATGAGGCTGACGGAGGCGGCCGTGAAGGTCACCGACTCGGTCGGCGTGGGCTCGACCTTCGTCTCGCCGCCACGCGTGGTCAGCAGCGCCGAGTCCATCAGCTCGGCGACCTCGGCGTGCAGGGCGTGCACGGTGATCGCGAACTTGACCCGCTCCGCGAGGTCGCTCGGCACCGGGTCCGCGTGGGCGAACAGGTCGCGCACGTGGCCCAGGTTGTCGAGGTCACGGGCGTCGATGGCGTCAGTGTGAGATGTCATGTCAGACCGCCCATCCTGGGTCGGAGCCGAGGGTCGTCCTCAGCTTCTGGAGGCAGCGGCCACGGGTCGGGCCGATGCTGCCGACGGGCATCCCGAGCGACTCCGCGATGGCGGCGTAGTCGGGACGATCGGCGAACGCGATGACCCGGAGCAGCTCCTGGCACCGCGGGGTGAGGGTCGAGATGTGCTTCCAGAGCACGCGCTGGCGCTCGCTGAGGATCGACTGCGCCTCGGGGTCGAGTTGCTGCGCCGGGGCCTCCGGCACCTCCTCGACGCCGAACTCGCGGCGGGAGCCGCGGGCGAGCCGCCACACCTCGCGCTTGACGACGACGACGAGCCAGCCCAGCACGGCGGCCGGCTCGTGGATCGACTCGGCCCGGTCGACGAGCTGGAGGAACGCCGTCTGGATGGCGTCCTCGCACGTCGCCGGTGCGCCGCCCTGCGAGCGTGCGGCGTTCCACAGCACGGGTGTCACGAGGTCGACGAGCTCCGAGAGGCGCTCGCGCTCACCCGCGAGGTAGGCGGCGAACGCCTTGCCCGCGAGGGTCCCGAGGCCGTCGGGAGCCGTGGGGGTCGGGGTCATGACCGCACCCTTCCGATGCAGGTGCGCAGCGCGCGTATGCCGCGGCGGCGCATGGCGGACGGTGAGACGTCGGTGAGGTGCCCCTCGTCGACGAGGGCTGTCGCGAGCTCGGCGGCGAAGACCGGTGTCGCGAACGAGGTGCCGCTCCACACCCCGAAGCCACCCGTGTAGTCGTCGGGGTCGACGGTGCAGCGCACCGTGTCGCCCGAGCGCACCTCGGAGGACGGCTGGCCCATGCCGTTGGTGAGTGGCAGCGTGCTGACGACCGAGACCCCGGCCCGCACGGCGCTCACGAGCGGCAGGTTGTTGGAGAAGAGCGCCACCGTCGAGCCGTCGGGGTTGCTCGCCCCGACGCTCGCCACCGGCGGCACGGCCTTCGCGGTGATGCGCTGCGGCACCTCGGCCGCGAGCGCCGCAGGTACGAACGGCGCGTCGGTGCCGTCGTTGCCGACGCCGGCGACGACGAGGACACCGCGCTCGGCGAGCTGGTCGAGCAGGTCGGCGACCGGCCCGGACGTGAAGGTGCGGTCCTCGGCGTAGTAGCCCATCGAGAGGTTGAGCACGTCGACGACCTCGGACGCGTCGTGCTGCTGCCCGTGCACGTGTCGCTCGAGCAGCGCCTGGAGCACGTCGAGCAGGTAGCTCTCGTCGACGACGCCGTCCTCGCCCATGACGGGATCGAGAGGATGGTCGCCTCGGGACAGCCCTGCCGCAGCAGCCCGGCGATGAAGGTCGCGTGCCCCTGGAGCAGCCCGACGGGCTCGCTCGGGGCCGGCGCCGAGATCGGCGGGTCGACGGGGGCACCGGGGCCGCCCGTCAGCAGCGGCACGAGCTTGCCCTCCCTGAGGACGAGCCGCAGCACGCCGGAGTCGTCCTTGAACCACGGGTGCGGCGCGATGGCCGTGTCGGGCACGACGATGACGGGGGCGCGGTCGAGGGAGCGCGCGCGCAACCGCGGGTCGGGAAGGGCCAGGGCGACCGGCATCCGGCCGCCGCGACCAGGCACCGAGTACTCCTGCAGCACCGAGCCGCCGATGCCTCCCCAGTAGCCACCGATGCCACCCCAGTAACCTCCGATCCCACCCCAGTAACCACCGATGCCACCCCAGTAGCCACCGATCCCACCCCAGTAGCCGTCAGCCGGCCGCAGCACGTGCTCGAGGCTGAGGCGCTCCGCGACGGGCTCGCCGGCCTCGCGCAGACGTTGCAGCACGCTCCACGCTTCGACGGGCTCGATCGGCGAGCGGGTCGGCCGGATCGTGATGCTCGTGCCCCACGACGGCTGGTCGATGTCGCGCGGGCCGCCGTCCTGCCGGGGGGTCACCTCGTAGTCGAGCTCGAGCTTGCCGAGCGCGTCCCGGAGGTCGTCGAAGCCGCGAGGCCGGCCGCCCTCGTTGCTCAGGAGCAGCCGGTCGGAGAGGTAGAGCGCGGGAAGCGGCGGCTGCCCGTCGGTCAGGCGCAGCGCCGTGGCCGGGTCGAGGGCGCGGACCGGTGGTCGTTCGGGTCGGCGCCGGCCGCCCGTCCCACTCGCGTCGTTCGCGCCCTGCGGGGCGTCGGGACCCGACTCTGACATCGACAGACCTCCTGAGGGGGCGGATGGTGGCGACGGTGCTGGAAAGACCCTTACACCCGAGTGAGTGTGCGTAGTCGGATTCCTGATACATCGCCCCGAGAAACTTTTCCCGGCCAGGACGTATCAAGCCCGGGCGAACCGACTCTTTGCTGACGGGGGTCTTGGTCACCGGGCCGTTTCGGGGCGCTGCGGAGGGGCAGCTGGCCCGGTGACCTCAAGCAGGGACGTCGGGACCACCAGGGGGCGGTCCCGACCGGTGGGGCGTCGGGCCTGGCAGCACCGGCGCCCCCCTCCCTGCCCACCGCGTATGCCGTCGCCGCGAGTCGCGCTCGCATGCCCGGTCGGCTGGGCGCATACTTCTCGGACGTGTGCGGACGTCAGGGACCGCGCCGTGAGCTCAGGGGAGTCGGATGTTCGGTATGTCCCACGTTGCGCCCGGTGGTGGCCGGCGACCCGTGCCCGCCTCGCTGGCGGTGGCCGTCGTGCTCGGTCTCGGTCTGACGGCCTGCTCCACCGCGTCGCCCACGACGCCCACGGCTGCCGAGTCGTCGGCGTCGGAGACGGCGGCCCCGGCCACGACCGGCGCGACCGCTCCCGCACCCACCGAGCCGCTGCCGACCGTCACCGCCGACCCGCTGACCCCGACGAGGCCCACCCCGACCGTCACGACCACCAAACCCGCCCCGACGCCGACGCCGACGGCGACCGCCACCGACCCGGGCACCGTGGCGGGTGCGTGCGAGCGCACGCAGCCGGCATACCCCGTGGTGTCACCCGGCGCGAAGGGTCCGGCCGTCAGCGCCCTCCAGTGCTTCCTCAACGACGCCGACTTCGGCCCGGTCGCGGTCGACGGGGTCTACGGCTCGCAGACCCGCGAGGCGCTGCGGCGCGTCGAGGCGACGTTCGAGGGGCCGGCGCCGCGGCCCGGCCGTGTCGACGCCGGCGTGTGGGTGCTCGTCATCTCGCGCTCGCTGGGCAGCGAGACGCTGAAGCAGGGCTCGAAGGGCCCTGCGGTCGAGACGCTGCAGCGGGCGCTGCGGGCCGCAGGCGGCACGCTCACCGTCGACGGCACCTTCGGCCCCGAGACGAAGAAGGTCGTCGAGCGCTTCCAGGACGCCAACCGCATCGGCGAGGACGGCGTCGTCGTCGACGAGACCCTCTTCCTGCTCAAGAGCGGCGCGACGATCGGCTGACGCCCGACGGCGCGGGCCGCGTACGCCTCCCGGTCAGGCCCGCAGGTCGTCGAGCCACGCCTGGGCGCGGCTGAAGTCCTCGTCGGACGTGCCCGGGCGGGCGCCGGGACGACCGCCGTCGGCGCGCGGGTAGGAACCGAGGAAGCGCACCTCCGCGCACACCCGGCGCAGCCCCATGAGCGTCTCGCCGACCCGCGCGTCGAGCACGTGTCCCTCGAAGTCGATCGAGAAGCAGTAGGAGCCCATCGCCTCGCCGGTGGGCCGTGACTCCAGGCGCGTCATGTTGACGCCGCGCACCGCAAACTGCTCGAGCAGCTCGAGCAGCCCGCCCGCGTGGTCGTCGCGCTGGAACAGCACGACCGTCGTCTTGTCGGCGCCCGACGGCTCGGGGAGCGTGCCGGGTCGGGCCACCAGCACGAAGCGGGTGACGGCGGCGGTGTTGTCGCCGATGTCCTCGGCGAGCACCTCGAGGCCCTCGTTGCGCGCCGCGACCGGGGCGCAGACCCCGGCGTCGAACATGACGTCACCGGGCTGGCCGAGAGCGGCGGCGCTGGCAGCGGTCGACAGGGTCGGCACGTACTCCGCCTCCGGCAGGTTCGTGCCCATCCAGCCGCGCACCTGCGCCCAGGCGTGCGAGTGGGTGCCGACGGTGCGCACCGACTCGAGCGTCGTGCCGGCGCGGGCGCAGAGCACGAAGGTGATCGGCACGAGCACCTCGCCGATGACGACGAGCGGCTCTCCCGTGGCGAGGGCGTCGAGCGTCGCCGACACCCCGCCCTCGACGGAGTTCTCGATGGGCACCATGGCCGCGTCGATGTCACCGGCGCGCAGCGCGTTCAGGGCCGCGTCGACCGACCCGAAGGGGAGGTGCTCGCGTCCCTCGGCGGCGTCCCACGCGTCGAGGGCCATCTGGGTGAACGTGCCGCGCGGGCCGAGGTAGCCGAAGCGGTGGAGCTGGTCGGGGGTACGGGGCGGGGTCACGACGCGTCCTTCGAGCGGTGTGCGGGGCGGGCGGCACCGGCGCTGTTGCCGGCACTGGAGCCGGCGCCGGAGCGGGCCTCGCTGCCGGAGCGGGGCGGCTCGTCCCGGTTGGCCGAGGCCAGCGCCTGCTGCTCCTCGGGGGTCAGGGTGATGCTCGACTTCCCGCCGACGATGCCCTTGGCGTAGGTCCGCGACTCTCCGCGGGCGTGGATCGAGCTGATCACGATGCCGTCTCCGAGGTCGTCGACGATCGCGGCGGAGAACGAGAGGCGCCCGCCCATGTCACCGAACGCGTCGTAGCGCACCACGGCGACGTTGCGCAGGCTCTGCCGGACGTCGTCCTGCGCGCCGGCGACGTGGTCGCGCAGGGCGGCCACCTCGGCCGTCAGGCGCTCGATGCGATGGTTCTGCGTGGCGGCGACGCGAGCGATGTCGGTGCTGCCGTCACCACCGAGGGCGGCGAAGTCGCGGCGCACCCCGGCCAGGCGCAGCTGCGCAGCGGCGGCGAGCACGAGCGCGAGCAGCGCGACGCCTGCGGCCGCCAGGGCCACGGTCGTCAGCGTCGAGGAGTCCACGATCGGCAAGGGTAGCCGCGCGGACGTCGCGCGCCCGGTCGATTCCAGCCCGTGACCTCGCCCTCGGCACACAGACCCGGTTTGTAGTCTGTCCTGCGTGATCCGCCGCCATCCCGTCAAGACGCTCGTCGTCCTGCTCCTGGTGATGGTGGCCGGTCTCACGGTCGCCTACGTCAACCGCACGACCGTGCCGGTGCCTCCGACGACCCAGCCGAAGCCCGGCGAGTCGCTCGTCGTGGTCGGCCTCGGCGGCTTGTCCTGGGACGACGTCTCGGCGAAGGACACCCCCACGCTGTGGGGGCTGCTGCGCGACGGCTCGGCAGCGTCGGTCTCCGTCAAGAGCCTGCGGCTGACCACCTGCCCGACCGACGGCTGGGCGACGGTCTCCGCCGGTGAGGCCGCCGGCCCCGACACGAGCGAGGTGCGCCCGACCTGCGCGTCGTTGCCCTCGGTCGCCGGCGACGCGAACGCGGGCTACCGCATCATCGGGTTCGACGAGCTGGCAACCGCCTCGCGCGAGGCCGAGTTCCGGGCCCGGCTCGGCATGCTCGGCGACAGCTTCGCGGCGGGCAAGACGTGCATCCAGGCCGTCGGGCCGGGGGCCGGCCTGGCCGCCGCGACCTCGGACGGCAAGGTCGCGAAGTACAGCCCCTTCCAGGCGACGACCCTCGTCTCCGACCTCGCCCAGTGCCCGGTGAGCATCGTCGACGTCGGCGGGATCGATGCCACCGATCCCGACCGCACGCGCCACATGGAGAAGATCAACGGCATCGAGCGCCGGCTCGAGCAGGTCATCGACGCGATGCCCAACGGCGCCGACCTGCTCGTCGTCGGCCTGGCGGACCGCGACCAGCAGGAGCGGCTGCGGCTGCTGACCGCCTCGGGCCCGCACTACGGCCCGGGCCTGCTCGCCTCGGCCTCGACACGCCTCACCGGTGTCGCGCAGCTGTCCGACATCACCGCGACGATCCTCCAGCGCGGCGGTGTCGACCCCGTCACGGCGATCGGCGGCCGGGCCCTCAGCGTGGTCCCGTCGGCGAACAACAGCGAGTCGACCGCGGCGTCCAAGCTGACCGCCCTCACCGACATCGACACCAAGGCCGATGCGATGCACCGCATCGTGGCGCCCTTCCTCGTCATCTGGCTGGCCGGCACCGCCCTGGCCCTGCTCGTGCTGTGGGTCGTGATCCGTCGGGCCCGCCCCTGGAACCGTCGCTTCACCCGGGCGCGCGTGCTGCGCATGGTGCGGCTGGTCGGCCTGCTCTCGGCCGCGATGCCCGCCGCGACCTTCCTCGCCAACCTCATCCCCTGGTGGCGCTGGTCGACCGCCACGATCGTGCTCGCCGTGCTGCTGTTCGTGCTCGTGCTCGTGATCAGCGCTGCCATCACGCTCGCGTGCCTCAGGGGACCGTGGAGCAGCTCGGCCCTCGGCCCCCTGGCCGCGATGTCGGCCGTGACCGCGGGCGTCATCGGGGTCGACCTGCTCACCGGCTCGCACCTGCAGATCTCGTCGATCTTCGGCCTCCAGCCGCTCGTCGGTGGCCGCTTCTACGGCATGGGCAACGTCGCCTTCGCCCTGTATGCCGCCGCGGTCCTGCTGCTCTGCGCGGCCCTCGCGCACGCCCTGGTGCGCCGCAACGCCCCGCGCCTGGCGGTCCTCGCCATGGTCCTCGTCGGAGGTGGCGCCCTGGCCGTCGACGTGCTGCCCGCGTGGGGCGCCGACTTCGGCGGGCCGATCGCGCTCGTGCCGGCCCTCGGGTTCCTGCTCATGGGCGTGATGGGCTGGCGCACGTCGGCCCGCAACGTGCTCATCGTGCTCGTCACGGCCGGACTCGTCGTGGGCCTCGTCTGCTACCTCGACTGGCGCCGGCCCGAGTCCGACCGCTCGCACCCCGGGCGCTTCCTGCAGACCGTGATCGACGGCGGCGCGTGGGACGTGATGTCGCGCAAGTTCCTCGCCAACGTGTCGCTGGCGGTCCACCTGCCCGTGCTGCTCGTCCTCGCGGCCCTGCTGATGGCCATGGTGGTCGTCATCGTCATGCGGCCGGGCGCCTTCGGCACCGAGCCGCTGAGGCGCCTGCTCGCCGAGGCCCCGCTCATGCACCGCGGGCTCTGGGCGATCATCGTGATGGCCGCGATCGGGTTCCTCACCAACGACTCCGGTGCGGCGATCCCGCCGGTCGCCGCGATCTTCACCGTGCCGCTCGTCGTCTCGGCCGTGATGCACTTCCTGTCGATCGAGGCGCGCAACGCCCCCGTCCGCCGACGCCGCGACCGCCACCACCTCTGAGTTCTTTGGCTCGCTCCGCTCGCCCGTGTTCGGCGCGCTTTGACGTCACGCCGAGCCCTACGTCACTGTTGCGCTCCACGCAGCTGGGACGTAGGCATTGACACGCCCATTCCGTAAGCGGAGACTTACCGTTCGTGGAGACTTACGGAACGGGTGACGAGTGGGCCGTCCTCGGGGACCGCACGCGACGCTCCATCGTCGAGTGCCTGGCCGAGCGCCCGCTCGCTGTCGGCGAGCTGGCCGAGCAGCTGCCCGTGAGCCGCCCGGCCGTGTCGCAGCACCTCAAGGTGCTCAAGGAGGCCGGGCTCGTCACCGAGGAGGCCTCGGGCACCCGCCGCATCTACCGTCTCGACCCGGTCGCCGTCAGCGCGCTGCGCGACCAGCTGGACACCTTCTGGCGCCGCGCCCTGAGCGGCTACCAGCAGTCCGTCACCCCATCGGAGGAGAAGCCATGACCGACACCGACACCCTCGTACGCCGCACCGTCGTCGTCGACGCGCCCGTCGCCGACGCGTTCGCGACCTTCACCGAACGCTTCGGCGACTTCAAGCCCCGCGAGCACAACCTGCTCTCGGCCCCCATCACCGAGACCGTCTTCGAACCGCGCGTCGGCGGCCACATCTACGACCGCGCCGAGGACGGCTCCGAGTGCCGGTGGGCGCGCGTCCTCGTCTGGGAGCCACCGCACCGCGTCGTCTTCAGCTGGGACATCAGCCCGCGCTGGGAGGTCGTCACCGACCCGGAGCAGGCGAGCGAGGTCGAGGTGACCTTCGCCGCCGAGGGCGCGGACCGGACGCGGGTCGAGCTGGAGCACCGGCACCTCGACCGTCACGGACCCGAGTGGCACGCCGTGCGCGACGGCGTCGGCCACGACGAGGGCTGGCCCCTCTACCTGCGGCGCTACGCCGACCTCCTGGGCGTCCACGGCTGAGCCGGGGTGGCGGTTGCACCCCGCGCGACGGTGACGCGGCGAGTCAGCCCGGGCCCAGTCGACGACGCAGGCGCCGCACGCCCAGCGCCAGGGCGACGTCGCGGTACTGCGTCGCGCGGTGCACCTGCGAGCGCCAGTCGGCGCCGGTGACCCGGTGCTGCAGGTCGCAGGGCACCTCGACGACTCGGAGCCCGGCGTCGAGCACGTCGACGGTCATGCCGACCTCGACCCCCCACCCACGGGCGAAGGGTGTCGCGGCGGTGATCGCCGCCGGCGACAGGCAGCGCATGCCCGACAGCGGCTGGTTGGGTGACCAGCCGGTCAGCTCCTCGATGCCGCGGCGGGCGAGCCCGACGACGAGCCCGTGGCCGCCGGCACTGCCACGCTGCGTGGGCAGGTTCGCGATCGTGAGGTCGGCCGCGCCGCTCGAGACCGGGACCACGAGCGCACCGACCGCGCTCGCGGAGGCCTCGAGGTCGGCATCGACGAAGAGCACCGCGGTGTCGGGGTCGAGACGACCGACGCGGCGCATCCCGTTGACGCGGCCGAGACCGCTCATCATCGCGTCGGCCTTGCCGTGGTTGCGCTGGTGACGCACAACCTCGGCGCCCTCACGGGCAGCGATCGCAGCCGTGCCGTCGCTCGACCCGTCGTCGACGACGACGACCGTGGCGACCCCGGCGATGGTCCGCACGCCTCGGATCGTCTCGGCGATGCGGGCCGACTCGTCCTTGGCCGGGATGACGACGGCGACGGAGAACGGCACGGTCGTCATCGTCGCCCGCGCCTCAGCGGAGCGTCACCTGGCGGTTGGTGAGGCCGGCGCGCGCGCCACGCTCGGCGGCGGTGAGCGTCTCGGTCGAGGCGGCCGCGGCCTCGATGCGCTTCTTCATCTCGGCGACGGGCTTCTCGAAGTCGGCGGCCTCGGAGCCCGGGTCGACCTCCCAGACGGGGATCAGCAGACCACTCGAGCGGAAGCAGCCGAGCAGGCGGCCGTCGTCACCGAGGTGGCTGTCGCCCGCGGCGTGCAGGCGGGCGAGGGCACTGGTGGCGGTGTCCTCGTCGAACGGCAGCACCCAGCGCACGTAGGTGCGCTCGCCGATGCGGCACCAGAACGCCGACTGCGCCGCGTCGAGCTTCACGGTCGGGATGGCCGACTCGTTGGCGCGCTCGAGCGACTCCTTGCCGTCGGCGTCGAGCTCGGCGTCGGCGACCCAGAAGTCGAAGCCCTCGTGCAGCTGCATCTCGAAGGGCGCGTCGAGGTCGAGGACGTCCTGCAGGCGCGGGGTGTCGGCCATCGAGACGGGCAGCGCAGTCACCGGAGAGCCGGCGTCGGCGGCAGCGGCGAGCCCGATCGCCGCGGCGATGTCGCGGCTCGTGTCGCCGCTCGCGTTGCCGGACTGGATGCCGACGAGCACCTCGCCGCTCTCGCGGTGCAGGCCCGGCCACGCCAGCGGCAGCACCGTCGCGATCGTCACCTCGTCGGGGGCACCTTCGGGCGCCTTGCCCTTCGCGAAGCGCACCGTCGCGGTGGCGGCGGGGACGATCTCGCGCATCGCGACCCAGTCGGTCTCGTTGGGCAGCCCCTCGAAGGGGCGGGCCACGAACGGCGCCGGCTGCGGACGTGCGGAACGGTCGGTGCGCTCACCGCGCGGTCGACGAGATGCCTTACCCATGCGCGCCACCCTAGTGGCCGCCCCGGGGTCAGCCGAAGGCGGAGGCCAGCGGCCCGAGGGCGAGCACGTCATCGGCGGTCGCCAGCCCCACCGGGGCCACGAACGCGGTGGTCACACCGCGGTCCGCCAGGCGTGCGAGGCGCTCGGCGTGCTCCGCCGAGGTGCCCGCGTGGTGCCTGGCGGCGAAGGCCGCGGCCGGGATGCGCCCACGGTGTCGCTCGACGCGCGCCCACACGTCGTCGCGGTCGGAGCCCACCACCGGGAGGTCGAGCACCGTCGCGTAGGCCTCGGACACGTCGCGGCCCGCGGCACGCACCAGCTCGAGGTAGCGGTCGACCTTGCCGAGGCCGACCTCGTCGGAGGGGACGTTGCACCGTCGCCGACCGTGGCAGCGATGCGCAGCGACCGCGGGCCGCCCCCGCCGACGAGGACGGGGATGCGACCGGCGGGACGGGGGTAGGAGGTCGTCTCGGGCAGCGAGACCCGGCGTCCGGCATACGGCTTGGTGCCGGGGGCCCAGAGCGCCTTCATCAGCTCGACTCCCCGCTCGAGCGCATCGAGACGCTCTCCCGCAGAAGGGAACTCGAGGCCGTATGCCGTGTGCTCGCGTTCCCACCAGCCCGCACCGACCCCGACGAACGCACGCCCACCCGACAGCGCGGACAGGGTCGCGGCCGCCTTCGCGGTGATGCCCGGCTCGCGGAAGGTCACGGGCGTCACCAGTGTGCCGAGCTGCAGTCGGGTCGTGGACGCCGCGAGCGCCCCGAGGGTGACCCACGGCTCGGGGATCGGGTCCCACGCCCGCCCCACCTGGGGGATCTGGATGAGGTGGTCCATGAGGGCGATGCCGGCCAGTCCGGCGGCCTCGGCCGCCCCCGCGACGCCGCGCAGCCACGCGAGCAGGTCGCCCTCGGCCGGGAAGCGCGAGAGCTGGAGCACCACGCCACGCAGGCCCGACACCCCGCGCGGAGCGTCCGCGAGCGAGCGGTTCGCCTGCCGCCCGGTCGGTGCGGTCGCCCCGTCGCCCGGCGCCACGCGCTCGACCTGCCATCCCTCCGCGTCGAGCTCCGATGAGGCCAGCGCGACGGCGGCGAGCTGGCCCGTGAGGACGCGCGCCGGGACCGGGCGGTCGCGGGCGGCGTTGCGCGAACGGCATACGGCGGCGGGGGTGTCGAGCACGACCGCCACGGCGGGAAGGCCCGCGGAACGGGCGGCTTCCAGCCAGCGACGGCGCCGGGCGGCGTCGGTGCCGAGCGTGTCGACGACGGTCGTCAGGCCACGACCCAGACGGGCCATGACCACCTGCTCGAGGACGGCGAAGGCGTCGTCCGACGCGTCGAGGTCGTGCTCACCCCTGCCGACGACGCCACGCAGCGTGTCGGACGAGACGACCTCCGCGGCCCGGTAGCGGGCGGCCGCCCAGGTCGACTTGCCCGAGCCGGACGCGCCGACGAGGACGACGAGCGCGGGGTCGGGCAGCGTCACCTGCGGTGTCGGTCGGTGTCGGTCATCACCGGTCGTCGCCGGTCAGTGCGACCGGCGCCGCGACGGTCCACCGAGCGAGGCCCAGACGGTGCGGCCGTGCGGCTCGTCGATGACGCCCCACTCGTGGGCGAGGGAGCGCACGATGCGCAGGCCACGGCCACCGGGCGCCCACGTCGTCGGCGGCGCCGGGCGAGGGGCGGTGGGGCCCCCGCCGTCGGAGACCTCGACCTCGACGACGTTGTTCTTGACCTTCCAGTGGATGCGGATCGTGCCGTCGGCCAGCGGCTTGGCGTGCCGGATGGCGTTCGCGACGAGCTCGCTCACGACGATCTCCGCCTCGTCGATGACCTGCGAGGGCAGCTCGCGCGCGAGGAGGTCCTCGACGAGCTCCTTGCGGATGCGAGGTGCCGCGGACGGTGCCCACTGGATGCGGACCGTGCGCTTCTCGCCGAGCGGCGTGGCCGGCACGTTCGTCATCGGGGCTCTCCTTGCGATTGCTTCGGCTCGTCGGGCGTCCACACCGGCACGTGACCCGGTGTGGGCGCGAGGGCCGCTCCCCTGTGAGCTCGCCACGGTCAAACCTCCTCAACGGGCAATTCGCATGCACCCGTCGTCGAACGCTAACCAAACCTGCGCCGTACCTCAACGAACCTGTGAGTTTTTCCAGCGCCGACGCAGCGATGGGTTCGTATGGCGAGATCTAGGACGAGGACTAGAGCGCCGCAGACGAGCCCAGCCTCCAGGGCATGAGCACGGGTCTCTCCACACTCTTGCCAATCGAACAGTCGCGATATATCGTCAACCTATCGCGACTGTTCGTGAGTCGCGTCGAACGACAAGGAGAACCACCATGCACGGACACCGACACACCAGACGAGAGTCCGGGTTCGACAGCGGCTGGGGCGGCTGGGGCGGTCACGGGCCCGGCTTCGGCCCCGGACGCGGTCCCTGGGGCGGCCCCGGTCCCGGCGGTCGCGGACGACCCGGCCCGCCCCCGTGGGTCGCCGACCTCGTCCGTCATTTCGGCGGACCCGGCTTCGGCCCCGAGTTCGGCGGACGCCGCGGGCCCCGAGCCCGCCGCGGCGACGTCCGCGCCGCCATCCTCGACGTCCTCGCGGGCGACGAGATGAACGGCTACCAGCTCATCCAGCAGATCTCCGAGCGCACCGGCGGCGCGTGGAAGCCGAGCCCCGGCTCGGTCTACCCGACCGTCCAGCAGCTCGAGGACGAAGGCCTCGTCGAGGGACGCGACGTCGAGGGGCGGCGCCTGTTGCGCCTCACCGATGCGGGCCGCACCTACGTCGAGGAGAACGCCGAGGAGATGGCCGCCACCTGGCGTCCCTTCGAGGAGGCCTCCGAGGGCGAGGACGCACCGCAGCAGGAGCAGCGGGGCGGCAGCGACCTCATGCCGATCGTGGGCCAGGTGATGGGCGCCATGTGGCAGATCGTCACCACGGGCACCTCGCAGCAGCGGGCCGAGGCCGCCGAGATCCTCACCGAGACCCGGCGCAAGCTCTACCGGCTGCTCGCCGACGGCGATCCCGAGTGAGACCGTGGTGACCGGCCGCTGAGCCCGCCGGCACCCTGAGGCCGTCCGCACACCGAGTCCGGTGTGCGGGCGGCCTCACCGTGTGCCGGCGGCCTCGCCGTGTGCGGGCGATCCGGCGGGTCGGGCAGGATGTCGGCGTGACGACTCCCGCAGCCTCCGGCCTACTCGTCGCCGGCACCTCCTCAGACGCGGGCAAGTCGGTGGTCGTCGCCGGCCTCTGCCGAGCGCTCGTGCGGCGCGGGCTGCGGGTCGCGCCGTTCAAGGCCCAGAACATGTCGAACAACTCGATGGTGTGCCTCGACGGCGGCGAGATCGGCCGCGCCCAGTGGCTCCAGGCGGTCGCCGCGCGCGTCGAGCCGACGACGGCGATGAACCCCGTCCTGCTGAAGCCCGGCACCGACCGCCGCTCGTTCATCGTCGTGCGCGGCGAGCCCGCAGGCACGCTCGAAGCCGGCCAGTACGCCGCCGGGCGCGGCCATCTGCGCGACGCCGCCTTCGCGGCCTACCGCGAGCTGGCCGACGCATACGACCTCGTCGTCTGCGAGGGCGCCGGGTCGCCCGCCGAGATCAACCTGCGCGCGGGCGACTACGTGAACATGGGCCTCGCCACTGAGTTCGGGCTGCCCGTCGTCGTCGTCGGCGACATCGACCGCGGCGGCATCCTCGCCTCGCTCTACGGCACCTGGGCCCTGCTCGACGACGACGACCGTTCCCTGCTGAAGTCCTTCGTCATCAACAAGTTCCGCGGCGACGTGTCGGTGCTGGAGCCGGGTCTCGACGAGATCACCGAGCGCACCGGCGTGCCCTTCCACGGCGTCATCCCGTGGCTGCTCGACGTGTGGCTCGACAGCGAGGACACCCTCGAGGTCGGGCACTGGCGCGCCTCGACGGCCCTGTCGGCGACCGCACGCGACCGGCTCAAGGTCGCGGTGCTGCGGCTCCCCCGCATCTCCAACGCCACCGACGTCGACGCACTGGCCGCCGAGCCCGGCGTGGACGTGCTCGTGACCGTGGATGCCGCCGTGGCCGAGTCCGCCGACCTGCTCGTCATCCCCGGATCGCGTTCCACCGCAGGTGATCTGGCATGGCTGCGCGAACGCGGACTGGCCGAGGTCGTGACCCGCCGCGTCGCGGCAGGACGGCCCGTGCTCGGTGTCTGCGGCGGCTACCAGATGCTCGGGCACCAGATCGACGACGACGTCGAGGGCCGGGTCGGTGTCGTGCCGGGCCTCGGGCTACTGCCCGTGCACGTCGAGTTCGGCGAGACGAAGGTGCTCGCCCGGCCGACCGGGGCGTGGGACGGCCACGTCGTCGACACGGCCTACGAGATCCACCACGGCATCGCGTCGCGCGCCGGCTCCGGAGACGCCGACCCGTTCCTCGACGGATGGTCGACCGGTGCCGTGTGGGGGACCATGTGGCACGGGGCGTTCGAGAGCGACGGCTTCCGCCGGGCCTGGCTGTCGCACGTCGCGTCGGTCGCAGGCTCGCACTGGAAGCCGCAGGCCGGCGCAGCGGGCTTCGCCGAGCGGCGCGAGCGCATGCTCGACACCCTGGCCGATGCCCTCGAGGAGCACGTCGACCTCGAGGCGCTGCTCGACCTCACCCGCGCAGGAGGCGCCAGATGATCGACCGGATCCGCATCATCGGGATCGGCATGGGCAGTCCCGAGCACGTGACGGGCGAGGCTGCACAGGCACTTTCGACGGTCGACGTCTTCCTCGTCGCCGACAAGGGCGGCGCGAAGGCCGACCTCGTCGCGGCCCGGCAGCGGGTGTGCGACGCGCTCATCCCGTCGGACCACGCGTACCGCGTCGTCGAGGTCGCCGACCCGAAGCGCGGCCCGGACGCCGAACGCGACGACACGGCATACGGCCAGGGGGTGCGCGACTGGCACGCGGCGCGCGTCGACGCGTACGCAGAGGTCATCGACGGGCTCGGTGACGACGAGACGACGGTGGGGTTCCTCGTGTGGGGCGACCCCGCGTTCTACGACTCGACGATCCGGGTCGTCGACGCGCTCGTCGAGAGGTACGCGGCGGCCGGGGCCGACGTCGAGCACGACGTCATCGCCGGCATCAGCGCGCCGCAGCTGCTCGCCGCGCGGCACCGCATCCCCCTCAACCGCATCGGTGCGTCGATCCACGTCACGACCGGGCGTCGGCTCGTCGACGAGTACGACCCAGCCCTCGGCGACGTCGTCGTCATGCTCGACGGCGGCCTCGCCTGCACGGAGCTGGCCGACGCGTACCCCGACCTCGAGCTGTTCTGGGGCGCCTACCTCGGCTCGCCCGACGAGCTGCTCGTCCGGGGGCGGCTCGCCGACGTCATCGACGAGGTGCGACGGGTGCGCGCCGAGGCTCGCGAGCGGCACGGCTGGGTCATGGACACCTACCTGCTGCGGCAGCCGGCGGACACCCCGACGGTGCCGGCGGTGACCGGCTACCCGGAGACGGGCCCGCTGACCGACGGCGTCGTGGTCGTGCGGCCCGTCACGGCCGGCGACTGGCAGGTCGTGCGCGACGAGCACAACGACGAGGAGTCTCTGCGGTGGGACCTCTTCGGCAAGCCCTACACCGACGACGAGGCCCGGCAGAAGGCCGCCCAGGCCCGGCGCGAGTGGCGGTCGGGCCGGGCTGCGCGCTTCGTCATCGTCGACGCGGCCACCGGTGAGGGCGCGGGAGTCATCGGCGTCATGCGGATGGGACCTCCCGGGCTCGGGCTCCTCGGCTACGGCGTCGTGCCGGCGTTCCGGGGGCGCGGGTTCACCACCCGGGCGCTGCGGCTCGTGTCGCGCTGGGCGTTCGAGTCCGCCGGACTCGCGGTGCTCGAGCTGGGGCACAAGGCCGGCAACGTCGCGTCCGGCAAGGTCGCCGCGCGGGCCGGGTTCCGCGCCGAGGGCCGGCTGACCGCGCGGCTGCCCAACCCCGACGGCACCCGGTCCGACGAGATCTACTACTCGCTGACGAAGGAACGCTTCGACGCCGAAAGGCCAGAGTGAGCTGCTCGCACGCGTTCGACGCCGAAAGGCCAGAGTGAGCTGCTCGCACGCGCTACGGTGCGCTCGTGGATGACAGGGGAGGCGACACCACGGGAGCGGCGGCCGTCGTGGCCGTGCCTGACGACCGGCCGGTGCGTGCCCGGCAACCGCGGCTGCGGCGGCCTGCGGCCTGGTCACTGGGACTGGGCATCTCGTCCCTGCCCCCGCTGGTCCTCGGGGCTGCGTCGGCTCCTCCGTCCGACGGCTCCTACCGCGTGTCCACCGTGCTCCTCCTGGCCGCAGGAGTATTCGCGTGCGTCTGGCTGGTCCGGTTGCAGTGGTTGGTCGTGCGCGCGCGACACTCACCGACGTTGGTCCCCGATCTGGGGATGTGGGTGATGTGGGCTCTGCCCGTCGTGTCGTGGATCCTGCCGCCGGTGCGGATCTCGCGTCTGGACAAGGCGATCCACGGCAGGCGCTCGTGGATGGTCTGGGCATGGGGCGCGGGTTGGGCGCCGCTCACGATGCCCAGCCTCTGGTCACCCGACCGCAACGTCGACATCCCGGTCGGCGACAGGGCCTGGCTACTTGCAGCCACGGCAGTCGTGACGTTCGGTCTCTGGACCCTGACGGTCGTGCGGCTCACACGTGGGGCCGAGGTCGTCGCGCACGTCAGCGGTCTCGACGCGTAGGCGGCGTCGCGCGAGCCGCGCCGCTGCCTCTCTTCCCTAGACGCGGGCGAGGAAGTCGAGGACGCGCTGCTGCGCGAGGGCGGCGCCCTCGGGGTCGTATGCCGGAGCGCTGGGGTCGGCGAAGAGGTGGCCGCAGCCGGCATACGTGAAGAGCTCACCGTCGTCGGCGGCGGCCACGATCGCGCGGGCCGCGTCGACGTCGCCCTCGTCCATGAAGAGCTCGTCGGCCTCGCCGCCGTGCACCTGGACCGGCACGCCGTCGGGCCAGTCGGGCGCGAACTCGCCGAGCGGGATCGCGGAGTCGAGCAGCACGGCGCCCCGGGCGCCGGGGCGGGTCTGGGCGAGCTGCTGCGCGGCCATGACGCCGAGGGAGAAGCCGGCATACACGAGGGCGTCGGGGAGGCCGTCGGCCGCGGCGACGCCCTGGTCCTGCAGCTGCTGGAAGCCGATGGAGCGGGCGTTGGCCATGCCCTCGTCGAGCGTCGCGAAGCTCTGGCCCGCGTAGAGGTCGGGCGCGTGGACGGTGTGCCCCGCCGCGCGGAGGGCGTCGGCGAACGCGAGGAAGCCGGGGGTCTGGCCCAGCGCATGGTGGAAGAGGAGGACGTCGGCCATGCTTGCTCCTGTGATCGATGGTTGGCGCTGCTTTGATCCAACAACCTAGACTGATCCAACAATGTCGATCAATAGCCCGGACACCCCCGACTACGTCCTCCCCGACACCGTCGAGGTGACCACGCCCGCGCAGCTGCGGGCCATCGCCGACCCGTTGCGCTCGTCACTGCTCGACCTCACCCTCGAGCGGGCCGCCACCGTGTCGGAGCTCGCGACCGCGGTCGGGCGCCCCAGGAGCACGATCGCCCACCACGTCGGGGTGCTCGTCGACGCCGGCATGCTCAGGGTCGTCCGGACGCGCCGCGTGCGGGCCATCGACGAGCGCTTCTACGGACGCACGGGCCGCACCATCAACGTCGGGGTCGTCCGTCGTCCCGGCGACACGACGACGCCGGTGTGCGTCAACTCCCTGTCGGTGGCCGCCGCCGACTCGGTCGCGGCCCACGAGGACGACACCCTCTACTCGACGCTGCGCCACGTCCGCATCCCTCGCGAGAGCGCCTCCGAGTTCTGGCGCCGCGTGGAGGGGCTCGTCCGCGAGTTCACCTCGCTGCCGCGCGACGGCGCGACCGTCTACGGCTTCGCGGTCGGCCTCTACCCCACCGACCAGCCGGTCCTCCCCGACCCCGGCACCGCAACCGCCGACCTGACCGACTCCGACGACCTCACCGACTCCGACGACGCCTGACCGGCAGCTGACCGGCCTCCGGAGGACACTCGGAGGATGGCCAAGCGCAATCTGAAGTGCCTGATCCTCGGTCACAAGTACAGCCGTATGAAGCTGCGCGGCCGCACCATCCTCACCTGCAAGCGCTGCGGCGACGTCGACGTCGTGACGCACGACTTCCGCAACCTGCAGTTCTGAGCGGCCGTCAGTCCTCGAGGTCGCCCTCGACGTCGAGGTAGACCTGCTGCAGCTCGGCGAGCAGCTCCGCGTCCGGCTCCTCCCACAGCCCGCGGTCGACGGCCTCGTGCAGCCGCTCGACCATGCCGTGCAGCGCCCAGGGGTTGGCGTGCCGGAGGAAGTCGCGGTTCTCCTTGTCGAGCACGTACGTCTGCGCGAGCTGCTCGTACATCCAGTCGGTGACGACGCCGGCGGTCGCGTCGAACCCGAAGAGGTAGTCGACCGTCGCCGCCAGCTCGAACGCGCCCTTGTAGCCGTGCTTGCGCATGGCCGCGATCCACCGCGGGTTGACGACACGGGCGCGGAAGACGCGCGCCGTCTCCTCCGTGAGCGTGCGGGTGCGCACCGCCTCGGGAGTCGTCGAGTCGCCCACGTACGCCTTGGGCTCGCGCCCGGTCAGCGCGCGCACGGTCGCGACCATGCCGCCGTGGTACTGGAAGTAGTCGTCGCTGTCGGCGATGTCGTGCTCACGGGTGTCGATGTTCTTCGCGGCGACGTCCATCCGCGCGTACGTGCGCTCCATGTCGGCCCGAGCAGGTATGCCGTCCAGCTCGCGCCCGTAGGCGAAGCCGCCCCACGTGGCGTAGACCTCCGCGAGGTCGGCGTCGGTGCGCCAGTTGCCCGACTCGACGAGCGAGAGGATGCCGGCGCCGTAGGAGCCGGGCTTGCTGCCGAAGATGCGGGTCGTCGCCCGGCGGGTGTCGCCGTGGTCGGCGAGGTCGGTGGCGACGTGGGCGCGGAGGTAGTTGTCCTCGGGCCCCTCGTCGAGGTCGGCCACGAGGCGCACGGCGTCGTCGAGCATGGCGATGACGTGCGGGAACGCGTCGCGGAAGAAGCCCGAGATGCGCACGGTGACGTCGATGCGGGGCCGGCCCAGCTCGGCGAGCGGGATGGCGTCGAGGCCGACGACCCGGCGCGACATCTCGTCCCAGCGCGGGCGCACGCCGATGAGCGAGAGCACCTCGGCGATGTCGTCGCCCGACGTGCGCATCGCGGACGTGCCCCAGACCGACAGGCCCACCGAGCGCGGCCACTCGCCGGTGTCGGCGCGGTGCCGGGCGAGCAGGTCGTCGGCGAGGCGCTGGCCGGTCTCCCAGGCGAGTCGGCTCGGGATGGCCTTCGGGTCGACGGAGTAGAAGTTGCGACCGGTCGGCAGCACGTTGACGAGGCCGCGCAGCGGCGAGCCGGACGGGCCGGCCGGCACGTAGCCGCCGTCGAGGGCGTGCAGCACGGCGTCGATCTCGCCCGTCGTCGCGCGCAGGCGCGGCACCACCTCGCGGCAGGCGAAGGCCAGCGAACGGCATACGCCCTCGGTGTCGACGCCCGTGGTGTCGTCGCCCAGCTGGTCGCGCACGATCCCGGCGACCGCCCCGGCATCCCAGTCGGTCTCGGCGAGCGCGGTCACGAGGGCGGCCGCCTGCGCCTCGGTGTCGTCGACGGACGAGCGCTCGGACAGCCCCTCGCTCAGACCGAGTGCCGTGCGCAGCCCCGGCACGGCGCCCACGGCACCGGCGAAGACCTGGTTGGCCCGCAGGATCGCCAGCACGAGGTTGGCGAGGCCCTCCCCCGCGGGGGCCTCGCCAAGGATGTGGAGCCCGTCCCTGATCTGAACGTCCTTGACCTCGCACAGCCACCCGTCGACGTGCATGACGAACTCGTCGAACTCCTCGTCGTCGGGACGGTCGGTGAGGCCGAGGTCGTGGTGCATCTGGGCGGCCTGGATGAGGGTCCAGATCTCTGCGCGCAGGGCCGGCGCCTTGGCCGGGTCCATGACGGAGACGTTGCCGTACTCGTCGAGCAGCTGCTCGAGGCGGGCGATGTCGCCGTAGGACTCGGCACGCGCCATCGGCGGCACGAGGTGGTCGACGATCGTCGCGTGGGCGCGACGCTTGGCCTGGCTGCCCTCGCCCGGGTCGTTGACGAGGAACGGGTAGACGAGCGGGATCGAGCCGATCGTCGCATCGGGGCCGCAGGCGGCCGAGAGCGCGAGGTTCTTGCCCGGCAGCCACTCGAGGTTGCCGTGCTTGCCCATGTGGACGACAGCGTGGGCGCCGAAGTCCCTTGCCAGCCAGTCGTAGACGGCGAGGTAGTGGTGCGTGGGCGGCAGGTCGGGGTCGTGGTAGATCGCGATCGGGTTCTCGCCGAAGCCGCGCGGGGGCTGGACGAGGATGACGACGTTGCCGGCGCGCAGGCTCGCCGCGACGAGCTCACCCCCGGCGTCGGCGTGCCGGTCGACGAACACGTCGCCCGGCGCCTCGCCCCAGTGCTCGGTGACGGCGGCACGCAGCTCGTCGGGCAGCCGGTCGAAGTGCTCCCGGTAGCGGGCGGCCGGGATGCGCACCGGCTGGCCGCTCAGCTGCTCCTGCGTGAGCCAGTCCTCGTCCTGGCCGCCGGCCTCGATGAGGGCGTGGATGAGGGCGTTGCCGGCCGTGGTGTCGGGCGTCTCCCCCTCGACGGGCTCGAGCGGCCCCGTGCCGGGGATCGCGCCGGGGGCGCCCAGGTCGTAACCGGCGTCCCGCATCGCCCGTAGCAGCCGGATGATCGAGACCGGGGTGTCGAGCCCGACGGCGTTGCCGATGCGCGAGTGCTTCGACGGGTACGCCGACAGGACGACCGCGATGCGGCGCTCGGCGGGCGGGGTGTGCCGCAGGCGTGCGTGGTTGACGGCGAGCGTGGCCAAGCGAGCGCAGCGCTCGGGGTCGGCCACGTAGTGCGGGAGCCCGTCGCCGTCGATCTCCTTGAACGAGAAGGCGTTCGCGATGAGCCGTCCGTCGAACTCGGGCACCGCGACCTGGGTCGCGACGTCGAGCGGGCTCATGCCGTCGTCGCTCGCGTCCCACTGCTCTCGGCTCCAGGTGAGGCACAGGCCCTGGATGATCGGCACGTCGAGCGCGGCGAGCGCCTGCACGTCCCACGCTTCGTCGTCCTCGCCCGCACTCGCGGTGCCCGGCTTCGTGCCCCCCGCCGCCAGCACCGTCGTGACGAGGACGTCGTAGGCCGTGAGGTGCTCGAGCAGGTCGGCAGGGGCATCGCGAAGCGACGACACGTGCACCGGCACGCCGATGCCGCCGGCCGCGTCGACCGCGTCGGCGAGCGCGTGGACGTAGGCGGTGTTCTCGGCGGCGTACTGGGCTCGGTAGAAGAGGATCCCGACGCGCGGGCGGGGAGCAGCGCCCGCGGCGTCGGGAGTCGGGAGGGGCACGGGGTGCGCCCCGGGCCGGTCGAGCACTCCCCAGGCCGGGAGCGGCGCGGGCGGCTCGAAGCCCTCACCGGTCATGAGCACCGTGTCGCCGAGGAAGGCGTGCAGCTCGCGGAGGTTGGCAGCGCCGCCCTCGGCGAGATAGCGGTGCGCCTCGGCGACGACCCCGGGCGCCACGGTCGAGAGGTCCATGAGCGAGGCGTTCGGGGTCTGCTCGCCACCGAGCACGACCATGGGCTTTCCCGTCACGCGGAGCCGGCGGAAGCCGTCGCAGAGGTCCTGGGGCCCTCCGAGGATGCGGGCGACGACGATGTCGGCAGCCTCGATCGCCTCGGCCATCGACGTGTGACCGGGCCGGGACGGGTTGGCGAGCACGTAGTCGGCACCGCTGCCGCGGGCGCACAGCAGGTCGGTGTCAGACGTCGAGAGCAGCGCGATGCGCGTCACTGGAACTCCTCGGCGGGGTGTCCACGCCCCGCGGTCGAAAGGAAAGAGAAGCGCTGCCGGCAGTTCCTGACTCACCGCCTCCCTCACGGGTGGCGACTCACAGTGGCGGGACCGTCCCGGACTCTCACCGGGTTCCTGGTCGACGACGCTGCGCCCACCATAGCCCGAGACGGGCGCCTTGACGCGGACGGGGCCGGCCCTACGATGTGCCGCGTGACCGCCCCCACGAGCCCAGCGCGCGAGGCCGCCGACGCCTGCCCGGGCATCGCGCGGCCCTTCTCCGCGGCGGACGGCTCGATCGTCCGGCTGCGCCCGGCTGCTCAGCCCGTGCCGGTGGGGGCCCTGTCACAGCTGCTCGATGTCGTTGCAGGACAAGATGATCCGGCCATCCAGCTCACCTCCCGTGCAGCCCTCCAGCTGCGCGGCCTGCCCGATCCACTGACCGCGGACGTGCGGGCGGCGATCATCGCGACGGGCCTCGTGCCGACGCCGAGCCACGAGCTGGTCCGGAACCTCGTCTCGTCGCCACTGTCTGGGCTCGACGGGGGCGGGCGGTGTGACGTGCGTCCCCTCGTCGCCGCTCTCGACGAGGCACTCTGCAGCGAACCCGCGCTCTCCCGCCTGGGCGGACGGTTCCTCTTCGCCCTCGACGACGGACGTGGGGACGTCGTCGGGGAAACGTTCGACCTTGCATTCCTCGCGACGGCGCCCGACCGCGGCGTCGTGCTCGCAGGCTCCCGGCCGGGGGGCTGGGCAGTGCCGCTCGACGAGGCGGTGCCGACTCTCGTCGGGCTCGCACTCGAGTTCGCCGAGCGCACCCGGGGAGGAGCGACCGCCTGGCACGTCGACGAGCTCACCGAGCCGCTCGGCCCGGTCCCCACGGCCACCGCCACACCGACTCCTGCACCCGCCCGCCCACTCGGCGCGGTCGCCGAGCACGCCGTGGTCGCCGTGCCACTCGGCCTCCTGCGCCGCCGGCACGTCGACGCACTGGCCCGGGTCGCCGACTCCGTACGCGTGACGCCGTGGCGCTCGCTCGTGGTCGAGCAGGGCGCGGCCCACCTGGCAGCCCTCGAGGCCGCCGGGCTCGCGACCCACGACGGCTCACCGTGGCACCGCCTCCACGCCTGCACCGGGCTGCCCGGGTGCGCCCGGTCAGCGGTCGACACCCGCGCCATGGCTGCTGAGCTGGCACCCGAGCTGCCGGCGGGCGTGCTGCCCGTGCACGTCAGCGGGTGCGAGCGTCGGTGCGGGACACCCTCGACGGCATACGTCGACGTGCTCGCACCGCGCTCCCTCGACGACGCGCTCGCCGTCATCCACGCCGCACCACACGCTTCGCCCCACGCCGCCGCCAGCACCGCCCCGGAGACCGCATGACGACCCCCCCGACCCGCCGCTACGCGTACGAGACGGACGGCGCCGAGATCTACCGGCGGTCCTTCGCCACCATCCGGGCGGAGGCCCGGCTCGACCACCTGCCCCAGGACGCCCGCGTCGTCGCGGTGCGGATGGTCCACGCGAGCGGAGACGTCGACCTCACCGACCACATCGCGGTCCACCCGGGTCTCGTCGCGGCGGCACGTGAGGCCCTCCAGGCCGGTGCACCGATCCTCACCGATGCCCACATGATCGCGTCGGGCATCACCCGGGCGCGGCTGCCGCACGACAACGAGGTCGTGTGCACGCTCCGCGACGATCGTGTTCCGGACCTCGCAAAGGCTTGGGGCACAACGCGGTCCGCCGCTGCGGTGTCCCTCTGGGGCGAGCGCGTCGAGGGTGCCGTCGTCGCCATCGGCAACGCACCGACCGCCCTCTTCCACCTGCTCGAGACGATCGCCGACGGCGGCCCGCGGCCGGCCGCGATCGTCGGCATCCCGGTCGGCTTCATCGGGTCGGCCGAGTCGAAGGTCGCCCTCGCCGAGAACCCGTTCGACATCCCCTGGCTCGTCGTCCACGGGCGCCGTGGAGGCTCGGCCCTCGCCGCCTCCGCCGTCAACGCGCTCGCCCGCGAGGAGGAGCTGTGAAGGGCTGGCTGCGCGGGGTGGGGGTGGGCCCCGGCGACCCGGAGCTCGTCACCGTCAAGGCCGCCCGCCTCATCGGCGAGGCCGACGTCGTCGCCTTCCACAGCGGCCCGCGGGGCGACTCCATCGCCCGCCGGATCGCGTCCACCTACTTCCGCGACGACGTCATCGAGGAGCTGCTCGTCTACCCCGTGACGACCGGCTCGACCGACCACCCGCTCGGCTACCACGGCCTCATGGCCGACTTCTACGACGACTCAGCGGATCGCCTTGCGGCACACCTGGACTCGGGTCGCAACGTCGTGGTCCTCGCCGAGGGCGACCCGCTCTTCTACGGCACGTACATGTACCTGCACGATCGCCTCGCCGACCGCTACGACACCGCCGTCGTGCCCGGCGTGACGTCGGTGAGCGGCAGCGCGGCAGCCGTGGCGACCGGCCTGTGCCGTCATGAGGACGTGCTGACGATCCTGCCCGGCACGCTGCCGGTGCCCGAGCTGGCTCGCCGTCTCGCCGACACCGAGGCGGCGGTCGTCATGAAGCTCGGGCGTACCTTCGAGAACGTCCGCGAGGCGCTGCGCCAGGCCGGACGGCTCGACGACGCACGCTACGTCGAGCGGGCGAGCTCCGACGCGGAGCGAGTGCTGCGCGTCGTCGACGTGGACCCCATGACGGTGCCGTACATGTCGATGGTCGTCGTGCCGGGCAAGGACCTGCGCGCCGACGCTGCTGGTCGAGCCGCGTCATCCACCCCAGCCAGTGGGACGGCTCCCCTGGCGGCCGGCGTCAGCCCGGCGCATGGGGTTGCGGGCGAGGTCGTCGTCGTCGGCCTCGGCCCGGGCCCCGACCGGTGGCTCACCCCCGAGGCCTCGGCTGCCCTCGCCGAGGTGGCTCACGTCGTCGGCTACGCGCCCTACGTCAACCGCGTACCGCAGCGTGAGGGTCTGACCCGGCACGCGTCGGGCAACACCGTCGAGGTCGACCGTGCCCGTGACGCCCTGGAGCTGGCCCGCAAGGGCGAGCGGGTCGCGGTCGTGTCGGGCGGCGATGCCGGCGTCTTCGGGATGGCGTCCGCCGTCTTCGAGGCGGCGGAGACCCACGGATACGGAGACGTGCCGGTGCGGGTCGTGCCCGGCGTCACCGCCGCGCAGGCCGTCGCCGCACGAGCGGGCGCGCCCCTGGGCGGCGACTTCGCGGTCATGTCGCTCTCCGACCGCCTCAAGCCGTGGGACGTCATCGAGCGCCGCCTGCGTGCGGCGGCCGCAGCCGACCTCGTCATCGCGCTCTACAACCCCGCCTCGCGCAGCCGCACCGAACAGGTCGCCCGGGCACGCGAGGCCCTGCTCGAGGAGCGGGGAGGCGACACCGTCGTCGTCGTCGGTCGCGACGTCGGCCGCGCCGAGGAGTCGCTCACCGTCACGACACTGGACGCCCTCGACCCGGCGAGCATCGACATGAAGTGCCTCGTCATCGTGTGCGCGACCGGCACGAGGGTCACGGCGTCGGGCCAGGTCTGGACGCCGCGCTTCGTGCACTGAGCCGCGCTGCGGCACGTCAGGGACCGGCCTCGTCACGGTCGCAGACATGCGGGCAGGGACCCTGCGGCCTCCGCCACCGAGTGCTCCTTGACAGGCGCCCGGCCGGTGCCGTCCCATCGAAGCAACAGATGGAGGTTGGCGATGTACGGATATCAGCTCCACGTCCCGGCGCCGATCGACGTGTACCTGGCCATGCACAGGGCCGTCCAGGAGGTCCTGGACGAGGAGGGCGACTCCGAGGGACTGCTGGTGCACTTCGCCTATCCGGTGCACGACGGCTTCAGCCTGGTCGAGGTGTGGGAGACCAAGGAGCAGCTGGAGACCTTCAACCGCGAGGTGTTCCCGAAGGCGATGTCACGGGCCGGTCTGTCGATGGGCGACGCCCAGCCGGAACCCGTGGAGTTCACGCCGGCCGTCCTCATGACGCCACGCGCCTTCAGCTCCGACGCGGCGACGTGACGACGCCACCGGCGGCCACGACCGCCCGGGCGGCGTGCCCCGACCGCCCGGGCGGCGTGCCACGCTGGACCCGCTGAGGCATCCTGACGACATGCAGCTCGACTTCGAGGGCGCCGTCTACCAGTGGCGCGGCCCGGCACCGTACTTCTTCGTCCGCGTGCCCGAGCCCGAGTCGGAGGCGCTGCACGACGTCGCACACGTGAGCTACGGCTGGGGCATGATTCCCGTCACCGCGCGGGTCGGCCGCACCGAGTGGTCGACGTCGTTGTGGCCCAAGGACGGCGGCTACATCGTGCCGCTCAAGGATGCCGTCCGTCGGGCCGAGGACATCGAGGACGGCGACGTCATCGGCGTCGGGCTCGACGTGCGCGCGGACCGTTGACCGGACGCGTCAGACCATCGCCCACGTCAGCGACAGCCCGCTCGGCGCGAAGACCCGTGACTCCAGCGCCCGAGGGATTCCCGCCACACCCGGCCCACCCAGCCGTACCCAGGCGCTGACCTCGTCGACGGTCGCGTCGTCGAGGACCGCCCGCAGCCACACCGGCCGTGCCCCGGCTGCGCGCCCCGTCGGCGAGGGGGTCACGACGACGACGTTCGACTCGTCGCAGGCGAGGAGGCACGCACTCCGCAACACCCGTGCGTGGCCCCCGGTGCCGACCTCGAGGCGGGCGAGGAGCCCGTCGTGGTCGACCCCGGGGTGCTTGCTCTCGGTGCCACAGCAGCAGTCACGGCACACGCGGACGATGCACGCGGCGTCGGGCGAGCCTGTGGGAGAAGCGCTTGCGTATGCCGTCACGCCGAGACGGGCGCGCCGGCGTCGGCCCGCGCGTCCGCAGGACGCGTCGCACCGGCCCGCTCCATGAGCAGGCCGAACGCGAGTCCCAGCGTCAGCCACATCACGCCGAGCTGGGCGAGCGAGGCGAGGCGGAAGTCCCAGATCACGGCCGCGGGCACGTCCGCGGGCACCTGGTCGGGGGTGCCCGGAACGAGGACGAGCACCAGCCCGACGAGCACCACGGTCGCGACGACGTCGAGCGTCCAGCGTGTCGACGGCGTCGGAACGCGCGTCGTGAGCCACCGGTCGAGCATCGGCACCACGACCGCGATCGCGACCCCGAGCAGGAGGACGACGGCATACAGGGTCGTGCGCCTCCCGACGGTCTGCGGGTCGCCCACGGCCGGCGGGTTGGCCGGGATCTTCAGTGCGGGCAGCAGCGTGACGGCCCCGAAGCCGACCGCGGCGAGCACGAGGGAACGGCCGAAGTCGCCGCGGCCCGGCAGCCGGTCGCGCATGCGCGCGAAGACGACCGCGAAGATGACGCCCACCGCCACGCCGACGATCACCGAGGTGACGGCACCACCGACGACCTGCGCCGAGCGCGAGACGAGCGGCTCCCCGCCGCCGTGCATCGGCACGCCGGCCGACTGCCCACCGTGCATCGAGCGGGTGTCCTCGATGACGAGGGCGCGCCGGATGACCGGCTCGACGAGGAGCCAGATGGCGACGGCGGCTGCCAGGCCTGCGAGCACGCCGGCCAGGGCCCCGCGCCGAAGCACGGAGCCGAAACCCACCGCCATGTCAGTGGCAGGGGACGCCGAGCGCGTGGCGCGCGTCGTGCGTCAGCTCGTGGAGCATCTCGGCGGCCGGGGCGCTGAGCAGCGCACCGTTCTCCTGCGCGAGGACGTAGATCGTGAAGACGGCGAACGCGAGCAGCAGCCAGGCCCACACGGGGACCTTGACGGATGCGGTGGACGCGCTGGCGGGGACGACGGATGCAGCAGTGGCCATGGCAGGTTGACCCTTTCTTTCCATGCCTCGTGGACAGATCACGCCGCAGCCGGTCTCCTGGCTTCCAGATCGTCGCGCCTCCCCGCCTTCCCGACGACCCGGCTGTTCACCTGAGGTCACCAGTGGCGATGGTGGGGACTTGCTCCCTGGTCACAGTGGCGAGGACCACGTCGGAGTCACACCGACTTCCCGTGCACTGCGGCCCTCGCATCCTGACACACGCGGTGGTGCCGCGCCATGGGGGCCCGCGAGATGCCTAGGAGCGCTGCGGGTTTCGGGCCCCTCGTGTGATCCGCGTGCCGTAGAGGTGCGACTCGACGAAGTCGTCGCTGTCGCGCGCGGCGAGGGCCCACCCGACGAGGATGACGGCGGCCTGCCGCAGCCCGGCCGCCTCGACCTGGTCGGCGACGTCGGCGACCGTGCCACGGAGCACGAGCTGGTCGGGCTGCTCGGCGTTGGCCACCACGACGACGGGACAGCCGGCGCCGTAGTCGTCGACGAGCGTGGCCATGAGCTCACGGGTGTGGCGGATCGCGAGGTGGAGCACGAGCGTCGCCCGCGAGCTCGCGAAGTGGGCGAGCGTCTCGGTGTCGGGCATCTGCGTCGAGTCGCGCCGGGCCCGGGTGAGCACGACCGACTGGGCGACCTCGGGAACCGTCAGCTCGCGTCCGATCAGGGCCGCGGCGGCCGCGTACGCCGGCACGCCCGGCGTGACGTCCCAGGGCACGCCGGCCCGGTCGAGACGTCGCGTCTGCTCGGCGACGGCCGAGTAGATCGACGGGTCCCCCGAGCAGAGCCGCGCGACGTCGTGCCCGGCCTCGTGGGCCCGGACGCAGTGCTCCGTGATGGCGTCGAGGTCGAGGTGCTGGGTGTCGACGAGCTGCGCGCCGTCGGGGCAGTGCGCGAGCACCTCGTCGCCGATGTACGTCCCGGCGTAGAGGCACACCTGCGACTCTCCGACGAGCCGCACGGCCCGCAGGGTCAGCAGGTCGGCGGCACCCGGCCCAGCCCCGATGAAGTGCACGGTCATGAGTTCGACTCCGAATCCTCTTGCAGCACAGGCTTCTCCACGGACCACTGGAAGATCGATCGGGCCGGTTTCCAGCCGTGGAGCGACCCGATCCCGTCGAGCTCCTCGACGGCGATACGGCTCATCGACCCGCCCAGGCGTCGGCGCGCATCGTGCAGCAGCAGCTCGGTCTCGACCGTCACGCCGTGGACGACGAGCCGGCCACCCGGTGCCAGCGCCGACCAGCACTCGTCGAGCAGCCCGGCCGTGGCCCCACCCCCGACGAACACGGCATCCGGCCTGGGCAGCGAGGCGACGGCATCGGCCGACCACGCCTCGACCACCTGCAGCCCCGGCACCCCGAGCGCCCGGGCGTTCCGGCGCACGCGCTCGGCACGCTCGGGGTCACGCTCGACGGCGTGCACCTCGTTGCGCGGGTGCTGCCGGGCGAACTCGATGCCCACCGAGCCGGCCCCTGCCCCGAGGTCCCACATGACGTCGCCGGGCCGTGGCGCGAGGTGGGCGAGCGCCGCCGCCCGCACGACGCGCTTCGTCAGCTGCCCGTCGTGCTCGTATGCCGTCTCGGGCAGTCCCGGCACCAGCGACGGCGCGCGGGAGGCGGGCCCCGTCGAGCACTCGACGCAGACGAGGTGCAGCCGAGGGGCGGGACGGCCGTCCCACGATGCGGCCACCCCCTCGGTGCGCGACTCGGCCGGCGTCCCGAGGTCGGCGAGCACCGTGAGGCGGCTGCCGGCATACCCCTCGTCGGCGAGAAGGGACGCGATGCGGGCCGGCGCGTCCTCGCCCGAGGTCAGCACGACGAGCCTCGCCCGAGGCGCGAGGTCCCGGCGCAGCCGGTCCACGTCGCGCCCGACGAGCGTCACGACCTCGCAGTCCTCTGCTGCCCAGCCCATCCGCGCGCGGGCCAGGGCCACCGACGAGACCGCAGGGTGCACGCGTACGACCTCGGCCCCCAGCTCACGCACCAGTGTCGAGCCGATGCCGGAGACGTGGGGGTCACCGCTCGCCAGCACGACGACGCGCCGACCGGAGACGTCGGCGAGGAGGGCCCGCAGCCCCGGCAGCAGCGGCGACGGCCACGGCACGAGCCGCACCCCCGGGCGCCCGCCGAGCATGCGCAGGTGCCGGTCGCCTCCGACGACGACCTCGGCCTCGTCGACGAGGCGCCGCGCGTCGGGAGCGAGCGTGCCCAGCCCCGCGGCACCGACACCCACGACCTCGATCGGCACGTCGCTGGCTCGGTCGATCACAGCCGCGACCCTAGCGCGACGAAGGATCTGCGACAGATCTGCCCGTTCCGGTCATGCCCGGGGCCTCGCGGCCCCATCATGGGCTATCGCAGGGCGTCGGGGACCGTCGGGGATGCCGTGTGACCACGTCGCCACAGGGGAGGAAGCACCCAACCATGACTGATGCCCGCACGGACTCCGGCCGCGTCCCGACGACGCGGCTGACGACCGTCAGCGCCCGCGGGGGCAGCGTCTCGTTCGACGTGCCAACCGGCTGGGAGACGATCGTGCTGCCCGAGGACGCCGGGGTCGTGGCCGCCCTCGAGCCTGACCGGTCCGGGCTCTTCCGCACCAACTTCGTGCTCACGGCCGGCCCCGTCGACGGGCCGCTCGGCGACTGGCAGCGCCAGATCATGCGCCACGACGAGGAGGTGGCCGACCACCTGCTCCTCGACCACGAGGAGCTGGGAGTGGGCGGTCACGCCGGCTCGCGTCGCCTCACCACGCACTCGACGCCCGCCCGTGAGTCGGTCACCACGGAGTCCTGGTCGACGGTGGTCGACGGCACCGGCGTCACCCTCACGGCGAACGTCGGCACGCTTCGGCTCACCGAGATGGGCCCGCTCATCGCCGCGGTCGCCGCGAGCCTCGTCGTGCGCGAGACCGGTTGCGTGCCCGACGACGTGCCGGGACGCGTGCCCGCATGAGCATCGAGTTCGACCCCGCGGAGGGGACCCTGCGACTCGACGCGGAGGCCTTCATCACCCTCGCCGAGCTGTCGAGCTACGCCGTCGACTCCTGCGACGCGACGCTCGGACGCCTCACCGACGCCGGCGCGGTGCTCGATGGCGTGGCGCACCCCCTGCTCCGGACGGCTCTCGCGTCGGTTGCGGGATCGGTCACCTCGCTCCAGGTGCTCGTCGCCGGACCCGAGGACGTACGCCTCCACCACGGCTGGGTGTCCGACGGCGCGGCCCTGCTCACCGACCTCGGCGACGGCACCTACGACTTCGCGCCCGTCGGGGCCGAGTTCGTGCCCGAGTCGGTCGCGCGCCTCACCCGAGTCGGCCCGCGTCCGCGGCTGGGGGCCGGCTCCGTCGTCGTCGACGAGTCGGTGCTCGACGACGTCGCGGCCAGCTCCTCGGCTGCCAGGGTGTCGGGCGTCGAGGCCCTCGCCGGGCTGCTGACGCCCTGGCCCGCGGCCGCCGCATCGGTGCGCGCCGGCGGTTGGCACCTCGCCCTCGTCGACGTGACCTTCGTCGACGACGATCGCACGGTCGCCCGCCGGCTCGCGTGGCTCGACACGGATGCCGGGATGCTGCGGGTCGAGGTCGACGACCACGGGCCCGTGCTCGTGCCGGTGTCGACGACCGACCTCTGGCGGGCCGTCGTCGCGGTGCTGCCCGACGACCTCGACCCCGGGTACGTGGCCCGTTCAGCGTGACCCGGTCCGAACGTGGCAGACTGCGCGTGGCGACGTCGAGAGGAATCCGGTGCAAGTCCGGAGCGGTCCCGCCACTGTGAACCCCTGACCTGACGGTCGCGGGAAGCCAGGGCATCTCCCGTCGCTGGTCGCGCCCGCCGGGCGCGTCCGGTCCACCGACGCGGGCGCGGCACCCGCAGGAGGCTCGCAGCCACATGCGCGACGGCACGAACGACGGCACCAACCACCTCGGGAACGACCCGGCGGACCGCCCGGCCACGTTCCCCTTCTCGGCCGTCGTCGGGTCCGACGACCTCGCCCTCGCGCTCGTGCTCACGGCGGTCTCCCCCGACGTGGGCGGCGTGCTCGTGCGCGGCGAGAAGGGCACCGCGAAGTCGACGATGGTGCGCGGCCTCGCCGCCGTGATGCCGCACCAGCAGGTCGTCGCCGGCTGCCGCTTCGGCTGCGCCCCGTTCGTCGGTGCCGGTGTCGGGGTCGGCGCGGGCTGCCCCGACGGGCCGCACGGCGAGAGCGCCGCCGTCGACACCCGCCCCGCCCGGCTCGTCGAGCTGCCGATCGGCGCCACCGAGGACCGTGTGGTCGGCTCGCTCGACCTCGAGCGCGCGCTGGGACGCGGCGAGACGGCATACCAGCCGGGGCTGCTCGCGGCCGCGAACCGCGGGATCCTCTACGTCGACGAGGTCAACCTGCTCCACGACCACCTCGTCGACCTGCTGCTCGACGCGGCGGCGATGGGACGCAACACCGTCGAGCGTGACGGGGTCTCCGTCTCGCACGCCGCCCGCATCGTGCTCGTCGGCACGATGAACCCCGAGGAGGGCGAGCTGCGCCCGCAGCTGCTCGACCGTTTCGGGCTGACCGTCGAGGTCGCGGCGCCGCGTGAGCCCGCGCTGCGGGCCGAGGTCGTACGCCGCCGCCTGGCCTTCGACGCCGACCCGGCTGGGTTCGTGGCGAGGTTCCGCGCGGAGCAGGACGCGCTGCGCGACCGGATCTCGGCAGCCCGCTCGATGCTCGGCGAGGTCGCCCTCCCGGATCGCGAGCTGAACCGGATCGCCCACGTGTGCGCGGGCTTCGAGGTGGACGGGCTGCGCGCCGACATCGTCACCGCGAGGGCGGCCGTCGCGCACGCGGCGTGGTCGGGCCGCGACGAGGTGACGGTCGACGACGTGCGCGCCGCCGCCCGGCTCGCACTGCCGCACCGCCGGCGCCGCAACCCCTTCGACTCCCCCGGCCTCGACGAGGACCTCCTCGAGCAGCTGCTCCGCGACGGGGCCCTGGAGCCGGAGCCCGAGCCGGAGCCCGACCCGGATCCCGACGGTGGGGGCGAGCCCGACACCGACGAGCCAGCGAGCGAGGCGAGCCCGCCGAGCGGGTCCCGTGACGAGTCGAGGTCCCAGGAGGCGGGCGAGTCGAACCAACCGAACGAGACGACCGAGCCGAGCGAGACGACCGAGCAGCCCGAGCCACAGCCCGCGGGAGCGCCCGCGGCGTCGGGTGTGAGCGCCGCCGACGAGCCGTACCGGGCACGCCTCCTGCGCGCCAAGGGGATCGGGCGCGGCGACCCGGGCCGCCGCTCGGCCGCCATCACCAGCTCGGGCCGACGGGTCGGCTCGACCACTCGCCCGGCCGGGCCCGTCCACCTGCCCGCGACGATCCGCGCAGCAGCGAGCCGAGGAGCCGCCGGACCCGCCCGTCCGGTGGACGCCCGGCTCCGGGTGCTCCCCGGCGACCTGCGACGGTCGGTGCTCCGGGGCCGGGAGTCCAACCTCGTGCTGCTGTGCGTCGACGCGTCCGGCTCGATGGCCGCGCGCCGACGCATGGAGGCCGTGAAGTCGGCGGTCCTGTCCCTGCTGCTCGACGCCTACCAGCGCCGTGACAAGGTCGGTCTCGTGACCTTCCGCGGAGCCGCTGCCGATCTCACGTTGCCCGCGACCGGGTCCGTCGACGTCGCCGCCCGCCGGCTTCGCGACCTCCCGCACGGCGGACGGACGCCCCTCGCGGAAGGGCTCGAGACGGCCTACGAGACCCTGCGTGTCGAGCGGTTGCGCGACCCGAACCGCAGGCCGCTGCTGGTGATCGTCACCGACGGCCGCGCCACGAGCGGGCCTGACGCGCTTGCGCGCTCGGCCCGCGCCGCCGCCCGGCTGCGCCACGAAGGCGTGGAGTCGGTGGTGCTGGACTGCGAGACCGGGCGCTTCCGCATGGGCCTCGCGGCCCGCCTCGCGGAGCAGCTCGGCGCCGAGCACCTGCCCGTCGGCGAGCTCGCGGCCGCCGCCATCGTCGGCGCGGCGAGTACGGCTCGCGCGACCCGTGCGACCACGGGGAGGGCTGCCTGATGCGCGGTCAGCCGACCACGGTCCCGGCCGACGGGCTCACGACGCGCCAGCGCCGCAACCGGCCGCTGCTCATCGTCCACACCGGCGACGGCAAGGGGAAGTCGACGGCCGCCTTCGGGCTCGCCCTGCGCGGCTGGAACCAGGGCTGGTCGGTCGGGGTGTTCCAGTTCGTCAAGAGCGCGAAGTGGCGCATCGGCGAGCAGACCGCCGTCGAGACCCTGGGCGAGCTGCACCGTGAGACCGGCCGCGGCGGGCCGATGGAGTGGCACAAGATGGGCGCCGGCTGGTCGTGGAGCCGCAAGGAGGGCACCGACGACGACCACGCCGAGGCGGCCCGCGAGGGCTGGGCCGAGATCAAGCGGCGCCTCGCCGACGAGACGCACGGCGTCTACGTGCTCGACGAGTTCACCTACCCGATGGCGTGGGGCTGGATCGACGTCGACGACGTCGTCACGACCTTGCGCGACCGGCCCGGCCACCAGCACGTCGTCATCACCGGCCGACGCTGCCCGCAGGCGGTGCTCGAGCTCGCCGACCTCGTGACCGAGATGACCAAGGTCAAGCACCCCTTCGACGCCGGCCAGAAGGGCCAGCGGGGGATCGAGTGGTGACCGCGTTCGACTCCGCCCTCGACGGCGCCCTCGGTGCGGCCTTCGGCCGCCTGCCCGGGACGGCGGAGGACCCGCAGGAGCCCACCGGCACCGTGCTGCCGCGGCTCGTGGTGTCGGCTCCGGGCTCGGGCCACGGCAAGACGACACTCGCCACCGGCCTCATGGCGGCGCTGCGCGCCCGCGGGCTGGGCGTGGCCGGCTTCAAGGTCGGTCCCGACTTCATCGACCCGGGCTACCACTCCCTCGCCACCGGCCGGCCGGGTCGCAACCTCGACCCGTTCCTCACCAGCCAGGCGCTCGTCGCGCCGATGCTCGTCCACGGCGCCACCGCCGACGGGCCCACCGACGTGGCGGTCATCGAGGGGGTCATGGGCCTCTTCGACGGCCGCATCGGTGGGGACGGCTACGCCTCGACGGCCCACGTCGCGTCGCTGACCCGTTCGCCGATCGTCCTGGCCCTCGACGTCAGCCACATGACCCGCACGGCCGCGGCGATCGTGCACGGTCTCGCCACCTTCGAGCCGGGCGCCCGGGTGGCCGGCGTGGTGCTCAACAAGGCGGCATCCGGGCGGCACATGCGCGAGGTGTGGTCGGCCCTCGACGCCACGGGCGTGCCGGTCCTCGGCGTGCTGCCGCGAGACGCCGGCATCGAGGCGCCCTCGCGGCACCTCGGTCTCGTGCCCGCCGCCGAGCGAGACGAGGCCGAGGACTCCATCGCCCTGCTGGCCGAACGCGTCGCCGAGCATGTCGACCTCGACCACGTGATGTCCATCGCGCGCTCGGCGGCCGACCTCGACGACGCCGCCTGGGACGCCACGGCGGCGCTCGGTGACGCCGCTCGCCGTGACCTTGCCCGCCCCGGGTCGGAGGGCCGCAGGCCGGTCGTCGCCGTCGCCGGCGGACGAGCCTTCACGTTCCGCTACGCCGAGACCGACGAGCTGCTCCGCGCTGCGGGTCTCGAGCCCGTCGTGTTCGACCCGCTGACCTCACCGAGGCTTCCCACCGGGACCGCCGGACTCTACCTCGGCGGCGGCTTCCCCGAGGTCCACGCCGAGGAGCTGTCGGCCAACTCGTCACTGCGAGAAGACATCCGGCGCTCAGTGGCCGCAGGCCTCCCGACCGTCGCCGAGTGCGCCGGCATGCTCTACCTCAGCGCCTCGGTCGACGGGAACGAGATGGTCGGCGTCATCCCGGGCGTGGGCTCGATGGGCCCGCGCCTCACCCTGGGCTACCGCACGGCCGTGGCGCCGGGCGACTCGGTGCTGGGTGTGCCGGGCACGCGCGTCACCGGCCACGAGTTCCACCGGACGACGGTCAGCGCCGACCCCGCCGGCCACATCGCGCGCCCCGCCGCCTGGCTGCTCGACGGCACCCCCGACGGCTTCGCGCTCGACCCCGCCGGCACCGGTCGGGCGACCGTGCACGCGTCGTACCTCCACACGCACTGGGCCGGGCACCCCCACCTCGCCGGCCGCTTCGCCGACGCCGTCCACGCGTACGCCGCCCGGGCCGGCTCCTCGAGGCGGGCCTCGTGAACGTCGACCTGCACCACCACGGCGACCGCGACGTCGCGCCAGGCCTGGTCGACCTCGCCGTCAACGTCCGCCTCCCCGCGCCGCCACCGTGGCTCGCCGACACCATCGCGGGCTCGTTGCACGAGCTCGGCCGCTACCCCGACGCCGCGCCGGCGGTCGAGGCCATCGCCGCCCGGCACGGCGTCGACGCGAGCAGCGTCCTGCCGACCGCCGGTGGCGCCGAGGCCTTCACCCTCGTGGCCCGCGGCGTTCGCACCGCACGTCCGGTCGTGGTCCACCCCCAGTTCACCGAGCCCGAGGCCGCGCTGGCCGCCGCCGGTCATGACGTCGGGCGCTGCGTGCTGTCGCGCGCCACGGGCTTCCGGCTCGACCCTCGCCCCTTCGCCGCCGGGGGCGAGCACGCGGGCGCCGACCTCGTCGTGGTCGGCAACCCGACGAACCCCACCGGCGTGCTGCATCGCGCGTCCGACCTGCGCTCGCTGCGCGCGCCGGGTCGCCTCGTCGTGGTGGACGAGGCCTTCATGGACGCCGTGCCCGGAGAGACCCAGTCGGTCATCGGACCCGACCTCGACGGCCTGCTCGTCGTCCGGTCCCTCACCAAGACCTGGGGCCTCGCCGGCCTGCGGGCTGGTTACGTCGTCGGCGACCCAGCCGTCGTCGCCGCGCTCAAGGCCGTGCAGCCGCCGTGGTCGGTGTCGAGTCCGGCCGTCGTCGCGACGGTGGCCTGCCTCTCGGAGCGGGCCGTTGCCGAGGCCGAGGCCGGCGCGATGACGATCGCGGTCGACCGCGAGGTGCTCGTGCGAGAGCTGGAGGCCGTCGGGCTGCGCACCGCCGCACCGTCCGACGCCCCCTTCGTGCTCGTGGACACCAGCCCGCTGGGTGCCGCCTCCGTGCGTGCCGACCTGGCCGCCCTCGGGTTCGCCGTCCGGCGCGGCGAGACCTTCCCGGGGCTCGGGCCCACGTGGGTCCGGCTGGCCGTGCGAGACCCTGAGACGTCACGGTCGGTCGCTGCCGCGTTCGCCGAGCTGGGGAGGTTGCGTCGTGTCGCCTGAGCTGAGCTTCACCGGGCTGTCGGTCCTGCTGGCCCGGGTCACGCCACACTCGGTCGCCATCGTGCACGCGCTGCTGCGCGACGGTGCCCGGGTCACGGTCGCCGCCGAGCTCGACGACCTCCCGACCTCGCTGCGCGACCTCGCCGAGCGGGCACTGGTCACCCTCGACGCGGCGGCCGACCCGACGACCCACGACGTGGTGCTGCGGGCGGACGTCTCGACGGCTCCGAGCGCCGCCGACCTGCCGGATCGGCCCGTGGATGGCGACACACCGGTGGTCGGCTCGGTGACCCTGCTCGGCGGCGGGCTGGGAGACCCCGGCCTGCTGACGGTCGCCGGCATCGAGGCCATCCGCCGGGCCGACGTCATCGTGCACGACCGGCTTGCCCCCCTCAGCGCGCTGCGCCACGCCCGTGACGACGTCATGGTCATCGACGTCGGCAAGATCCCCAGGGGCGACTTCACACCGCAGGAGCGCATCAACGACGTGATCGTCGAGCACGCCCTCGCCGGACGGGACGTGCTGCGCTTCAAGGGCGGCGACAACTTCGTCTTCGGTCGCGGAGGTGAGGAGGCCGAGGCCTGCACGGCTCGTGGCATCCCGGTCACGGTGATCCCCGGCATCTCGTCCAGCATCGCCGCGCCGGCCCTCGCTGGCATCCCGGTCACCCACCGCGCGCTGGTGCAGGGCTTCACGGTGGTCAGCGGCCACGTCGCCCCCGGCGACCCTCGCAGCACCCTCGACTGGGGAGCCATCGCCCGCAGCAACACGACGATCGTCATCCTCATGGGGGTGGCCACGCTTCGCGCCGTCGCCGCGACGCTTGTCTCCGAGGGTCTGTCGTCGCAGACGCCCGCTGCCGTCGTCGCCGATGCGGGACTGCCGAGCATGCGCACGGCGCGTGCGCCGCTGGCCGAAATCGCCAATACGGCCGAACGCGAACGGTTGGGCGCGCCGGCGGTCGTCGTCATCGGCGACGTGGCGGCGCTCGACGTCCTCCGATGAGCCGGGCGCTCGGACTGGCGCTCGGTTACCTGCTCGACCAGACCTTCGGTGACCCGCGTCGCTGGCACCCGGTAGCCGGTTTCGGTTCTGCGGCAATGGCGCTCGAGCGACGCACGTATGCCGCACGCCGCGGCCCCGGGGTCACCCACGTCGCAGTCCTCGTCGGCTCGACGGTGGCCCTCGGGGTCGTGGCCGAGCGGACGGCCCGAAGGAGCGTGACGGCGCACACCCTCCTGACCGCTGCCGCGACCTGGGCCGTGCTGGGCGGGCGCTCCCTGACCCGGGAGGCCGAGACCATCGACGGCCAGCTGCGACGCCAAGACCTTGCCGCCGCCCGCACCCAGGTGCGCAACCTCGTCGGGAGGGAGACAACCGGACTGGACGCCGACGGGGTGGCCCGGGCCTGCATCGAGTCCCTCGCCGAGAACACGTCCGACGCCGTCGTGGCCCCGCTGCTGTGGGGAGGGCTGCTCGGCCTGCCGGGTCTGCTCGGCTACCGCGCCGTCAACACGCTGGATGCGATGGTCGGCCACCGGAACGAGCGCTACTCCGAGTTCGGCTGGGCAGCGGCACGACTCGACGACGTCGCCAACTGGGGGCCGGCGCGGGTCGCGGGCGCCCTCACGCTCGCGGCAGCAGCTTCACGGCCCCGCGCCCGCGCCGGATGGGCGGCGATCCGGCGGGACGCGCCCGCCCATCCGAGCCCGAACGGCGGGGTCGTCGAAGCCGCCTTCGCCGGCGTGCTCGGCGTCCGTCTCGGCGGCTCCAACACCTACGACGGGCGGGTCGAGGACCGCGGCACCCTCGGTACCGGCCCTGCCGCAGGTCGGGCCGACATCGCCCCGGCCACGCGCCTCGCCCGCCGCGTCGCGGCGGGCTCCCTCCTCGCCGCCCTCGCCACGGCCCGCGCCATGTCGCGCACGCCGAGTCGAAAGAGCACTCCGTAAGAAGTCGAGAGAGCACTCCGTCACACCCAGGCACGAACCGCGCCGCCATTCGAACAGCAGCGGCGGTCGCGTTGCGCGCGTCAGGGGCCTGCTTCCATCGGTGGCCCCTGGCGAGGCGGGCACCATTGCTCCGCGCTCTGTCGATCAGGGGTTCGCGCGAGCGACTGCCTGCGGGGACTCTTTCGTGGAGACCGCGTGACTACGCGCTCTCCCGATCGGGGTGGAGGTCGACCTCGTCGCCCACGTGGATGGTGCCGGAGCTGAGGAGCCGGAACACCGTGCCGGCCCTGGCGTGCAGCGCCCGCGCGGCGCCGGGGCCGAGGTCGTCGTCGAGCAGCCGGCACGGCGCCGCGACCCGCACCACCTCGAGCTCCACCTCACCGATGCGGATGTGCGTGCCCGGCTTCGTCGGGATGTCGCCGTCGGAGATCGTGACGTTGCGCCGGGTGAGGCCCGGGTCGACCGGTCGCCCGAGGTCCGCTACTGCCGCCGCGAGGTCGGCCGCAGACTGCACGGTGACGTGACGGTGCCTGCTGCCGTGGTAGCGGTCACCGACGAGCCCGGCCCCTGCCTCGGCCTCGACGCTCTCCACTGCACGCGTCGGCAGCCGGCGCGCCTTCGCCACGTGCAGCCCCACGACCGTCGGCCCGGTCACGCCTCGGCCTTCGGCTGCGGCGGCACGGGCGGGATGCGCAGCCCCGGCGGGGGCGAGCCGTGCTCGCGCTCGTACCAGGCGGCGTACGCGGCTACGGCGGTCGGCAGTGTCGGGAAGATCAGGGACGCGCCCACCTGCTCGACGAGGCCTCCGGCCTCGAGCGAGACGCGCATGTCCTCCTTCACCCGAGCCATGGCGAACACGATGCCACGCCCCCTGAGCGTGGCGCACAGCGAGGAGAGCGCGTCGACGGCGGTGAGGTCGACCTCGGTGTTGGCCTCGGCGTTGAGCAGGAACCACGAGACGTCGCCGCGCTGCTGGGCCTCGTCGACCACCTCCAGGGCACGCCCCGTGAAGTCGTCGGCGTTGGCGAAGAAGAGCGGCGAGTCGTAGCGGTAGACGACGAGGCCGGGCACCTGCACGGCGTCGGGGTGGTCGTCGATGTCGTGCATGCCGGCGACGCCGGGCACGTAGCCGAGCACGCCGTCGTGGGGGTGCACGATGCGGCGCAGCAGGTCGAGCACCGACAGCGCGATGGCCGCGCCGATGCCGGGCAGCACCCCGAAGAGCAGCACCGCGACGGTCGTCGCGAGCGCCAGCACGAGCTCGCTGCGGCGGAACGCGGCGATGCGCCGCAGCTCCGCGAGGTCGACGAGCCGGATCGCCGCGTAGACGACGACCGCGCCGAGGGCAGCCGTCGGGAAGGCCCCGATGACCGGCCCGAGCCACAGCAGGGTCGCGACCACGAGCGCGAGCGAGACGAGGGAGTGCAGCTGCGTGCGGGCGCCCATCGCGTCGGCGATGACGGTGCGGCTGCCGCTCGAGCTGACCGGAAAGCCCTGCAGCAGACCGGTGGCCACGTTGGCGCCACCGAGCGCGAGGAACTCCTGGTTGCTCTCGACGGCCTCGCCGCGGCGCGCCCCGAACGCCCGCCCGGTGAGGACGTTGTCGGAGTAGGCGACGACCGCGATGCCGAGCGCCGCGGGCAGCAGCCGCCACACGTCGACGCTGCCGAGGTCGGGCACGTGGATCGCCGGCAGCCCCTGGGGCACGTCGCCGACGACCGACACGCCGGCCCGGTCGACGAGCCCGAGGAGCGCCACCACGGCGGTCGCGCCGAGCATGCCGATGAGCGGCCCGGGCCACGTGGGCCGCAGGCGCTGGAAGGCCAGGAGCAGGGCGAGCACACCCATCGACAGCAGCAGCGTCGGCACGTGCACGGCACCCAGGTGGGTGACGGCATACGCGAGCTCCTGCACGAACGACTGGCCCTGCACTCGGATGCCGGTGACCTTGCCGATCTGGCTGACGACCATGAGCGCCGCGATCCCGGCCATGTAGCCCACGAGCACCGGCTTGGAGAGCAGCTCGGAGAGGAAGCCGAGGCGCGTGAGGAAGCCGACGACACAGATGAGCCCGACGGCGATCGCGAGCAGCGCAGCCGTCTCCTGACGCATCGCGACGCCGCCTGCGGCCGTGACGAGCGCGCCGACACCGGCAGCCGTCATCAGCGCGGTCGTCGACTCCGGCCCCACCGACAGCTGCCTCGACGAGCCGAGCACCGCGTAGACGAGCAGGCTCGGCCCGACCGCCCAGAGCCCCGTCACGGCGGGGAGCCCCGCGACCTCCGCGTACGCGAGCACCTGGGGCACGAGGTACGCCGCGACGGTGACGCCGCCGAGCACGTCGCCGCGCAGCCACACGCGGTCGTAGTGGCGCAGCACGGTGAGCCCCGGGAGCAGCCGCTCCCACAGCGCCCGCTCCCGCTGCACCGCCGTCACGCGACGAACGTACGCGACGACGTATGCCGTCAGGCAGGTTTCGGGGCCAGCCCGGCCACGGCGTCGGCCACCGACTCGACGACCCGCACGCCATCCGGCACGGCCGGTCGGCACACCACGACGACGGGGATCCCGAGGTCGTGGGCGGCGGCGAGCTTGGCCTCGGTCAGGGCGCCCCCGGAGTCCTTCGTGAGGAGCACGTCGATGCGGCGGCTCCTGAGCAGCTCGCGCTCGGCGGCATGGGGGTAGGGCCCGCGGGCGCGCAGCACCTCCCACGTCGTCGGCACGGTCCAGTCGGGCGGGTCGACGACCCTGGCCAGGACGTAGCGGTCGTCCCACGTGGCGAAGGACTCGAGCTGCTGCCGTCCGGTGGTGAGGAAGGGGCGCCGCCCGAGAGCCTCGGCGGCGACCCGGCCGGCGTCGACGTCCTCGACCCACGTGAACGTGGCGGCGTGCGGGTGCACGGACCACCCCGGGCGCTGCAGCCGGACGAGCGGCACGCCGACGCGCGCCGTGGCGGCCAGGGCGTTGGCCGTGATCTGCTCGGCGAAGGGGTGGGTGGCGTCGACGACGTGGTCGTATCGCTCGGTGACGAGGTGGTCGGCGAGGCCGGAGACACCGCCGAAGCCGCCGACGCGCACCGCCCCGACGGGCAGCGCCGGGGCACTGACGCGCCCCGCGAGGCTGGACACGACGTCGTGGCCCCGCTCGACGAGCTCGGCGGCGAGCGCGCGGGCCTCGCCCGTGCCCCCGAGGATGAGGACGCGCACGTCAGGCGGGGACTCGCAGGCGCCGCGACATCTCGCCGACGGCCACCGTGATCGAGTGACCGAGGTGGATGCAGCCGCCGGTGATCTCGTCCTGCTGGCTGCCACCGAGCCCGATGACGACCTCGGGGTGGCTACGGCTCACGGTCTCGACGATCTTGCGGGCCGCGGCGATGTCGACGTGTCGGGGAACCGCCATGACCATGCCCGCGGCCCGGCGCGCCTCGATGGCGCGCACCCACTCCTCGGCGGGCAGGTCCGCGCCGACGTAGACGGTGGCGAAGCCGGCCCGGCGGGCGGCGACGGCGAAGGCGAGGAGACCGAGCTCGTGCCTGGCCCCCGGCGGCAGGCCGATGAGCAGCGTGGGTCCGTCGCCCCGGCCCGAGGCGGCCTCGTAGGCGGCGGCGAGACGGCGCTGGACGGCATACGAGACGAGGTGCTCACCGGCCACGGTGAGGCGGCCGTGCGCCCACTCCTCGCCGACGAGCTCGAGGGTCGGCATCAGCCAGTCGTCTACGACGTGCTCGAAGGTGCCGAGGCCGAAGCGGGCGTCGAGCACGGCCGTCGCCGAGGCGCTGTCGAGCCGCTCGGCGGCGCGGATGAACGCCTCGGCGTCCTCGGACTGGTAGCGGCTGCCCGGCCGCAGCGGGGCCACGCGCCTGGGCACCGCGTGGGGTCGCTCGCGCGCGTCGCGGGCGTCGCGGCCGTCCTTGCTCGCCGCGTCGCGGGACGACAGGCGACGGACCGTCTCGGCGGCGGCCTCACGGGCCGACCAGCCTTCGTTGACGAGGGAGTTCATGATGGCGAGAGCCCGGACGTCCTCGGCGCCGTAGAGACGGTAGCCACCGTCGGACCGCTTGGGGCTGACGACGCCGTAGCGGCGCTCCCAGGCACGCAGGGTCGCGACGCTGATGCCCGTCAGCTCTGCCGCACGTTTGATGGTGTACATCGCCTAGGCCAGCCGCCCCAGCGCCCGGCGCAGGCCCTGCTCGGCCTCGTCGCCGAGCTTCTTGAAGGCCGGCGCGAAGAGCGGCGCGACGAGCTTGGCGAGGCCCTTGAACTCGAACTCGGCGCGGTAGGTGACGGTCGTCCCGGTGCCGCTGCCCGGGCTGCCCGCCGCCCCGCCGTTGCCGGTCACGGTGCGCACGAACGTCATGGTGTCGTGGGCGACGACGGTCGCGTTCTCGCCGCGCAGCGCGAGCTTCTCGTCGGGCACGTGCTCCGTGACGAGGTAGTCGAGCTGGGTCTCGCGGCCGAGGAACTTCGAGGTGTTGTGGTAGCGCGTGCCGACTCCACCCTCGCCTGCGACGCGCTCGGTGCGGACGGTGCCGGGGTCCCAGTCGTTTGTGTTGGTGAAGTCGGAGAGGTAGGCGAAGACACGGTCGACCGGGTGCTCGACGGTGACGGTGCGCACGATGACCATGCCCTGCTCCCAAACCTTTGACATACCTTGAACAGCCACTCTACGGTGTGGACGGAGGATGGACAACGCACCACGTCGAAACGACTCGACGAAGAGACGTTGAGACGCACAATCCGCTCGGGGCGCCGCGCCGAACCACACGGGACCCATCAGCCAGGAGGCCTCGGTGACTCGCCCCAGCCACACCACCCGACCCACCCGACCCGCTCGAGCGACTCGACCGGCTCGACCGACTGCGGCGGTGATCGGCGCGGGCGTCTCCGGCCTCACCGCGGCGCACGTGCTCAGCGCGACCCATGACGTGACCCTGTTCGAGAGCGACTCGCGCCTCGGCGGCCACGCCCACACCCACGAGGTGACAGGTCAGCGTGGGGCCCTGCGCATCGACAGCGGTTTCATCGTCCACAACGAGAAGACCTACCCGAACCTGCTCCGCCTCTTCGGCGAGCTCGGCGTCCCGACGCAGCCGACCGAGATGAGCATGAGCATCACGTGCCAGGGCTGCGGGCTCTCGTACGCCGGAGGGCGCGGCCCCAAGGGGATGTTCGCCCAGCGTCGCCGGGTCGCCGACCCGAGGTTCGTGCGCATGCTCGCCGAGGTGCCGCGCTTCCACCGCGCTGCGCACGCGCTGCTCGCCGACGAGTCGCAGCACCCGACCTGGGGTGAGTTCCTCGCGCAGCAGCGCTTCTCCGCGTACTTCGTCCGACACTTCGCCATCCCCCTGGTCGCCTGCGTGTGGTCCTGCGGCGACCTCGACGCGTCGTCCTACCCGGCCCGTCACCTCTTCCGGTTCCTCGACCACCACGGCATGCTGACGGTGACGGGGTCGCCCACGTGGCGCACCGTCACCGGCGGGTCCGCGACCTACGTCGACCGGCTCGTCGAGCGTCTGCCCGACGTGCGCAAGGAGAGCCCGGTGACCGCAGTGTCCAGGCACGACGACGGGGTCGACGTCCTCGTCGCCGGCGGCCACGTCACGACGTTCGACCGCGCGGTCGTGGCCACGCACGCCGACCAGGCCCTCGACCTGCTCGCCGACGCCTCCCCCGACGAGAAGCGCGACCTCTCGGCCATCCGCTACTCGCGCAACGAGACCTGGCTGCACCGCGACTCCTCGGTGCTGCCGAGGCCGAAGCAGGCCAGGGCGTCGTGGAACTACCGCATGCGTGCCTGCGACGCCCCGGCGCCCGACGTCACGGTCAGCTACTGGATGAACCGCCTGCACGCCATCACCGACGCCGACGACCACGTGGTGACGCTCAACCCGGGCGGCAGCGTCGACCCGTCGCTCGTCACGGCGCGGATGAGCTACGACCACCCGATCTTCACGCGCGACGCCGTCGAGGCGGCAGCCCGGCTCCGCAGCGCCGGCGGCGACCGCCTCGCCTTCGCGGGGGCCCACCTCGGCTGGGGCTTCCACGAGGACGGGTGCCGCTCGGGCGTGGAGGCGGCCGAGTCCTTCGGGGTGCACTGGTGACAGCCGTCCTGACCCCGCCCGCGGTGCCGGCCCTCGTCGACGGCACCGTCGCCCACTCGCGTCGCACGCCCCTGCGCCACAGCTTCACCCACGGCCACTACCAGTGGCTCGTCGACCTCGACGACCTGCCGCAGATGCCTTGGCCTGCACGGCTCTTCGCGCGCTTCGACGCGCGCGACCACCTCGACCGCGGACGGCTCGGCGGCGGCATACGTGGTGACGTCACGCGGTTCCTGGCGGCCCGCGGCGTCACCCTCCAGCCCACCGACCGCGTGCTCATGCTCGCGAACGCGCGGGTGCTCGGGCACACCTTCGACCCGCTGTCGGTCTTCTGGTGCCTCCGCCCCGACAGCACACTGCTCGCCGTGGTCTTCGAGGTCCACAACACGTACGGCGAGCGCCACGCCTACCTGCTCGACGTCGCCGACGACGGCACGGCCACGGTGGGCAAGGCCTTCTACGTGTCGCCCTTCAACGACACGAGCGGGGAGTATGCCGTCCGCCTCGTGCTCGAGCCGCGTGCCGTGGGCGTGACGGTGGCGCTCGACCGTGACGGCGAGCGCATCATGACCGCCGTCACCCGCGGCACCCCGGAGCCGGCCACCCCGCGCGCGCTCCTCCGACTCGTCCGACGTCACGGGCTCATGACCCAGCGCGTGACCGCCCTGATCCGGGCGCACGGCATCCGGCTCTGGTTGCGCCGACTGCCCGTCGTGCCCCGCCCCCGACACCCCGAGGAGGCCGTCCGATGACCGCCGCACCCCAGGCCTTGAGCCAGCCGATCTGCCTGCGCCGCCCGAGCCTTCGCCACTTCTGCGTGCGCGCCCGTCTCGCCCGGAGCATCGTCGCCCAGGTGGCCAAGCGCGTCCCCGTCGACGTCGTGCTGCCCGACGGTTCGCTCCTCGGCGGTGGCGCCCGCGACGCCTCGCGGCCCGGGCTGCAGCTCGTGCGTCCGACCGCCGTCTTCGAGCGGCTCGCGCACCATCCGAAGATCGGCATCGGCGAGGGCTACATGGCCGGCGACTGGAAGACGGCCGAGGGCACCGACCTCGCCGACCTGTTCAGGCCGTTCGCCGAGCGCATGACGACGGCCGTCCCGCCGGGCTGGCTGCGGCTGCGCGGCTTCGTCGACCGGCGCATCCCGACGATCCAGAACAACACGCTGCTCGGCTCGCGCCGCAACATCGAGGCGCACTACGACCTGTCCAACGACCTCTTCGCGACCTTCCTCGACGAGACCATGAGCTACAGCTCGGCGATGTTCGACCGCTCGCTGCCGCTGAGTGGGCAGTCGTTCGAGGAGGCTCAGCTGCGCAAGGTCAACGCGATCCTCGACATGGCGAAGGTCGGTCAGGGGTCGCGCGTGCTCGAGATCGGCACGGGCTGGGGCACGCTGGCGCTCGAGGCCGCCCGACGTGGCGCGGCGGTGACGACGGTGACCCTGTCGAAGGAGCAGGCGGCGCTGGCACGCGAGCGGGTGGCCTCTGCCGGGCACGCCGACGACGTCGACATCCGCATCCAGGACTACCGCGAGGTCGACGGACGCTACGACGCCATCGTCAGCGTCGAGATGATCGAGGCCGTCGGCGAGGAGTACTGGGAGACCTACTTCCGCACCATCGACGAGCGGCTCGCCCCGGGAGGCGTCGCAGCCGTACAGGCGATCCTCATGTCGCACGAGCGGCTGCTCGCGACGAAGCACTCATACGGCTGGATCCAGAAGCACATCTTCCCCGGCGGCCTCATCCCGAGCCTGCAGGCGATCCACGAGACGACGTCCGCCGCGACGACCCTCCGCATGACGGGCGTGGACGCGTTCGGCGCCGACTACGCCGAGACGCTCCGGCGCTGGCGCGAGACATTCCTCGCGCGCTGGCCCGAGGTCAACGCCCTGGGCTTCGACGAGACGTTCCGGCGCAAGTGGGAGTTCTACCTCGCGTACTGCGAGGCCGGATTCGCCACCGGCTACCTCGACGTCGCGCAGGTGCGCCTCGAGAGGGAGCTGGAGACCGCTGGGGGCACTGCCTGATGGTCGAGGCGAGCACGTCGATCCTGTGGTTCCGCCGCGACCTGCGGCTGACCGACCACCCGGCGCTGCTCGCGGCCGTCGACAGCGCGACGCACGTGCTCCCGGTCTTCGTGCTCGACCCGAGGCTGCTCGACGGCACCCCACGGTCGCGGCGGCTGCTCGCCTCGCTCGAGGCGCTGGCGAAGGACACCCGGGACGCGCTCGTCATCCGCAGGGGCGACCCCGTCGAGGTCATCCCGCGCCTGGCCAAGCAGGTCGGCGCCCACCAGGTGCACGTCTCCCGCGAGACGACGCCCTACGGCCGTCGCCGTGACGAGAAGGTCGAGAAGGCCCTCGCCGACCAGGGTTGCGCGCTGGTCGCCACGGGCACCCCGTATGCCGTCGGACCGGGTCGCATCGTCAACCAGTCCGGTTCTCCCTACAAGGTTTTCACGCCCTTCTCCAAGGCGTGGCAGCAGCACGGCCGCCCTGCGCCCGCGGGCCGCCCCAAGCGCATCTCGTGGCTGCGTGACGAGGTGCGCGGCGACCCGCTGCCGAGGGTGCCGCGCATGGAGGCCGGTGAGGCCGCCGCGCTGAAGCGGTGGAAGACGTTCCTCCACGACGGGCTGACGGCATACGACCGCGAACGCGACCGGCCCGACCTCGACTCGACGTCCCGGCTGTCGGCACCACTCAAGTACGGCGAGATCCATCCGCGCACGATCCTCGCCGACATCGCCGCCCACTCGGCCGGGCGCTCGAAGGCGGCGACGGCCTACGTCACGGAGCTCATCTGGCGCGAGTTCTACGCCGACGTGCTCTGGCACAACCCGCGCTCAGCGTGGCACGACCTTCGTCCCGAGCTCGCCCGGCTGCCCTACGACTCGGGCGCCGAGACCGACCACCTCGTCGAGGCGTGGCGCGAGGGACGCACCGGCTATCCCATCGTCGACGCGGGGATGCGCCAGCTGCTCGAGGAGGGCTGGATGCACAACCGGGTGCGCATGATCACGGCGAGCTTCCTCACGAAGGACCTCCACGTCTGGTGGCCGGTGGGTGCCCAGCACTTCCTCGACCACCTCATCGACGGCGACATCGCGTCGAACAACCACGGCTGGCAGTGGGTCGCGGGTACGGGGACCGACGCGTCGCCGTACTTCCGTGTCTTCAACCCGGTCACGCAGGGGCGCAAGTTCGACCCCGACGGCGAGTACGTCCGACGGTGGGTGCCGCAGCTGCGTCACCTGGGCGGGGCGCAGGTGCACGAGCCCTGGAAGCATGACAACGGGTACGACGACGACTACCCGACGCGCATCGTCGACCACGACGAGGAGCGCAAGGAGACGCTGGTGCGCTACGAACGCGCCCGAGGCCACTCGACCTGACCGTCCGCGACCGGAGGAGACGACACATGCGGGGCCCCGTGGCCGAGCTGCGCGCCTTCGTCAACGCGGCGCTCATCCAGAAGGTCGGCCGCGACCACCGCGACCCTGACGACGTGTTCCGCCGGCGCCAGGTCGTGGTGGCCGTCACCTTCGTCGTCGGCTCGGCCGTGCTCGCGTGGGCCCTTCGCATCACCCCCGGTGACCCGCTCTTCTACGTCGCCACGCTCGGCCTCGCTGCCGTGTGGTTCGTCGGGGCGCTGCTCTCGGGTCCGTTGCACGCGGGCATGGGGCGTACGCGTCGGGGCGAGCAGGCACGTCCCGTCGTCCAGTCGCTCGCCCTCGGCGCGCTGCTGCTCGCGGTCTTCCTGCTCGGCGCGCTCGTCGTCGCGCGCATCCCGACGCTGCGCGAGCCCGTCGACCAGCTGCTCGACCACGCCCGGTTCGGCTCGTTCGCGGCGGTGCTCGCCATCACCTTCCTCAACGGGGTGGTCGAGGAGATCTACTTCCGCGGCGCCCTGTATGCCGCCATCCCGCGGCATCCCGTCGCGCTAACCACCGCGCTCTACGCCCTGACCACCGTGGGCAGCGGGGTGCCCCTGCTCGTCCTCGCCGCGGCCGTCATCGGCGTCGTGACCGGGCTGCAGCGCCGCGTCACCGGCGGCTTCCTCGGGCCGATCATCACGCACGTCGTGTGGTCCACGGGGATGCTCGTCCTCCTCCCACCCGCCCTCTCACTCACGAGGTGAACGATGACTGCTGACCCGGCCCCCGCGACCGGCACGACCGCCGGCACCCCCACCGGCACGACGCGCACCGCGCTCGTGACGGGCGCGTCCGGCTACATCGGCGGGCAGGTCGTGCCCCGGCTCCTCGACGAGGGATGGACCGTGCGGGTGCTGACGCGCCACCGGTCGTCGCTCGACGGGCGGCCGTGGCGAGACCGCGTCGAGGTCGCGGAGGGCGACGTGTCGTCGTCCACCGACATGCGCAAGGCCCTCAGCGGCGTCGACGCGGCCTGGTACCTCGTGCACTCGATGGACGACCGCCCGGACTTCGAGGAGCGCGACCGCGACGCAGCCACGACGTTCGGCGCGGCCGCGCGTGAGGAGGGGGTGGGGCGCATCGTCTACCTCGGCGGGCTGCACCCCCACGACGAGGTGCTCTCGCCGCACCTGGCGTCGCGGGTCGAGGTCGGGCGCATCCTGCTCGACTCGGGCGTCCCGACGGCCGTGCTGCAGGCCGCGGTCGTGCTCGGTGACGGGTCGGCGTCTTTCGACATGCTGCGCCACCTGACGACGCGCCTGCCCGCCATGGTCGCCCCGAAGTGGCTCGACAACCGCATCCAGCCGATCGCGATCGACGACGTCGTCACCCTGCTCGTCGGAGCGGGCAGCCTTCCGCCGGACGTGAACCGGACGTTCGACATCGGCGGGCCCGACGTGCTCACCTACCGCGAGATGATCGGCCGCTTCGCCGACGCCACGGGCCAGCGGCGACCGCTCGTCGTCACCGTGCCGGTGCTGACCCCTCGGCTCGCGAGCCACTGGGTCGGTCTCGTCACTCCCATCTCCGCCGGTCTGGCCAAACCGCTCGTCGGCAGCCTCGTCCACGAGGTCGTCGCCAAGGAGCGAGACATCGAGCAGCTCGTCGACGTGCCGGGCGGCCTCACCGACTTCGACACGGCCGTGCGGTCGGCCATGCAGCACGTGCCGCCCGACACCGCGTGGCGCAACCTCGCGCTCACCGGTGCGGCGGTGGCTGCGAGTGCAGTTGCGGGTTCGCTTGCGACACAGCCCGGCTCACCCTGGTACGCGTCGCTGGACAAGCCGGCATGGCAGCCGCCGGCCGTCGCCTTCCCGGTCGTGTGGACAGCGCTCTACGCCGACATCGCAGCAAGCTCGGCGACGGTTCTCACGGGGCTCGACAGGGCCGGCGACCGGGCCGGCCGCCACGCCTACCTCAAGGCGTTCGGCACGAACCTCGCGCTCAACACGGCCTGGAGCGTCGTCTTCTGGCGCGTGCGGCGGCCGTGGGCCGCGGTGGCCGAGGCGGCGGTGCTCACGCTGAGCTCCGCCGACCTCGCCCGTCGGGCCGGGGCCGTCAACCGGACTGCGGGTGTCGCCCTGTCGCCGTATGCCGCGTGGTGCGGCTTCGCGACCGCGCTCTCGGCTGCGATCGCACGCCGGAACCACTGAGGTTCACTGGGCAGTACGGAGATCTGTCGCGGTGAGCCACGAGTCGATGACCAGATATTCCCCTGTCTAGGGCGTGCGCAATACAGCCCCAGACGACGGCAGCGACACAGTCAGGCGGACGCGGGCTGCTTGGCGAAGGCGCGACGGTAGGCGACGGGCGGGATGCCGATCTCGCGCTGGAAGTGATGGCGCAGAACGGCCGCGGTGGCGAAGCCGCTCTCGCGGGCGATGCGCTCGACGTCGAGCTCGGTGCTCTCGAGCAGGTGCCGGGCTCGCAGGACGCGCTGGCTGGTCAGCCACTTGTGCGGCGTGGTGCCCACCTCGGCGGTGAACCGCCGCGCGAAGGTGCGCTCGGACATGGCCGCGCGCCGCGCCAGGGACGGGATCGAGTGCTCCTCGTCGAGCCGCTCGGCCACCCACTCCATCACGTCCTGCAGGCCTTCACACGGCTCGGCGGGCAGCGGGATCTCGACGAACTGGCGCTGGCCTCCCGAGCGGTGCGGCGGCACGACCATGCGTCGGGCGATGCGGGTCGCCACCTCCGAGCCGAGCTCGGTGCGCACGAGGTGGAGGCAGGCGTCGATGCCGGCTGCCGTGCCGGCGCTGGTCAGGACCGGGCCGTCCTCGACATAGAGGACGTCGAGGTCGACACAGGCCCGGGGGTGCTCATCGGCCAGGCGGGCGGCGTACCGCCAGTGGGTCGTGCAGTCGCGACCGTCGAGCAGACCGGCAGCGGCGAGCTGGAAGGCGCCTGAGCAGACCGATAGGACGCGACCGCCGTGCGCGACGGTGTGGCGCAGGATGTCGAGGACCTCGGGGTCGTACGGACCGTCGACGGAGCCGCCCGGGATGGCCACGAGGTCGGCGTCGCGGGCAGCCTCGAGCGGGTGCGTGGCCGTGACGCCCAGGCCGCTCGTCGTGCGCAGCACCTCACCCGGACGGCTAGCGCAGACGCGGAAGTCGAAGGCCGGCACGCCGTCGTCGGTGCGGTCGATCCCGAACACCTCGCACAGCACGCCGAGCTCGAACATGGCGACCGGCTCCTGGACGATGACCGCGATCGTGCGCAACATCCGGTCAGCATCGCATGTCTGGCAGGATCTTGTCGACAGTCGTCAGTTCTGCCACTCGTGGCGGGATAATGGTGAGCGCAAACTTTCTGCCATGGACATCATCTTCTTCATCGCCATGATCGTCGCTCTCGTCGCAGCCCTCGGGCCGCACCACCGCCGGACGTTCTCGTTGCCGCGCGCCCCGTTCGGCGCCGACGCCGAGGTCGACCGCGATCTCGTCCGGGTCCTGCACGACGCCCCCGTCGCGCACTGACGTCAACGCCGCCGACGCGTCCGTGCCGGACCATCCACACCAACCAGCACCGAACACTTCCAGCTGACGCCGGGTCGACCGACCCGGCGTCACGCATGTCCAGCCCGCGCCACCTCGCGCCGTGCACCTCAGAAGGGCGGCGGATCACTCTCGGGGAGTTCGAGTTCCGACTCCGCCCCACTCGGCGGGCCCGCTCCCGGATCTCGTAGGGCTTCGCGCCAGTCCCTGGGGTAGGTGACGTAGCTGCGGCCGGCGAGAGAGGTCCAGCGGACTCCGTCGTCGTCGATGCGTTCGACCGTCCAGACACGAGCTGTCTTGGGGTTGTGGCAGCCCCGGCTCAGCGACTCCAAGTTCGAGACCCGCGTCTCACCTTCTGGCCAGGGGACGATGTGGTCGAGGTCGCACCGCTCGGCCGGCACCTGACACCCGGGAGCCCGGCAGACCCCGTCGACGGCACGTACGTGCTCGACCATCTCGCGCGTCGGCGCGTAGCGGTCGGTGGACAGCTCGAGTGCGCGACCGGAGTTCACGTCGACGGCCAGTCGCTGCCAGACCGAGCCCGGCGCGGTCATGATCTGGCGCGCGTGTGCGGCAGTGACCCAGCCATGACCGGGGATCTCGCACGCCGCGTCGGACAGGCCGACAGCGACCTCGAACGGCACGACGATGCGGACCACGGCTGGTGGGGCGGATGCGAGCCACGAGCCGCAGGTCGGCGCAACCACTGCCGGCGCCGCCTGGGCGCCGGTGGCGGGCACGATGCCGAAGAGGGCCAGATCGCAGAGGAGGTCGCTGCGCAGCTGGTCGAGGGTGCGCTCGTCGCCGGCGGCGCGGGCGGCCCGGGCCAGCGCGTCGACCCGGTCGAGAACCCCTACGACGCTCTCACCGGGAGCGACGACGGTGAACACGCCCATGCCGTCGTCGGTGAGGTGCCCGTGCACCCGGCGTCGGCGAACAGCCGCACAGTGACGCTCGTCCTCGCCGCGATGGTCGGCACTGCGGACGCAGCGGCGCAGGCGGCTGATGAAGAGCCGCTGCGACGACACCGAACCGTCGGGCGCTGGCGCCAGCACGGCGGTCTCGAGCCCGGGAAGCACGCTGTCGTCGAGGGACCGGGTCTCGGCGACGACCTGGAGGGCCCGGTGCAGGCTGACCCGGCCATCGCGGAGACGTTCGCGCACGACGCGATGCCGCCGCGGCGCCGTGGCCAGCTCGAGGCGACGCGACACCTCCGCGGCTCCGACCCCTGTCGCGCAGGCGATCTCCTGGGTAACGACCTGCTCTGCGGACAGCGGGACGGGCGTCCGTGGGAGCCTCGCGAGCTGGAGCTCTTCGACCGTGTGCAGCGCCGCGTAAGCGTCGAGCAGCTGCGCCTCGATGCGTGCCTTGGACCTCTCGAGCGCCTCGATCTCGGCGACGATCTCCTCCGCTTCCGCGTCGAGCCCCTCGTCGCGCAGCGAGTCGCCGGAGTCGACACGGCGCCGCTCACCAGCGGCATCTACTCGTTCGGCACTGCCGCCGAAGCGCCGGGCGGAGGCACGCTCGCCACGAGCGCCGAGCACGAAGGCGATCCGCGCGAGCGTGGCGGGATCAGTGTCGTGGTAGGGCACGCCGCGCTCCTCTTGCCGTCGGATCTCCCGTCTCAATTAGAACACCAGTTCTGCATATCTGCTTAGGTGAAGTCTGGTATGCCGGTTTCTGGCTTCAGCAGGTCCTTGAGCGGGTGCGGGTCGGTGTCGACGGCTTGCTGCAGCAGTCGGTA
>NZ_JBHTKH010000020.1:0-69527 GCF_042676085.1 Terrabacter terrigena
ACCCATCGCCGCGATCGACAGCGGCGAATAGGCACCGAGGATCACCTCAAAGCCCACCACGCCCCGGGACGCTGTCGCGTGGTCGGGCCGCGGACGACGTCTGCGAGGCAATCATAACAGTTCTGCAACCATGGCGCGGTCGACCATTGACCTTCCAAGGACCTCGTGAGATACGACAGTGTGACCAGACATCCCGACCCGGATCCCGGGCCCACGACCGCCGAGATCCTGGACCGTCTGGCCCCTGTGGGACTGCCCGCGGCACGTCCACTCGTCCTGCGCGGCAAGCGATTCGACGCCGCGGCCCCGGCCGTCATGGCGATCGTCAACCGCACCCCCGACTCCTTCTTCAGCGGCAACCGGCACGCAGACCTCGAGTCCGCGAAGTCGGCCCTCGCGCGCGCCGTCGAGCTCGGCGCCGACCTCGTCGACGTCGGCGGCGTGCGAGCCGGCCAGGAGGGCGAGGTCGTCGACGCCGACGAGGAGACCCGTCGGGTTGTGCCGTTCCTCGAGTGGGCGCGTGAGGCCTACCCGGACGTCCTCCTCAGCCTCGACACGTGGCGATCGGAGGTGGCGCGCGAGGCCGAAGGCGTGGTCGACCTCGTCAACGACACCTGGGCGGGCCACGACCGTGACCTCGTGCACGTCGCGTCGGCCATCGGCGCGGGCTACGTGATCTCACATACCGGCGGCCTTCCCCCGCGCACCGACCCCGTCGACGTCACCTACGGCGACGACCCTCTGGACGTCGTGCGCGACGTCGTGCGCACCCTCGCCCGCGGGGCTCACGAGGCCGAGCGGGCCGGCATACCCAGGGAGCGCATCCTCGTCGACCCGACCCTCGACTTCGGCAAGACGACTGCGCACTCGCTGGAGGTGCTGCGACACACGGCTGACGTCGTCGCGCTGAACTACCCTGTGCTGCAGGCGATGTCGCGCAAGGACTTCGTCGGTGAGGCGCTCGACCTGCCGGCGGAGGAGCGGCTGGAGGGCTCACTCGCCGCCACGGCGGTCGCGGCGTGGCTCGGCGCCACCGTCTTCCGCGCCCACGACGTGCGGGCCACCCGGCGGGTGGTCGACATGGTCGCCACGATCCGCGGGGACCGGCCCCAGCAGGTGGCGCTGCGCGGCGTCCGGTCCGGCACGGCGCACGAGCCCGCCCCGGGCGCTGCGACGAACGGCGCGTGAGCTGGGTAAAAAGCACTCGGTCCGACGGGCCGACCGGCCGGTATTCTGCTAGGTTCGTCGCGGTTGCAGTTGCAGTTCCTCGTAGTCGAGCAGGTGCCCGTCATCCGCAACGGTGGCGGGATTTCTTTGTCGGCTTCGGTGGGTTCGCCCGTCGAGTGGAGTCAAAGCGGCAGCTTGGGATGCGCGAGGTGCGTTGTCCCATACGCTAAAGAAGGAAGAGTTACCCGTATGGCACAGGGAACCGTCAAGTGGTTCAACGCTGAGAAGGGCTTTGGCTTCATCGCCCAGGACGGCGGCGGCCCCGACGTTTTCGTCCACTACTCGGCCATTCAGTCGAACGGCTACCGTTCGCTGGACGAGGCACAGCGAGTCGAGTTCGAGGTCACGCAGGGTCCGAAGGGCCCGCAGGCCGACGCAGTTCGCCCGCTCTGATCACACGAGATCAACAGCAACGAGCGACACCAACCTCAGTCGTTTGTGACAAAGCCCCCGGCCAGCGGCCGGGGGCTTTGTTGTGTCCCGCGACCGGTCCGCCGGCGGCGGACCCGCCGCCCGGTGCACCCGGGCGGGCCATCGAGAGGCGATCCCTCCGAACGGACGGATCGCTCTCTCGATCAGGAAGGTCCGCGGGCTCGGCCCGGCTGCTCGCCGGCTTCGGTGAGGGGGCTCAGCCGCACTCGTCGTAGGACGCGGTGGTCGGCGACGACGACGTCTTGGTCGGCTTCGGCGTGGGCGACGAGGTCGTGCTGCTGCTCGGCGTCGGCTTCGGGGGCGCGATGCCCTTCTGGATGAAGGCGCGGATCGCGTCGTAGTCGGGCCTGACCGAGTTGAAGTCGGGCACCTGGGACAGTGCGAGGCTGGTGATCTTGCCGCTCTTCTGGACGCGCTCGATGAGGTTGACGAAGGCGGGGAGGTTCTGCGCCGGGATGTCGGTGTAGATGTTGTCGCGGGCAATCCGCGCGATCTCGGGGTACTTCGCGACCATCGACGCCGGGTCGACCTGCTTGACGACGGCCTGCACCACGCAGCGCTGGCGCGCCTGCCGATAGGTGTCGCTGTCGGCCGCGCGGGTGCGGGCGTACCAGAGAGCGAGGTTGCCCGAGAGGTGCTGACGGCCCGGGCTGAAGTAGCCGGACTCACCGATGACGCCGCCGTTGCCGTCGCTGTGGCCACCGATGGGCAGCTTGGTGCCGAACCCGCTCAGCTTGACGTTGATCGTCACGCCGCCCATCGCGTCGATGAGCTGTGCGAAGCCCTTGAGGTCGACGACGACGGTGTGGTCGATCTTGAGGCCGAGCACCTCGGAGATGACGTTGCGGATCTCGTCACGGCCGGGCGCCGCGCCACTGTAGGAGCCGGGGTGGTCCTGGCGGTACTGGTCGACCTCGGTCCACACCGCGTTGAGCATGCACTGGTCGTTGGGGTCCTTCTGCTCGCGGAAGCAGACGGGCCGGCCGTAGACGCCGCTCGGGTAAAGACCGCGCAGCGGGCTGGACTTCGGCAGCGGGACGCGCTGGAGGTTGCGGGGCAGCGAGATCAGAGCGGTGCGGCCGCTCTTGGTGTCGATGCTCGCGACGATCATCGAGTCGGTGCGGGTGCCGGTGCGGCCCACGCCGGCGTCGGAGCCGAGGAGCAGCACGTTGACGCGCGCCTGGTCGGCCCACGGGTCGTCGCCCTCGGCGACCTGCGCGCCGACACCGGGCTTGACGGGCGTGCTGCCGAAGACCTGGGCGACGGTGGTCTGGGTGATGCTGGCGTACTCGGCGAACTTGAACGAGGAGGCCGCGACGAGGAAGACCATGAGGGTCGTGAAGGCGGCCAGGGCGCGGGTGCGTGCCCGGTCGAGCCGGGTCGGCCGGGACTGCACGGCAGTGAGGATGATGGATCCGCACCACAGGATGCCGCCGACGACGAAGGCGATCGCAAGGGCCTGCAACACGTTGGGACGTGCCACGACCGACAGGGCGGCGTTCGTCACGCCGGTGCGCAGGACGTAGTAGCCCCCGACGGCCAGGGTGACGATCGCGAGGAGCAGGATCAGCCAGCCGACGCGGCGGCTGCGCGTCTGCGTGAGGCCGGCACCCGGGACGACGGTGCCGAGAGCGGTGAGGCCGAGGGCCCGGCGGAAACCGGATGACAGCTCTCGTCGGAGTGCCTCTCGGCTCGCGGCCGCAACGGGACCTCGCGCGTTCGGGTAGGTCATGGAGTCCTCTCTGGATCGGCCCGCGCGCACGAGCCGACAGCACATTGTGCCCTGCGAACCTGATAGATGCCGCATCGGACCATGTGTCGCAGGTCAATCCGAGTCACCCCGGTTTGGGCCCCGCCCGGTGGTGCCGGTAGCCTGTGCTCGCCCGTGCATCCGACGTCGCCCCGGTGGCCTCGGTTCGGGCACGGAGGCGTCGCATAGTGGCCTAGTGCGCCCGCCTGCTAAGCGGGTTGAGGATAAAACCTCTCGCGGGTTCAAATCCCGCCGCCTCCGCTCCAGAACGGCTGAAGGACCCCGACACGCTTTTCGTCGGGGTCCTTCAGCCGTTCTGGAACAGAACACGTGGGATGTGGGAGGAGCTGGGGCCCCCGAGGAACGAGAAGCCTCCCCAGCGACGGTTCCCGCCGCCGACCGCACGCACGTGACGGTTCCCGCCGCCGACCGCGCCCACGCGCATGGCGCGCCCGCCGGCATACGGCTGGGCTCAGTCCTGCTCGACGGCCTTCTCGCGTCGGCGCCGTCGCCGTTGCGACATCGGCAGGGCCACCCAGAGCCAGGTGGCGAGCGCGGCGATGACGCCGCCGATCCAGAAGGCCGTGGTGTGCGAGAGGAGCACGTCCAGCACGAGAACGACGCCCCCGACGATGCCGACGACGAGGAAGAACAGCCCCGTGCCGATGAGGGTGTCGGTGTGGCGCACGACGAAGTCCTTGAGGCCCTCGCGGAAGAGCATGCGGTGCATCGCGACTGGTGCCATGAACACGAGCGTGCTGACGGCGACGGCGAGCAGCGTGATGACGTAGATCGTCCGCTGGATCTCGCTCAACGTCGTGAAGCGCTGCTGGAAGGGGATGGTCAGCAGGAAGGCGAAGAGGATCTGGACACCGGCCTGGGCGATGCGCAGCTCCTGGAGCTGCTCACCGAAGTTGCGGTCGAGGCGATCGGCTTCGCTCTCGTCGCGGGTGTAGGGCTGTGGGTCGCTCATGGTCAAGATGTACCCCCATGACGAAGGGCCCGGCACCTGTCGGTGCCGGGCCCTGCATCACGTCGTCCGCAGCCCGCCGGCAATCAGGCGGCGGACCGTCCTCTCAGTGACCGCTGACTCGGGCCTTGAGGCCGTCGAGCTCCGCCCACAGCTCGGCGGGGAGCTGGTCGCCGAACTTGCCGAACCACTCCTCGATGAGGGGCAGCTCCTTCTCCCAGTCGGACGCGTTGACGGCGATGGCCTTCGCGACCTGCTCGGGCGTGAGGTCGAGGCCGTCGACGTCGAGCGCGCCCTCGGTCGGCACGAGGCCGATCGGGGTCTCGACCGCGTCGGCCTCGCCCTCGAGGCGGGCCACGACCCACTCGAGCACGCGGCTGTTCTCGCCGAAGCCCGGCCAGAGGAACGAGCCGTCCTCCTCGTCGCGGCGGAACCAGTTGACGCCGAAGATCCGCGGCAGCTTGGACGCGTCGGCGCCCTTGCCGATGGAGAGCCAGTGAGCGAAGTAGTCGCTCGCGTTGTAGCCCAGGAAGGGCAGCATCGCCATCGGGTCGCGGCGAACGACGCCGACGGCGCCCGTCGCGGCGGCCGTCGTCTCCGAGGAGAGGGTCGCGCCGATGAACGTGCCGTGCGTCCAGTCGCGCGACTCGTAGACGAGGGGCACGGTCGTCTTGCGGCGGCCGCCGAAGAGGATGGCGTCGATCGGCACGCCGTCGGGGTTGTCGTACTCCGGGGCGATCATCGGGCACTGCGACGCGGGCGTGCAGAAGCGGCTGTTCGGGTGGCTCGAGAGCCTCCCGGCCTTGCCGTCCTCGGGCGTCCAGTCGTTGCCGTGCCAGTCGGTCAGGTGTGCCGGCGGCTCGTCGGTCATGCCCTCCCACCACACGTCGCCGTCGTCGGTGAGGGCGACGTTGGTGAAGACCGAGTTGCCCTTCTCGATCGTGGCCATCGCGTTGGGGTTGGTCGACGCCCCGGTGCCGGGCGCGACGCCGAAGAGGCCGAACTCCGGGTTGACGGCATACAGGCGACCGTCCTCGCCGAAGCGCATCCAGGCGATGTCGTCGCCGACCATCTCGGCCTTCCAGCCGGGGATGGTCGGCGTGATCATCGCGAGGTTGGTCTTGCCGCACGCCGACGGGAACGCGGCGGCGACGTAGTGGACCGAGCCCTTGGGCGAGGTGAGCTTGAGGATGAGCATGTGCTCGGCCATCCAGCCCTCGTCGCGGGCGATCGCCGAGGCGATGCGCAGCGAGTAGCACTTCTTGCCGAGCAGGGCGTTGCCGCCGTAGCCGGAGCCGTAGCTCCAGATGGTGCGCTCCTCGGGGAAGTGGACGATGTACTTCGTGTCGGAGCACGGCCACGGCACGTCGGCCTGGCCTTCGGCGAGCGGGGCGCCGACCGAGTGGAGGGCGGGGACGTATGCCGCGTCGGTCTCCTCGATCTTGCGCAGCACGTTGTCGCCGCAGCGGGCCATGACGAGCATCGAGACGACGACGTAGGCCGAGTCGGTGATCTCGACCCCGAACATCGGGACCTTGGCGTCGAGGTGGCCCATGACGAAGGGGATGACGTACATGGTGCGGCCCTGCATGGACCCGCGGTAGAGCTCGGTCATCCGAGCCTTCATCTCGTCGGGCGCCATCCAGTTGTTGGTGGGCCCGGCATCCTTCTCGTCGACCGAGCAGATGTAGGTGCGGTCCTCGACCCGGGCGACGTCGGACGGGTCGCTCGCACAGTAGAAGGAGTTCGGCTTCTTCTCCTCGTTGAGCCGGACGAACGTGCCGGCCTCGACGAGCTCGTCGGTGAGCTCGGTCCACTCCTCGGGGGAGCCGGTGATCCAGCGGATGTCGCGCGGCTGGGTCAGCTCGGCGACCTGCTCGACCCACGCGGCCAGGCCCGCGTGCGTCGTGTGTGTCTGTTTCTCGTGGGTCGTGGTCAACTCGGGGCCCATCCCTTCGCGCGCGGTGCCGCCCGGCACCACGTCGTGCCGGTGTGAAGCTGCTCCCCACGTGGATCCTGGGCGAGCCCGGATCGGGCTGCAGGTGTCCACATGCTGAACAGATGACGTGATGACTTCAAGGTACGCGTCGTCGGCAGCGGCTTTGGCCGCTGGCGGGGGCCGTGGCGGTGAGACGCCTCACAACGTCCGTGCCGCGCAAGAAATCCGACGCGACGCTGTCGGTTTCTTGCAGGAATTTCACTACTCGACCGTAGGCGGATGTCCTGACGGGACAACGCGGCCGGACGCATGCGCGGGAGGGGAGCGCGCGGGCTCCCGGGCATGCAGCGCAGGGGCGTCGGGGGCCGATTTCGTGGAAGCGGACCGCAGGCGCTAAGGTAACTTCTCGTTCGCCCGAGTGAGCGGACGACGCACCCGTAGCTCAACGGATAGAGCATCTGACTACGGATCAGAAGGTTAGGGGTTCGAATCCCTTCGGGTGCACTCTGTGTTGAGACAGAAAACAGGCCCCGGTCCGCGAAAGCGACCGGGGCCTTCGTCTTCCAGCGGTAGCCGCTCGCGGCGCCGCCCCGGTCGGCGTCAGACGTCGTCGCGATAAGGGTCGGTGATCTCGCGCAGCAGCATGAGCGACTCGCGCAGCTCGCGCATCCGTCGGGGGCCCAGGTGGGCCTCCCAGTCGCGCTCGATCCGTGCCTCCTCGGCCCGGGCGACGGGCATCAGCGCGGCCGCCTTGGCCGTGAGGCGGACCAGCCGGGCGCGCCCGTCGCTTGGGTCGGCTACGCGCTCCACCCAGCCGGCCGCCTCGAGCCGGTCGACGAGCGCCGTGGCCGTCTGCTTCGTGACCTGAGCCTGGTCGGCCAGGTCGCGCAGACGGGTGCCGTTCGGCCCGATGCGCGCGGCCACCCTGGCCTGGGCGAGCGTGATGTCGTCGATGCCCGCACGGCGCATGGCCGCAGTGACTCGGGTCTCGACGTCACGCGCCGCGATGAACATGAGCAGGCCCACGAACGGCAGGGGGCGGTCCGACGGCTCGGAAGTCATGCGCACCTCTTGAAACTAGTCAGCAAGTCGAACTATATTGGTCAGCCTATCGAACTAGATCCTACCGAGAGTCTGGGAATGAACGATCCCGCGTGGCGAGGAGGCCGTCCGGGTGTTCGACGGAGCGCGCCTGCTGGCGGGCTACCCGGAGTTCTTCGAGTTGAAGCGGACGCGCCGGGGCCCGCCCGTCTTCACCTGAGCGGCGCGGCCCGCTGACCGCTCGCCGCACGAGAGAATCTGACGGAGAAGGGGATCGACGTGGGACCGACAACCGTGACACCGGACCTCGACCTCATTTGGTCGGAGGTCGACGACCAGCGCCTGCGCACGGTGGCGATGCTCGAAGGGCTCACCGACGACCAGTGGGACCACCCATCGCTCTGCGAGGGGTGGACGGTGCGCCATGTGGCCGCACATCTCACCCTCCAGCGGCAGCACCTGGCCGACGTCGTCCGCTTCATGGCCGCCCACCCGAGCCTGCTCCGGGCGGGCAGCCTCAACCGGATGATCGACCGCACGGCGCGGCTGCAGGCGGCCCTGCCCACCGACGAGATCATCAACCTGATCCGGGCCGGCATCGGGTCGCGGCGGCACAACTCGTTCATCGCGCCGGCCGGAAGCCTGTCGGACACTCTCGTGCACGCCCAGGACATCGCCCTGCCGCTCGGCATCGAGCTGGAGATGCGACCGGTGGCGGCCCGCATCGCCGTCGACCACATCTATGCGACGCGCCACGGGTGGACGGGCTCGGTCTTCCGGCAGCTGCCGCTCGACGGCTACCGCCTCGTCGCGACGGACGTCGACTGGTCCGCGGGCGCCGGCCCGCGGGTCGCGGGACCCGCCGGCGCCCTCCTGCTCCTCGTCACGGGTCGGCGGATCGCGCTCGCCCGACTCGAGGGCGACGGTGCCGCCCAGCTCAAGATGCAGGCACAGCCCGCCTGACGGCATACGCGCTCGGGTGTGGCGACGGCAACGCCGGACATCCCTTGCGCGCCGCAGGACTCGCGGGGTTGGGTGTGGGTGAACCGTCCACGGCCGCACGGAGGCACCCGATGACCGACGTTCTCGACACCCTCGACGCCACGCTGTCGCACACGCGGGGCGAGACCGAGCCGCCTCTCATCGAGCAGACGATCGGCGACAACTTCGACTCCACCGTGGCGCGCTTCGGCGACCGTGAGGCGCTGGTCGACGTCACGCAGGGGAGACGCTGGACGTACGCCGCCCTGCAGGCCGACGTGGACCGGCTCGCTCGGGCGCTGCTGGCAGTGGGGGTCGCCACGGGGGACCGCGTCGGCATCTGGGCGCCGAACTGCTCCGAGTGGACGTTGGTGCAGTACGCGACGGCGAAGATCGGGGCCATCCTCGTCAACATCAACCCCGCCTACCGGGCACACGAGCTGCAGTACGTCCTGGGCCAGGCCGGCATCTCGACCCTCATCGCCGCGGAGTCGTTCAAGACGAGCAGCTACCGGCAGATGGTCGACGAGGTGCGCGACGAGGTGCCGGGGCTCGTTCGCGTCGTCTACATCGGCACGAGCGACTGGGACGACCTCATCGCGCGTGCCGACGAGGTGTCGGCCGACGAGCTGGCGCGGGTGCAGGCGGGGCTGTCGAACACCGACGCGATCAACATCCAGTACACCTCTGGCACAACGGGATTCCCGAAGGGCGCCACCCTCAGCCACCGCAACATCCTCAACAACGGCTACTTCGTCGGCGAGCTCTGCGACTACACCGAGGCCGACCGGGTCTGCATCCCCGTGCCCTTCTACCACTGCTTCGGCATGGTCATGGGAAACCTCGCCTGCACGACCCACGGCGCGTGCATGGTGATCCCGGCGCCGGGGTTCGACCCGGCCGCGACGCTGCGGGCCACCCAGGACGAGAAGGTGACCTCGCTCTACGGCGTGCCGACGATGTTCATCGCCGAGTGGAACCTGCCCGACTTCGACAGCTATGACCTGTCGAGCGTGCGCACCGGCATCATGGCCGGATCCCCTTGTCCCGCAGAGCTGATGAAGAAGCTGATCGCCGCGGGCATCGAGGAGATGACGATCTGCTACGGCATGACCGAGACGTCACCGGTCTCGACCCAGAACCGCACCGACGACACCTTCGAGCAGAAGGTCGGCACCGTGGGCCGGGTGGGGCCGCACCTGGAGATCAAGATCGCCGACCCGGTGAGCGGGAAGACCCTCCCGCGCGGTCAGGCGGGCGAATTCATGACGAAGGGCTACTCGGTGATGCTCGGCTACTGGGAGCAGCCCGACAAGACGGCCGAGGCCATCGACGACGGGTGGATGCACACCGGTGACATCGGCGTCATGCACGACGACGGCTACGTCGAGATCACCGGTCGCATCAAGGACATGGTGATCCGCGGCGGCGAGAACGTGTACCCGCGTGAGATCGAGGAGTTCCTCTACACGCACCCCGACATCCTCGACGCGCAGGTCATCGGGGTGCCGGACGAGAAGTACGGCGAGGAGCTGTGCGCGTGGATCCGCATGAAGGACGGGGCGACTCCGCTCACGGCCGAGGCGGTGCGCGAGTTCTGCACGGGACGGCTCGCGCACTACAAGATCCCGCGCTACGTCGAGATCGTCGACGAGTTCCCGATGACGGTCACGGGCAAGATCCGCAAGGTCGAGATGCGTGAGACCACGGCGAAGAAGCTCGGTCTCGGCTGACCCCCGGCTGCGCAGCGTTCGGACACCGTCCCGGTTCAAGGCGATTCGTCACTCATGCGCGCAACACGTCGACGCCGACGGCGCGCTACCTGCCGCCCGGGGCTGCTCCCGCAGTAGGTTTCCGGAGGGACCGGTCGAGAAGGTCCGCAAACCATGAGGGGATTGACATGTCCGACACCGTCAAGCTGGTCGTGTGGATCGCGGTGGCTGTCATCGTCATCGGCATCATCGTGTGGCTCTTCGTCAACGCCGGACGACGACGTGAGGTCGAGGCCCGCCGCTTCGAGGCCGGTGAGCTCCGGGCCAGGGTCGAGGAGCGCCGGCCGGAGGTCCAGGGGAGCCAGGACCGCGCGTCGGTCACCGCCGCCATGGCGGAGGACGCACGGGCCGAGGCCGAGCGCACGGCCGCCGAGGCCAAGCAGCGCGCCGACGAGGCCCGCCGCCTCGAGCAGCAGGCCGAGCAGCACCGGGCTGCTGCCGAGTCGGCCCGCGCAGAGCACGAAGGCCTCGAACGTGAGGCAGACCGCGTCGACCCCGACGTGCGCACGGACGACGCGGGCTACCGTCTCGACGACGACGGCAACCGCCTTCCCGGCCAGGAGGACCCCTCCCGACGGAGTGCGGCTGCAGCGGCCGGTGCTGGCGCGGCGGGCGCCGGTGCAGCGGTCTTCGCCGGCGACCACGACGAGGACGACGACGAGGACGACCTTGCCGACGCGGAGAACCCCTTCGCGCCGGCCGAGTCCGCCGCGGAGCCGGACGAGGCGGCGGAGGAGGCGCGGCCCAGCCGGTACGAGGAACCCGCCTGGGAGCCCTCGGACCCCGGCGTCGGGCACAGCCCTGACGCCACCGCCCAAGACACCACCCGCGAGGAGACCGCCCGCGAGGAGACCGCCCGCGAGGAGACCGCCCGCGAGGATGCCATCAGCGAGGAGACCGAGACGGTGGACGCCGGGTCTGGGTATGCGGAGGACGAGCCCGGCGAAGGCGGGGCCGACTCCGACGACACCATGGATGGTGACCCCGTGGACGAGCAGACGAACGACGAGCTGACGGCGCAGCAGACCTCCGACGCGGACGACGCGCCCGCATCGGAGAGCAGCGACTCGGCGACCGACACCCTCGATGCCGGCACCGACGAGGGAGACCGCGACGACGGTGTCCCGTCGCAGGCGCAGGCCGCCGACGACGAGGACCGCGTGGACGTGCCGGCGCTCGCCGACCGGGACGAGGTGGTGGCCGAGGGCGGGACCCCCGCTGGAGACCCCGGAGACCACCGGGGCCAGCCGTGGGCGACCACTCCCGGACAGCGAGGCCCGGGGGACTCCGAGGAGCCGGCCGACGAGGGAACCGACGTCGACATGGCCCCGCACTCGCACGAGAGCGACGAGGTCGAGTCCGTCGACGAGCCGGTCGGTTCGACCACCGAGGAGCCGCGCGGCCAGGAGGCCGAGCCGGCGACCGACGTCACCGAGGCCGCGTACCCCGGCGACGACGACGCCCGGACGGCCAGTGCGGAAGGCGGCGACACGGCATACGCCGGCGGGTCGACGGACGAGAGCGCGCAGGAGGAGGCCTCGTCGTCGTCAGGCCGTCGGGTCTCGGCGTTCGACGAGGTCGTCGACGGTGGTTACGGCCTCGGCTCGGCAGCGCCGATCGGTGACGGGGCACAGCCCCTCGGCCACGCGGTCAAGGGCACCCGTGAGGGCACGACCTTCCTCGGCCCCGACGACGAGGGCTACGACGACAACGAGCCGGACGTCTGGTTCTACAACGAGGAGGCGGCCCGCCGGGCCGGCTTCACCAAGCGCGGCGAGTGAACGAGCTGCCCGCGCCCGGCTGAAACCGTGGCGCGGGCACTCGACGTGCGCTCATAGACTGGCCCGCATGGTTTCACCGCTCGTCGCGCTCACGCCCAAGGTCCAGTCCGCGATCGCCGCCGCCCTCGGCGACGACTTCCGCGAGGCCGACCCGGTGCTGCGTCCGTCGCAGTTCGCCGACGTGCAGGTCAACGCCGCGCTGGCCCTGGCCAAGAAGGTCGGTATGCCGCCCCGTGAGGTCGCGTCGAAGATCGTCGACGCGCTCGAGCTCGACGGCGTGTGCGACAAGGTCGAGGTCAGCGGGCCCGGCTTCATCAACCTCACGTTCACGGACGCCTGGCTGGCGAGCCTGCTGCAGGAGGTCGAGGCCGACGAGCGCACCGGCGTCGCCCTCCAGCCGGCGCAGAACATCCCGATCGACTACTCGGCGCCCAACGTGGCCAAGGAGATGCACGTCGGGCACCTGCGCACCACGGTCGTCGGCGACTCGCTGGCGCGCACGCTCGAGCACCTCGGACACCACGTCATCCGGCAGAACCACATCGGCGACTGGGGCACCCCCTTCGGCATGCTCATCGAGCACCTGCTCGACGTGGGCCGCGAGTCCGAGGAGGCCGACCTGCTCGTCAGCGACCCCAACGCGTTCTACCAGGCTGCGCGCGTCAAGTTCGACACGGCCGACAAGGCTGACCCGCCGGGTAGCGCCGGCGACTTCCACGTGCGTGCCCGCACCCGGGTGGTCAGGCTGCAGGCTGGTGACCCCGAGACGCTGAAGCTCTGGAACGGGCTCGTCGACCTGTCGAAGATCTACTTCAACAAGATCTACTCGATGCTCGGCATCACCCTCACCGACGACGACCTCGCGGGCGAGTCGACCTACAACGACGCCCTGGCCGGCATCTGCGCCGAGCTCGAGGAGAAGGGCATCGCGACGGTCTCCGACGGCGCGCTCTGCGTCTTCCTCGACGGCTATACCGGCCGCGAGGGCAAGCCGGTGCCGCTCATCATCCGCAAGTCCGACGGCGGCTACAACTACGGCACCAGCGACCTGGCGACGATCAAGCACCGCGTCGAGGACCTCAAGGCCGACCGGGTGCTCTACGTCATCGGGGCTCCGCAGTCGTTGCACCTCAACATGGTCTGGGACACTGCGCGCAAGGCCGGCTGGCTGCCCGACGACATCGAGGTCGTCCACGTGCAGATCGGCAACGTGCTCGGCGACGACCGCAAGATCCTCAAGACCCGCTCCGGCAAGCCGCTGCGGCTGATGGCGCTGCTGGAGGAGGCCGTGGAGAAGGCCCAGGCGGTCATCGACGAGACCCGTCCCGAGCTCGACGACGCGACCCGGGCGACCATCGCGCGCCAGATCGGCATCGGCGCAGTGAAGTACGCCGACCTCTCCGTCGCGCACGACAGCGAGTACGTCTTCGACCTCGACCGCATGGTCGCGCTCACCGGCAACACGGGCCCGTACCTGCAGTACGTCGTCGCGCGCATCCGGTCGATCTTCCGCCAGGCCGGCCACGACCCGGCGGTGCAGCACGCGACGCTGCTGGTCCGCGAGCCGCACGAGCGGGCGCTCGCGATGCACCTGCTCGACTTCGGTGACGTCGTGGCCGAGGTCGGCGCGACCTACGAGCCGCACCGGCTCGCGGGCTACCTGTTCGAGCTGGCCCAGACCTTCTCCGCGTTCTACGAGAACTGCCCGGTGCTCAAGGCCGACCGGGACGAGGTCAGGGAGTCGCGGCTCACCCTGTGCGCACTCGTGTTCCGCGTCATGACGACTGGCCTCGACCTTCTCGGCCTGGAGTCACCCGACCAGATGTGAGGCGGGTGCCGTCCCGGTCGCGGTGGCCGATTCCCTGCCAACCTGCACGGGAGGGAGGAGAGTCGGGACATGAGCGACTGGGACTTCACCGGCCTGAAGGCCACCTACGTCAACTGCACCCTGAAGAAGAGCCCCGAGCCGAGCCACACCCAGGGCCTGGTCGATGCCAGTGCTGCCATCATGCGCGAGCACGGTGTCACGGTCGACGAGATCCGCTTCGTCGACCACGACGTCGCGACGGGCGTCTACCCCGACATGCGTGAGCACGGCTGGGAGAGCGACGCGTGGCCGGACCTCTACCCCGGAATCCTCGAGAGCCAGATCCTCGTGGTCGCGGGCCCGATCTGGCTCGGCGACAACTCGAGCATCACCAAGCGCTTCATCGAGCGGATCTACTCGCTCAGCGGCCAGCTCAACGAGAAGGGTCAGTACCTCTTCTACGGTCGGGTCGCCGGGTGCCTCATCACGGGCAACGAGGACGGCATCAAGCACTGCGCGCAGAACGTGCTCTACAGCCTGCAGCACGTCGGCTACACGATCCCGCCCAACGCCGACGCCGGCTGGATCGGCGAGGCGGGCCCCGGGCCCAGCTACCTGGATCCCGGTAGCGGCGGCCCGGAGAACGACTTCACCAACCGCAACACGACGTTCATGACGTGGAACCTGATGCACCTCGCGCGCATGTTGCACGAGGCGGGCGGTGTGCCGGCCTACGGCAACCAGCGCTCGGCGTGGAACGAGGGCAACCACTTCGGCTGGCACAACCCCGAGTACCGCTGACCGTCATCGTGTCAGGCGCCGCCGTGGGTGCGCCCGAGCAGGTCCTGGTAGCGCGCCACGACGGCTGCGTGCGCCTCGGCGTCACCGGCGGCGACGGCATACTCCGAGTCGACGTCGAGCGACCAGGTGGGCGGGTCCTGCTCGCCTGAAAGGGCCCACGCGGCCTGACGGGCGGCCCCCACCCCGACGTACTCGGCCGGTGCCGGCACGACGACGGGCGCACGGAAGAGCCCGGGCGCGATCTCGCGCACCGCCCGCGACGCGGCTGCGCCGCCGATGAGCAGCACGCGGTCGACGGCGACGTCGTGCGCGCGCAGGGCGTCGACGCCCGCGACGAGGTTGCACAGCATGCCCTCGACCGCAGCACGGGCGAGGTTCTCGGGAGCCGAGTTGGAGCGTGTCAGCCCGCTGAGCGTGCCGGTCGCGTCGGGGAGGTCGGGGGTCCTCTCACCGTCGAGGTAGGGCAGCAGGCTCAGGCCGCCGGCGCCCGGAGAGGCCTGCAGCGCGAGACGGTCGAGCTCTGCGAGGTCCACGCCGAGCATCGACGCGGCCGCCGTCAGCACTCGTGCGGCGTTGAGGGTGCACATGAGCGGGAGGTGGTGGCCGGTCGCGTCGGCGAACCCGGCGATGGCACCCGTCTCGTCGCGGATCGCAGACCGGTGCGGCGTGAAGACGGTGCCGCTCGTGCCGAGGGAGACGACGACGTCGCCCGGGTGCAGCGTCAGGCCGAGTGCCGCACCCATGTTGTCTCCGGTGCCTGCGGCGACCAACATGCCGTCCGAGGTGTGCCCCGCGGCCTCGTAGGGTTGGAGCACGCGCGGCACGGCGAGGTCGCGACCGAAGGCCCGCTCGAGCAGGTCGGGACGGTAGTCGCCGGTGGCCGCCGACCAGTAGCCCGTGCCCGAGGCGTCGCCCCGGTCGGTGGTCCATTGCTCGAACCCGTTGCCCTGCTGCAGGATCCGGCCTGTCAGCCAGTCGTGCGGCAGGACCACGCGCGCGACTCGAGCGGCGTTCTCGGGCTCGTGCTGGGCAAGCCAGCGCAGCTTGGTCACGGTGAAGCTCGGCACGAGCACGAGACCCACGGCGTCGACCCAGGCCGAGGGCCCACCGAGCTCGTCCGTCAGGTCGCCGGCGGCCTGGGCGCTGCGCGTGTCGTTCCACAGCAGGGCGTCGCGCACCACCGCGTCGGTCTCGTCGAGCGCGACCATGCCGTGCTGCTGCCCGCCCACGGCGACGGCGGCCACCCCGTCGAGGATGCCGCCGCTGCTCGCCTGCTCGAACGCGTCCCACCACCGGTCCGGATGGACCTCCGTGCCGTCGGGGTGCGGCGCCCGGGCCGTTCGCACCACCGCGCCCGTCTCGGCGTCGCAGACGACGATCTTCGTGGACTGGGTCGAGCTGTCGACCCCGGCGACGAGGGTCTGGCCATCGGTCACGTGCTCACCCGCGTGCTCCATGACTGCAGCGTCTCCCGAGCGCCCTTCTCGTGCAAGGCCGACAGGGCTTCGGTGTAGACCTCGGCGAACCGGGCGTCGTCGGCGAGCCCACCGAAGAGGTCCTCGTCGCGCAGGAACGCGAGCGGGTCGTCGCCCTGCCGGGCGGCGGCCGCCATGACGCGGTCCCTGATGCGGTCGACGACCTCGATCGGCTCGCCTCGCTCGTCGACCCCCTCGGCGTAGCGCGCCCACGAGGCGACGACGAGCGCCGAGCGCTCGACCTCGCCGCCCTCCGCGAGGTTCTGGTTGATGACGGGCACGAGCCACTTGGGGATGCGGTCGGACGACTCGGCGCACAGCCGGGCGAGCGTGTCGCGCACCTCCGGGTTGGCGAACCGCTCGACGAGCTGGTGGCGGTACGCGTCGAGATCGACCCCGGGCACGTCGGGCAGCGTCGGTGTGCCTTCGCGCTCCATGTAGCCGAGCAGGAAGTCGACGAAGAGCGGGTCCTGGCAGACCTCGTGGGCGTAGCGGTAGCCCGCGAGGTAGCCGAGGTAGCAGAGTGCCTGGTGGCTCGCGTTGAGCAGCCGCAGCTTCATCAGCTCGTAGGGCACGACGTCGTCGACGAGCTGCACGCCGGCGTCCTCGAACGGGGGACGCCCGTCGGTGAAGTGGTCCTCGAGCACCCACTGCGTGAACGGCTCGCACACGACGGGCCAGTCGTCCTGCACACCGAACTCGTCGGCGAGCCGGTCGATGTCGTCCTGCGTCGTCACCGGGGTGATGCGGTCGACCATGCAGTTGGGGAACTGCACGTGCTCGTCCATCCAGTCGGCGAGGCCAGGGTCCTTGAGCCGGGCGAACGCCGTCATCATCCTGCGGGCGACGTCGCCGTTGCCGGGCAGGTTGTCGCACGACATCACGGTGAACGGCGACTGGCCGGCGGCCCGTCGGGCCGCGAGGCCCGCCACGACATAGCCGAAGACGGTGCGCGGGACCGCCCCCTCCTCGAGGTCGGCCCGGATCGACGGGTCGGAGGCGTCGAACTCGCCCGTCACCTGGTTGACGAGGTAGCCGCCCTCGGTGATGGTCAGCGACACGATGCGTGTGCGTGGGTCGGCGAGTCGGTCGACGACAGCCTGCGGGTCGTCCGGCGCGAACATCATCTCGACGATGCTGCCGATCACCCGCGGCTCGCGGTGCCCGTCGGGGTGCTTGACGACGAGGGTGTAGAGGCCGTCCTGCGCCGTCAACGTGTCGACGATCCGTCGGTCGTGGGGCAGGGCGCCGACGCCGCAGATGCCCCAGTCGAGCGCCTCGCCCTGCTCCATGAGCTGGTCGAGGTACATCGCCTCGTGCGCGCGGTGGAAGCCGCCGACACCGAAGTGCACGATGCCCGCCGTGACCTTGCCGCGGTCGTATGCCGGCCGACCCACTCGGGGCGGCAGGGCGGCATACGTGCTCGCCGACAGCTGCGACGGTCGTGATGGCGGCGGTGCGGGAGTGCTGGTCATGGGTCCTCTGCGTGGTCTCGAGGGTTGAGTGGAGGGAAGCGCCCCCGTGGCGGGGGGCCCTGTCGCCACGGGGGTCGACGTGTGGCGTCAGTGCGGCTCGGACATACTCCACATCGTCCACAGCTCGGTGCGCATCCTTCGCGGCTGACGCAAGGTGTAGGTGACCGCCTGCGCGATGTCGGACGGCTCCATGAAGTCGCCCTCGGACGGGTCACGGTCGCCGAAGCGTCCGTCCGCCGCTGCGAAGGCGGTGTTGACGCCTGCCGGTGCGATCGTCGTGGTCCGGATGCCTTCGCCGCGCAGCTCACGGTCGAGGGCATAGCCGAGGTTGATCTGCGCCCCCTTGGTCGCGGCGTACACCGCCTCCTTGCCGCCGCCGATGAGGAGGCCGGCCACCGAGCCGATGATGACGATGTCGCCGCCGTCGCCCTGGGCCCGGAACTGGCGCACGGCCGCTCGTGCCAGCCAGACCGTGCCCTTGACGTTGACGTCCACCATGAGCGAGACCTCGTCCGCTGAGTAGTCGAGCACCCCGCCGTAGAAGCCGACAGCCGCGTTCGCCACCACGGAGTCGACGCGGCCGAAGGCTGCGACGCCGGCGCTGACGAGCGCGTCTGCCGTGGCCTCGCCCCTGACGTCGCCGACGTGGGTGGTGAGGCGGTCCTCGTCCCACGTGTCGCGAAGCGGGGCGAGCGCGTCGGGCCGCACGTCGCCGGCCACGACGCGGCCGCCGGCCTCGAGCACCAGTCGGGTGATGGCGCCGCCGATGCCGCCGCCGGCGCCGGTGACGACGACGACCGTGTCCTCGAGGCTGCGTCCGTGCTCCATGGCGGGGTGTCCTTCGGGTCGGATGGCGGTGCTGGTCACTTGATCGCTCCCATCGAGAGGCCACGGACGAGCTGCTTCTGCGCCACCCAGCCCGCGATGATGACCGGCAGCGCGGCGATCGTCGCGGCCGCCGAGAGGACCGCGAGGAACTGTCCTCGTCCATCGACGAAGCTGCCGAGGAAGGGCGGGGTGGTGCGGGCGGCCGAGCTCGTCAGCAGCAGGGCGAGGAAGTACTCGTTCCAGGCGAAGATGAAGCTGATGAGCGCAGCGGCCGCGACACCGGGCAGGACGAGCGGCAGCACGATCCGAACGATCTCGCGGAACATCCCGGCACCGTCCACGCGCGCCGCCTCGATGATCTCGAAGGGGACCTCGAGGAGGAACGAGCGCATCATCCACACTGTCACGGGCAGGTTCATCGCGCCGTAGACGATGGCGAGGACGTAGATGTTGTCGAGCAGCCCGACCGTCTTGAAGATCATGAAGAGCGGCAGCACGATCGCGGCGAGCGGCATGAACCGGGTCGAGATGAAGAAGGACAGCGAGTTCTGCACGTTCTTCACCCGGCGGATCGAGAGCGCGTACGCGGCCGGGATCGCGAGGAGGACCGAGATGACCGTCGAGGTCACCGCCGCGGTCAGCGAGTTCTGGAGGTAGCCGGCCATCCCGCGATCCATGGCGAGCCGGTAGCCCTCCGTCACGGGCTTGAAGATGAACGACGGGTTGACGGACGACGCCAGCGACTCCGGCTTGAACCCGTTGAGGAACATCCACAGCACGGGGAAGAAGAAGATGAGGACGAGGATCCAGGTGACGAGGGTGACGAGGGCCCCGCGGGCCGAGCGGGTCGAGCTGTTCATCGGCTTCCTCCTGCCATGAAGACCTTGAAGACGCTCTTGAGCGCGATGGTCGCGACGATGATCGTGAGGATGACGGTCACGACGCCGTATGCCGCTGCCTGCCCGACGTCGAGGCCGATGAAGGCTCGCTCGTAGAGGAGGTAGGCGAGGGTCTTCGTACCGCCAGTGCCCTTGGTGAGGATGGCGATCGGGTCGAAGACCTGGAGGATGATGACCGAGCCGAGGAGCACCCCGATCTCGATGTACATCCGGAGGTGGGGCAACGTGATCCACGTGAAGGTGCGCCAGGTGCCCGCACCATCGACCTGGGCGGCCTCGAGGATGCCCTTGTCCTGCCCCTGCAGTCCGGCCAGGAGGATCAGCATCATGAACGGCGTGAACTGCCACGTGAGCACGATGACGACCGTCATCATCGGGTGCTCGGTGCTCCACGACACGACCGGCAGGTGCAGCGCCCGGAAGAGCCAGTTCAGCATCCCGATGTTGGTGTCGAACATCGAGTACTTCCAGATGAGCGCTGCGGCCGCCGGCATGATGAGGAAGGGTGTGATCATCAGCGTCCGGGCCACTGCCCGCCCGTGGAACTGGCGGTCGAGCAGCACAGCGAAGAGCAGGCCGAAGAGCACCGCGAGGGTGACCGAGAAGGCGGTGATGAGCACCGTGGCGACGATCGAGGGCCACAGGTCGCCCGAGGTCAGTGCACTCGTGTAGTTGTCGAACCCCGCGAAGGCACGCTCGTTGGGGTAGAGCAGGTTCCACTTCGTCAGCGAGAAGCCGATGGTGGTGAGGAACGGAATCTGCGTCAGCAGGATGAGAAAGATGACCGCCGGCAGCACCAGGCCCCGGTTCCTCCAGAGCTCCTTGCGCTGCAGACGGCGCTTGTCCGTTGCGGTCACGGCCCGGACGTCGTCGAGCTCGGTGGGTTGTGTGGTGGTCGTGGTTGTCGTCATGTCGGCACTCCCTCGTGCGACTGCAGGGGTTGGAGAAGGTGGGCGGGGCCGGGTCCGGGGCGTGCCGGACCCGGCCCCGTCGGCTGGGCGTCAGCGGGACGTCACTTCTTGTGCTTGTCGCCCGCCTGCTGGGCGATGCTCTGGCACTTGCCGAGGGCGTCGTCGATCGTGCCGCGGTTGGCCAGGTAGTCAGCGACGAGCTGGGCGCACTGGTTGCCGACGTCCTGGAACTCGGGGATGGACACGTACTGGATGCCGACCCACGGCTGTGGGTTGACGCCCGGCTGCTTCGGGTTAACCGAGCTCATGACGTCGAGGGTGATGGGCGCATACGCCTTCGCGGCGTCCTTGTACTGGGGCAGCTCGTACGTCGAGGTGCGCGAGCCCGGTGGCACGTTGGACCAGCCGATCTTCGTGCCGACGAGCTTGATGTAGTCCTTGCTCGTGGCCCACTTGACGAACTTGACGGCCGCGTCCTTCTTCTTCGTCGACGCCGGGATGGCGAGGTTCCAGCTCCACAGCCAGCCGGACTCCTTCGTCTTGCTGACCGGCATGTGGGCGTAGCCCATCTTGCCCTTCACGGGCGAGTCGGCGGCTTCGAGCATCGAGGCTGCCACGGAGGCGTCCGCCCACATCGCGGCCTTGCCCTCCTTGAGGGCGGTGAGGCACTCGTTGAAGCTGTAGGAGACAGGGTCCTTCTCACCGGAGTCGTCGAGCATCTTCTTGTAGAAGCCGACGGCCTCCTTCCACTCCGGGGTGTCAACCGTCGCTTTCCAGTTGCTGTCGTACCAGCTGCCGCCGAAGGTCTGCACGACCGTGGTGAGCGGTGCGAAGAGGTCTCCCCAGCCTGGCTTGCCACGCATGCAGATGCCCGCCATGTCAGCGGTGTTGACCTTCTTCGCCGCGTCGGCGACCTCCTGCCACGTCGGGTTCTGGGACAGCTTGACGCCGGCCTTGTCGAGGACCTCCTTGTTGTACATGAGGATCGAGGACTCGCCGTAGAACGGCACAGCGAAGAGCTTGCCGTCGAAGGTGTTGACGTCGCGCACCGGCGGGAGCAGGTCGTTCACGTCGTACGACGCGTCCGACTGCAGCTCGGGGGTGAGGTCGACGAGCCACCCGTTGGATCCCCACTGGGGCGTCTCGTAGGCACCGATGGTCACGATGTCGTACTGACCGGCTCCGCTCGCGACGTCCGCCGTCACGGCGGCGCGGAGGTCTCCCTCCTCCATGACCTGGAAGTTGACCTTCGTACCGGGGTTGGCCTTCTCGTACTCGGTCTTGAGCTTCTCCATGTCCTTCATCTGGCCGTTGTTCACGGTGGCCACGTTGAGGGTGACGGATCCGCCGCCGGCTCCGGTGGACCCGCCACCGGACTGCACCGCCCCGGACGAACAGGCCGCCACCGTCATGGCCACTGCCACGGCGCCCGTCCCCAGCGCGAGCATGCGCTTGTTCGCAAGCATTCCCAACTCCTTTGGTAGGCATTTCTCGTTCCGTCAGCCCGGTCTGCGAGTCCGGTGGGGCAGCGCCCCGAGCGGATGTGAGCTCCGCTGGCGTTCTTGACGAGAACTTGCCGGAACGGTAATGAGGCGGTCTCGTGCTCAACAACGCCGTCAGCCCTCAGTCATTGATACGATTTTTCGCGAGGGTGGTGGCAGCATGGGGCGCATCGGTCACGGCCCCGCATGAGGTGGTGACGATGAAGTCCCACGCGGGGGAGGAGGCGAAGATTTCGTATCGATCGGACGAGGAATTCCACGCCGCTGAGGCCGGTCGTCGCGACGCAGAGGCCGCGCGCTCACTGACGTCGGAGGCGATCCTGGGCCAGGCAGTGCGTCGCGAGTACATCCCGCACCACCCGCAGGCCTCGATCCGGGTGCTGACCCACGACTTCCCCAGCGAGATCTGCGGCTGGGGTGCGCACCCCGAGTACGAGATCCACCTCATCACCAAGACCCGGGGCAGCTTCATCGCCGGCGACCACATCGGCACCTTCGCACCCGGCCACGTGAGCCTGATCGGGCCCAACCTGCCCCACGACTGGGTCAGCGACCTCGACGAGGGCCAGGTCGCCGTCGACCGTGACGCCGTGATCCAGTTCAGCGACGATTGGATCCGCGCGGTCATGGGGCTCATCCCCGAGCTGGCCGAGGTCTCGGAGATGCTGCAGCGGTCCACGCGGGGGCTGGTCTTCTCCGGCGCCACCGCCTGGCGTGGCGCCGAGACGATCCTCGCGTGCGTGCACAGCCACGGCACCGAGCAGATCGGTCACCTGCTCAAGCTGCTGGCCCTCTTCGCGCACGCGCCCACGGATGAGTACGAGCTCGTCGCGAGCGAGTGGATGGGCCGTCCGACCGACGCCGCCTCGCGCGACGCGGGTGAGGCTGGGCTCAGCTACATCTTCGACAACCTGACCGGTGACATCCGCCTGTCGACGGCCGCGCGACTGGCCTACATGTCCGAGCCGACGTTCTCCAAGTACTTCAAGACGGCGACCGGCATGACCTTCTCGAGCATGGTCAAGAAGCTGCGCATCGCCTATGCGCGACGGCTGCTCGACACCACCGAGGACTCGGTCGCCCAGGTGGCCGCCCTGAGCGGATACAACAACATGGCGAACTTCAACCGGCAGTTCCTCGCCGAGGTCGGTACGACGCCGACGGCCTACCGGAGGCTCGAGTCCGACCAGAAGCCGCCACCCGAGGTCTTCAGCCTGAACCGCCGCGCGCCGTCGCACTGACCGCGCGAGCTGCCCACGATCAGAGACGTCCCCGGCCGCCCTGCTGCCCTCTGGTGTGATGTGGCTGGCGGAGCCGCCGCTACCCATGGGTCGTGCCGTAGGTTCGGGAGCCGGTGCCCTCAGACCCTAGTGCGAAGGAGCCCAGCGTGCAGATCGGTGTCCCCCGCGAGACGCGTGTCCGTGAGACGCGGGTCGCAGCGACGCCCAAGACCGTCCAGGCGCTCATCGGCCTCGGCTACGACGTCGTCATCGAGACGGGAGCGGGGGAGGGGGCGAGCTTCTCCGACGAGGCGTATGCCGCCGCCGGAGCCCGCGTGGTCGACCGCGCCGAGGCGTGGGGCTCGGCGATCGTGCACAAGGTCAACGCGCCGTCGGACGACGAGATGCCGCAGCTGCGCCCCGGCACCGTCCTCGTGTCCCTCATGGCTCCGGCCATCAGCCCCGACCTCGTCGAGAAGCTGCGCGCCGCCGGTGTCACGGCGATGGCGATGGACGCGGTCCCACGCATCAGCCGCGCCCAGTCGCTCGACGTCCTGTCGTCGATGGCCAACATCGCCGGCTACCGCGCCGTCGTCGAGGCCGCGCACGAGTTCGGGTCGTTCTTCACCGGACAGGTGACCGCCGCCGGCAAGGTGCCGCCGGCCAAGGTGCTCGTCGCCGGAGCCGGGGTCGCCGGGCTCGCTGCCATCGGCACCGCCCGGTCGCTCGGTGCCATCGTGCGCGCGACCGACGCGCGGGCCGAGGTCGCCGAGCAGGTCGAGTCGATGGGCGCCGACTTCCTGCCCGTCGAGCTGCCCGAGGTCGACGAGGCCACCGCGTCGAGCGACGGCTACGCCAAGGAGATGGGCGACGAGTACAACCGCCGGGCCGCCGAGCTGTACGCCGCCCAGGCCCCCGACGTCGACATCATCATCACGACCGCGCTGATCCCCGGTCGGCCGGCGCCGCGGCTCATCACCGCCGAGATGGTGGCCACGATGAAGCCGGGCTCGGTCATCGTCGACATGGCCGCCAGCAACGGTGGCAACGTCGAGGGCGCCGTCGCCGACGAGCTCGTCGTCACCGCGGGCGGCGTCAAGATCATCGGCTACACCGATCTCGCGGCCCGGCTGCCCACCCAGGCGTCACAGCTCTACGGCACCAACCTCGTCAACCTCATGAAGCTGCTGACGCCCGGCAAGGACGGCCAGCTCGTGCTCGACTTCGACGACGTGGTGCAGCGCAACATGACCGTCGCTCGCGACGGCGAGCTGCTGTGGCCGCCGCCGCCGATCCAGGTGAGTGCGGCCCCGGTCGCCGCAGCGCCCACGTCGGGCAAGCAGGTCGCGAAAGAGCCTGAGCCGCCGAAGGACCCACGGCGAAGGTATGTCGGGATGGCGATCGGAGCCCTGGTCTTCGCCCTCGTCGCCGCGTTCTCGCCGGCGAGCTTCCTCGGCCACTTCACGGTGTTCGCCCTGGCCGTCGTCGTCGGCTACTACGTCATCGGCCACGTCCACCACGCCCTGCACACGCCGCTCATGTCGGTGACGAACGCGATCAGCGGCATCATCGTGGTCGGCGCGCTGATCCAGCTCGGCCAGTGGGCCGGCGGGATGTCCGGCGGGATCCTCGTGCTCGCCTTCCTCGCGACGCTCATCGCCAGCATCAACATCTTCGGCGGCTTCCTCGTGACCCGCCGCATGCTCACGATGTTCCGGAAGGGCTGACCGCACATGGACATCGCACTCATCAGCGCGGCATACATCGTCGCTGCCCTGCTGTTCATCCTGTCGCTTGCCGGCCTCTCGAAGCACGAGACCGCGCGTGACGGCAACGTCCTCGGCATGATCGGCATGGTGCTCGCGCTCGTCGCCACGCTGTGGCTGGCCCTGCGCGGGTCGGGCGCCCTCAACTGGCTGCTCATCGCCGTGGCCATGGCGATCGGTGCCGCGATCGGCATCTGGCGGGCCCGCATCGTCGAGATGACCGGCATGCCCGAGCTCATCGCGATGCTGCACAGCTTCGTCGGAGCGGCCGCGGTCCTCGTCGGCTTCAACACGTTCCTGGCCACGGGGTCCGAGGGCTCGGACGGCGTGCACCTCGTCGAGATCTTCCTCGGTGTGTTCATCGGTGCCGTGACGTTCACCGGGTCGATCGTGGCCTTCCTCAAGCTGTCCGCCCGGATCTCGAGCAAGCCGCTCATGCTTCCCGCCCGGCACTGGCTCAACCTCGCCGCGGTCGTCGTGTCGGCGGTCCTGCTCGTCTGGTTCGTCGCGTCCCACTCGATCGTGCCGCTGGCGGTCATGACCGCTGTCGCGCTCGCCTTCGGCTGGCACCTCGTCGCCTCGATCGGTGGCGGTGACATGCCGGTCGTCGTGTCGATGCTCAACAGCTACTCCGGGTGGGCGGCAGCGGCGGCCGGCTTCATGCTCGGCAACGACCTGCTCATCGTCACGGGCGCGCTCGTCGGTTCCTCGGGTGCCTACCTCTCGTACATCATGTGCAAGGCCATGAACCGCTCATTCGTGTCGGTCATCGCCGGTGGGTTCGGCTCCGACGGTGCTGTGAGCGACGCCGACGTCGACTACGGCGACCACCGCGAGACGAACGCCGAGGAGGTCGCCGACCTGCTCACGCATGCGGGCTCGGTCGTCATCACGCCCGGCTACGGCATGGCCGTCGCCCAGGCGCAGTACCCCGTCGCCGACCTCACCGCGAAGCTGCGCGAACGCGGCGTCGACGTGCGCTTCGGCATCCACCCGGTGGCCGGGCGCCTGCCGGGTCACATGAACGTCCTGCTCGCCGAGGCGAAGGTGCCCTACGACATCGTCCTCGAGATGGACGAGATCAACGACGACTTCCCAGGCACCGACGTCGTCCTCGTCATCGGCGCCAACGACACGGTCAACCCGTCCGCCGCCGAGGACCCGACCTCCCCGATCGCGGGCATGCCGGTGCTCGAGGTCTGGAACGCCAAGGACGTCGTGGTCTTCAAGCGCTCGATGAACGCCGGCTACGCAGGCGTGCAGAACCCGCTCTTCTTCCGCGACAACTCGGCCATGCTCTTCGGCGACGCCAAGGAGCGCGTCGAGGACATCATCAAGGCCCTCTGACCGGGCCAGTCCCGCCCGCTGTGCTCGGATCTTGCTCCCCTTAGGGGAGCAAGATCCGAGTCGCGCGGGCGGATTTGTGTCGGTGCCGAGCTATCAGTTCTTGCTCCGCCAGGGGGAGCAAGATCTGAGTCGCGCGGGCGGATTTGTGTCGGTGCTGAGCTATCGGTTCTTGCTCCGCTGAGCGGAGCAAGAACCGAGCGGGCGGTGCGATACGGCATGCGCCGACCGGTGTCGACCTCCACTGTCGGTTCCTGCTGCGACGATCGGCGCCTGGCCAGGATGCTCGGGGGTGCCGCTCATGGATGCGCAGGGTCGCTCGACCGAAGACTTCGACGCGGCGCGGTATGCCGCCCGCGCCCGTCGGGTGGCGGACCTGAGCCAGCGCGAGCTCGCAGAGCTGCTCGGCCTGTCGCGCGCGACGGTGGGCCGCATCGAGTCCGGGGCCGTGCGCGTCGACATCGCGACGCTGGCCTCGATCCTGACCGTCGCCGGCCTGCGGCTCGCGGTGCTCGACCACTCGGGAGCCGAGGTCCCGCCGATCCCCGTCGACGTCCTGCGAGACCACGCCGGTCGGCGGCTGCCGAGTCATCTCGACGCCCGGCCACCCGTCGACGAGCCCGCCGACCGCGGCATCGACCCGCGCCGTGGCCGGCCGCCGGCGCTCGCCTGGTTCGAGCAACGCGACCGTCGGCAGCGCCGAAGGGCTCGACGCGGCACCCCGGCCGACCACCCGACGGTGAGCGGCGTGCGGGAGGAGAAGGCCGCCGCACGGCGTCGGGCCCTGGAGGCGGCTGCGGCCCGAGAGGCGGTCAGCCCGACGCCCGAGTGCCAGTGCCTCGACGACTGCTTCGAGCGGGCGTGCCTCGCCAGCTGCACCTGTCAGTGCGAGCCTGGACGATCCATCTGGACGCGGACGACGTCGTGAGCCCGCCCGCAGGCGCGGACGGGCTCACGTACTGGCGGACCGTCGTGGTCAGCGTTCGCTGAGAACTTCCGGGCTGCCCTCGATGCCGGACTCGGGCTCGCCCGTGGCGAGCTTGCTGTTGTGGCGGGAGTAGGCGAAGTAGATGAGGAACCCGATGGCCATCCACACGATGAAGCGGATCCAGGTCTCGATCGACAGGTTGAGGATCAGGTAGAAGCAGAGCAGCGCCGACAGCCACGGGACGACCGGGCTGCCCGGCACCTTGAAGGCGCGCTTCAGGTCGGGGCGGCGCTTGCGCAGGATCGGGATCGCGATGGACACGAGCATGAAGGCGGTCAACGTGCCGATGTTGACCATCTCCTCGAGCTTGCCGATCGGGGTGAGCGCGGCGATGAGCGCGACGACGCTGCCGATGATGATCGTGAGCTTGACCGGTGTGCCGGTGCGCTCGTTGGTCACGCCCAGGCCGCTCGGGATGAGGCGGTCGCGGCTCATCGCGAACGTCACGCGGGTCGCGCCGATGAGCAGCGTCATGACGACCGTCGTGAGGCCGGCCACCGCGCCGGCCGAGATCAACGTGGCGTAGCCGTCCTTGCCGACCGAGGTGAACGCGGAGGCCAGGGCCGCGTCCGGGTCGATCTTGTCGTACTTGACCATGCCGGTGATGACGAGCGAGACGGCCATGTAGAGCACCGTGCAGATGACGAGCGAGCCGATGATGCCGATGGGCAGGTCGCGCTGCGGGTTCTTGGCCTCCTCGGCCGTGGTCGCGACGACGTCGAAGCCGATGTAGGCGAAGAAGACGACCGCGGCGCCGCTCATGATGCCGAGCACGCCGAAGGTCACCGGCTCGACGCCCGTGATCGCCTGGAAGAGCGGGGTCGTCAGACCGGATGCGGCCTCGCCCGGCTGCGACGGCGGGATGAACGGCGTCCAGTTGTTCCGGTTGATGAAGCCGATGCCGGCGAAGATGACGAAGAGGACGATGAACAGCTTGATGGCGACGAGCACCAGGTTGACCCGCAGTGACTCCTTGATGCCGATGGCCACGAGCGTCGTCAGCAGGGCGATGAGGATGAACGCCGGCAGGTCGAAGTGTGAGCCCGGCGCGAGACTCTCCGGCCAGGTGATGCCGAGCTGGTCGAGCAGCTTCACGAGGTAGGTCGACCACCCCTGGGCCACGACGCTCGCGCCGAGCATGAGCTCGAGCAGCAGGTCCCAGCCGATGATCCAGGCGATGAGCTCGCCGAGGGTCGCGTAGGAGAACGTGTAGGCGGATCCGGAGATCGGCACCGTCGAGGCGAACTCCGCGTAGCAGAGCGCGGCGAGTCCGCAGACCACCGCGCCGACGACGAACGACAGCGCGATGGCGGGGCCGGCGTAGTCCTTGGCGGCGCGACCCGTCAGCGTGAAGATGCCGGCGCCGATGATGACACCGACACCGAACACGGTGAGGTCGAGGGCTGAGAGGCGCCGTTTGAGGTGATGGTCGGATTCGTCGGCCGAGGCCATCGAGGCCTCGATCGACTTCGTGCGAAAGACACTCATGTGGACCTCCGAGCGGGTCGGCGATGACGGGCGGATCACCACAAACTAGCGGTGCGCCGCGTCACCGGCGAGCCCTGCCCCCGGGTCTCCAGGACCCGCGGCCGAAGCCGTACGCCCGCGCTCTGGGTCAGTCGCCGCGGCGGGGCCAGATGGGGCCGGTGTCGGCTCCGCGCCGGCGTCGCTTGATGTCGTCGCTCTCGTAGACGGTCTCGGGACGCTCGGACGGGCGCTGGATCGGCACGGCCCGGGAGTACGAGTCGAGGCGGTCCTGGATCGGGTTGTGGGTGCGGTGGACATCGGGGAAGCCGGTGCCGCCGGGGGTGATCGGGCTCGGCGGGGGTGCGGGGCTGCCGGGTCCGCTCGTGTCGTCGGCGAGCTCGTCGTCGAGATCCTCGAAGTCCTCGTCACCGGGCGGCGGGACGATGTGGAAGATCTCGGCGCAGATGTCGCGGTAGGTCCTGTCGGGGTCGGGCACCCACTTGACCTCGCGCAGGGCCTGGTCCTGGCCGGCGCTCTCGAGGACGAACTTGCCGTAGCCGAGGAACTGGCCGGGGATGGAGCGGACGTAGCTCATGTCGGTGACCTTGAGCAGCGGCATCATCGCGACCTTGTGCGTGATGAGGCCGAAGCGCAGCAGCAGCCGCTTGTCGGTCGCGACGAACCAGTTGTGCTGCCAGTCGAGGACGCACCACAGCAGCCGGCCGAACAGGACGAAGAAGAGCCACCAGAAGATCGTGCCGAGCGCCTGGGTCGACTTCGTCACGTTGGAGTCGACCCAGACCGCGGCGACGAAGCCGAGGAGGGCCGTCGCCGCGGGCTCGGCGAGCTTGGCCCAGTGGGCCCGGACGGCGGTCACCAGGTTCTCGCCCGGGAGCAGGATCGGGGTCAGCCCGGCCGGGACGTCTCTGCTCCGTCGCGCTGCCATGGGTTCAGTCTGCTCGCATCACCGGTTGAGCAGCGAGTTGAAGAAGCGCAGGATGGCGTTGAAGCCGTCGACCAGCACGCCCCAGATGTTGCTGACGATGTCGGCAGCCTTGTCAGGGGAGGTGAAGACGGCATACACGAAGAACGCCAAAATGATGATCAGGATGATCTTCTTGGCCTTGGGGCCCATGGTGTGTCGCTCCTTGGAGGGAAGGTGGCGCAGGCTGCCCTGACAGCCCCACGGCACAGGGGTGGGTCCAGTGTGCCGCACGTGGCAGGTGGGGCGCCGGATGGGCTTCGAGCCCGCGTGTCCGCGGCTATCCTCCTCGGGTGTCGCGAACGCCAGCATATGCCGCCGAGCTGCGGACCGCCCTGACGCGCGCCGTGCGCGGGGTCAGCGAGCGCGACCTGGCCCGCACGACGGAGGCGCTGGTCTCCCGCTACCGCTCGGTGGCCCCGGCGTCGGCCCCGATCCTCGCGTCGCGGGTGCACGTAGCGGCCTACGCCGCCTACCGGATGGCGGCGACGCACGCGGCCCTGTCGCGCATCCTGGGCGAGCTCGCCGACCGTGACCTCGCACCTCGGTCACTCCTCGACCTCGGTGGCGGGACCGGCGCGGCGGCGTGGGCGGCAGCGGGCGCCTTCGACTCGCTCGAGACCATCACCGTTCTCGACCAGGTCGAGGAGGCCCTCGGCCTGGGTCGCGAGCTCGTCCGAGACGCGGCCTCCGAGGTGCTGGCAGGCGCGACGTTCGCCCGCGCCGTCGCCGGCGACTGGCCGCAGCTCGAGGCCGACCTCGTCACCGTCTCCTACGTGCTCAGCGAGCTCGACGAGGCCGCGCAGGAGCTCCTGATCGCCGACGCCATGCAGCGAGGAAGGGCTGTCGTCGTCGCCGAACCGGGCACGCCCGACGGCTATGCGCGCGTGCTCCGGGTGCGTTCCGCGATGGTCGCTGCCGGCTGGACGCTCCTCGGTCCGTGCCCGCACGCGAGCGAATGCCCACTGGTCGGGAGGGACTGGTGCCACTTCGCGGCGCGCGTCAACCGCTCGGCAGAGCACCGGCGACTCAAGGGCGCCGAGCTGTCCTACGAGGATGAGAAGTTCTCGTGGGTGGCTGCTGCGCGCCCGAGCCTCGTGGAATCACCAGCAGGACAGCCGAACTCGGGTCGCATCCTCCGGCATCCGTTGAAGCGCAAGGGTTTCGTGGAGTTCCAGGTCTGCAGGCCTGACGGCACGGCCGGCCGGGAGGTCGTGTCGAAGAAAGCGGGGGAGCGCTACCGCTCTGCTCGTGACGCCGAGTGGGGCGACACGCTGCCCTGAGCGCGGAGCCAGCCCGACGGCATACGCAAGGAGCGGTCAGACGACGCCGTAGAGGCGGTCGCCGGCGTCACCGAGCCCGGGGACGATGTAGCCCTTCTCGTTGAGCTTCTCGTCGATCGTGCCGAGCACGACCTTGACGGGGACGCCGAGCGACCCGGCCTGCTCGCGCAGGTGGTCGACGCCCTCGGGGGCCGCGAGCAGGCAGACCGCCGTGATGTCGTCGGCGCCGCGGTCGACGAGGTACTTGATGGCGTCGGCCATCGAGCCCCCCGTCGCGAGCATCGGGTCGAGCACGAAGACCTGACGGCCGGTGAGGTCGTCGGGCAGGCGGTTCGCGTAGGTGACCGGCTCGAGGGTCTCCTCGTTGCGCTGCATGCCGAGGAAGCCGACCTCGGCGCTCGGCAGCAGGTTGACCATGCCCTCGAGCATGCCGAGGCCCGCACGGAGGATGGGCACGATGAGCGGCTTGGGGTTGCTCAGCTTGATGCCGGTCGTCGCCGCCACAGGCGTCTCGATCTCGAACGGCTCGACACGGACGTCGCGCGTCGCCTCGTAGGCGAGGAGCGTCATCAGCTCCTCGGCGAGCCGGCGGAACGTGGGGCTGTCCGTCCGCTTGTCGCGCAGGTAGGTCAGCTTGTGGGCGATGAGCGGGTGGTCTGCGACGTGGACGTCCATGGGTGGAAACTTAGCGCGTGCCCAAGCGATCCGAGACCCCCGGCAAGCGCCCCGTCCCCTCGCCAGAGTCGTATGCGGACTGGATGGGTCTGGCGCTCGAGCTCGCCGCCGCGGCGGTCGGGTCGCAGGACGTCCCGGTCGGCGCTCTCGTCGTGGACGCGGACGGCCGCGTCGCGGGCCGCGGGCGCAACGTCCGGGAGCAGCTCGGCGACCCGACGGGGCACGCGGAGGTCGTCGCCCTCCGGGAGGCGGCGGAGTCGGTGCGGGGGTGGCGGCTCGACGGCTGCACGCTCGTCGTGACGCTCGAGCCGTGCGTGATGTGCGCCGGAGCGGCCATGGCGGCGCGGTTGGAGCGCATCGTCTTCGGCGCCTGGGACCCCAAGGCCGGTGCGTGCGGCTCGGTCTGGGACCTGACCCGCGACCCGCTCGCAACGCACCTCGTCGACGTCGTCGGTGGCGTCAGGGCCGAGGAGTCGGCCGCCCTCCTGGTCGATTTCTTCGAGGGCCGGAGGCTCGGGTAAGGTCTCTCCCGGTGGCGTGTCCGAGCGGCCTAAGGAGCACGCCTCGAAAGCGTGTGTGGGGGTGACTCCACCGTGGGTTCAAATCCCACCGCCACCGCCATGTGATGTATCAGGAGATCAGCGACAGTGGCCCTACGGGAACGTAGGGCCACTGTTGTTTTCGGGGGTGTGCCTGAGGGGCGCTCCACACCTGATCGGCGCGGAGGAGGGCATCCGGGACCGTCTGTCGCTGCCGAACCCCTACGAGGAGGAGCGTGGCGAGGCCTGGACCGCGGTGGAGGGCCTCAGCTCGGCCGAGGACCGGGCGGGGGAGATCTAGACGGGGCGGGAGTCCTCGGTGGAGGACCTGCTCCCCGGGCTCGGCGGCTGACCTGGGCCCCGGGAGGGCAGCCCACTGGCAGGATGTGCGGCATGACGACGGACGTCCCGCTCAGCGTGCGCACCCCCTCTCCCCTGGGCGAGTTCCTTCGCGCCCGCCGCAAGGAGCTGGCACCTGAGGACGTCGGCATCAAGCGCGTCAAGGGACGGCGGCGCGTCGGCCTCAGCCGCACCGAGGTCGCCGAGCTCGCGAACATCTCGGTCGCCTACTACGACATCATCGAGCGGGGCCGTGACCTGCGCCCGAGCACGAGCGTCATCGACGGGCTCGCCCGCGCGCTCAAGCTGGGCACCGACGGTCGCGCCCACCTGCACGCCCTCGCCACCGGAGCGCCGTCACGCCGGCCGCAGGCCCCCGAGGAGCTGACCGAGGAGCTCGAGGAGCTGCTCGACTCGATCGACCCCAACCCGGCATACGTGGTCGGCGCGCGCTGGGACGTGCTCGGCGCGAACCACACCGCCTGCCAGCTGTTCACCGACTGGGAGGGCAAGCGGACCAAGCGCGAGCGCAACCTGCTGTGGTTCTACTGCTGCGACCCTGCGGCGCGCAGCCTCTTCGTCGACTGGGAGCAGGAGGCGGCCGACCAGCTGGCGCTCTTCCGCGAGGCGTACGCTCGCCACCCCGACGACCCGTCGTTCAAGCGGGTGCTCGACGAGGTCTTCAAGGCCAACCCGGCCACCGTCGAGTGGTGGGAACGCCACGACACCGACCCGACTCGTGGGCGCACCAAGCGGATCCGGCTCGACACCGGCCAGGTCATCCAGCTGCGGCAGCTCGTGCTGTCGGTCGCCGAGGAGCCCGACATCCGCGTCATCAGCTACTTCGCCGACGTCGACGGCGACCTCGACGACATCGAGATCGACCTCTAGGCGGACCTTCGCCCCGTCGTGCGCGCTCGCGGTCGGCGGCGCCCGGCGCACCGCCGCACGCCGACCGCAACAGCGCACGGCGGTCGGCCGCACAGGGCGCGGCGTCAGCGCCGGCGCGTGCCGAAGATGCTGCGGGTGATCTCGCGGCCGATGACCGTGCCGGCCGACCGGAGCATCGACTTGAAGGCCGAGCTGCCGGCCACCTGCTGGATGAGGCTGGGCTCCTCCTTGGGCGCCCGCTGCCTCGGCGCGGGCGCCGGGGCCGGGGCCGGCGCAGGGGCCGGAGCGGCCTGCTGCGGTGCGGGAGCGGCCTCGAGACGCTTGGCGAGCAGCTCGTAGGCGGACTCGCGGTCGACCACGTCGGCGTACTTGGTCTTGAGCTGCGACGCGTTGACGACGGCGTCCAGGGTCGCCTGCGGCGAGGGGTCCATGAGCGAGTTCGGGGCCTTCATGCGCGTCCAGGCCACCGGCGTCGGCACGCCCCGGTCGGAGAGCACCGTGACGACCGCCTCGCCGATGCCGAGGCTGGTCAGGAGCTTCTCCATGTCGTACGCGGTGTGCGGGTAGGTCGCGATGGCCTGCTTGAGCGCCTTCGCGTCGTCGGGTGTGAAGGCGCGCAGGGCGTGCTGCACGCGGTTGCCGAGCTGGGCGAGCACACCGGAGGGGACGTCCTTCGGCGACTGGGTGACGAAGAAGACGCCGATGCCCTTGGATCGGATGAGCCGCACGGTCTGCTCGATGGCGTCGAGGAAGGCCTTGCTGGCGTCGTTGAAGAGCAGGTGCGCCTCGTCGAAGAAGAAGACGAGCTTCGGCTTGTCGACGTCGCCCTCCTCCGGCAGGTCGTGGAAGAGGTCGGCGAGCAGCCACATGAGGAACGTCGAGAAGAGCTGCGGACGGTCTTGCACCTGGGGCAGCTCGAGGCAGGAGATGATGCCCTTGCCGTCGGGAGCCGTGCGCAGCAGGTCGCTCGTCTCGAACTCGGGCTCGCCGAAGAAGGCGCCCGCGCCCTGGTCCTCGAAGGTGATGAGGTTGCGCAGGATCACGCCGGCCGTCGCGCTCGACAGGCCACCGAGCTCCTTGAGGTCGGCCTTGCCCTCGTCGGAGGTGAGGTGGCTGATGACCGCGCGAAGGTCCTTGAGGTCGAGCAGCGCCAGGCCGTTCTTGTCGGCGTAGTGGAAGATCAGCCCGAGGCTGCTCTCCTGCGTGTCGTTGAGCCCGAGCACCTTGCTGAGCAGGGTGGGTCCGAAGCCCGTGATGGTGGCGCGGATCGCGATGCCGCTGCCCTTGCCGCCCAGCGTGTAGAACTCGGTGGGGTATGCCGTCGCAGCCCACGGCATACCGACGTCGGCCGCGCGGTCCGTGATCTTCTCGCCGCCCTCGCCGGGTGTCGCGAGACCCGACAGGTCGCCCTTCATGTCGGCCAGGAAGACCGGCACACCCTGGTCGGCTAGCTGCTCGGCCATGAGCTGGAGAGTCTTCGTCTTGCCGGTGCCCGTCGCGCCCGCCACGAGGCCGTGCCGGTTGAGCACGCTGAGCGGGATCTGGACCGGGGCGTCGGCGTGCGCCTGCCCGTCGACGACGGCGGCACCGAGCTTGAGCACCCCACCCTCGAACGCGTAGCCCGCCCGGATCTCGTCGATCTGGCTGCCGTCACTGGACTCCGAGGCCGGTGTCTGGGTCACCTGTCGAACTCTAGCCGTCACCCTGTCATGTTCGATGTCTATGCTGACCCGGTGATTTTCAAGGCCGTCGGTGACTCCCGCCCGTACCCCGACCACGGACTCGAGACGACCAAGGACTGGTCCAACGTGCCGCCCCGGGTGGTGCAGCTCGGCGAGCTCATCACCACCAAGAGCACCCTCGACCTGCGCAACCTCCTCGCCGACGACTCGACCTTCTACGGCGACCTCTTCCCCCACTGTGTCGAGTGGGAGGGGCAGCTCTACCTCGAGGACGGCCTCCACCGGGCATTACGCGCCGCGCTGCAGCAGAGACCTGTCCTCCACGCCCGAGTCCTCGTACTCTCCTGACACGGCCGCTCGACCACGAGCGCCGATGATTGAAGGAGGGCGGATGCCGGACGCGGCCAGGGACGCGGCCCAGGACGCCGACCGCACGTACCACGTGCGCCGTCAGCGCCGATCGGCGATCGTCATCGCGCTCGTCCTGCTCAGCATGGCAGGGGCGTTCTACTACGCCTCCACCTACTTCCGCGACACGACGCCCAAGCCCGGTCCGTGCACGACCGTGCCGCCGCAGCAGGCGCTCACGCCTCAGGACGTCAGTCTCAACGTCTACAACTCGACGAGCCGGGCCGGTCTCGCGAAGACCGTGGCGCGCACCGCCGTCGACCGGGGTTTCAAGGTGAAGGCCGTCTCCAACGACCCGAAGAAGGCCGGCGTCAAGCAGGTGGCACAGATCCGCTTCGGCCCCGAGGGGGCGGCCTCGGCGCGCCTCGTGCGGGCCCACGTGCCGGGTGGCGTGCTCGTCAACGACAAGCGCAAGGGCGACACGGTCGACCTCGTCGTGGGGCAGGCGTGGAAGGCCTTCGGCAAGGAGCCGGTCGCGGCCGCCCCCACGCAGACCCTGCGCCAGTGCCCCAGCGTCACCGTCGAGCCCTGACCCTCCCCACCGTCGAGAGGCCGACGTCTGTCGCCCTTCGCACGTCGAGAGGCCAAAGCCTGTCGCAGACCCTGACCTCTCGACGTCGGGCTGATGGGCCGGTGGGACGTCAGGAGGCGTACGGGATGCGCTGCCAGGAGAGGACGTGCTCGGCGCCGGGGCGGTTGACCGTCACGACGAGGAAGTCCTTGTTGTTGTTCGAACCGTCGACGGTCACACGCTCGAGGTTCTCGGCCGAGCCCTCGACGCCGTAGAAGCCCAACCACTTCGAGCCGGCCGCGAGCGGGCGGTCGGAGTTGTAGATGTGGCTGTCACCGTTGAAGAGGTAGACCTCGCCGTCGAAGGCGTCCGACTGGGCGACGAGCTCGCGCACGAGCGGCTGGAAGGCCGAGTTGTCGGCCCACGTCACGTCGTACGTCGGGTCGAACATGTCGGCCTGCAGGAAGAGCGCGACGGCGCGGTCGTGCCGCTGACGTGCTGAGGCGAAGGCCGAACGCACCTGTGCCACGGCGCTGTCCATGCGCGCCTTCTCCTCGGCGACCTGTGCGGCCGTCGGGCTCGTGAAGCCCAGCTCGGGCCAGGGCAGCGTGCCGTCGTTGCTGCCGACGACGTGCAGGGTCGCGATGTCGACGCCCTGCCGGCGGAACGACACGTTCTCCGGGAAGCCGGCCGCTTCCTGCGACGCGACGGTCGTGTCGGCGCCCAGCGTGCGGCCCGGGTGGTCGAAGAACATCGAGCGGATCGTCGACAGCCGCTCGAGCGGGTCGTAGGTGCCGTTGTTGGTGCGGTGGCAGTCGGTCCACTCGTTGTCGCCCGGCGTGTAGACGAGCGGCATGGTGAACCGGTCGAACTGCGTGCGGATCATCGAGAAGTACTCGTTGGTGCACTTCGAGGAGCCGTTCTTGATGTCGCCGACATGGACCGTGAACGACAGGTCGGGCGTCGCGTTGATCTGGTCGACCCAGCGTGGGAAGGCCGCCACCTGTTCGGCGCCGTAGGGCACGTCGCCGATGACGGCGAAGGAGTAGTGGCCGTCCTTCTGCTGGCCGGGGGCCGGGGCGTCGACGGCGTGCGCGGAGCCGATGCCGGCGGGAAGGAGGACGAGGGCTGCCGCAGCTGCTGCGAGGGTGTGGGTGCGAGTGAGGTGCATGAGTTCGGTTCTCTCGCATCGCCGTCGAACGGCGCCACCGCCAACGCGTGAACGGCAGGCGTCGGGTGGCTGGCCGACCGCTGGGACGGTCGCGGGCTCAGAGCTCGACGAGGGTCGCCACCATGAGGGCCTTGATGGTGTGCATGCGGTTCTCGGCCTGGTCGAAGACGACGGACGCCTCCGACTCGAACACGTCGTCGGTCACCTCGAGCTCCTTGAGCCCGAACTGCTCGTGCACCTCCTGCCCGACCTTCGTCTCCAGGTCGTGGAACGCAGGCAGGCAGTGCATGAACTTCACGCGCGGATTCCCTGTCGCCGCAAGCATCTCCGCGTTGACCTGGTAGGGCAGGAGAAGCCGGATCCGCTCGTCCCAGACCTCCTTGGCCTCACCCATCGACACCCACACGTCGGTGTGCACGAAGTCCACGCCGCGTACGCCCTCGGCGACGTCCTCGGTGAGCGTGATCCGCGCACCCGTCCGGGCGGCATACCTCCTCGCGATCGCGACGACGTCGTCGGACGGCCAGAGCGGCTGCGGTGCGACGATGCGCACGTCCATGCCGAGGATGGCGCCGGTGACGAGGAGGCTGTTGCCCATGTTGAAGCGGGCGTCGCCGACGTACGCGTACGCGATCTGCTCGTCGGGCTTGCCCGCGTGCTCGCGCATCGTCAGGGCGTCGCACAGCGACTGCGTCGGGTGCCAGTCGTCGGTGAGGCCGTTCCACACCGGCACGCCCGCGAACGCGCCGAGCGTCTCGACGACGTCGTGGCCCGCGCCGCGGTACTGGATGCCGTCGTAGAACCGGCCCAGCACCCGCGCGGTGTCCTTGGCCGACTCCTTGTGGCCGATCTGGGAGCCGCTCGGGTCGAGGTAGGTGGTGCTCGCGCCCTGGTCGGCGGCCGCCACCTCGAAGGCGCAGCGGGTGCGCGTCGAGGTCTTCGCGAAGACCAGGGCGATGTTCTTGCCCGCCAGGCGGCGCTCCTCGCGGCCCTCGCGCTTGGCGGCCTTCAGCTCGGCGGCGAGGTCGAGCAGGGCCCGGAACTCGTCGGGCGTGAGGTCGATCTCCTTGAGCAGGTTGCGGCGGTGGAGCCCTGAGAGGGCGGAGACGGCGGTCATCGGCCGATGCTGTCAGGCGCGGGCCGCGCGCGGCAATCCGGTCTCAACGGGACCTGCCGACCAGCCACCGCGCGCGTGCGACGAGCGCCCTGGCCTGCAGCGGCACGACGACGCGCGGCCCCCCGCCGATGCAGAAGACGACGTCGTCGAAGCGGTGGATGCCGGGGCGGTGGGCGACGGCCCGGAAGGCGTCGCGCACCTGCCTCAGCTGCGTGGTGGTCATGAAGGGCGACGGCTCGTCGGGCTGGTAGCGCGCGCCGAGCGCGTAGTCGCGCCCCGGCCGGTCGGTCATCTCGACGTGGCAGCCGAGGACGTGGGTGACGTCGCGCTCGTCGCAGAAGGCCACGAGCCGGTCGAGCGTGGCGAGCAGGGCGTCGGAGTCCTCGACGTGGATGCGCCCGGGGTAGACCGTGTCGCCGGTGTGGAGCAGCCCCGTGGACGGGTCGAACACGGCGACGGACGCCGCGTGGTGGCCGGGGATGCCGAACACCTCGAGCACGCGGTCGCCCAGGTCGAACGTGACCACCTCGGCAGGCCAGCCCGTGAAGCCGAAGTACGCGCGCACCGCGGCCACGTCGTGCCCCACGACGGTCGTGTGCGGGCGGTCCACGAACGCCGCGTCGCCCGCGACGTGGTCGCCGTGCCCGTGCGTGTGCGCGACGACGAGGGCGTATGCCGTGTCGCCGGCTGGGGTGGCCGCGTGGCGGTCGAGCAGCCGGTCGACGGTGCGGCGCAGCGCGGTGCCGTCGACGGCACCGGTGTCGAGAAGCAGGGCGCGCTCCGCGCCGAGGAGCAGCAGGATGAACGGCGCCTCGTACGTGAGGTCCTTGCTCTGCCGGATGAGCACGGTGCCGGGCGCGAGCTGGTGGACCTGGAGCGGCGGGTCGTGGCGGCGGCGCGGCGACGGTGCGCCGTGGATCCACTGCACGTCGGTGTCGAGCGGTACTCGCCCACGGTCGGCCATGGCGCGATTGTGCTCGTCGTCGACGGGCCACGGGTCGATTTCTCGTGCGGGGCAGGCCTCCGGTAGCCTGCGCGACGGAGGATTCGCATAGTGGCCTAGTGCGCACGATTGGAAATCGTGTTGGGATAAAACCCTCGGGGGTTCAAATCCCCCATCCTCCGCCAGCAGCAACGGCCCCCATCGCGCCCAAGCGCGGTGGGGGCCGTTCTCGTTCTCGTTGTCGGCGACTGCGATATCGACGCGACGAGTGTCGGTGGGGGGCGGCAGACTCGGGCGGTGAGCTCGACCACAGTCCGCCCCCCGCTGTCCTCCTTCTGGCACGACCTGCCACGCGAGGGGCGTCTGCTCATCTCGACGGTGGTCTTCCAGTCGATCGGCACCGGGTTGGTCCTGCCGTTCATGGTCGTCTACCTCCACGAGGTGCGCGGCATCGCGCTCGAGACCGTGGGCCTGCTGCTCGCCCTCCAGGCAGGCGTCGGCATCGTCATGGTCACGCCCGTCGGCGCCCTCATCGACCGCATCGGGGCACGCCGCGTCTATGTCAGCAGCCTCGTCGCGCTGCTGGTCGCCGACGTCGTCCTCTCGTTCGCCACGACCACGGGTCAGGCCGCGATCGCCCTCGTGCTCATGGGCTACGGCTTCGGCATCGTCTGGCCGGCCTCGGGTGCGCTCATCGGCAACCTCATCCCGTCCGAGCAGCGGCAGCGCTACTTCGGCATCAACTTCACCCTGCTCAACCTCGGCATCGGCATCGGCGGCATCGTGGGCGGCAGGTTCGTCGACGTGTCCCGGCCCGGCACCTTCACCACCGTCTACCTGCTCGACGCGCTCAGCTACGTGCCCGCGCTCGTCATCCTGCTCGTCCCGCTTCGGCATGCCCGCGACCGGGTCGAACGTCCGGCCGACGACGACGCGAAGGTCTCCTACCTCGCCCTGTTGCGCGACCCCGGGCTGCGTGCCCTGCTCCTGCTGGTGGCGGTGTCAGCTCTCGTCTCCTACCCGCAGCTCAACGCGGGCCTGCCTGCCTACGCACGTGCCGAGGGCCAGATCTCGACCGAGGGCCTCGGCTACGCGTTCGCCGCCAACACGGTCGTCATCGTGCTGCTCCAGCTCTTCGTCCTCCAGCGCATCGAGGGCAGGCGGCGCACGCGCGTGGCCGTCGTCATGGCGCTGACCTGGATGGTCGCGTGGTCACTGCTCGGCGCGACGTCGCTCGTGCCCGGCACCGTGGTGGCCACCGTGCTGCTGTGCGCGTGCGCGGGCGTCTTCGGTCTCGGCGAGACCATGCTGCAGCCGACGACCGCCGCGATGGTCAACGACCTGGCGCCCGACCACCTGCGTGGCCGCTACAACGCGCTCAGCTCGCTGATGTTCTCCGTCGCCTTCGTCGTCGGACCGGTCGTGGCCAGCTCCCTCATCGGCCGCGGTCTCGGCATGGCCTACATCGGGTTCCTCGTCGGGGGTTGCCTCGTGCTCGCCGTCATCGCCGTCGTCGTCGAGCGGCGCCTGCCCGCGCACGTCAACGGCATCCGCGACCCGGTGTCCTCGCCCGGCGTCGCGGCTGGTGGGGTCCCGACCCCGGCGGACGGGGCGATTTCCGGCTGACGACGGCGGCGGCATACACTCGCTGTCGGCACCCCGCGTGGTGGTACCTCTCCGAACTCCCCCAGGGCAGGAATGCAGCAAGGGTAGGAGAGCTCTTCCAGGTACGCGGGGTGTCCCTTTTCCCGTCAGGTGCCCGGTGGCCGTCAGCGGGGAGCCGCCGTCGTCGTCCCCTCGCGCAGCGTGACGGGCGCGGTGGCGCTGCGTGGCCGCTTGCCGTCGAGGCGGCGGCGCACGAGCCGGCCGACCATCCGGCCACGTTCGCGGCCTCGCTGGTCCATCGTCGTGATGCGGTGCGGCAGCCAGGGGAGGTCGACGCCGTCGAAGCCGGTCACGCTGACGTCGTCGGGCACGCGCAGGCCCAGCTCCTCCGCGGCGATGACGATGCCCGCTGCGATGACGTCGGACTGGGCGACGATCGCGGTGGGTCGCACGCCGTCGGGCACATCGAGCAGCAGGCGGCCGGCGATGATGCCGCCCTCCACCGAGGACCCGTCGCCCGTCTGGACGACGGGCGCGTCGGGCCCGAACACGTCCCTGAAGCCGAGCAGCCGCCCGATCGAGGGGATCCCGGCGTCGGGCTCGACCGCGAGGTCGTCACGCACCGGGCCGGGCTCGCCCATGCCGGCCAGCGGCATCGCGACCGACGCGACCCGTCGGTGGCCGAGGTCGCGCACGTGCCTGGAGACCTCGGCGAACGAGGCCCGCTCGTCGATCCGCACCTGGGTGATGCGACGGTCGGCGGGCACGCCGGTGCTGAACATCGGTATGCCGCGTGCTGCGAGGTGTTCCACGGCGGGGTGCTCGCCCGGGCCGCACAGTGAGAACACGAGGGCGTCGAGGGCCAGGCCGGCGAGCTGCGGCACGACCGAGCCGGGGTCGTCCGTGGGCTGGGCGAGCAGGAGCATGCCGGTCGGCACCCGCTCGAGCTCCTCGGCGAGGCCGTCGAGCACGGCAACCGCGAACGGGTCGCGGAAGGCCTGCTGGAGGCGGCCCTCGACGAGCACCCCGACGGCACCCGCGCGGCCCTGTCGCAGCGACGACCCGAGGGGGTTCGGCCCGGTGAAGCCGAGCTCGACAGCCGCGGCTCGCACCTTGGCGGCGGTGGCCTCGGCCACCGGGCCCTTGCCGCTGAAGACGAGCGACGCGGTCGACACCGAGACCCCGGCGCTCTCGGCGACGTCGCGGAGCGTGGGGCGGGCTTGACCTCGGGCAACCATGGGGGCATGCTATCGAAACGATTCGAGTCGAAACGATTCGAGGCTCGTTCACACTGTTACTGAGAGGCTTGTCGCATGCCCGCCGCCAGCGCCCCGCCGGCCGCCACCGTCCGCACCGCGCGGACGGCCGTCTTCACCGCCTTCGCGATCAACGGCGCCGCCTTCGCCGCATTCGCCTCGCGCGTGCCCGACCTCAAGCACGAGCTCTCGCTCTCCGCCGGCGAGCTGGGCGTCACCCTGCTCGCGGCGTCCCTCGGCTCGGTCATCGGGCTGCCGATCTCCGGCTGGATCGTGCATCACCTCGGCGCGGCCCGCACCCTGCTCGGAGCCGCGCTCGTGCAGAGCGCGGGTTTCGTCGCGGTCGGCGTCGGGGTCACGGGTCTGCAGAACCGCGGCGTCGTCATGGCCGGACTCTTCCTCGTCGGAATGGGTGCCGGCGTCTTCGACGTCGGCATGAACCTCGAGGGCGCCTCCGTCGAGCGGCTTCTCGGGCGCGCCGTCATGCCGCACTTCCACGCCGCCTTCAGCGGCGGCACGGTGGTGAGCGCGCTGGTCGGCGCCGGTCTTTCGGCCATGCACGTCTCCATCGGCGCGCACCTCATCGGCGTCGTCGTGATGCTCCTGGTCGTCACGCCGTGGTTCCTCAAGGCCTTCCTGGCCCGGTCGGTCGAGCTCGACGAGCACGGCAGCGAGGTCAGGCAGAAGGCCGGCATCGGCGCGGCCTGGCGCGAGCCGCGCACCCTGCTCATCGGCGTCGTCGTGCTCGCGGCGGCGTTCACCGAGGGAACGGCCAACGACTGGGTGGCCGTCGCGCTCTCGGACGGCTACGGCCTCGAGCGCTGGCTCGGCGTCGTGGGCTTCGCGGTGTTCCTGTCCGCGATGACGGCCGGTCGCCTGCTCGGCACGCGCCTGCTCGACCAGCGGGGCCGCATCCCCGTGCTGCGGGTCCTGTTCGTCTCGGCCGTCGTCGGCTGTCTGCTCGTGGTCTTCGGTGGTCCGGTGCTCGCCTTCGTCGGCGCGGCCATCTGGGGCGTCGGTGCGAGCCTCGGGTTCCCCGTCGGCATGAGCGCCGCCGCCGACGACCCCAAGCGGGCCGCCGCCCGCATGAGCGTGGTGTCGACGATCGGCTACACCGCGTTCCTCGCGGGCCCGCCCCTGCTCGGCTTCCTCGGCGACCACGTGGGCGTGCTGCGCTCGCTCCTCGTGGTGGGTGCCATGGCGGTCATCGCCCTGCTCGCCCTCCCGTCGGTCCGCGAGCCCCAGAAGGTCGAGTCCGAGAAGACTGCCCGCCCCGTCTGAGACCGGCGCGATCCACCCAGCAGATCGAAAGAGCACTCCGTATGCCTCGTGCTGACGGAGTGCTCTTCGACTGGGGAAGGAGGTTCGCGCGGCGGCGCTCAGAAGTACTCGGTGATGTACGGGGTGGCGGTGAAGACGGCGTCCAGAGCAGCGTCGCCCTCGGGGCTGCCACCTGAGGCGAGACCGGCCTGCCGCAGTCGCGACACCGACCAGCCGCACCACAGTGCCGAGAGGCCCCTCGCGCCGACCCGCAGCGCAGACCCGTCGACCGCAGACACGTCGTCGCGGGTTGCGGTGCCGCGCCCTGCGGACACCGCGAGGCTCCACGCGCCGGTGTTCGCCGGCGCGTCGGGGTCGTCGGCGACCAGTTGTCCCACGACCGACGTGTGGGCGCCGAAGCCCCGGTTCCCGAAGGCTGCGGCGAGGTCGATGACCCGGCCCATCCACGGCGTCTGGTGCACCTCGTACGCCGCCATGCCCCCGAGGGCGAGCGTCACCGGGTCGCGCGGGTCGAGGTACGTGTGCACGGTCGGCGCCGCCGACGACCCGGACCCGACGAGGCCCCAGAGCGCCGCCGCAGACTGGGCCGAGCCGGCCACCAGGTGCTCGACGGTGACGACCCCGTCGGACAGGTCGTAGACGACGAACCCGTCGGCGACGACGTAGCCGATGAGCTCGTCGCGCTCGAGCATGCCGCGAAAAGCGTCGGTGGTCGGCACCATCGGGCCGCTCACGCCGTGCCTCGCCTGTGCCTCGCGCGCGAGGTCCTGCATGAGCTGGGCGTCCTCGGGACTCGCGGGCCTGGCGCCGGATCCGCCTGCGGCAACGGCTCGCCCGGCACGCGCGGAGCCGAGTTCACGAAGGAGGTGGCCGGCGTACGTGGTACGCGTCCGGAAGCCGCCGATCTCGTAGCCCGAACGTCGGTAGAGGGAGGCCGTCGTCGGGAAGAGGCACGACACCACGTCGCCGAGCTCGCCCATCCGTGCGATGAGCGCGCGGGTGAGGGTCGTCGCGACCCCGGTCCCGCGGGCGCTCGGCTCGACGTAGACGCCGGCGACGCCACCCATCCGGAGGTGGCGTCCGCCCCAGGCCTGCTCGAACGGGCGCATGCGTCCAGCGCCGAGCACCCGGTCGGACTCGTCGACCACCGCGATCATCCGACCGCCCAGCGTCTCGGCCGAGACGCGGCTCCACCAGTCCTCGCCACCGACGCCCAGGGGCCCGAACGAGCGGTTGCGGATCGAGAGGACGGCGGGGAGGTCGGCGTCGACGACGTCGCGGGTGCGGAGCTCGCTCATGGCCTCGAACCTAACGACAGGCCCTCCGACCACGCGAACGGGTTGTCGGTCAGGTGCGATGCAGGTAGGTGAGCCTGCGCACCCGCGAGATCGACCAGAAGAGAAGGACGTACGCGAGCCAGCTGACGATCGACAGCCACGTGTAGCTGCCGGCCTTCGTCAGCACCGCGACGACAGAGCCCACCACGATGACGCTGAGGGCGGGCAGCGCGTACCAGCCGACGACCGTCTGGGGTCGCAGCACGAACGTCGGGGAGCCACGGAAGGCGGCGAACACGTTCCCGGCGACGACCAGGACCAGCACGATGACCAACGACAGCGTCGCGCTCGCGGGCACCGGGCCGAACACGGCCGTGACGCCGACCCAGGCGCCGAGCACGAGCGTGGTCAGCGCGGTGGGTGCGACGAGGTGCGCCACGGCCTCGGCCACCTCGTTGGTGCCGAGCAGCGACGGCGTGCCGACGTTGTCGGCCTGCAGGCGCAGCCCCTCCGACCAGGCCCCGAAACCGAGGTAGAGCGGGAGCAGCCCGATCGTCGCGGCGACGCTCGGGGCCGCCGGCTGCGCGAAGGCCCACGTGACGACCGCCCCGCCGAGCGCGGTGAGGCCGAGCCCCGACAGGAACGCGCCGGGCGTGCGCCGCAGGCCGAGCACGTCGCGGCGGACGAGCACGCCGAAGGGTCGACCGGGCCGCAGCCGGGCGGAGCGTCCGTGGTGCACCGGTCGGGTCAGCGCCAGCCGGGCCGTGCGCAGGTTGCCGGTGAGCGCGGAGCCCGCGAGCGTCGAGGTGTTGGCCGAGTGGGCCCGCAGCGACTCGGCGTGCAGCTCGCGCAGGGCGTCCGGAACGCGCCAGAGCAGCGTCAGCCCGCGGTCCGGCCCCGGCCACGACCGCACCTGGGACCACAGCCACAGGCGGGTCGCGAGCACTCCGAGCGCGGCGCCGGCCGCGGTCGTGACGACGATGCTCACCACTCCGCCCAGGTTGGCGAAGGCGAGGCCGGCGCCGACCGTCAGACCACCGAGGGTGCCGAGGAAGAGCCCGCCGACAGCCGCATAGCCCCACCAGCGGCGCAGTGCCAGAGCGCGGTCGAGAGGGGCGGACAGCACGAGGTCGATCCACGGCATGGGTGGCACGACCGGACCGCGGAACCGACCGGCGAACACGACCGCACCGAGGAGAGCGCACACCGATGCGACGAGCAGGGCGATCGCCATCGGTGAGCTCAGCTGACGACCCAGCGACCCGGCGTCGGACGTGCGGAAGACCGTCTGGACGATCGGCAGGCCGTAGACGAGGGCGCCGAGGAAGGCGACGTAGCCGGCATACAGGCCCTGCTGCCTGGCCTTGCGCGCGGCCTCACCGCCGATCACCCAGTCGGCCTGACCGAGCAGGTCGTGGTCGTCGTAGTCGACCGAGGGCCCGGCGGGCTCAGTCGTCGTCATCAGCGTGCGGGGACGACGTCGACGACCCGGCCGGCGAGGCTCGCCGTGAGGTCGGGGTCGTGGCAGGCCATCACGACGGTCGTGCCGTCGGACGTGCGCTCGCGGATGAGGTCGGCCACGACCTGGCGCTTCGTCGTGTCGAGCCGCTGCTCGGGCTCGTCGAGCAGCACGACGCTCGAGGGCCGCGAGAAGGTCAGGGCGAGGCGGAAGAGCTGCTCCTGACCCGACGACAGCTCGTGCGGGAAGCGGTCGTCGAGGTGGGCGATGCCGAGCCTGTCGAGCAGGGCGAGGCTGCGCTCGTCGGACGAGGCGGGCTCGCCGCCCCAGGTCGAGTCGATGAGGACGAGGTGGTCGACGAGGGTGAGGTCACGGTAGGTCGTCGGGGCCCCCAGCAGCGCCGCCACGGCTGCGCGCACGGCACGGTCGCGCTCGTCCGCCTCACGGCCACCGATCGTCGCGGAGCCGGTCGTGGGGACGAGGAGCCCCCCGATGATGCGCAGCAGGGTCGTCTTGCCAGACCCGTTGGGGCCGCGCAGCACGACACACTCGCCGGGGTCGGCGCTCACGTCGGTGGGCAGCAGCAGGGTGGTCTCGTCGATCGTCTTGCCGACGCCCTGCGCCCGGACCTCGCCGCTCAGCACCGCGACCGCAGCCATCTCGCCTCCTCGCCCGGGCCCCGTGCCCGGCTGACGACACCGTATGCCGTGTGGCTGGGTCGCCGGTGTCAGCCCTGTTTGCCGACCGGCGGCCCGACGACCAGGGCCACTCCGGTGAGGGCGAGGACAGCGACCACGCCGACACCCACGGCCACGACCGGGCGTGCGAGCAGTGCCGTGACGACCCGCTCCGCGCGGCTGGTCGGAGTCTCGCCGCCGCGACCGAGGCGCCAGCCGTCGTCGAGGCGACCGCGGCGCTCGAGCCGGCGCTCCCACCAGACGGTGAGGAACGGCGGCACCGCACTGAGCAGACCGAGCAGGCCCTCGCGGGCGGTCCAGCGCTGGTTGACCCAGAGCAGCAGCGTGGTGAGGCAGTAGGCGATGAACACGAAGCCGTGGGCCAGGCCGAAGACCCTGACGCCGAGCTCGGTGGACTTCGTGACGTACTTGAGGACCATCCCGAGGAGCAGCAGCGCCCAGGTGACCACCTCCGCGACGGCGATCCGCCGGTACAGGGTGCGAGGGGTCATGCGGGCGTCTCCTACGTCGTGTCGTATTCGAGCGCCCAGTGTGCCAAAGGCGCAGGACTCCTCTGCCCACCGCCCCGCTTTCCCGGTGAGCGTGTAGGGCGGCGGAAGGGGCGTTCAGGCGTCGCGGCGGGCCAGGGTGAGGGCGAAGTCGCCACCGTCGTCGGTCCACGTGCGCTCGACCGTGAAGCCGGCCGCGCCGAGCTCGGCGCGCAGGCTCTCCCGACGGAACTTCGTCGAGATCTCGACCCGGATCTCCTCGCCGTGGGCGAGGTCGAACACGAGGTCGGCGCCGGGGATGGTGACCCGCTGTGGCATGTCGGCCCGCAGGCGGAGGTCCATGCGCTCCTGGCGTGGGTCCCAGAAGGGCACGTAGGAGAACGCGTCGATGTCGAAGTCGGAACCGAGCTCGCGGTTGAGCACCCGCAGGCAGTTGGTCACGAACCTGGCCGTGACGCCTCGGCTGTCGTCGTAGGCCGCGATCAGCCGGTCGGCGCTCTTGACGAGGTCGGTGCCGAGCAGGAACCAGTCGCCGGGCTCCAGGCTGTCGTGCAGGGCCCCGAGGAAGGCCGCGCGCTCCTCGACGTAGAAGTTGCCGATGGTGCCGCCGAGGAAGGCGACGAGGCGCCGGTCGCCCCGGGGCAGGTGCCCGAGGTGCAGCGTGAAGTCGCCGACGAGCGCCTCGACCCGCAGGGACGGGTAGCGCTCGCAGAGCATCGCCGCGGCGTCGCGGAGCGTCTGCTCGGAGACGTCGACCGGGACGAACCTCTCGAGTCGCCCGGTCGAGGTGAACGCGTCGAGGAGGGTGCGCGTCTTGTCGCTGGTGCCGCTGCCGAGCTCGACGAACGTGGTCGCGTCGCACGCCGCCACGATGTCGTCGGCGTGCTCGCGCAGGATCGCCCGCTCGCACTCGGTCGGGTAGTACTCGGGCAGCCGGGTGATCTCGTCGAAGAGGTCGGAGCCGACGTCGTCGTAGAGCCACTTGGGCGCGAGGGTGCGCGGCTGCGACCCCAGCCCGCGGCGTACGTCGGACACCAGCGAGCCCGAGGCACAGTCGGGGTCGAGTGCCACCGTGACGACCGGCTCGCGCCGCGTCACGAGCGCACCCCGCCGTCGGCGAGGCGCACCCCGGACAGGGCCCAGCGCGACCCCGGCGGGAAGAAGTTGCGGTAGCTCGCCCGCGCATGGCCGGGCGGCGTCAGCGCGCAGCCGCCGCGCAGCACCATCTGGCCCGACATGAACTTGCCGTTGTACTCGCCGATGGCTCCGGCCGGCGGGTGGTAGCCGGGATAGGCGAGGTAGGCCGAGCTCGTCCACTCCCAGCAGTCGCCGTAGACCTGCCGCAGGTGACCGGTGGGCGGCCCGGCGGGCCGCGGGTGGAAGGTCTGCAGGTCGGCGAGGTTGGCGCCGGTCGGGGGCGCCTCGGCCTGCCCGTCGGCGACGACGGCGTGCTCCCACTCGCCCTCGCTGGGCAGCCGCTTGCCGGCCCACGTGGCGTACGCGTCGGCCTCGTAGTGGCTGACGTGGCTCACCGGCAGGCCCGGGTCGACCGGACGGGTGCCGCTCAGGGTGTGCTCGAACCACACGCCGTCGACCTGCCGCCAGTAGAACGGTGCGCGCCAGCCCTCGGCGCCGACCCGGGCCCAGCCGTCGGAGAGCCAGAGCTCGTGGCGCTCGTAGCCGCGGTCGGCCATGAACCGGAGCCACTCGCCGTTCGTGACGAGCCGGTCGGCGAGGCGGTAGGGCTCGAGCCACTGCTGGTGCAGCGGCAGCTCGTTGTCGAAGGAGAACCCACCGCCCCGGTGGCCGACCTCGACGAGGCCGCCCGCCACGTCGACCCAGCCCATCGGGTCGGGCTCGGACGGCGTGAGGGGGGTGCCGGCATACGCCGGTTGGAGCGGGTTCACCGACAGCACGTGCTTGATGTCCATCAGGAGCAGCTCCTGGTGCTGCTGCTCGTGGTGGAACCCGAGCTCGATGGTGGAGGAGAGCTTCTCGAGGGCACCGCCGTCGAGCGTCGCGACGAGGTCGCGCATGCGGGCGTCGACGTTGTGGCGGTAGAGGCCGACGTCATGGGCGCCCGGCCGCGTGATGTGGCCACGCTCGGCGCGCGCGTAGCGGGGGCCGACGCCCTCGTAGTAGCTGTTGAAGAGGAACCAGTACTTGTCCTGGTAGGGCGTGAACGACGGCTCGTTCTCGGCGAGCACGAACGTCTCGAAGAACCACGTGACGTGCGCCCGATGCCACTTCGTCGGCGAGACGTCGGGCATCGACTGGACGGTCTGGTCCTCGGGAGAGAGCGGGGCGGCGAGGGACTCGGTGTGGGCGCGGACCTCGTCGTAGCGGGCCACCAGGGTGTCGGCGTCCCAGCTGCTGGGGGATGTCCTGGGCGGCATCGGATCGGGCATCGTGTCCTCCTCCTTCGGTCGCTGACAGCGCTGGTTGCACCCGGACCGGAGTGCCTTAGACCCTAGGCCGGGTCACCGACAGTCGGCCAGCGGTCGCGGGCGATCTGGGTGATCGGTCAACCTTCCGTCAGTACCCGTTCACCGGACAGACCGGCGTCGGTCCGGGCGGTTAGGGTTTCCGGCATGGCCACCGCCCTGTACCGCCGCTACCGGCCCGAGAGCTTCGCCGACGTCATCGGGCAGGAGCACGTGACCGAGCCGCTCATGCAGGCGCTGCGCACGGGCCGTGTCAACCACGCCTACCTCTTCAGCGGCCCGCGCGGCTGCGGCAAGACGACGAGCGCCCGCATCCTCGCGCGCTGCCTCAACTGCGAGCAGGGCCCGACGCCCGAGCCGTGCGGCACCTGCCAGTCGTGCACGGCGCTCGCCCGCGGTGGACCGGGCTCGGTCGACGTCATCGAGATCGACGCCGCGAGCCACGGTGGCGTCGACGACGCGCGTGACCTGCGCGAACGCGCCTCCTACGGCCCGGCGCAGAGCCGCTTCAAGATCTACATCATCGACGAGGCGCACATGGTGACGCCGCAGGGCTTCAACGCCCTCCTCAAGATCGTCGAGGAGCCGCCCGAGCACGTGAAGTTCGTCTTCGCGACGACCGAGCCCGAGAAGGTCATCGGCACGATCCGCTCGCGCACGCACCACTACCCGTTCCGGCTGGTCCCGCCCGCCAAGCTCTCCGCCTACATGGAGCGGCTGCTCGAGTCCGAGCACGTGGCGGTCCAGCCGGGCGTGCTCAGCTTCGTCACGCGCGCCGGCGGGGGCTCGGTGCGTGACTCGCTGTCCGTCCTCGACCAGCTCATCGCCGGGTCGGGTCCCGAGGGGCTGACCTACGACGGCGCCGTGTCACTGCTCGGCTTCACCGACGGCGAGCTGCTCGACAGCACCGTCGACGCCCTGGCGGCGGGTGACGGCGCAGCCACCTTCCGGCAGATCGACAAGGTCATCGAGTCGGGCCACGACCCGCGCCGCTTCATCGAGGACCTCCTGGAGCGGCTGCGCGACCTCATCATCGTCGCGGCCATCCCCGACGGCGTCTCGCAGGTGCTGCGCGGCGTGCCCGAGGACCAGCTCGAGCGCATGCGCGTCCAGCAGTCCGCCTTCGGGCCCGGCGCCCTGTCGCGGGCCGCCGACATCGTCAACAGCGGCCTCACCGAGATGACCGGCGCCACGGCGCCGCGGCTGCAGCTCGAGCTGATCTGCGCGCGCATCCTCCTGCCGGGCTCGTCGGGGGAGCAGGGGTACGCCGCCCGCCTCGACCGGCTCGAGCGTCGCCTCGACGTCGGCGGCGTCCCCAGCGCCTCCGGCGGCTTCGGTATGCCGTCCGGCTCGGCGGCCGCGCCGCAGACCGTCCCGGCGTCGTCCCCGTCAGCACCTCCGTCAGCACCTCCGTCAGCACCCCCGGCTGGGGTGAGCGCACCCGCGCGCACGGTCTCCGACTACACGCCGCCGTCGAGCGGCGCCTCGGGTGGCCCGTCCCACTCGGCCGGCGGGATGGGCGGCGGCGGGCGTTCGAACGTCGAGGCCGTGGTCGGGCGCGGTGACGCCTCGGGCGGACCGCCCGGGCCGTCCGGGGCTCCCGCGCCCGGCGACGCCGGGCGTCCGGACGCGGCACGCGCCGAGGCCGGAACCCCGCCGGTGGTGGCGCCACAGGAGTCGGTCGGCGGTCCGTCCGCCGCCGAGTCCGGCGGCTCCGGCTCGCAGCACCTGACCGGTGCGAGCGACGGCGGTCATGGTCGTCCTCCGGCAGGTGGCGCGGCAGCCGCCCAGGCACCGGCTCCTGCCTCCGGCGACACGGACTCGGCCACGGCCCCCGCAGCCGGCTCGGGCAGCGGCATGGACACCGATGCGATCCGCCGCGCCTGGCCCAACGTGCTCGGTCGCATCTTCACGATGCGGCGCCTCACCTGGACGTTCGTCTCGCAGAACGCCCAGGTCACCTCCTTCGACGGCCGCACCCTGACGCTCGGCATCGCGACCGCGGGCCTCACCCAGACCTTCCGGGCCGGCAACCACTCCGACATCGTGCGCCAGGCACTCATCGACGAGCTGGGGGTCGACGCCATCGTCGACGGCGTGCACGTCGAGGCAGCCCAGCAGGCGCCCGTCGCCCCGCCTGCCGGGGCCGTCCCCGCCGGGCCGCCCGACCCCGGTCCCCCGGCGCCCGCCGGCGGGCAGGGTCCCTCCGCGGTCGGAGGCGGGCAGGGTCCCTCCGCAGGCGCCGGCGAGCCCGCACCCTCAGGTCCGGCCGACGGCGGCGCCTCGCGCGGGTCGTGGGGTGATGCCGGCGCGGGTCATGAGCCTGCCCGCGCGGCGGGCGACCGGCCGACCAGACCGTCAGGCGGTGACGTCGAGCGTGGCGCCTCCGCCCTCGCCGATGCGGGGCTGAGCCCCGTCTCGGGCCGCTCGCACGAGGAGAACGCCGGATGGGGGGCCGCCACGGGTCCCGCCCCCGACTGGGCAACCGGCCCCACGGCGGGGTCCGACTCCGACTCGAACGAGCCCGGCGCCGTCTCGTCGCCCGGGGGCGGCGCAGCTCCGGCGGGCGCGGCGCCCGCGACGGCAGCCCGAGCCGCCACCGGCCCGACGACGCAGACCACCCCGGCAGCGACGGAGGCCGGGGCGGCACCGGCCGACGGTGTCCCCACCGCCTCGGCCTTGCGAGGGGCGAGTGCCGTGCGCCAGTCCTTCGCGCAGGCCCGGTCGCGTTCGGCGTCGTCGCGTGCCGCCGACGACGACCAGCCCCGCCAGCCCGTCACCGACGACTCGGCCGTCAGCGACGACGACGAGGACATCGAGCATTCCAACGACATGGGCCGGTCGGTCATCGAGAAGGTGCTCGGCGGCCGCGTGGTCCAGGAGCTCGACGAGTAGGCCTCGGCGCTCACTGGGCCGGTGACCAGTGGTCGCCCGGCGGCCTTGGGAACGGTGAGGATTCGGGACTCGCGCCGACCTGAGCGGCGGTACGTTCACACAGTGACCTTCGAGGTGGCTGCAGGCGCCTACAACCGCTTCATGGGGCGGTACTCCGAGCCGCTCGCAGAGCAGTTCGCCGACTGGGCGGGAGTCGCCGCGCCCGGCCGCGCGCTCGACGTCGGCTGCGGTCCCGGAGCGTTGACGAGGGTCCTCGTCGACCGGCTGGGCGTCGACGGGGTCTCGGCCCTCGACCCGTCGCAGCACTTCCTCGCGGCCCTGCGCCAGTCGTTCCCCACGCTCGATGTACAGACCGGCACGGCCGAGCAGCTGCCCTATCCCGACGACCTGTTCGACCACACCCTTGCCCAGCTCGTCGTCCACTTCCTCACCGACGCGGTCGGCGGCCTGCACGAGATGGCTCGTGTCACCCGCCCTGGCGGGACCGTAGCGGCCTGCGTCTGGGACCTCGGTGGCGGCAACGGGCCGCTCACCACGTTCTGGCAGGCGGCCCGCGACCTCGACCCGGACGTCGTCGACGAGTCACGGCTGCCGGGTGTCAACGAAGGCGAGCTGGCCCGTCTGTGTGACGAGGCGGGCCTCAACCGGATCGAGGGGACGACCCTCACCGTCAGCGTCGAGCACTCGAGCTTCGACGACTGGTGGGAGCCCTACACCCTCGGAGTGGGGCCGGCCGGGGCCCACGTGCAGGCACTCGACGACGCGGGACGGGTCGCCCTTCGCGAACGCTGCCGCGAGCTGTTGCCCGACGCGCCCTTCGCCGTGACCGCGAGTGCGTGGACGGTCCGCGCGCAGGCGTGACGACTCCGAGCGCGAGGTGCCGGCCCGCATACGACCGGTGTGCGCCAACGAGACGTCCGGCGTACCAAGGGGTGAACGCCGCGCGTCCGTTCGGACGCCCCACCCGAGCGACGGGACCTCGGCCCTAGGCTGTGGCCCATGTTCTACAGCCTCGGGCGGAATCTCCTGTATCCGCTGTCCCATGCGCTGTACCGCCCGACGATCGAGGGCAAGGAGAACATCCCCCGCCAGGGTGGCGTCATCGTCGCGAGCAACCACCTGTCGTTCATCGACTCGTTCGCGATCCCGCTCGCGTCGCCGAGGCAGGTGCGCTTCCTCGCCAAGGAGGAGTACTGGACCGGCCCCGGCGTCGGCGGACTGCTGCGCAAGGGCTTCTTCAGCGCCGTCGGCATGGTGCCCGTCAACCGGCACTCGGCGACCGCCGCGCAGGAGAGCCTCGACACCGCACTCGAGGTGCTGAGGGCCGGCGACGCGTTCGGCATCTACCCGGAGGGCACGCGGTCGCGCGACGGCCGGCTCTACCGCGGCCGCACGGGTGTCGCCTGGCTCGCGCTCACGGCCCAGGTGCCCGTCGTGCCCGTCGGCCTGATCGGCACGGAGAACATCCAGCCGGTCGGCGCGCGCTTCCCGAAGCTAGCGAAGGTGACGGTGCGGTTCGGTGAGCCGATCGGTGTCGAGGAGTACGCCGGTATGCCGGCGGGCAGGGCGCGTCGCCTCCTGACCGATCGCGTCATGGAGGCGATCGCCGGACTGAGCGGCCAGGAGCGCGTCGACGCCTACAACGAGGTCCCCGCGGGAGAGCCGTCCGCCTGACCCGCAGGTGTCTGCACCACCCGCCCGGCGACGCCTTGCAGATGCGACTCAGTCGCATCTAGCGTGGGTTCGTGACCGCCCCCACCGCGACGACGACCGCTGCCAGCCCCGCGGGGCGGACGCGACTCGCCCGGCTCACCCGGGACGAGCGGCGCAGCGTAGCCGGCATGGCCGCCTTCGTCGCGCTTCTGCACGTCGTCGGGTGGGGCCTGCTCGTGCTCGTCGTGGCTCCCGCGGAGTACCGCGTCGCCGGCCAGCTCTTCGGCGTGGGACTCGGCGTGACGGCATACACCCTCGGGATGCGCCACGCGTTCGACGCCGACCACATCGCCGCCATCGACAACACGACCCGCAAGCTCATGGGCGAGGGCCAGAAGCCGATGAGCGTCGGGTTCTGGTTCAGCCTCGGGCACAGCTCGGTCGTCTTCGTCATGGTGATGCTGCTCGCCCTCGGCATCCGGGCGCTCGCGGGCGCGATCGAGGACGACGGGTCGATGCTGCAGCAGGTGACCGGTGTCTGGGGCACGACGGTCTCGGGCGTCTTCCTCGTGCTGATCGGGCTCGTCAACCTCGCGGCCCTCGTCGGCATCCTCAAGGTCTTCCGCCGCATGCGCACCGGCCACTTCGACGAGGCCGAGCTCGAGCGCCAGCTCGACAGACGGGGCCTGCTCAACCGCATCCTCGGTCGGGTGACCAGGACGGTGCGCAAGCCGTGGCACATGTACCCCGTCGGGCTGCTCTTCGGCCTCGGCTTCGACACCGTCACCGAGGTGGGCCTGCTCGTCATCGCCGGAGGCGCCGCCGCAGCCGACCTGCCCTGGTATGCCGTGCTCGTGCTGCCCGTGCTCTTCGCGGCGGGGATGTCGCTCCTCGACAGCCTCGACGGCTCGTTCATGAACGTCGCCTACGGCTGGGCGTTCAGCCGGCCGGTGCGCAAGATCTACTACAACATCACCGTCACGTCGCTGTCGGTCGCGGTCGCCCTCGTCGTCGGCGTGATCGAGCTCATCGGGCTGCTCGGCAACAGGCTCGGGGTCACGAGCGGGCCGATCGCCTGGATCGGGTCGATCGACCTCGCCGACGTCGGTTTCTGGATCGTGGGCCTCTTCGTCGTCACCTGGACGGTCGCGGTCGCCGTCTGGCGGTTCGGTCGGGTCGAGCAGCGCTGGGAGAGCGCCCTCGCCGACGCTCCCCGCTGACCTCGCGGCCGCAGCTGCACCGTGGCGCACCCTCAAGCCGGCATCGCGCCCGAAGTCGGCGGCAACCGCGCCGTGGCGCACGGTGGCGTCGGTCCGGCGAGCACCTTCATTGCGACGGTGATCGCCCCGAACCCACCGGTCGTCATCCGAACGTCGTCACCGCTCCAGGCGAGCGACACGACGCGCTCGAGCCACCGTTGGGCGTAGCCCGAGTGCCTGCGGAACCCGAACATCATCCGGAACGGTACGGCGCCCTGGATCCGCTCACTGCGGCGCGAGGTGGTGCGCCCACCACCTGGCTCATCCGTGGCTGGCCCTTCGCAGCTCGAGGGTTCGACGGTCCGGCGGAGGCCGACGTTCACCACGCCAGACCGGTGAGGCGGTCCGCAGCAGGCGTTTTCCAGGCTTAGGGTTGCGGTGTGTACGAAGGCGCGGTGCAGGACCTGATCGACGAGCTCGGACGACTCCCCGGGATCGGCCCCAAGAGCGCGCAGCGCATCGCCTTCCACCTGCTCCAGACCGACTCCGACGACGTGACGCGTCTCGTCACGGCGCTCACCGAGGTCAAGGCCAGGGTCCGGTTCTGCGAGCAGTGCGGCAACGTCGCCGAGGCCGACCGGTGCCGCATCTGCGCCGACCCCCGCCGCGACCAGACGTCGATCTGCGTCGTCGAGGAGCCCAAGGACGTCGTCGCGATCGAGCGCACCCGCGAGTTCCGCGGCACCTACCACGTGCTGGGCGGCGCGATCAGCCCGATCGACGGCATCGGCCCCGACGACCTTCGCGTGCGCGAGCTGATGACCCGTCTGGCCTCCGGCGAGGTGCAGGAGGTCATCATCGCGACCGACCCCAACCTCGAGGGCGAGGCGACGGCCACCTACCTCTCCCGGCTGCTGCGCGACGTCGGCCTGACCGTGACGCGCCTGGCCTCGGGCCTGCCGGTGGGCGGCGACCTCGAGTACGCCGACGAGGTCACCCTCGGGCGCGCCTTCGAGGGCCGCCGCCGCGTCGACGCCTGACCTTTCCCGAAACCTGCTCGGCCGCGGTGGCGGACTGCCACCATCGGTGGATGGACGTCGCGGACCCGCCGCCCGCCGAGCAGTCCGGTTCGGACCCGGCCGCCTCACCGGACCCGGCCGCGCCCGCGACCGGTCCCGCCGCCCGGAGGGCGCCTTCCGTGAAGGACCCCGGCCCGGCGAGCGCGCCGTCGCAGTCTGCGGGGCCCGAGCCGGGTCGCTCCGGCATCTGGCGCAGTGAGGGCGCGAAGATCGCCGTCATCGGTGCCGTTGCCACGGCCCTGGCGACCGCCCTGTTCACGAGCAACCACCTGGACGCCTGGTTCGGCTGGGGCCCCGGCCCGGCAGGCGCCACCGTGGCTGCCAGTGCGACCGGGCAGCCGCCCAGCGCCTCCCCGTCCCGGACCGCCAAGCCGGTGTCCGACCGGAGCCACGCGGTCACCGTCATGGTGCCGAGCGACTGGGGGGCGGGCAACGCGCGCTACAACATGCCGATCGCCGGGGTCATCGACGCGGGCTCCGCGGTCCGCAGCGGCAAGGGCGCCGGCATGACGACGTCGAGCTCCTTCGACGAGCCGTCGGTGTTCCTGGGCGCCTCGGTGGAGGCCGCGCGACGACTCGACCTCGCCGCCCACGGCCGCGCCGACTACACGACGTACGTCAAGTCGCTTCTCGCCGCAGACGACTACACCGTCGACGGCTGCTCGTACGGCGGACAGCAGGCGCTCGACAAGGCCGGCTACGTGGCGCTCGTCGACACCTGGTCGGACTGCCACGGGTTCTCGAACACCGAGTTCCGCAACATGTACGCCATCACCGAGGACGGTTCCGTGTTCGTCGTCGGCCAGGCCGTCACCATCGGTGCGGACAAGGCCTCCGGGGCAGCGATCCTGGCTTCCTTCGCCATCCGACCCGATGCGGTGCGCGAGGGCGAGGCGACGCCGTCGAAGGAGATGCGGTATCCGTTGCCCCCGTGGGTCACCCCGACGTCGGGCGACGTGGTTCTTCCCTGAGGCGCCGGGCCCCCAAGCCCTCCCTCATGCCCTCCCTCATGCCTTCCCTCAGGCCCTCCCTCAAGCCTCCGCGGGGCGCCGAGGACGTATGCCGTCCGGCACGGTCGAGAGGGCCGTCCCCCAGGGACCCGGGCCACACGGCATACGGCATGCTGGGACCCATGACTGACGAGCAGGCGACTGACGCGCAGGCGACCGACGACCACGCGACCGAGGTGGACGACCTCGCGGGACTTGCCGACCTGACAGCGGCCGAGGCGAGCGCCTTCCTCACGTCGGTGACCGAGGTGGCGTCCGGCAGCGCCCCCGACACGGCACTGCCCCTGCTCACGCTCGCGCTCTCGCAGGTGCTCGTCGCCGGTGCGCGGCTCGGTGCGATCCAGGACGTCGTGCCCGTGCAGCGCTTCGAGCCCGACGCCACCGACGACGACGCCGACCCGCTGCGGACCGGTCTCGCCAACGTCTTCGCCGGCATCGACGACTACGTCTACGTCATCGACCCGATCACCTCGTCCGACCGGGCCGACGGCTCGATCACCAACGACCTCGTCGACGTCGCGGTCGCCCTCACGCACGGCCTCAAGCACTACGCCGCCGGCGACAAGACCGAGGCGCTCTGGTGGTGGCAGTTCAGCTACCTCTCCGAGTGGGGAGACCGCGCGCTCATGGCGCTGAGGTCGCTGCTGTCGATCCTCAGCCACCTGCGGCTCGACGCCGACGAGGAGATCGTCGGCGAGGCCGAGTTCGACGCGCTGCACCCGTAGACCGCGCAAAACATGCGGCGTTCCGGACGAATCGACGCACATCTCACCATCGCGACGCAGCGGTGGGCCCCGCGCGCGCGAGCCTAGACTCGGTGGCACCGCAGTCCGACCGGTCCACCCGGCCGTCCCGACCATCGAGCAGATCCGGAGCCAGTGTGAGCATCGTCGTCCAGAAGTACGGCGGTTCGTCTGTGTCCGACGCCGAGGCCATCAAGCGCGTCGCCCGGCGCATCGTCGAGACGCAGCGCGCCGGCCACTCGGTGTGCGTCGTCGTCTCCGCGATGGGCGACACGACCGACGAGCTGATGGACCTCGCCGAGCAGGTCACGCCGGCGCCGCCCGCCCGTGAGCTCGACATGCTGCTCACGTCCGGCGAGCGCATCTCGATGGCCCTCGTCGCCATGGCCATCGCCCAGCTCGGCGCGGAGGCCCGCTCGTTCACCGGCAGCCAGGCCGGCGTCATCACCGACGACGCCCACGGCGCGGCCCGCATCATCGACGTGACCCCTGGCCGCATCCAGAGGGCTCTCGACGCCGGCCACATCGCCATCGTCGCCGGGTTCCAGGGCGTCAGCCAGACGACCAAGGACATCACGACCCTGGGGCGCGGCGGCTCCGACACGACCGCCGTCGCGCTCGCTGCAGCCCTCGAGGCCGACGTCTGCGAGATCTACACCGACGTCGACGGCGTCTTCACCGCCGACCCGCGCGTGCTGCCGAGCGCCCGCAAGCTGGACGTGCTGTCGATGGAGGAGATGCTCGACCTCGCCGCCAACGGCAGCAAGATCCTGCACCTGCGCTGCGTCGAGTACGCCCGCCGCTACGGCATCCCGATCCACGTGCGCTCGTCGTGGTCGCAGAAGGCCGGCACCTGGATCAAGGACAACCCCTACGAAGGAGAAGGCGCTGTGGAAGCTCCGATCATCGCCGGCATCGCCCACGACCGCAGCGAGGCCAAGATCACGATCGTCGGGGTGCCCGACCGGGTCGGCATCGCCGCGAAGATCTTCGGCGCCATCGCCGAGTCCGGCATCAACATCGACATGATCGTGCAGAACGTGTCGGCCGCCGAGACCGCGAAGACCGACATCTCCTTCACGCTGCCGCAGGCCGACGGCGCCCGCGGCATGCAGGTGCTCCAGTCGATCAAGCACGAGGTCGAGTACCAGGACCTCCGCCTCGACGACAAGATCGGCAAGATCGCCCTCGTCGGCGCCGGCATGAAGAGCCACCCGGGCGTCTCGGCGAAGTTCTTCGGCGCCCTCGCCGAGGCCGGCATCAACATCGAGATGATCTCGACCTCCGAGATCCGCGTCTCGGCGGTCACGCGCGCCGAGCAGCTCGACGAGGCCGTCCGCGCCGTCCACACGGCGTTCGGTCTCGACTCCGCGGACGAGGCCATCGTCTACGGGGGCACCGGTCGCTGAACGCGCCGAATCCTCACGGCGGCGCTAGTTTCGCGAGGTATGAGAGCTCGCACCCGATCAGTCCTCGTCACCGCGGCCACCGCCACGCTCGTCGCGTCCATGACCACGTATGCCGTCTCGTCGCCGCGCGGCGGCACCGGGCGTTCCAGCGGGGCGCAGGCGACGGCATACGGCTGGACGCTCACACCCACCGGCACGACCGAGCGGTTCCGGGGGCTCGCGCCCGTCTCGCGTGACGTCGCCTGGGTCAGCGGCACCAACGGCACCGTGCTGCGCACGCGCGACGGCGGTGCCACGTGGACCGACGTCAGCCCGCAGGGGCCCGGCGCCGATGCGCTCCAGTTCCGTGACATCGAGGCGTTCGACGCCAGGCACGCGGTGATCCTGTCGATCGGCAACGGGGAGGACTCGCGCATCCTCGTCACCGACGACGGAGGTGCGAGCTGGACCGAGACGTTCCGCAACGCCGACCCGCTCGCGTTCTACGACTGCATGGCGTTCAGCTCACCGCGCCGCGGCCTGGCGATGAGCGACCCCGTCGACGGGAGGTTCCGGCTCGTCGAGACCTCCGACGGAGGGAGGTCCTGGGCGCCGGTCGACCCCGCCGGGATGCCTGCCGCGAAGGACGGCGAGTTCGGCTTCGCGGCCTCCGGCACGTGCCTGACCACCGGCGTCGGCGGTCGGACGTACCTCGGGAGCGGCGGCGTCGACCCCGCCCGGCTCTTCAGCTCGACCGACCACGGACGCACGTGGACCGTGGCGGACAGCCCTGTCGCGGGCGGGCCGGCGGCCGGCATCTTCTCCGTCACCTTCCGCGACGCCCGGCGTGGCGTCGTCGTGGGCGGGGACTTCACGACCCCGACGGGCGCGGTCGACAACGCGGCGTGGACCGACGACGGCGGCGCCACGTGGACGAAGGCGACGGTCAACCCGTCCGGCTATCGGTCCGGCTCGGCCTGGGTTCCGGGCACGCCGCGGACCGTGCTCGCGGTCGGGCCGTCGGGCTCGGACGTCTCGGGTGACGGCGGACGCACCTGGACGACGTTCGACACCGGCAGCTTCGACTCCGTCGAGTGCACGAGCGACGGTGGCTGCTGGGCCTCCGGCGAGCACGGCCGGGTCGGCGTGCTCACCCGCTGAGACCGTCCGGCCCGGTCTGTGGTGGTCTGTCGGAGACGGATGGGTCGGCCGAAAGGCTGCCCACCCACGAGGGGGTTCAGGCTCGTTGAGCGCGGGTATGGTCGAAAGAGCACCATCACAGACCGCTACTCGGGGCGATAGGTAACAACGACGTGACCCCTCACGAATCCCACCTGCAGAGCGACGGATCGGTCTTCCCGCCGGTCACTCCCGACCCGCCGCAACCACCTGGCCTCCCGGAGATCGACGTGCCCGACATCGTGCCCGTCTCCACTCCGGACGGTCCTGACCGCTCGGCGAACTCGCGCGAGACCACCGACGCGACCTCCGAGGTCGCCGGCGCGAAGCCGGAGGAGCGCGCAGCCGGGTGATTGCGCCGCGGCCGACACCGGGTATCTCCTGCGTGTGCGACTGCGACGGAGCGACATCGACAAGCCGGGCATCCGGCGCGTGCGGCGGGGCAAGGGTTTCGGCTACGTCGACCCGGACGGGCGCCCCGTCGACCCAGTGACGCGCGAGCGCGCCCAGGCGCTCGTCGTGCCGCCCGCCTGGAAGGACGTCTGGATCAGCCCGTATCCCAACGGGCACATCCAGGCGGTGGGCACCGACGACGCCGGGCGGCGGCAGTACCTCTACCACGAGAAGTGGCACGAGGCCCGCGACCGCGAGAAGCACGACCGCGTGCTCACGCTGGCCCGCAAGCTCCCGGCGGCGCGCAAGCAGGTGGCCGCCGACCTCCGCACGAGCGGCCTGACACGGAGGCGGGTCACGGCGGCAGGGCTGCGGATGCTCGACGCGGGCCTGTTTCGCAGCGGTGGCGAGGAGTACGAGGCCGAGCACGGTTCGCACGGCGTCGCCACCCTGCTGCGCTCGCACGTGACGGTGAGCGGCGACGACGTGACGTTCGAGTTCCCGGCGAAGTCCGGGGTCACGCGCGAGGCGGTCATGAACGACCAGCTCCTGGCGCGGATCGTCCTGTCGCTCAAGCGAAGTGGCTATCCCGGTGAGCGCCTGCTGGCCCACCGGAACGCGACCGGTTGGCACGAGCTCAGCTCGAGCGACCTCAACGTGGCTTTCAAGGAGCTCGTCGGCGACGAGTACACCGTCAAGGACCTCCGCACGTGGGCGGCGACGGTCACCGCTGCCGTCGCGCTGGCTCGCAACGGCCCGGCAGAGTCCGAGCGCGACCTGAAACGCGCCGAGAAGGACGCTATGAAGGTGGTGTCCGAGCACCTCGGCAACACCCCTGCGGTGGCCAGGCGTTCGTACGTCGACCCGCGCGTGCTCGACGAGTTCGCGGTGGGCCGGACCGTCGCACCGAGCCTCTCGCGGCTGTCCAAGGCCGACCGGACGCGCCTCGAGCTCGGCGAGCTCGTCCGGGTCCGGGACCGCGACGCCCTCGAGCGGGCCGTCATGCGGCTCGTCAAGGGCGCCACCTGAGCGGCCCACGATCCTGCGCGGCCCACGATCCTGCTTCAGACGGACCGCCACCAGAGGGCGTATGCCGTCCGGCTGCGCGTCGACCACGCGCTCGTGGCGGTCGGTGGGCGCGGCAAACGGCCTGGCCGTCACGCCACGCCACGCCGTCACGCCGTCGAGGGCTCGGTCTCGGGGTCGGTGACCGCGGCGCCCTGCTCGACGTCCTCGGCCCGGGTGTGCGGCATGAGCAGGCCGGCCGCGATGCTGACCGCCGCCACGACGAGCACCGCGAGGAACACCGCGCTGGACCCGGCCTGGATGGCGCCCGCCGAGGTGCCGCCCCCTTGCCTCGCGATGACGGCGTTGGCGATGGCGCCGAAGATGGCCACGCCGACCGCACTGCCGACCGACCGCATGAACATGTTGGTGCCCGTGACGACGGCCCGTTCGTGCCAGGCGACCGAGGCCTGGGCGGCGATGAGGGTCGGGGTGGCCACGAGGCCGAGCCCGAGACCCACGACGAAGCAGGCGGCGGCCGCGGTCCAGGGGCTCGGCACCGACGAGGCGACCCAGAGTCCGAGCGAGCCGACGGCCGCGAGCGCGAGGCCGATGAGGGCGGTGGGGCTGAAGCCGATGCGCAGGTAGAGGCGGCCGGACTGCGAGGCCGAGATGGGCCATCCGACCGTGAGCGCGGCGACGGCGAGCCCGGCCACGATCGGGGTGGCCCCGGTCGTGCGCTCGAGGAAGGTGGGCACGTAGGACGTGAGACCGACGAGCACGGCACCGATGCCCACCGAGACGAGGCAGGTCGCGACGATGAGCCGCCGTGAGAAGACCTCGAACGGCAGCACCGGCTCGGCAGCCCGGCGCTCGATCGCGACGAACACCGCGACCAGCACCGCACCGGCCGCGAAGGAGCCGATGCTCTGCCACGAGTCCCAGGCCCAGGCCTGACCGCCCTCGAGGACGGCGAGGATGAGCAGGGTCAGCGACACCGTGAGAACCGCGGACCCGGCGTAGTCGATGCGGTGGGTGCGACGTTCGAGCGACTCGGAGTAGCCGCGCCACAGCATCGCCGCGGCGAGGAGACAGAGCGGGATGTTGACGAAGAAGATCCAGCGCCACGAGACGAACTGGGAGAAGACGCCACCGAGCGTCGGCCCGACGACCGACGAGGTCGCCCAGACGCTGGCGAGGTAGCCCTGGGCCTTGGCGCGCTCGGCCACGGTGTAGATGTCGCCGGCGATGGTGATCGTCACCGGCAGCACCGCCCCGGCGCCGAGACCCTGCACGGCGCGCATGACGATGAGCGAGGTCATGTCCCACGCGAGGCCGCACATGATCGACCCGACGAGGAAGAGCCCGACGCCGACGAGGATGACCGGCTTGCGACCCACCGTGTCGGCGAGCTTCGAGTAGACCGGCACCGAGACGGCCTGCGCGAGCAGGTAGACCGAGAAGAGCCACGGGAACTGGCCCAGCCCGCCGAGGTCGTCGACGATGGACGGTACGGCGGTGGCGAGGATCGTCGAGTCGAGCGCGATGAGCGAGGTCGAGAGCATGAGCGCGATGAGCACGGGGCCGCGGTCCGAGCGGAACCCCACGGTTGACGAGGTCGACATGGTCCTCCTGGTGGCTGCAGGGCGACATCGAGTAGCAGCGCCGTCAGCGCGCGGATCATTCCCGACGAGGGGCGCGAGGCCCCGGCCCGCGCCGGTGCACTGGAGCGGACAGCCTCTTCGTGGGTAAGGAGCGGTCATGGTGCGCACCGTGGGGGTCGAGGAGGAGATGCTCCTCGTCGACGTCCGGAACGGGAGGCCCCGGTCGGTGTCGGGGCGGATGCTCGTGCGGGCGCCCCACCAGCCGCCCGAGGTCGCGGGCGTCGGCGTGCACGGGGCTCTGGAGGGCGAGTTCCAGCAGCAGCAGATCGAGACGCACACCGCCCCGGCCGCCGACCTCGAGACGTTGCGGGAGGAGCTGCTGAGGTGGCGGGGGGCGGCAGTCGCGGCCGCCCGCGAGACGGGCTCGAGCGTCGCAGCCCTCGGCACCTCGCCGCTGCCCGTGCACCCGATCGCGGCCAAGTCGAGCCGGTACTCGTGGATGGAGGACCGCTACCAGCTCACGGCCCGCGAGCACCTGACGTGCGGGTGCCACGTGCACGTGTCGGTCGAGAGCGACGAGGAGGGCGTCGGGGTGCTCGACCGGATCCGCGTGTGGCTTCCGACGTTGCTGGCTCTCAGCGCGAACTCCCCGTTCTGGAACGGGGTGGACTCGGGCTTCGCGAGCTACCGGTCCCAGGCGCTCGCGAAGTGGCCGTCCTGGGGGCCGGCCGACCGCTTCGGATCCGCCCAGGCATACCACCACCTCGTGCGGCAGATGGTGCTCTCGTCCGTGATCCTCGACGAGGGCATGGTCTACTTCGACGCCCGCCTCGCCACGCACTACCCGACGGTCGAGATCCGTTCGGCCGACGTGTGCTTCACGGCCGAGGAGGCCGTCGTCATCGCGGCACTGTGCCGCGGTCTCGTCGACACCTCCGCGGGGGAGTGGCGCGCCGGGCGCGAGGCCCCCGACGTGCCGACCCAGCTGATCCGTCTCGCCACCTGGCAGGCCGGGCGTGAAGGCCTCGAGGGGCACCTGGTCGACTGGCGCACCGGGCTGCCGAAGCCGGCGTGGTCCGTGGTCACCGCTCTCGTCGAGCACGTCGGGCCGGCCCTCGAGTCGGTCGGCGACCTCGCCGTCGTCGAGGACGGTCTGCTCCGGGTCCGTGGTGAGGGAAACGGCGCGATGCGGCAGCGGGCGATGCTGCAGAAGACGGGCCAGCTCGTCGACGTCGTGGCCGAGGCGGTGCGGGCGACCACGCCCCTCGGCGAGCAGTGACGCGTCGACCCGGGTGGTCCGGTGGGCTCAGTCGGGGGGGCGAGACCTGAGGTAGGGCGCGATCTCCGGCGCGAGGTCGACGTACGCGTTCCACCCAGGGTCGCGCCGGGCCGCCCGCACCATGGGCAGAAGAAGAGGACCCCCTGCCTGGTGGCAGAGGGTCCTCGACCTGCCATCTGGTTGGTCGGGGTGACAGGATTTGAACCTGCGACCTCTTCGTCCCGAACGAAGCGCGCTACCAAGCTGCGCCACACCCCGGTGCTGCACCTGCCCCTGGTCGAACGGCTCGTCCGAGGACTCGTCCGTGGATCGGAGGCAGCAAGGAGAGACTTTAGCGCAGCCCCCCGCCCAACTCCGAATCGGCCCCCGCGACCGGATCGGTGACCTTTCGAGCGGCCTGCAGGGCGTCAGCCACGGGAGCGCGGGACGAGCGTCAGGAGGGTCGCCTCGGGACGGCAGGCGAGGCGTACGGGAGCGGTGGGAGCGGTGCCGAGACCGGCTGAGACCTCGAGCCAGGCGGCGTCGGCGGGGGCCTCGGACGACGGGGTCGAGCCCGCTCCCGGCCACCAGCGCGACACGCCCTTGACCCGCGAGGCGTCGAGGTCGCAGTTCGTCACCAGGGCGCCGTAGCCGGGCACGCAGACCTGACCGCCGTGGGTGTGCCCGGCAACGATGAGGTCGGCGCCGTCGGCGGCATACGCGTCGAGCACCCGCTGGTAGGGGGCGTGCGTCACTCCGAGCGTGAGGTCCGCCTCGGGGGAGGCCGCGGCGCGCACGAGGTCGAGGCGGTCGTAGCCCAGGTGCGGGTCGTCCACGCCGGCGACGTCGATGCGCAGGCCGCGCACGCTCAGCGCGTCGCGCCGGTTCGTGAGGTCGACCCAACCGCCCGAGCGCAGCCCTCGCACGAGGTCGGCCGTGGGGAGACGATCGGTGGTGCCGACGCCCTTGGCGTGGTCCTGGGTGAGGTAGCCGAGCGGGTTCTTGAGCTTGGGAGCGAAGTAGTCGTTGGACCCGAGCACGAAGACTCCGGGCAGCGGCAGCAGGAGCTCGTACGCGTCGAGCAGCGCCGGCACGGCGTCGTGGGCGGCGATGTTGTCGCCCGTCGTGATGACGAGGTCGGGGTCGAGCGACGCGAGGCTGTGCACCCAGCGGCGCTTGGCCCGCTGCCGGGGCAGCAGGTGCAGGTCCGACAGGTGCAGCACGCGCAGCGGCTCGGCGCCGTCGGGCAGCACGGGCACCTCGAAGCGGCGCAGCACGAAGGCGTTCCGCTCGACGATCGAGGCCCAGCCGAGCACCCCGGCACCGGCGACCCCGAGGCCGAGGACTGTCTTGGTCACGGCACGCATGGGCCCCATCCTCGCACTGGTGCGCCGAGCCGCTCGTGAGCGCGTCGGGCCCCGTGTCGCCGACCTGACAGACTGGGCCCATGAGCACCCTGAAGGAGCAGCTGAAGGCCGATCTGACGTCCGCGATGCGAGAGCGTGACCAGGTGCGGGCCGGCTCGATCCGCATGGCCCTGACCGCCGTCACCAACGAGGAGGTCGCCGGCAAGGAACACCGCGAGCTCAGCGACGACGACGTGCTCAAGGTGCTCACCAAGGAGGCCAAGAAGCGCCGCGAGGCCGCCGAGGCGTACACCGGGGCCGGTCGCGCCGAGCTCGCCGCCAAGGAGGAGGCCGAGCTGGCCGTCCTCGAGACCTACCTGCCGAAGCAGCTCGGCGACGACGAGCTCGAGGCGATCGTGCGCGAGGCCGTCGCGGCCTCGGGTGCCACCGGTATGCCGCAGATGGGCCTCGCGATGAAGGCGGCCAATGCCGCCGTGGCCGGGCAGGCCGAGGGCGGCCGGGTCGCGGCCGTCGTGCGGCGCGTGCTCGCCGGCTGACCGGCTGACCGGCTGCTGGACGACGGAAGGCCCGACGCACTGCGTCGGGCCTTCCGTCGTCTCCGCGCTGCGATGTCGCGGGGTGGCTGCGTTCAGCCGCGTCCGCCTCCGCCGCCGCCCCCACGACCACCGCCGCGGCCGTTGCCGCCTCCGCCACCACCCGGGGCGGGTGGCTGGATGACCGGGGGTGGCGGCTGGTTGTTGCCGCCACCGTTGCCGCCGCCACCGCCGCCACCGCCACCGCCACGTGACGTGAAGAGCGTGATGAAGCTGCCGGCCGCGGCGCGCCCGTAGGGGGAGGTACCGGCGACGAGGCCGCGCGGGACGGACGAGCTCATCGTGCCGCCGACGCCGGCCGAGAAGCCCGCTCCCTGCAGACGTGCGATGGCGTCGGACACGGACAGGCCGGTGACGCCCGGCACGTCGACCTGGTCGCCCTGGACGAGCTTGGCCGAGGGCTCGCCGAACTTGATCTCGGGCTGGCCCTCGAGGGCGCCGTTCATGATGCCCTTCCAGATCGGGGCCGCGATCTTGGCGCCGTGCATGACGTCGACGTAGCGGTCACCGATGCGCAGGTTGGTCATGACGCGCTTGTTGCCGTCGTCGGGCGTGCCGACCCAGACGGCCGTCGCCAGCTGTGGGACGTAGCCGACGAACCACGACTCGTTGTTGCGGTTGGCCGTGCCGGTCTTGCCGGCGGACTGGCGCCCGTCGAGCTGGTTGCGGATGCCCGACCCGTGGGTCATGTTGTACTCGAGGAACTTGTCGGTGGCGCGCACGACGTCGGGCTCGACGACCTGCGTGCACTTCGTGGGCGGCAGGGCGATGTTCTTGCCGCCCCTGGTGATCTTCGTGACTGCCACGACCGGGCACTTCTTGCCGTCGGCCGCCAGCACGCCGTAGGCCTGCGCTACACCCTGAGGCGAGACCTCGGACGCGCCGAGGATGTACTGCGGGGCGTACCTGCCGACGGGCTGGCCGTCGGCCTGGTGCAGGCCGAGGCGCAGCATCGTGTCGCGCACCTTGCAGCCGCCGAGCTGTTCGGCGAGCGCGATGAACGCGGTGTTGGTGGACTTGGCCGTCGCCTCCATGAGCGAGATGCGGCCGCCCTTGAACGGGCTGTCGTTGAACACCTTCCAGGGGCTGCCCGGACCGCAGTTGGCGATGCCGCCCGGCCACTCCTTCGGGGTGTAGGTGGCCTGCGAGCTGCCGCCGGCGGCCTTGGCGTTGACACTCGACCCGGTGTTCAGGCCGGACTCCATGGCCGTCACCAGCGCGAACGCCTTGGCCGTCGAACCGAACTGGAAGCCACCGGAGCCGCCGTACTTCTTGTCGAGGGCCCAGTTGATGCCGGTCTTGCCGAGACTCTGCCTGCCGACGGTGTACGTGGTGTTCTGGGCGAAGGCCTTGACCTCGCCGGTGCGCGGGTCGGTGACGTATGCCGCCGCACCGACAGCGGACTTGTCGCCGATGGGGACGTTCTTGGTGACCTCGCGCTGCGCGATGCGCTGGATGCGCGGGTCGAGCGTCGTCGTGATGGTGACGCCGCCGCGGTAGAGGGTGCGCTTGCGCTCCTCGAGCGTCTTGCCGAGCTGGGGCATGGCGAGCACGTAGTTGATGATGAAGTCGCACCAGTAGGGGTACTCCGACGCCAGGCACGTGCTCTTCGGGTTGGTGACCTTCATGTCCTGCTTGAGCGTGCGCTTCTTCGCGGCCGTCCACTGCTTCGTGGTGATGCGGCCGAGCGCGTGCATGCGGTCGAGCACGACGTTGCGGCGGGCGATGGCCTTCTTCGGGAAGTTCACCGGGTCGGTGGTGCCCGGGTTCTGCGTCAGGCCGGCGAGCAGGGCCGCCTGCGAGAGGCTCAGCTTGCTGGCCGAGACGCTGAAGTAGTGCTGGGCCGCCGCCTCGACGCCGTAGGCCCGGTCGCCGTAGTAGACGAGGTTGAGGTAGCCCTCGAGGATCTGGTCCTTCGTCAGCTTCTTCTCCAGCGTGATGGCGTACTTCAGCTCCTTGAGCTTGCGCATGTAGTCCTTCTTGACGGCGGCCTGGGCTGCCGCCTCATTGCCTGCGCTGAGGGCGGAGTACTGGAGCGAGATCTTCACGTACTGCTGGGTGAGTGACGAGGCGCCGACCGACGAGCCGCTGCGCAGGTTGGAGATGACCGCGCGCATGGTGCCCTGGATGTCGATGCCGCCGTGCTCGTAGAAGCGGTGGTCCTCGATCGCGATCTGGGCCTCACGCATGATCGGGGCGATCGACTTGAGCGGCACGATCGTGCGGTTCTGCTCCTGCGGCGTCGCGATGACCGTGCCGTCGGCCGCGAGGATCCGCGAGGTCTGCGCGAGCGGGTCGGTCGTGAACTCGCTGGGCAGCTCGTTGAAGACGTCGACGCCGCTGCGGGCGAGGGCGCCGGTGGCGCCGACAGCGGGCATCACCAGGCCGGCGGCAAGCAGTCCGAGCACCAGTGCGGACGCGAGGAACGCGCCGAGCAGGCTGATGACGCCGCCGATCGAGGTAGTGCGTGAGGACATGCCGCCAAGGGTAACTGCTCACCCTATGGCCACCGGCTCTACGCACGCCCGGCGGCACGCAGATGTCTCAAACGGACGATTCGCGACTCTGGATGACCATGAGGACGCGGCGACGGTGACTAGTCACCCGGTCTTCGAAATGGTCCATAGAGGCTATGTCCGACCGGGCTCACCGCTCGTAATGTCTCGTTTGGGCCTTAGGGGGGTCCGCTTGACCGGGACCGGTGGGACGGTCCGGGTCTGCTCGGTGTCATGGGAG
>NZ_JBHTKH010000021.1:0-56148 GCF_042676085.1 Terrabacter terrigena
TCTTCCACCTCCTGACCGCCGACCACCACAACCGTCAAACCTCTTGCCTGCCGGCAGCGGCTTGACATAGGAGAAACTCATGACCAACCGACATGACGGACGTGCCCCCGACCAGACGCGCGAGGTGCGGATCACGCGCAGCTGGCTCGACCATGCCGAGGGCAGCGTCCTCGTCGAGTTCGGTCGCACCCGGGTGCTCTGCGCGGCATCCTTCACCGAGGGCGTGCCCCGGTGGCTCAAGGGGAAGGGCACCGGCTGGGTCACGGCCGAGTACGCCATGCTGCCGCGTGCCACGAACACCCGCTCCGACCGTGAGAGCGTCAAGGGCCGCATCGGCGGTCGCACCCACGAGATCAGCAGGCTGATCGGCCGCAGCCTTCGTGCGGTCATCGACACGAAGGCCCTCGGCGAGAACACCATCGTCCTCGACTGCGACGTGCTCCAGGCCGACGGCGGCACGCGCACGGCCGCCATCACCGGTGCCTTCGTGGCGCTCGCCGACGCCATCGAGGACGCCCGCGCCAAGGGCCTCATCGGCAAGAAGGCCGAGCCGCTCACCGGTTCCGTCGCCGCCGTCTCCGTGGGTGTCGTCGGTGGACAGGCCGTCCTAGACCTCGACTACCCCGAGGACTCCACGGCCGAGACCGACATGAACGTCGTGATGACCGGCGACGGTCGCTTCATCGAGGTGCAGGGCACGGCCGAGGGTGAGCCGTTCGACCGCGACCTGCTCGGCCAGCTGCTCGACCTCGCGACGAAGGGGTGCGCCGACCTCACCGAGCGACAGCAGCTCGCCCTCGCCGACCCGAACCCGCGCTCTGCCGAGTCCGTCGACGGGGGGTCGGTCGCGTGACGAAGGTCGTCCTCGCCACCCGAAACGCCCACAAGGTCGAGGAGCTGCGCGAGATCCTCGCCGACGTCAGCGCCGAGCTGGGCCTCGAGATCGTGGGCCTCGACGAGTTCCCCGACGCCCCCGACGTCGTCGAGGACGGCGTCACGTTCGAGCAGAACGCCATCCTCAAGGCGGCCTCGGCCGCCCACGCCACCGGGATGCCCGCCCTGGCCGACGACTCCGGGCTCGCGGTCGACGTGCTGGGTGGGTCGCCGGGGATCTTCAGCGCCCGCTGGTCCGGCGGCCGCGGCGACCGGGCCAACCTCGAGCTGCTCCTGGCCCAGCTGGGCGACGTGCGCGACGAGCACCGGGCGGCGGCGTTCGTCTGCGCCGCTGCGATCGTGCTGCCCGACGGGCGGTCGGCCGCCGAGCTCGGGCGCTTCCCGGGAGTGGTCGGCCGCGAGCCCCGCGGCACGAATGGTTTCGGTTACGACCCGATCTTCGTGCCATCCGACCAACCGGAGGGCAACGAACGCACACTGGCGGAGTACGACAACGCCGAGAAGAACGACGTGTCGCACCGGTCGCTCGCCTTCCGAGCGCTCGTGCCACACCTGAAGGAGCACCTGAGGCCATGACCGCAACCAGCCCGGCCACCCGTCCCGAGACAGCTCAGGAGCCGGTGGCTCGCCCACTGTGGTGGGGAGCCGTCGACGGGGTGGTGGCCGGGCTGGTCACGGTCGGTCTCGCGACCCTCGCCGCGGCGGCCCTGGTCGCGCTCGGCCAGTCGTCCGGGCAGCCCGCCCCGATCGCCGCGGTCGGCGGCGCCTTCATCGACCGGACGCCCCCGTGGCTCAAGGACTTCGCGGTCTCCACGTTCGGCACGAACGACAAGCGGGCCCTGCTCGTCGGCACCGTCGTGGTGCTCGCGCTCGTCAGCGCCGCGATCGGCGGGCTCGCCGCGCGGCGCCTCGTCCCGGCCCTCGTCGCGTTCGCGCTGGTCGGTGTCATCGGCGCAGCAGCGGTCATGACGCGTCCGGGCGCCGGGCCTGCGGACGTCCTCCCGACGGTGCTCGGCACGGTCGCCGGACTCTGGTTCCTCAGCCGCGCCTCCGCCCCGGCAGGCGTCGGCGGGTCCGGTGCGGCCAACCCCGGCAGACGCTGGCTGCTCGGCGGGGCGGTCGGTGCCGTGACGGCATACCTCGGCAGCTATGTCGGCGGTGGCTCCTCGGCGGCCACGGTGTCCCGGGACGCCCTGAAGAGCGTGCCGGTCAAGGGCACCAAGCTCGCCGTCCCCGCCGGGGCCGACCTCGGCGTCCCGGGCCTCGCGCCCTACATCGTGCCCAACGCCGACTTCTATCGCATCGACACCGCCATCGTGGTGCCGCACATCGACGCCAACGACTGGAGGCTCAAGGTCACCGGCATGGTCGACCGTGAGGTCGAGCTCGACTGGAAAACCTTGCAGGGCAAGGAGATGCAGGAAGCGCTCGTGACCCTGACGTGCGTCTCGAACGAGGTCGGCGGCGACCTCATCGGCAACGCGGTCTGGACCGGGTGGCCGGTGCGCGAGCTGCTGGCGCTCGCGGGTCCCAGGTCCGGCGCCGACATGGTGCTCCAGACGAGCGTCGACGGCTTCACGGCCTCGACGCCGCTCGCCGCGCTCACCGACGACCGCAACGCGCTGCTCGCGATCCGCATGAACGGCGAACCGCTCCCCTTCGAGCACGGCTTCCCCGTACGCGTCGTCGTGCCGGGCCTCTACGGCTACGTGTCGGCGACGAAGTGGGTCACCGAGCTCAAGGTGACGACGTACGAGAAGGACGTCGCCTACTGGTCGACGCGGGGCTGGTCGGCGATGGGACCGATCAAGACCGCCTCACGCATCGACGTCCCGCGTGCCGGCGCCACCGTCAAGGCCGGCACCGTCGCCGTCGCCGGCGTCGCCTGGCACCAGCACACGGGCATCTCCAAGGTCGAGGTGCAGGTCGACCAGCAACCCTGGGCCGAGGCGCGGCTCGCCGTCGACGCGAGCATCGACACGTGGCGGCAGTGGGTCTACGAGTGGCAGGCGACGCCGGGAAGCCACGAGCTGCGCGTGCGTGCGTACGACGCCAAGGGCGAGCCGCAGTCGCCCCTGGAGGCGCCGCCGGCACCCGACGGGGCCACCGGCATCCACGTCGTCACCGTCAGGGTGGAGTGACACCGCTCCCCACGACCGCCTCGGCCTCGATCTCGACGAGCAGCCCGGGGTCGACGAGGGCGCCGACCTGCACCATCGTCGATGCCGGCCGGACGTCGGCGAACACCTCGCCGTGGGCGCGGCCGACGGCCTCCCAGTCGCGGATGTCGGTGACGTAGAGGCGGGTCCGCACGACGTCACCGGGTGAGGCGCCGCACTCGGCCAGAGCGGCCACGATGATCTCGAGGGCCACCCGGGCCTGCCGGTACGCGTCGCCCGGCGCCACGACCTGGCCGTCGCGCACCGCCGTCGTGCCGGCGACGTGCACGGTGTCGCCGACACGCACGGCGCGCGAGTACCCGACGACGCCCTCCCACGGGCTGCCGGTGCCGATGTTGCGTCTCATGCCCGCAGGGTAGCCACCGGGCCAGGGCCGCCCGGTCACGCGCGGCCAACTACAGTGGGCCGCGCAGCAGCGAGCGGACGTGGTGGAACTGGTAGACACGCAGGATTTAGGTTCCTGTGCCTCAGGTGTGCGGGTTCGAGTCCCGCCGTCCGCACCGACACGACGCCGGCCCACCTGCGGGGTGGCCGGGGGAGCGCCCGGGGTGGGTACGTGACCTACCGATACGATTCCTGAAAGCCATTCGTCCAGCGCGAGATTCGTGTGCGTCGAGACCGCAGGCCGCGGTCGCGAAGGCACGTCCCGACCAGGAGGAGCCCCCGTGACGTCCAGACTCGAGCCCGGCGAGCAGGCACCCGCCTTCGACCTTCCCGACGACGCCGGCGGCACGGTCGCCCTGCGCGACTTCGCCGGCCGCAAGGTCATCGTCTACTTCTACCCGGCGGCGATGACCCCGGGCTGCACCAAGCAGGCGTGCGACTTCAGCGAGTCGCTCGACTCCCTCAAGAAGGACGGCTACGAGGTCGTCGGCATCTCCAAGGACACGCCGGCCAAGCTCGCGAAGTTCCGCGAGCACGACCACCTGACCATCCCGCTGCTGAGCGACGAGGACCTCTCGGTGCACAACGCGTACGGCGCCTGGGGTGAGAAGAAGCTCTACGGCAAGACCGTCGAGGGCGTCATCCGGTCGACCTTCGTCGTCGACGAGGAGGGCAAGGTCAGCCACGCGTTCTACAACGTCAAGGCGACCGGCCACGTGGCCAAGCTCCGTCGCGACCTCGGCCTCGCCGACTAGAGTCGCACCGTCCCGAAAGGAAGCCAGATGACCGACACCGCACGCATCGAGCAGGACATCCAGGCCGCCCGCGCACGCCTCGAGGGCACGGTCAACGAGCTGGCCTACCGGGCCCAGCCGCAGGTCATCGCCGAGCGGCAGCTGCAGGGCCTTAGGCTGCGCATCGCCGCGGCAACCCACACCGAGGACGGCGAGCTGCGCATCGAGCGCATCGGCGCCGTCGTGGCCGCCGCGGTCGTGGTCGTCGTCGCGGTGGGGCTGCTCCGCCGCCGGCGGCGCTGAGCCGGCCGGGCGCTCACCGGTCCACCGGTCGACCGAGACACCGAGACACCGAGACACCGAAGAGGCACCGGCAGGTCATCATGGGCAAGAAGGACTCCGCCACGACGGCGCAGGAGCTGCCGGTGCGGATGCTGCACGACCGCGTGCTCGTCTCCCTCGAGAAGGAGGGTGACCGGCGCTCGGGCGGCGGCATCCTGATCCCCGCCACCGCCTCGGTCGGCAAGCGGCTGGCGTGGGCAGAGGTCGTGGCGACCGGGCCGAACGTACGCCAGGTCCAGCTCGGCGACCGGGTGCTCTTCGACCCCGAGGAGCGGGCCGAGGTCGAGCTCCAGGGCACCGACTACGTGCTGCTGCGTGAGCGTGACATCCACGCCGTGGCCGCCCAGCGCGTCGACGCCGGACAGACCGGCCTCTATCTCTGAGCGCTCGGGGCTCGCGGGCTCAGAGCACCCTGGAGCCGTACATCTCCCCGAGCGGGTCGGCGATCAGCTCGAGCCGGGCACCGTTGGGGTCGCGGAAGTAGATCGAGGTGCCGCTCTCCTCGACGTACTCGACGCCGGCCCCGTCGAGGCGCGCTCGCAGCTGCGCCCACGTGTCCGGCTCGACGGAGATGGCGATGTGGTGCAGGCCGCCGAGCACCTCTGCGTAGGGACCGACGTCGAGGCCCGGGAAGTCGAAGAAGGCGAGCAGGTTGCCGTTGCCGATGTCGAAGAAGAAGTGGTTCGAACCCTTGTAGTCGCGGTTCTCGAAGATCTCGGTGAGGGGGAAGCCGAGGACGCCCTGGTAGAACCGGATGGTCTCCTCGACGTCGCGGGCCACGATGGCGAAGTGGTGCAGGCCTCGCGCGGTCGAGGGCTGGCGGCTGTGGTCGGCCCGGAGGTATGTCTCGCGGATCCGTTCGCGCGCGGCGTCGATGGCGGACAGGTCGATCTCGGTCACGGGTGCCTCAGATCCTGAAGAAGATGTTGAGGAAGCGGTCCGCCACGGCGCGGTCGCCCCTGATGGTTCCGGCGTTGCTGCGCCCGAAGGCCGTGAGCACGAAGCTTCCCGGGTCGAACTCGAGGACGGTCCCGCCCTCCACCGCACCGGGGGAGTACGCGAAACCCTCCTCCGTGAGCGAGACATGGGTGTCGCCGGCGTTGGGCCCGGAGGTGATCCGGATGCCGATCTCGCACACGTCGTCGGGCGTGACCGGGTTGGTGGTGTACTGCCACAGCACGAACATGAACGGCGTCAGCAGGTCGGCTGCCTCGCCCGAGAGCCCGTGTGCGCGTCCGGTGCCCTGGCGCACGTCCCACGAGTGGACGCCGTAGTCCATGAGCTGGAAGGCCGGGAAGAAGAACGACGGGAGCGGCCCCATGTAGAAGTGCGGGACCATGAGGTCGGTCCAGTCGTCGTCGCTGAGCCCGTCGAAGATCTCCATCATCTTGGCGAAGTCGGCGCGTGCGCGGTCGAGGAGCGCCGCCTGCGGTTCGGACCGAAGGGCCTGGGCCATCGCGTCGGCCCGGGCCGCCATGCCGGGCAGGCCGTACGCCGGCTCCACCTCGCGCTGGTCGCGCACGGAGTCGAAGGCCCTGAAGTACGACTCGGTGGTGTCGACGAGGTGTGCGACCACGTCGCGGACCTGCCAGTGTCCGGCGCCGGTGGGTGCCTCCCAGGAGTCCTCCCGGTCGACCAGGTCGAAGAACTGGTCTGCTTCCTGTCGCACGACCCGCAGCATCGTGCTCTTGCCCTGCGGAGTCATGGCGTTCCAGCCGTCCATGCCCACACCTCCCGCCGAATCAGGGGTGCTGCTCAGGCTAGTCCGGCAGCGGCGGCCCGCTCCAGTGGTCGAGACGGGTCAACTCGGACACGGCGACCCGGCTCAGGCGCTTCACCTGCCTGACCGGCTTCCCCAACGGCACGACGGCAGCGACGGCGAACGGCTCGGGGATGCCGAGCAGCTCCTTCAGGGCGGGTTCCTCGGCGACGGCCATCGTCGTGATCGTGCCCCCGAAGCCCTCGTTCCGAGCGGCCAGCAGGATGTTCCAGACCAGGGGGTAGACCGACGCGCCCGCGACCACGCCAACCCGGTCGAGGTCCTTGTCGATGGCGGCCACGGCTCGCAGGTCCACGCAGACGACGAGCACTACCGGGGCCTGGCGCAGCGGCGTGGTGACCCACGACGGCACCTCGGTGCGCGCGACCTGCTCCTCGGTGACCGCGCTGGGGGTCCAGGCGCTCCACGGTGCCTCGCCGGCGGCGCGCTGGGCGAGGTAGCGCCGGGCACCCGGCCCGGTGACCTCGACCAGCCCCTCCCGGACTCCGGCGTCGCGGACCACGACGACCCGGGTGCCCTGGCGGTTGCCGCCGCTGGGCGCGAAGCGTGCGTTGTCGAGGATGCGGGCCAGGACGTCGTCGGGGAGGGGGTCATCGGTGAAGTCGCGCACCGCGGCCGTGGTTCGCATGACCTCGTACAGCTCCATGGGAGGCACAGTAGTCCGCACGGACCGGCGCACCCTGCCGTGGACGCAGAGGAGCCCGGCCGCCAGGCGGCCGGGCTCCTCATGAGAAGTGCGCCGTCAGGGACTCGAACCCCGAACCCAGTGATTAAGAGTCACTTGCTCTGCCAATTGAGCTAACGGCGCAACGAGGGGAAACGTTAGCAGTCGTCCCCGGCCGGTACAAAATCGAGGTGCTGCAAGCCCCGCGCGGGGGCGTCGACAGCTCGGGCAGCCCCGGCCGACGGGCGGATTCGCCGTTCCGCGTCGCCGGTCGAGGGCGCTGGTGGGCTCAGGGTGTCGCGCTCACCGTGGAAATCAGCGACAGCGCCAGGCTGACGACGATGACCCCGATGACGATGCCGACGGTGATCCGCTGCGTCTTCTTGTTTCCCATGAGCATGCGCCCATTGTCGGGCACGCTCGGGTGCGCGCCTCAGCCGGCCACGACGACGATGAGCGTGCGCGGCCCGTGAACGCCCTCGACCCGGCTGAGCTCGATGTCGCTCGTGGCGGAGGGTCCGCTGACCAGGGTGGTCGGCCGGGTCGGGTCGAGGCGGGCCAACCCCTCGGGCACGGTCTGCACGACGTCGGGCACGCGAACGACGCAGACGTGCGTGTCGGGCACGAGGGTCAGGGCGCGACGCCCGCACAGCGGGCTGCCGTCGAGGGCTATCGTGCCGGTCTCGGAGACGGCCACCACGCTCCCCGTGACGACCGCGGGCACCGCGTCCAGGTCACGGGCAGTCGCGACACCGTCGTCGGTGCGCGCGCCGTCGAGCGTGCCCACCCACGACTCGGGAACGCCCGGCGCCCGCATCACCTCGTGGATGCCGCGTTCGGCCAGTGCAGAGGCGACGGCGGCGCCGATGGAGGCGTCGTCGCCGGCGGCGCGGACCACGGTGGCTCGGTAGTCCTCGAGCCGGTCGACGAGCTCGGCCAACACGGCCCCGGAGCCCGGCGCGTGCTCGCCGGTGGAGCGGTAGCCGCGTGGCACGGGCAGTGCGTGGCCCGAGTCGGCGGCGTCGCCCCGCGCCAGCCGGATGCGCGCGAGCATCTCGTCACGCGCGCTCACGAGCGGTCACCTCGCGTACGCGTCCACCAGTCACGGAAGGTCTCGGCGGGCGGGCTCGGCACGTCGCGTGAGGAGGTCCAGCCGCTCAGGGGCGGAGGGAACGGCAGCACCGGCTTGCCCTGCCGTATGCCGTGTCGTCCGATGGTCGCAGCACGCCCGGCCCGCGCGAACCGCTTCGGGTCGGCCATCACCCAGGCGGCTGCCTTCATCGCGGCAGCCTCCGGCGTCGGGAGCCGGTGCTTGGCCGCACGGGCTTCGGTGTGCTCGGCGCGGAGCTGGACGAGCAGGTCGGGGATGTTGATCTTGACCGGGCACACGTCGTAGCAGGCGCCGCACAGGCTTGAGGCGTAGGGCAGCGAGTCGTTGGGGTCAGTGCCGCCGGTGACGCCGGTGAGGAAGGGGGTGAGCACCGCACCGATCGGGCCGGGGTAGACCGAGCCGTACGCGTGCCCGCCCGTGCGCTCGTACACCGGGCAGACGTTGAGGCAGGCGGAGCAGCGGATGCAGTGCAGCGCGGTGCGGCCGAGGTCGTCGGCGAGGGCCCGGGTGCGACCGTTGTCGAGCAGGACGAGGTGGAAGTCCTGCGGCCCGTCGCCGGGGGTGACGCCGGCCCACGTCGAGGTGTACGGGTTCATGCGCTCACCCGTCGAGCTGCGGGGGAGCAGCTGGAGGAACACCTCGAGGTCACGCCAGGTCGGCACGACCTTCTCGATGCCCATCACCGTGATGAGCGTCTCGGGCAGCGTGAGGCACATGCGGCCGTTGCCCTCGGACTCGACGACGGTCAGCGTGCCGGTCTCGGCCACGCCGAAGTTGGCGCCCGAGACGGCCACCCTGGCGCGGAGGAACACCTCGCGCAGGTGGGCCCGCGCGGCGGCGGCGAGCACGGCGGGCTCGTCGGTCAGGTCGGGGTCGACGCCCGGCATCTCACGGGTGAAGATCTCGCGGATCTCCGACCGGCCGCGGTGGATGGCGGGCACGAGGATGTGGCTGGGACGGTCGTGGCCGAGCTGGACGATGAGCTCGGCGAGGTCGGTCTCGTGAGCCATGACGCCGGCCCCCTCGAGGGCCTCGTTGAGCCCGATCTCCTGCGTGGCCATGGACTTGACCTTGACGACCTCGCTCTGGCCGGTGGCGGTCACGAGGTCGAGGACGATCCGGTTGGCCTCGGCGGCGTCGCGTGCCCAGTGCACGGTGCCGCCGCGTGCAGTGACGTTGGCCTCGAGCTGTTCGAGCAGCTCGGGCAGCCGCGCCATCGTGTCGGCCTTGATCGCCGAGCCCGCCTCGCGCAGCGCCTCCCAGTCGGGCACCTCGCCGACGACGGCGGCCCGCTTCGCGCGGATCGTCGACGTGGCGTGCGCGAGGTTGCGGCGCAGCCTGGTGTTGCCGAGCGCCTCGCGCGCGGCCTCCGGGAAGGGCCGGTCTCCGGTGAGCTGCCCCACCGAGGTGTCGGCGGCCGGGCCGGGAACCCGGCCCTGCGGCATACCCAGGAAGGTGGTCATCGCTCGGCCCTCACGAGGTGCTCGCGAGGATCTCGGCGAGGTGGACCGGCCGCACCCCGGTGCGAAGGCGGGCGAGGCCGCCGCCGATGTGCATGAGGCACGACGCGTCGCCGGCCGTGACGACCTCGGCGTCGGTCGCGAGCACGGCCGACATCTTGTCGGCGAGCATGGCCGTGGAGGTGTCGGCGTTCTTCACCGAGAACGTGCCTCCGAAACCGCAGCACGAGTCGGCGGCCGGGAGCTCGACGAGGTCGATGCCACGCACGGCCCGGAGCAGCTGCAGGGGGCGGTCGCCCACGCCGAGCAGCCGCAGCGAGTGGCACGTCGGGTGGTAGGTGACGCGGTGCGCGTAGGCGGCGCCGACGTCGGTGACCCCGAGCACGTCGACCAGGAGCTCGGACAGCTCGAACGTGCGTGCCGCGACGGCGTCGGCCCTGACGGCGAGCGCCTCGTCACCGCTGCGCCGTGCGACCGCGGCGTGCTGGTGGCGCACGGAGCCGACGCACGAACCCGACGGTGCGACGATCGCCTCGCAACCCTGCGCGAGGGCCTGCTCGAACACGTCGACGTGGTGGCGCACGAGGCCCACTGCGTCGTGCTGGTAGCCGGTGTTGGTGTGCATCTGGCCGCAGCAGGTCTGGGCCTCGGGAAAGACGACCTCGTGTCCGAGCCGCTCGAGGACGGCGACCGTGGCGCGCGCGACGTCGGGGTAGAGGACGTCGCCGAGGCACGTGACGAACAGGGCGACCCTCATGCGTGCCTCGCGCGTGCGGTCACGGCCGTCGATGCACGCGCCACGAGCTCGGGCGGGAAGACGACGTGCTGGTGCTGGTGCTGGCTGCCGCGCTCCGCCTCGTCGGCGAGCAGGCGCGCGGCCGTGCTGCCGAGAAGGTGGCGTGGCTGCGAGACGGAGGTGAGCGGCACCGCTGCGGCAGAAGCGAACTCGATGTCGTCGTAGCCCACGAGGGCGATGTCGTCTGGCACGGCGATGCCGTGCTGGGTGAGGTGCTGGAGCAGCCCGAGGGCAAGCAGGTCGTTGGCGCAGAACACGCCTGTGGGGCGGTTGCGTCGCGGCAGCCCGAGGAGTCGCTCACCCGCCCGGCGGCCCTCGGCGATCGTCAGGCCCGAGGTGCGGATCTGGGTCAGTGCCTTCTCTGGCAGGCCGGCCGCTGCCGTCGCCGCCGCGGCGCCGACGTGACGGTCGTGCACCTGCGGGATGTCCGCCGGGCCGCCGACGAAGGCGAGGCGCGTGTGGCCGGCCTCGACGAGGTGGGTGATGGCCAGCTCGCCCCCGGCGACGTCGTCGACGCCGACCGTGCACCACTCGCTGCTGCTCTGCTCCGGCGCCCGGTCGACGAGGACGACGGGCACGCCGGTGTCGCGAAGCCGCTGCAGCCGCGGGTTGGCGTAGTCCATCGCGGTGATGAGCACGCCACGGGCGCGCAGCTCGGTGAGCTGCTCGAGGTACTGGTCCTCGCGGTCGGCGTCCTGGTCGCTGTTGCAGATGAAGAGTGCGAGACCCTCGGCCTTGGCGACCTCCTCGATGCCACGTGCGACGTCGGTGAAGAAGGGGTTCGTGGCGTCGAGCACGAGGTAGGCGATGGTGCGCGAGCGTCCGGCAGCCAGCTGCCTGGCTGAGGCGTTGGGCACGAAGCCCAGCTCGGCGATGGCCAGCTCGACCCTGGCCCGGGTTGCGGCTCGCACCGCGGTGGGCCGGTTGAGGACGTTGGAGACGGTGCCGAGGGAGACGCCCGCGCGTGCGGCGACGTCCTTGATGCTCACCCTGGCCATGGACCCTCCTCTTGTCGGTGCAACGTATCGCGCCGGGACGGGTCGGCGCCGCACCTGGGTCACGATGGACGGTGCACGCGGAGCGGCTGCGTGGCGGCGAGGTCGGCGCGGATCTCCTCCAGCGTCGTCGGCGCGGCTCCCAGCGCCCGGGCCTGCACGAGGACGTTCCCGAGCGCCGTGGCCTCGACGGGGCCGGCGACGACCGGCACGCCGGTCAGGTTCGCCGTGACCTGGCAGAGCAGCCGGTTGCGCGAGCCGCCGCCGACGACGTGGATGACGTCCACGGCCGCCCCCGAGAGCTCCGTCGCGCGGCGGGTCGTCCTCGCGTATGCCGTCGCCAGCGAGTCGAGGATGCAGCGCACCGTGTGGGCGGGGTCCTGCAACGCCCCGGGTGCCCGGGTCCCGCCGGTCGCGGCTGCCGCGATCCGTCGGGGCATGTCGCCCGGGGCGATGAACGACTCGTCGTCGACGTCGATGAGGGGACCCCCGGACGGAAGTCGCTCGGCGTCGGCGAGCAGCGTGTCCAGGTCCGGGGTGAGCCCCTGCTCGCTCCAGTCGCGCATCGACTCCTGGAGCAGCCACAGGCCGCCGACGTTGCGCAGGAACCGGGTGCGCCCGTCGACGCCGCCCTCGTTGGTGAAGTTGGCCGCCCGGCTGTCCTGCGTGATGACCGGGGCCTGGAGCTCGAGGCCGGCGAGCGACCACGTGCCGCTCGAGACGTAGGCGAACCGGCCCGTCGTCGCAGGCACCGCCACGACGGCCGAGGCGGTGTCGTGGGAGCCGACCGCGGTGACGAGCGTCCCGGGTCGCAGCCCGGTCTGCTCGACGGCGGTGGTCGTCAGGGTCCCGACGACCTCGCCGGGGGCGATGAGTGGCGGCAGCCGGTCGGCCGGGAGGTCGAGCCGGTCGAGCAGGTCCTTGGCCCAGTCACCGGTGTGCGCGTCGATCAGTCCGGTGGTGGAGGCGTTGGTGGACTCGGTGCGCAGCTCGCCGGTGAGCTGCAGGGCGAGCCAGTCGGGAAGGAGCGCGACGTGGGCCGCCTTGTCCCACAGGCTCGCTGCCATCTCGGCCTCGAGCTGGTACACCGTGGTGAACGGCAGGAACTGGAGGCCGTTGACGGCATACAGCTGCTCTCGTGGGACGCGGCGGTGGACGAGGTCCACTGCCGCCGCGGAGCGCCCGTCGCGGTAGGAGACCGGCTCTGCGAGGAGACGGCGGTCCCTGTCGAGGAGGGCGTAGTCGACGGCCCACGTGTCGACGCCGACGGACTCGGTCTCGGGGAACTGCCGAGCGAGCAGGCGCAGTCCGGTGAGCACCTCGGCCCACAGCCGGGTCAGGTCCCACCGCAGGTGCCCGTCGCGCTGCACCGGGCCGTTGGGGAACCGGTGCAGCGTGTGCAGCGTGGTCTGCGGGCCGTCGACGACGCCGGCCATCACCCGACCGCCCGAGGCGCCGATGTCGACGGCGCCGAAGACGCGTGGACCCATGACGTCAGCGCAGGAACGCGGCGGCGACGCCGGCGTCGACGGGGACGTGGAGGCCGGTCGTGTGGCTCAGCTCGTCGGACGTCAGCACCGCGGCGGCGTTCGCGACGTGCTCGGGGAGCACCTCACGACCGAGCAGGGTGCGCTTGGCGTAGTACGCGCCGAGCTCCTCCTCCGGCACGCCGTAGACGGCTGCCCGCTTGGCCCCCCAACCGCCGGCGAAGATGCCGCTGCCGCGAACCACCCCGTCGGGGTTGATGCCGTTGACGCGGACGCCGTGCTCGCCCAGCTCGGCCGCGAGCAGCCTCACCTGGTGGGCCTGGTCGGCCTTGACGGCGCTGTAGGCGATGTTGTTGGGGCCGGCGAAGACGGAGTTCTTGCTCGAGATGTAGAGGATGTCGCCGCCGAGCTTCTGCGCGATCATCGCGCGTGCTGCGGCCTGGGACATCAGGAAGCTGCCCTTGGCCATGACGTCGTGCTGCAGGTCCCAGTCGGCCTCGGTCGTGTCGAGCAGCGGCTTGCTGATCGAGAGCCCGGCGTTGTTGACGAGCAGGTCGAGGCCCCCGAAGGCGAGCACGGCGGCGTCGACGGCGGCCTGCACCTGGATCGGGTCGGTGACGTCGGCCTGGACGCCGACGGCGACGTCCCTGCCCCCGATCTCCTTCGCCGCCGCCGACGCCTTGTCGAGCTCGAGGTCGGCGATCACCACGCAGGCCCCCTCGGCGGCGAGCCGGGTCGCGATCGCCTTGCCGATCCCCCCGGCTGCACCGGTGACGAGGGCGATGCGGCCGGCGTGGCTGAGGGGCTCGGGCATTCGCTGGAGCTTGGCCTCCTCGAGCGCCCAGTACTCGATGCGGAACTTCTCGCTCTCGTCGATCGGGGCGTAGGTGGAGACCGACTCGGCGCCGCGCATCACGTTGATGGCGTTGACGTAGAACTCGCCTGCGACGCGGGCGGTCTGCTTGTCCTTGCCGTAGGAGAACATCCCGACGCCGGGCACGAGGACGATCGCCGGGTCGGCGCCGCGGATGGCGGGGGAGTCGGGGGTGGCGTTGCGGTCGTAGTAGCCCTGGTAGTCGTCGCGGTAGGCGACGTGCAGCTCGGGCAGCCGGGCGATGACGTCGTCGAGCGAGGCATCGCTGGGAAGGTCGACGACGAGCGGCTTGACCTTGGTGCGCAGGAAGTGGTCGGGGCAGGACGTGCCGAGCTCGGCCAGGGCCGCCAGCTTCTCGCTCGCGAGGAACTCGAGCACCACGTCGGCGTCGGTGAAGTGGCCGACCATGGTCCTGTCCTGCGAGGCCAGTGCACGCAGGTGCGGCGCCAGTGCCGCAGCCTTCGCGTGCCGCTCCTGCGGCTCCAGCGGCGCACGCTCGGGCACCGCGGCGCCGAACGGCTCGGCCGCGCCGTGCTCGTCGAGGTAGGCCTGCGCCGTCTCGATGATCCACCTCGAGCTGGCCTCGGCCTCGGCGCTCGTGTCACCCCACGCGGTGATGCCGTGGCCGCCGAGGATCGTGCCGACGGCCTGCGGGTTGGCCTCCTTGATGGCGGAGATGTCGAGGCCCAGCTGGAAGCCGGGTCGGCGCCACGGCACCCAGACGACCCTCTCGCCGAAGATCTCCTTGGTCAGCCGCTCGCCGTCCTTCGCCGTCGCGACGGCGATGCCGCTGTCGGGGTGGAGGTGGTCGACGTGCGCCGAGCCGACGAGGCCGTGCATCGCGGTGTCGATCGAGGGTGCGGCGCCACCCTTGCCGTGGAGGCAGAAGTCGAAGGCTGCCACCATCTCGTCCTCGCGCTCGACGCCAGGGTAGACGTCGACGAGGCTGCGCAGGCGGTCGAGGCGCAGCACCGCGAGGCCCGGCTCCGTGAGCGTGCCGAGGTCGCCGCCGGATCCCTTGACCCAGAGCAGCTCGACCTGCTCACCGGTGACGGGGTCGGTCTCGGTGCCCTTGGCCGACGTGTTGCCGCCGGCGTAGTTGGTGTTGCGGGGGTCGGATCCCAGCCGGTTCGATCGGGCGAGCAGCTCGGCAACGGGGGTGTTGGTCATCTCGTGTCTTCCTCGGTGGCTCTGGTGCAGGTCGTGGTGAGTCGTCGTCGTGCGCAGGCGCTCAGGCTCCCCAGCCGGCCTGCGTCCCGCCGATGCGGTCGGCGGCGATCTGGTCCTGGTAGCCGCTGGCGATGTAGGCGGCCATGGGGTCGGTGGGCAGGCCGCGGTCGCCGCGCCACTGCGCGAGGTCGGCGCGCACGTCGGTGTAGAAGGCGTCCATGAGGATGCCGTTGGCACCGAGCACGTCACCCAAGCGCTCGGCCTCGGCCAGTGCGACGCGGTCGACGAGCAGGGCCCGGGCCGTCATCTCCTGGACGTTGAGCACCGAGCGGATCTGGCCGGGGATCTTGTCCTCGACGTTGTGGCACTGGTCGAGCATGAAGGCGACCTCGCTGTCCTCGTCGTAGCCGCCGCCCCGGATGACCTCGAAGAGGATCCGGAAGAGCTGGAACGGGTCGGCGGCACCGACGATGAGGTCGTCGTCGGCGTAGAAGCGCGAGTTGAAGTCGAACGAGCCGAGCCGCCCGGCCCGCAGCAGCTGCATGACGATGAACTCGATGTTCGTGCCGGGGGCGTGGTGCCCGGTGTCGAGGCAGACCATGGCCCGGTCGCCGAGGGCGAGGCAGTGCAGCAGCGACGTGCCCCAGTCAGGCACGTCGGTGGCGTAGAACGCCGGCTCGAAGAACTTGTACTCGAGGACGAGCCGCTGGTGGTCGCCGAGGCGCTCGTAGATCTGCCGGAGGCTGTCGGCGAGTCGGTCCTGTCGGCCCCGCAGGTCGCCCTGGCCCGGGTAGTTCGTGCCGTCGGCCAGCCAGATCTTGAGGTCGCGGCTGCCCGTCACGTCCATGATGTCGACGCACTCGAGGTGGTGGGCGACCGCCTTGGCGCGGATCCGCTCGTCGACGTGGGTCAGGCTGCCCAGCCTGTAGTCGTCGTCCTGGAACGTGTTGCTGTTGATGGTGCCCAGCCGGACCCCGAGGTCCTCGGCGACGCGGCCCAGCTTGTCGAAGTCGTCCACGCGGTCCCAGGGGATGTGCAGCGCGACGGAGGGCGCGAGCCCCGTGAGCGCGTGAACCTGCGCGGCGTCGGCGAGCTTCTCCTCCACCGAGCGCGGCGTGCCCTCGGAGCCGAACACCTTGAAGCGCGTGCCGGAGTTGCCGAAGGCCCACGAGGGCAGCTCGATCGCCTGGCGTCCGAGCTCGCTCGAGATGTCGCTGAAGTTCGTCATGGTGGTCCGATCCGTGAGAGTCGCATCGCTCCAATGAAGCGTTTCAGAAGTCTGGGCACGAGTAAAGCGCAGGGACATGGGCCGGTCAAGCCCCCGAGCTCTCACCTGTGTTAGAAGAAGATTCGTTCTGAGCGTGAAGGGTGGGAAAATGGCCGAACCTGTTGACAGTGTCCAGTGCGGACCTTACTTTGGTGCCGACCGAATGAAGCGATTCAAAAATCGGTGACCATCGAACGCGGATACGCGCCCCAACGTTGTGGAGGTACCCCATGAAGCACCCCCGGCCCAGTCTCGCGATCGCGGTTGTCGCGGCGAGCTCACTGGTTCCCCTCGCGGCCTGCTCGAGCTCCTCCGGCTCGGGCGACTCGGGCAGCGGGAAGACGGAGATCACCCTGCTGACCGACAACGCGGAGTCGACGGTCAAGCCCGCGAAGGCTGTCATCGCGGCGTTCGAGAAGGCCAACCCGACCATCACGGTCAACGCCGAGACCCGACCGGGTGGCGCCGAGGGCGACAACCTCGTGAAGACGAAGCTGTCGACCGGCGACATGGCCGACGTGTTCTGGTACAACTCCGGATCGCTGCTCCAGGCGCTGAGCCCCGAGAAGACGCTCGTCGACCTCACGAACGACCCCGCCCTCAAGGACACCGACCCCTCGTTCCTGCCGGCGGTGACGCAGAAGGGCAAGGTCTACGGCGCCCCGTGGGGCACCGCCATGGGTGGCGGCATCCTCTACAACAAGGACGTCTACTCCCAGCTGGGTCTCTCGGTGCCGAAGACGTGGGCCGAGTTCGAGTCGAACAGCGAGAAGATCAAGGGCGCCGGCATCACCCCGGTCCTCGGCACCCTCAAGGACACCTTCACCTCCCAGCTGTACGTTCTCGGCGACTTCCACAACGTCGCGAGCTCGAACCCCGAGTGGGCCGACGAGTACACGGCGAACAAGGTCAAGTACGCCACCGACCCGGTCGCCCTCAAGGGGTTCGAGAAGGCCGCCGAGCCCAAGCAGAAGGGCTGGCTCAACGACAGCGCCGGCTCGACGACGTTCGCGCAGGGCATCAAGCTGCTCGCCAAGGGCAAGGCCGCCCAGTATCCCATGCTGACGTTCCCCATCTCCACCCTGCCGGCGGAGGATGCCGCGAAGATCGGCTTCTTCGGGATCCCCGGTGACGACGCGAGCAAGGCCGGGGCGACCATCTGGGAGCCCGGCGGCCAGTACATCCCGAAGGCGAGCAAGAACATCGAGGCAGCCAAGAAGTTCGTCGCCTTCGTCGCCTCGGTCGCCGGAACGGAGGCCTTCTCGTCCGCGGTGCCGCCCACCGGTCCCTACCTCGTCAAGGGCTCCAAGCTGCCCGACAACGCCCCGCCCGTGGCCAAGGACATGCAGGCCTACATCGACTCCAAGACCTCTACCCCGGCGCTCGAGTTCATCTCGCCCGTCAAGGGCCCCTCGCTCGAGCAGATCATGGTCGCGATCATGACCGGTCAGACGCCGCCGCAGGAGGGCGCGGCCCAGTACGACGCCGACGTCACGAAGCAGGCCAAGCAGCTGGGACTGCCGGGATGGTGACCCAGACCGGTGCCCAGGCCCCACCGTCCGGCCCCCGCGCTGCCGCGGGGGCCGAGCGGCCCGGCCGGCCCCGGTCCGGCCGGGCGGGCGGCGTGCGGGGTCTGCAGGCGCAGACCTACCCCTTCTGGTTCTACGTGCCGGCAGGCGCCGTCTACGCCGTGGTCTTCATCATCCCGACGGTCATCTCGTTCTACTTCGCCTTCACCCGGTGGACCCTCTTCGAGTCCGAGTTCATCGGGCTCGACAACTTCCGCCAGTTCTTCTCGGAGCAGGCGCTCGTCAGCAGCCTGCGCAACACCCTCGTGTACGCCGTCGTGACCAGCGGGCTGAAAGTGGTGCTCGGGATGCTCTTCGCCGTGCTTCTCACCGGGCCGATCCGCACGCGTGGCCTGCTCCGCTCGGTCATCTTCTTCCCCGTGCTCGTCAGCACGGTCGCGGTCGGCATCACCTTCAGCGTGCTCCTCCAGCCGGACTTCGGGCTGGTGGCCACCGTGCTCGACAAGGTCGGCATCACCTCGCCCGACTGGCTCGGCAACCCGAGCACCGCGCTCCTGTCGGTGGCGCTCGTCGACGTCTGGAAGGGCGTCGGCCTCGCGACACTCATCTACATCGCCGGCATCCTGGCCATCTCGAAGGACTTCTACGAGGCCGTCGACGTCGACGGGGGCGGCGCGTGGACGAAGTTCCGCAACGTCACCCTGCCGCTCGCGGCCCCGGCGACCTTCACGGTCATCCTGCTCTCGCTCATCGGCGGCCTGCGCTCCTTCGACCTCATCTGGACGATGACCAAGGGCGGTCCCGGGTTCAGCAGCGACGTCATCGCCTCGACGATCTACAAGACGTACCAGGCCGGCTTCTTCGGGCTCTCCACCGCCGGCAACGGCGTGCTCTTCGTCCTGGTGACCCTGATCGTGTATCCGCTGTCGCGGTACTTCAACTCCCGGGAGGTGCACTCATGAGGACGCACCTGCTCCGACGCACCTCGCTCGAGGTCGTGGCCGTGCTCGTGGCGCTCGTCGTCTTCGTGGTGCCGTTCCTCTTCATGTTCCTCACCGCCTCCAAGGACGAGTCGGAGTCCGCCGACCTGACGTTCGCCCTGCCGACCGAGTGGAAGATCCTCGACAACATCAAGGGCGTCTTCGAGGCCCGCGACGGCATGCTGTTCACCGCGTTCCGCAACAGCATCGTCCTGACCGTCGTGTCGGTCACCATCCTCGTGGTGCTCTGCGCGATGGTCGGCTACGTCATCCAGCGGCGGCCCGGCCGTGCCGCCGACATCGCCAACGCCCTGGTCCTCTCGGGCCTCATCATCCCGCCGGCCGTCGTCCCCACGATCTGGGTGCTCCAGCAGCTGCACGTCTTCAAGACGCTGCCGGGGCTGATCCTCGTCGAGGTGGCCTTCAACATGTCGTTCTGCGTGCTGCTCTTCCGGGCCTTCGTCGCGGCGATCCCGCGCGAGCTCGACGAGGCCGCCATGATCGACGGCTGCACGGGGCTCTCACTCTTCTTCCGGGTGATCTTCCCGCTGCTGCGGCCGGTCACCATCACGGTCATCCTGACCTCGTCGGTCTTCATCTTCAACGACTTCGTCAACCCCCTCTACTTCCTGCCGGGCGACGAGAACGCCACCGTCCAGCTGACGCTCTACAACTTCACGAACCAGTTCGACACGCAGTACAACCTGCTCTTCATGAACATCGTGCTCGTGACCGTGCCACCGCTCGTCCTCTTCATCTTCTTCAACCGCAAGATCGTCGCCGGCATGACGTCCGGCGCGGTCAAGGGCTGACGCCCACTCACGCAGACCATCTCTCCCGAAGTCCCGCACGAAAGGCCGCCATGCCCTCCCACCACCACGCCTGGTCCGCAGACCTGATCGCCCCCGACGACGACTTCGCCGGAGCGCCCTTGCTGCGCAAGGAGTTCGCCCTCGACGACGGCCACGGAGCCGTCACCTCGGCCACCCTGTTCGTGACGGCCCACGGCATCGTCGAGCCGAGCATCAACGGCGTACCGGTGTCGGACGAGGTGCTCACGCCCGGCTGGAGCAGCTACGAGTGGCGTCTGCGCTACCGCACCCACGACGTCACCCGGCTGCTGTCGTCCGGCAGCTCGGTGCTGGGCCTGGCGCTCGGCAACGGCTGGTTCCGCGGCCGCCTCGGCTGGAGCGGGAAGGGCGCGTTCTACGGGTCCGAGCTGGCGGCCCTCGCCGAGCTGCACGTCACCTTCGAGGACGGCCACCGCCAGGTGGTCGGCACCGACTCCTCGTGGCGGTCGGGCCCCTCGGCGACGACCGCGAACGACCTCTACGACGGCCAGAGCATCGACGCCCGGCTCGAGAGCCGGGCCTGGACCGTGCCCGGCGCGGAGCTCACGGGCTGGGTGGGCGTGCACAGTGTCGAGCACGACCCCGCGAGGCTCCAGCCGTATGCCGGGCCAGCCGTCCGTCGACAGGAGGTGCTGAAGCCGGTCCGGGTCTGGACCTCACCGGCCGGCGCCACGCTCGTGGACTTCGGCCAGAACCTCGTCGGCTGGCTGCGCTTCACCGTGCAGGGCCCGGCCGGCACGGAGATCGTCGTCCGCCACGCGGAGGTGCTCGAGAACGACGAGCTCGGCACCCGGCCGCTGCGCTCCGCCGCCGCGACCGACCGGTTCGTCCTCAGCGGCGACCAGGACTCCTTCGAGCCCACCAAGACCTTCCACGGCTTCCGCTACGCGGAGGTCACGGGGTGGCCCGGCGAGCTGGCGGCCGACTCGCTCGAGGCCGTGGTCGTGCACTCCGAGCTGCGCCGCACCGGCACCTTCGAGTGCTCCGACGACCTGCTCAACCAGCTGCACCGCAACGTCGTCTGGGGTCTCAAGGGCAACTTCCTCGACGTGCCCACCGACTGCCCGCAGCGTGACGAGCGGCTCGGCTGGACCGGTGACATCGCGGCCTTCGCGCCCACTGCCGCCTACCTCTACGACGTCTCGGGTTTCCTGGACGACTGGCTGGCCGACGTCGACGCCGAGCAGCAGCACGCCGACGGCCTGGTGCCCTTCGTCGTGCCGGACGTGCTCAAGTACGTCGACGCGCCCTCGTCGTTCCCGGCGCCCGAGAGCACCGCCATCTGGAGCGATGCCGCGGCGTGGGTGCCGTGGGCGCTCTGGCGGGCGTACGGCGACCGCGACGCCCTGGCGCGGCACTATCCCGCCATGACGGCCCACGCCCGACGCGTCGAGTCGCTCCTGTCGGAGACCGACCTGTGGGACACCGGCTTCCAGTTCGGTGACTGGCTCGACCCGCAGGCGCCGCCGGACGACCCCATCAAGGCCAAGGCCGACAACGGCGTCGTGGCGACCGCCTGCTACCACCGCACGCTGCGCCAGGTCGCCGCTGCGGCAGAGGTGCTCGGCAGGCCCGACGACGCCGGCTACTTCTCCGCCCTGGCCGACCGGGTCCGCTCGGCCTTCCGCAAGCACTACGTCTCCGACGGCCGCATCACGAGCGACTGCGCGACGGTGTACGCCCTCGCCATCGAGTTCGACCTGCTCGAGGGCCAGGACCGGCAGGACGCCGGCGACCGGCTGGCGCAGCTGGCGCAGGAGAACGGCTGGCGCGTCTCGACCGGGTTCGCCGGCACGCCGTTCGTCACCGGCGCGCTCAGCTCGACCGGGCACCTCGACGCCGCGTACAACCTCCTGCTCGAGCGGCAGTGCCCGTCGTGGCTCTACCCCGTGACGATGGGCGCCACCACGGTCTGGGAGCGCTGGGACTCGATGCTGCCCGACGGCACGATCAACCCCGGCGAGATGACGAGCTTCAACCACTACGCGCTGGGGGCCGTTGCCGACTGGATGCACCGCACCATCGGCGGCATCGCACCGCTCGAGCCCGGCTACTCGCGTGTGCTCGTCGAGGCCCGCCCCGGCGGCGGGCTCACCTGGGCCCGCTCAGGGCTGGACACCCCGCACGGGCGCGTCGAGACGTCGTGGACCGTCGACGGCGACGCGTTCGCGCTCGAGGTCACCGTCCCCGAGGGCGTCTCCGCCTCGGTGCGACTGCCGGGGCCGGACGGCGACTCCGCCGCGGAGGTCGGGGCGGGCACCCACCGCTACACCGCGACGATCGCCGGCGGACCCGAGCATGGCTGACGACGCCGACCTCGACGAGAGGATCGCGCGACTCGACCTGGCCTCCAAGGTGCGCCTGCTCACGGGCGCCACCATGTTCACCCTGCACACTGCGGACTCGGTCGCGCTCGGTGAGATGGCCTTCTCCGACGGCCCCACCGGCGTCCGCGGCCTGAAGTTCATCGGGGGAGACGAGGTGGCGCTGCTGCCCAACGCGACCCTGATCGCCTCCGCCTGGGACGAGGACGTGGCGCACGAGGTGGGCGAGATCCTCGCCGACGAGGCCGAGCGCCAGCACATCCACGTCGTGCTGGGCCCGACGATCAACCTGCACCGCTCGCCCCTCGGGGGCCGGCTCTTCGAGGCGTACTCCGAAGACCCGCTGCTGACGGGACGGCTGGCAGCGGCATACGTGAAGGGTCTGCAGGGCAAGGGAATCGGAGCCTGCCTCAAGCACCTGGTGGCCAACGAGGCGGAGACCGAACGGCACACTGTCGACAACGTCGTCGACGAGGCGACGCTGCGTGAGCTCTACCTGCTCCCGTTCGAGATCGCGGTCGAGGACTCCGCGCCGTGGTCGATCATGGCGGCCTACAACGACGTCAACGGTGTGCCGGCGACCGAGCACGACGCCGTCAACAACGGCATCGTCAAGCGGGAGTGGGGCTGGGACGGCCTGCTCATGTCCGACTGGTTCGCCACGAAGTCTGCCGCGGCCGCGGCCAACGGCGGCCTCGACCTCGTGATGCCCGGCCCCGACGGGCCATGGGGTGACGCGCTCGTCTCCGCCGTCGAAGCCGGCGACGTCCCCGAGGCGGCTGTCGACGAGCACGTGCGCCGGCTGCTCCGGCTCGCCGACCGCGTCGGCGCCCTCGACGGACCCCGGGCCTGGCGCGAGGACGTGCCCGGCCCCACCGACGCAGCCCGGCGCGAGCAGCTGGTGCGCATCGCCGCGACCGGCATGACGGTCCTGCACAACCACGGCACCCTGCCGCTCCCCGCGGGCGGCACCATCGCGCTCGTCGGTCGGCACGCTGTCGAGACGGTCGACATGGGTGGCGGGTCGGCGCAGGTGCGTCCGCCGCACCAGGTCAGCGTCGCCGAGGGCCTGGCGGAGCTCATCGGGCCGGGGCTGACGGTCGTCGACGGCGTCGACGTCCGCAGCAGGCCGGTGCCCGCGGCGGCCGAGATGGTCACGCACCCCGAGACGGGCGAAGCCGGCATACGCTGCGTCGCCCTCGGCGCCGACGGCAACGTCGTCGCCGACCAGCAGGTGCCCCACAGCAAGGTCTCGTTCGGCGCCGACGACGACCTCCCGGAGCGGCCGGCCCGCGCGCGCCTCAGCGCCCGGGTCCAAGGATCGGGACGGCGCGAGGTGGGCGTCGTCGGGGTCGGCGACTGGACCGTCACCGTGGCCGGGGCGCGCCACGAGCTCACGCTGCGCCTCGAGACCGACGACGTCGGCGAGGCCATCCTCCGGCCGCCGGGCTGGACGACGACCGTCGACGCCGACGGGCCGGTGGACCTCGAGGCCGAGGTCGACCTCACCCACGTGCGGTTCGGCCGTTTCGGCCTGATGGCCCGTCCGGCGTCCGGCCCGGTCGAGACCGTCATCGCCTCGGCCGTCGGTGCGGCCGCGGCGGCCGATGTCGCCGTGGTCGTCGTCGGCCTCACCGAGGAGCAGGAGACCGAGGCGGCCGACAAGTCCACCCTGGCGCTGCCCGGTGCGCAGGACGCCCTCGTGTCGGCCGTGGCCGCCGCAGCGCGCCGCACGGTCGTGGTCGTCAACGCCGCGACTCCCGTGCTGATGCCGTGGCTCGACGAGGTCGACGCCGTGCTCTGGGCGGGCATCCCCGGGCAGGAGGGCGGCCACGCCGTCGCCGCCGCGCTGCTCGGTCTCGTCGAGCCGGCCGGTCGCCTCGTGACGTCGTTCCCGGCAGGCGACGGCGGCTCTCCCGCCTGGCAGGTCGTGCCGCAGGACGGCGTGCTGCCGTATGCCGAGGGTCCCTTCGTCGGCTACCGCGGGCACCGCTCGGGTGCCGCCCCCGACCCGGCCTTCTGGTTCGGGCACGGGCTCGGCTACGGGTCGTGGAGCTACGGGATCCCAGAGGTGGCGGCGGACGACGAGAGCGTCCGTGTCGCAGTGCCCGTCGAGAACATTTCCGACCGTCCGTCGCGCGAGGTGGTGCAGGTGTACCTCGAGCCGGACGAGGGCGAGCATCCGGTGCGCCTCGTCGGCTGGGCGACGCAGCTGGTCGCCCCCGGCGAGACCCAGACCGTCGTGGTCGAGTGCGACGCGCGCCTGTGGCGACGCTGGGACGTCGCCCGCCACGCATGGGTGCGGCTCGAGGGCGGCACCCTGCTCGTCGCGCGGGGGCTCGGCGACGTGCGAGCGAGCATCCCGCTCGACGCCGTGGCTGCCACGCCCGAAGGCGCCGCGCTGGCTCAGTAGGACAGCGCGCCTCCGGCAGTGCGTAGAACGGGGCACGGGGCGGCCCGACGACGTGGCCGCTCTGCGTCGGCTCTGCGCTACTGACGCGTCGGGCCTTCTGAGGCGACGAAGGCCCCGCACCGCTGGTGCGAGGCCTTCGCCGACTGGGGTGAGTGACGGGACTTGAACCCGCGGCCACCTGGACCACAACCAGGTGCTCTACCAGCTGAGCTACACCCACCATGCACAGCACGAGCCGGGCCCTGGGGCTCGGCGTCGTGGGACGGCGTCGCCAATCGTACAGGTTCCCGACGAGTGCTCGTGACCACCCGGCGTCGCGGCGCGCACGACTTCGCGCGGCGGCATACGCAAGCTGCTCGCGTATGCCGTCAGCCCCGTCGCGCGGGTCAGTGCTCGATGACGTGCGGCGTCGCGAGCGCCTTGGCGGTGGCCGAGTCGGGCCCGGGCTGGGGCACGAAGACGGCCTCGCGGTAGTAGCGCAGCTCGGCGATCGACTCGCGGATGTCGGCGAGGGCGCGGTGGCCGCCCGACTTCTTCGGCGCGTTGAAGTAGACGCGGGGGTACCAGCGGCGCGACAGCTCCTTGATCGAGCTGACGTCGATGATGCGGTAGTGCAGGTAGGACTCGAGCACCGGCATGTCGCGCGAGAGGAAGCCCCGGTCGGTGGCGACCGTGTTGCCGCCGAGCGGCGCCTTGCGCGGCTCGGGCACGAACGTGCGGATGTAGTCGAGGACGATGTGCTCGGCCTCCTGCAGCGTCACACCGGAGTCGAGCTCGTCGATGAGGCCGGAGGTCGTGTGCATGTCGCGAACGAAGTCGTCCATCTGCTCGAGCGCCTCGGCCGGGGGCTTCACGACGACGTCGATGCCGTCACCGAGCTGGTTCAGCTCGAAGTCGGTCACGAGAGCGGCGACCTCGACGAGGGCGTCCGACTTCAGCGATAGGCCCGTCATCTCGCAGTCGATCCAGATGATCCGGTCGGCGATGGCTCGGTGGTTGGTGTCGCTCACCGCTCCACCATAGTGTTCGCGCTCCGGGGCCCGGGCCATGGACGGGCCGCGGCAAGCGGGCTGCACTAGCCTGCCTGCATGACCTCAGGGGACGTGACGACCCAGCACCCGGGCGGTGGCGCGGGCAACCAGGCGCAGCAGTGGAGCCCGGTGCGCAACCCGACGCGGCGCCCGCTGCTCAGGACCGCCCTCACGATCGGGATCGCGGCCTCGGTCTTCCTCGTGTGCCTGCTGATCCTCCTCGGCATCCTCGGTGAGCGGCTCAGCTCGCAGACCATCGTCACCTCGGCCCTCATGGCGATCATCCCGCTGCTCATCATCGTGCCCACGTTCCTCTGGCTCGACCGCTACGAGGCGGAACCCGTTCGCTACCAGCTGTTCTCGTTCCTCTGGGGTGCGCTGGTCGCCGTCGTTGGTGCGTTCTTCCTCAACACCTTCGGTCTCAAGCTGCTCGTCGAGGCGAGCTGGACCGACCCGCTCCAGACGGGTGCGGTGTACCTCGCCCCCGTCACCGAGGAGACGCTCAAGGGCCTCGGCATCCTGCTCATCTACCAGCTGCGGCGACGAGAGTTCGACGGCATCGTCGACGGCATCGTCTACGCCGGCCTCATCGGGGCGGGTTTCGCCTTCAGCGAGAACATCCTCTACCTGGGCCAGGCCTACAACGAGTACGGCAACGAGGGCCTCACCTCGACGTTCCTCGTGCGGGGGCTGATGGGCCCGTTCGGACACCCGCTCTTCACATCGTTGACGGGCGTCGGCATCGGCATCGCGGTGTCGGCGCGTCGACCGCTCGTCCGTGTCCTGGCCGTCCTCGCCGGCTGGGTCTGCGCGATGATCCTCCACGGCCTCTGGAACCTCTCGGCCCTCGCCGGCATGGACGGCTTCTTCGAGGCGTACGTGACCTACCAGGTGCCGCTCTTCCTCGCCTTCGTGGCCTTCCTGTTCTGGCTGCGTCGGCGTGAGGGCCGGCTCATCGGCCGCTACCTGTCGCCCTACGCCGACGCCGGCTGGCTGACCCACGCCGAGGTCACGATGCTCTCGCAGCTGCGGCTGCGCCGGGCGGCGCGGGCGTGGGCGCGGCGCACGGGCGGCCGCGCGGCGAAGCGGTCGATGGACGCCTTCCAGGACAGCGCCAGCGACCTGGCCCTGCTCCGCTCGAGGCTCGTCCACGGCACCGCCGAGGACGGCGCGTCGGAGCGCGAGATGGTGCTGCTCGAGGCGATCACGGCGCATCGCCGCGACTTCGTCGGGTCGCCGGTCACCTGACCCGGGCGGTCGGTCCGGCGCGTCGCAACCGGTGCCTATCATTGGACGGCGCCCGCTTCGGGCGACCGCCCCTGTAGCTCAGCGGATAGAGCAAGAGCCTTCTAATCTCTTGGTCGCAGGTTCGAGTCCTGCCGGGGGCGCCTCGCCATGGACGGCGCCACGACTGGGTACGTGTTCACGGCACGCCCGCCGATGGGTTTGGTTGTGCCGACGCAACACGGAAGGATTCAGGCGTGGACGGTGATACAGGGGTGGGCAATGCCCGTCTCCTCTCGGCGGTGCAGGCTCTGCGAGCCGCCGTCTCCGGTGCCACCCTCCCGCTCGACCTACCCGGCGCCCCGGCCGCTCGGCTCGCGCGCACCCGGCTCCTCGACCAGCTCGACGACTACGTCATCCCGCGACTCACCTCGCTCGACGCCCCGTTGCTCGCCGTCGTCGGGGGCTCGACCGGGGCCGGCAAGTCGACCCTCGTCAACTCGGTCGTCGGCCGCGAGGTGACCCTCCCGGGCGTGCTGCGTCCGACCACGCGTTCGCCGGTGCTCATCCACCACCCCTCCGACGCCGCCTGGTTCTCCGGTCCCCGCGTCCTCCCCGGCCTGGCCCGCATCACGGGTCGTCACTCGGCGTCCGACGGCCCCGGCGCCGTGCGCCTCGTGCCGAGCGACGAGGTGGCGGCCGGCCTGGCCCTGCTCGACGCGCCCGACATCGACAGCGTCGTCGAGGCCAACCGTGAGCTCGCGGCCCAGCTGCTCGCCGCCGCCGACCTCTGGGTCTTCGTCACCACGGCCGCGCGATATGCCGACGCGGTGCCGTGGGAGCTGCTGCGCGAGGCCTCCGAGCGGGGCACGGCGCTCGCGGTCGTCCTCGACCGGGTGCCCCCGGGGGCCGTCGACGACATCCGCACCCACCTCGCCGGGATGCTGCGCGAGCAGGGTCTCGACCAGGCGCCGATCTTCACGGTCGTCGAGTCGGAGCTCGTCGACGGCCTGCTGCCCGACGACCAGACGCAGCAGCTGCGCGGCTGGCTCGCTGCCCTCGCGGGTGACGCCCAGGCGCGGGCCGACGTCGTCCGGCAGACGCTCGAGGGGGCACTCGTCTCGCTGGACGCCCGTGCCACGTCGCTCGTCGCCGCATCCGAGGAGCAGACGGCAGCGGGCCGCACGCTCGTGGGCGCTGCCGAGGCGGCGTACGCGGAGGCCGCTGCACAGGTTCGCGAGGGGATGGCCGACGGAACGCTGCTGCGCGGTGAGGTGCTCGCCCGCTGGCAGGAGTTCGTCGGCACCGGCGAGTTCTTCCGCCAGGTCGAGTCGACGGTCTCCCGCGTGCGCGACCGCTTCACCTCGTTCCTCCGGGGCGAGCCCGCCCGCGCCGACCACTTGGGCGAAGCGCTCCAGTCGGGCGTCGAGTCGCTCGTCGTCAACCGCGCCGAGCTCGCGGCCAGCTCCATCGCGCGCGTCTGGCGCACCCTGCCCGGCGGCGACCAGCTCATCGTGGCCAACCCCGGTCTGGCCCGTTCGAGCAGCGACCTGGAGGCCCGCATCCAGCGCCTCGTGCGCGACTGGCAGGGCGACATCCTCCAGATGGTGCGCGACGAGGGCAAGGACCGTCGCACCACCGCCCGCATCATGGCCTACGGCGTCAACGGCCTCGGCGTCGTGCTCATGCTCGTCACGTTCGCCAGCACGGCGGGCATCACCGGAGCCGAGGTCGGCATCGCCGGCGGCACCGCCGTCGTCGGCCAGAAGCTGCTCGAGGCTGTGTTCGGCGACCAGGCCGTCCGTGAGCTCGCACGCAAGGCCCGAGAGCTGCTGACCACCCGCGTCGACGAGCTGTATGCCGTCGAGCTCGCCCGCTACGAAGGAGCTGTCTCGACGTTGCAGGTCGACACCGACCAGACCGACCGCCTGGCCGCGGCCGCCGTCGCCGTCGAGGACGCCCGATGAGCCCGGTCAGGATGGGCCGGGCCGCCGTGAAGAGTGTCTCGGCGGCTGAGCTCGGCGCGCGCACCACCGAGCTGTCCATGGCCCTCGTGTCGGGCGCCGACCAGCTCGACCCCACCCAGGTCCAGCTGGCCCGCCGTGTCGTCGACAAGGCGGTGGAGCGTTCGGGCATCGGCGGCGAGCACACCGTCGTCGCGCTCGCGGGTGCCACGGGCAGCGGCAAGTCGTCGCTCTTCAACGCACTCGTGGGGGCGGACGTCGCGACCATCGGTGCCCGTCGCCCGACCACCTCCCGTCCGACGGCAGGCATCTGGGGCGACGCCGACGCCTCAGAGCTGCTCGACTGGCTCGGGGTCGACGAGCGTCACGTCGTGGAGACGGGCGCCCCGAGCGGCAGCGCCGGCGCGGGCCCTTCCCGGGCGCCGGCAGCGGTCGAGGTCGTCGGGTCGCTCGACGGCCTCGTGCTGCTCGACCTGCCCGACTTCGACTCGCGCGAGCTGTCGCACCGTCGTGAGGCGGAGCGGGTCCTCGAGCTCGTCGACGTCTTCGTGTGGGTGACCGACCCCCAGAAGTACGCCGACGCCCGCCTGCACGACGAGTTCGTCAGCATGCTGTCGCAGCACGACGCCGTGACCCTCGCGGTCCTCAACCAGTCCGACCGGCTGACGAGCGAGGGCGTCACGACACTGAGCAAGGACCTCGCGCGTCTCCTCGTCGCCGACGGAGTGACCGACGCGAAGGTGCTCGCCACCTCGACGGTGACCGGCAACGGCATCCCCGAGCTCAAGCAGCGGCTGGCCAATGCCGTTGCAGGACACGCAGCTTCGCGTCAGCGGCTCAAGGCTGACGTCGTCGGCGCCGCCGTTCGGCTGCGGCCCGGCGTGGCCGATGGCGAGGCCGATGTCGGCGCCATCCCGCGCGACGAGCTCGACACCTCGCTGGCGCGCGCCGCGGGCGTGCCGATCGTCCTGGACGCCGTGGCCCGGGACTACCGGCGAGAGGCCTTCGCCCACACCGGTTGGCTGTTCGCCCGCTGGACCAAGGGTTTCGCGGCAGACCCGCTGCGCCGGCTCCGCCTCGACCGCACGGGCGGCCGGCCGCCGATCCCGGTCGCCATCGACGGGGCCGACGTGCGCGCCGTCCTCGGACGCTCGTCCATCCCGGCACCCACCGTGTCGACGGTGTCGGCCGTCGACGTGGCGACCCGCGCCTTCGTGCGCGACGCATCGCAGTCGCTGCCGGTGCGGTGGGCGCAGACCGTCGAGGACGCCGTCGACCGCGGCGAGGGCAACCTCACCGACGCCCTCGACCGCGCCGTCATCGGCACGTCGCTGCGCGCCCGGCGGCCGGTGTGGTGGTTCAGCGTCAACATCATCCAGTGGCTCCTCGGGCTCGTCGCGTTGGTCGGCCTGGTCTGGTACGCCGTGCTGTGGGGTTTCGCGCTGCTCCAGCTGCCGCGACCCGAGACTCCGGCGGTCGGCATCCTTCCGCTGCCGCTCGTGCTGCTGGTCGTCGGCGTGCTGCTGGGTCTCGGGCTCGGGGTGCTGGCCCGCTTCTGGGCCCGCGTCGGGGCGCGGCACCGGCGCGCGGTCGTCGGCAAGCGGCTCTCCGAGTCGGTCGCGGCCGTGGCCGACGAGCACATCCTCGTGCCGATCGACGAGGTGCTCATGCGCCATCGCGAGACCCGCGAGCACCTCGACGCCGCAGCAGGCTGACCCGCCTCGCCTCGCGCTGGGTCGAGGCGTGCCGTCGCGCTCGTTCGCGAGGGATCACCTCGAGCCGCGGTGGGCTGCGCGCGTCGAGGTGTGCCGTCGCGCCCGTTCGCGAGGGATCACTTCGACCCGGGCCCGGCTGGGCTCGTCCACATCCCCTCGAGCAGGAGGGCGACTGTCCACAGTCCTGTCGTCGGGGCTGTCCCAGGACCTCGACTGACCCGAGGGTGGCTTCAGGCGGCGCCGGGCCGCCATGCACCAGCCAAGGAGCCCACGAATGAACGAGATCCGTATCACCGTCCACGGCAACGTCGTCAGCGACCCCGTCGAGCGGGTCGCCCGCAACGGCACGCCCTTCACGACCTTCCGCATCGCGACGACGCCCTACCGACGCACCGCCGACGGGAAGTTCGTCGACGGCGACACGAGCTTCTACAGCGTGATCGCCTTCAACGCGCTCGCGGCCAACACGGCGTCCGCGCTCCACAAGGGCCAGCCGGTCCTCGTCGAGGGCAAGCTCGCGATCAAGACCTATCTCGGCAACGACGGCCTGTCGCACACCGGACCCGAGATCGACGCCGACCACATCGGACACGACTTCTCGTGGGGGCGCGCGAGCTTCGAGCGGGTCAGCCGCGCAGCCGCCCTGGGCCACGACCGCACCTCCGACCCGGTCGTCCAGGAGTCGGTGCGGGCCCTCTCCGATGCAGGCACGCCGGGTGGGCGGCCGTCGTACGTCGACGCCGACGGTGTCGTCGACGACGACTACGACGCCGAGGGCGCGACGGCCGCGACGGAGGACGGTCAGCGCGTCGACGTCCTCCCGACGGGTGACCCCGAGACCGACGACTACGAGGTCGTCGGGCGCGCCTCGGCGTGAGGTGGGCGCGCCGCGTCGGCGGGGCTCGTCCCCGGCGGCGGCCGCCGGGCCTCGCGGCCGGACGCCGATTCGGTGACGCGTGCGCAGACAGATAGCGTGTGCGCATGGCCGAGTACATCTACACCATGACCCGTGCGCGCAAGGCACACAACGAGAAGGTCATCCTCGACGACGTCTCGATGTCGTTCTACCCGGGCGCGAAGATCGGGATGGTCGGCCCCAACGGCGCCGGCAAGTCCACGATCCTCAAGATCATGGCCGGACTCGACCAGCCGAGCAACGGCGAGGCCCGGCTCGCGACGGGCGCGAGCGTCGGCATCCTGCTCCAGGAGCCGCCGCTCAACGAGGAGAAGACCGTCCTCGGCAACGTCGAGGAGGGCGCGGGCGAGATCAAGGCGAAGCTCGACCGCTACAACGAGATCTCCGCCGAGATGGCCGACCCCGACGCCGACTACGACGCGCTGCTCGCCGAGATGGGCAAGCTGCAGGAGGACATCGACCACGCCGACGCGTGGGACCTCGACAGCCAGCTCGAGCAGGCGATGGACGCCCTGCGCTGCCCGCCCGCCGACTCACCCGTCACCAACCTGTCCGGTGGTGAGCGCCGCCGCGTGGCGCTCTGCAAGCTGCTGCTGCAGAAGCCCGACCTGCTCCTTCTCGACGAGCCCACCAACCACCTCGACGCCGAGTCGGTGCTGTGGCTCGAGCAGCACCTCGAGTCCTACCACGGCGCCGTCATCGCGGTCACCCACGACCGTTACTTCCTCGACAACGTCGCGCAGTGGATCGCCGAGGTCGACCGCGGCCGCCTCTACCCCTACGAGGGCAACTACTCGACCTACCTGGAGAAGAAGGCCGAGCGCCTGCAGATCCAGGGCAAGAAGGACGCCAAGCTCGCCAAGCGACTCAAGACCGAGCTCGAGTGGGTGCGCAGCAACGCGAAGGGTCGTCAGGTCAAGAGCAAGGCCCGACTCGCACGCTACGAGGAGATGGCGGCCGAGGCCGAGCGCACCCGCAAGCTCGACTTCGAGGAGCTGCAGATCCCGCCGGGCCCGCGCCTCGGCTCGACGGTCATCGAGGTCAAGAACCTCAAGAAGGGCTTCGGCGACCGCGTCCTCATCGACAACCTGTCGTTCTCGCTGCCCCGCAACGGCATCGTGGGCGTGATCGGTCCCAACGGTGTCGGCAAGTCGACGCTCTTCAAGACGATCGTCGGCTTCGAGCAGCCCGACTCGGGCGAGGTCAAGATCGGTGAGACCGTCAAGATCTCCTACGTCGACCAGGGCCGCGAGGGCCTCGACCCGAAGAAGAACCTCTGGGAGATCGTCTCCGACGGCCTCGACTACATGAAGGTCGGCAACGTCGAGATCCCCTCCCGGGCCTACGTCTCGCAGTTCGGCTTCAAGGGTCCTGACCAGCAGAAGCTCTCGGGCGTGCTCTCCGGTGGCGAGCGCAACCGCCTCAACCTCGCGCTCACCCTGAAGCAGGGCGGCAACCTGCTCCTGCTCGACGAGCCCACCAACGACCTCGACGTCGAGACGCTCGGCTCCCTCGAGAACGCTCTGCTCGACTTCCCGGGCTGCGCCGTCGTCATCACCCACGACCGGTGGTTCCTCGACCGCATCGCGACGCACATCCTCGCCTACGAGGGCACCGACGAGGACCCGGCCAAGTGGTACTGGTTCGAGGGCAACTTCGAGTCCTACGAGGCCAACAAGATCGAGCGGCTCGGCCCCGAGGCCGCGCGCCCGCACCGCGTCACCTACCGCAAGCTCACGCGCGACTGACCTCGTGACGGCCACGTGTCGCAGGCCACGGGCCGGGCACCTCGGTGCCCGGCCCGTCGTCGTCCCACCCGCCGCAGGGCCGGCACCGCTCACGCGATGAGCGGCGTGACCTCGCGCGACGTCGGGCGCTCTCCGAGGGCCAGCTCCCACGCCACGGCGAGTCGGCGGCCGACCTCGTCCGCCTCGTCGGCGGCCACGCAGAAGGGCACGCGCACCCAGCGGGAGAGTCCTCCCTCGACGCCGAACTGGCCGCCCCGGGCGAGCCGGATGCCCGCGGTCTCGGCGACCCGCGCCAGCTCGTCGCCCCGGGCTGCGGGGAGCTCGCACCAGAGGTTGAGCCCACCGCTGGGGACGCCGAAGCGCCAGTCGGGCACGTGCCGGTGCAGTGCCGCCACGAGCGCATCGCGGCGCGCCCGAGCCTCGCGGCGACGTTCGACGAGGAGCGCTTCTCCCTGTCGCAGCAGGTCGGCGACGACGAGCTGCTCGAGGATCGCGGTGCCGAGGTCGAGACTGTGCCGGGCCTCGATGACCGCCTCCGCGGCGCCGGCAGGGGCCCGCACCCAGCCGACCCGCAGGCCACCCCACCACGTCTTGCCGGCGCTGCCCAGCGTGTGCGTGTCGGGGGAGGTGAGGGCGAAGGGGGACGGCAGGGCGAGGGGGGCGGGGTCGTCGAGGCCCAGCTCGACGAAGGTCTCGTCGACGACGGGGATGGTGCTCGACCGGGCCAACACGGGCGCCAGGGCCTCGCGGGTGGGGCCGTCCATCACGAGTCCGGTCGGGTTCTGGTGGTCGGGGATGAGGTATGCCGCCCGCGCCCCGCTCTGACGAAGCCCCACGTCGATGGCCTCGACGTCCCACCCCGTCGGGGTGAGCTGGGCGGGCACCGCGCGGAACGACGAACGCCGCACTCCCACAATGGCATTCGGGTACGTGGGGCTCTCGACGAGCACGCGGTCGCCAGGCTCGAGGCAGGCGCGCAGGACAGCCGAGAGGCCGCCGTGGGCTCCGGAGGTGATGACGACCTGGTCTGGCGACGTGGGCAGACCGCGCCCCTCGAACCAGGCCGCTACCGCGGCCCGTGTCTCCGGCAGCCCGCGCGGGTCGTAGCCGGCGGTCGCGAGGTGGCGCGGCAGCTCCGTCAGGGCCCGCTCGTAGGCGGCGGTGACCCCCGCGGCGGCCGGGAGGGCGGCATACGTGAGGTCGATGACGTCCGGCGGGACGTCGGTGGGGATGAGGCCGGCCTGTGACAGCGCGAGCCCCGAGGGGCCGGCGGGCAGGCACACGACGCTGCCCGACCCCCGGCGGGTGACGACGAACCCCTCGTCGCGCAGGGCGTCGAGGGCGGCGCCGACCGTGGTGCGGCTCAGGCCCAGCTCGCCCGAGAGCGTGCGCTCGCTCGGCAGTCGGGTGCCGACGAGGACCCGCCCGTCGGCGACGAGGCGGCGGATGCCGTCGGCCAGACCGCGGTACGTGGGTCGGGGCAGGGGATCGGTCCCGAGAAGCAGGGCCAGTGAGCGGGCCGAGAGGGTGCGCATCGGGCCACTGTCCCACGATTGGCCCTTAAAAGTCAGGCCAGTGGGTGTCAGCATCGGGACCATGAGACGCCACGTCCCCCTCGCGAACCTCTCGCCGCGCCAGCAGCTGCGCGCCGGCCGCCTACCGCGCCGCGTGCTCCAGCTCCTCGTCGGGCTGACGCTCTACGGCGTCTCGATGGCCATGATGATCCGCTCGACCCTCGGCCTCGACCCGTGGGACGTCTTCCACGCGGGCATCGCCACGCACGTGCCCCTGACCTTCGGCCAGGTCACGATCGTCGTCGGGGCGCTCGTGCTGCTCCTCTGGGTGCCACTGCGGCAGTGGCCCGGTCTCGGCACCGTCGCCAACGTCGTCGTCATCGGCCTCGCTGCGGACGCCGGACTGGCCCTCCTGACGCCGCCCGAGTCGCTCTGGGCCCGCATCGTGCTCCTCACGTCCGGCATCGTGCTCAACGGTGTCGCGGGCGGGCTCTACATCGGCAGTCAGCTCGGCCCGGGACCGCGCGACGGGCTGATGACGGGGTTCGCCCGCCGCACCGGCCTGTCGATCCGCCTCGTGCGCACCAGCATCGAGGTCGTCGTCCTGTCGGTCGGATGGCTGCTCGGCGGGCCCGTGGGGCTCGGCACCGTGCTGTATGCCGTGTCGATCGGCCCCCTCGTCCAGTTCTTCCTCCCGCGACTCACCGTCGAGCTCGCGCCGGCGGCCGGGTTGCGCGCGGCACCGGCCGCCGCCCCGGTCACCCCCACGGGCGCGACCGGGTCGACGCCGAGCTGAGCGGCCCGGTCGGGCCTCAGGCGGTGAGCCGCCACGAGTGCAGCACCCGACAGGCGTCCGGCTCGTACCACGCGAGGTGGAGCTGCTCGGCGCGGCAGCGCGCGGGCAGACCGGGCCCGACGTCGCGGGTGGTCGATGCCTCGGTGACCTCGCCCGAGACTGCGTCGAGGGTCAGGTGCGGCACGACGTCGTCGAAGGCGCCGGCATACGGCGGGCACTGCGGGAAGGCGTCCCACAGCCGCTGCGTCAGCCCCGCGAACGGCTCCGCCGGCTCGGGGAGGAGATGGACGATGCCGTTCGGGAAGGTGTCGACGCGCTTGAGGATGAAGTCGAACGGCGCTGTGCTCGAAGCGATCCCGGCCACTGTGGCCAGCGCTTCGGGCGTGATCGATGCGACGGGCAGGAACGGGCCCAGTGCCGTGACGTGGGCGTGCACGAACGCAGGGTCGCTCGAGACGTACGCGCCGTCGTAGTGCGCGTGGCGAGCGCGGACGAAGGGCTCGAGCTGCGGCACCGGCACCTGCAGGACGCTGTGCCCGGAGGAGAGCACCCGGTCGGCGTCGTCGACGTGTCGGGTGCTCAGCGCTCGGCGCCCACGAGGCGCAGGGCGAGCGCGGCGTTCGTCGAGCCGATCTCGGTCGGGGTGCGCCGGATCGTCGGGGAGTACCACCGCGCGACGTCCACGACGATGGACAGCAGCGCGAGCGCGGTGTCTGCGCTGTCGTCGACCGTGAAGGCGCCGTCCGTGACGCCGCGGTCGAGGACGTCGCGCACGAGAGAGTCCATCTCCTTGCGCAGGGCCAGCACCTCGGCGTGGTGGTCGGGCGTGAGGTGGTGGTGCTCGTACTGCACGACCCTCGCCACCTGGTACTGCTCGACGTGCCACTCGGAGAAGCGCGCCATGATGTTGGCGAGCTGGTCGGCCGGGGTGGGGCCGTCGGCGATGGCCGAGCGCAGCAGCCGCAGGGCCGACTCGTGGCCGCTGCGGCTGAGGTTGAAGAGCAGCTCCTCCTTCGACCCGAAGTGGACGTAGACGCCGGCGGGGGAGAGGCCGGCGCCGGACGCGATGTCACGCGTGGTCGTGGCGTGGAAGCCCTTGTCGGCGAACGCGTGGGCTGCGGCCTGCAGCAGCCGGTCGACGGTCGTCGCGTCGGGGTCCGACGTCGGCGGGGTCGTCGCGGGCGGTGTGGTGGGCTGCGGCACGTTGACAGCATGCCCCAGCGGAGTCAGACTAAGCAAGCGCTTAGTTACCGATCGGTACCTGCGCGCCGCACCCGTGAGCACGCCCGATGGAGGACGCCATGCCCCGCAACATCTACGACGAGGACCACGAGGCGATGCGCGCGTCGGCGCGCGAGTTCGTCGCCCGCACGCTCGCCCCCCGCGCCGAGGAGATGGTCGAGCTCAAGTCGATCCCGCGCGACATCTGGCTCGCTGCGGGCAAGCAGGGCTTCTTCGGCTTCGACATCCCCGAGGAGTTCGGCGGCGCCGGGGTCGACGACTACCGCTTCAACGCCGTCGTCGCCGAGGAGATGTCGCGCTTCAACGCGGCGACGAGCTCGTGCTTCGGCATCCACTCCGACGTCTGCCCGCCCTACATCGTGGACCTCGGCACCGACGCGCAGAAGCAGCGATGGCTGCCCGGCATGGCGAGCGGCGACCTGATCTGCGCCATCGCGATGACCGAGCCCTCCGGCGGCTCCGACCTCGCCGCCCTCAAGACCACCGCCGTGCGCGACGGCGACGGCTGGCTGCTCAACGGCTCGAAGACCTTCATCACCAACGGCTACCAGGCCGACCTCGTCATCGTCGCGGCCCGCACCGACCCGTCCAAGGGCGCCAAGGGCATCACCCTCTTCATGGTCGAGCGAGGCATGGCGGGCTTCAACAACGGGCGCAAGCTCGACAAGGTCGGCATGGACGAGTCCGACACCGCCGAGCTCTTCTTCGAGAACGTGCGTGTGCCCGACGAGAACCGCCTCGGCGCGGAGGGCATGGGCTTCATCGCGATGATGCAGCGCCTCCCGCAGGAGCGCATCGGGGCCGCCGTGTCCAACGTCGCCCACGCGAAGAAGATCCTCGAGGAGACGATCCAGTACGCCAAGGACCGCAAGGCCTTCGGCCAGCCGATCGGCGCGTTCCAGCACAACAAGTTCCTCATGGCCGAGCTCGTGACGAAGATCGAGGTCGCCGAGGCCTACGTCGACGACTGCGTCGCCGCGCACGCCGAGGGCAGGCTCACGGCCGTCGACGCCGCCAAGGCCAAGTGGTGGAGCTCGCAGGTGCAGAACGACGTGCTCGACCACTGCGTGCAGCTCCACGGCGGCTACGGCTTCATGAACGAGTACCGCGTCGCGCGGGCCTGGCGTGACGCCCGCGTGACGAAGATCTGGGCCGGCTCCAACGAGATCATGAAGGAGCTCATCGGCCGGGACCTCGGCTTCTGATGGGGGTCCACTCCGGAGCGGTCGCCGTCGTCACGGGGGCGAGCCGTGGCATCGGCCTCGGCATCGCCGAGCGGCTCGTCGCCGACGGTGCCAAGGTGGTCATCACCGCACGCAAGCCCGAGGCGCTGGCCGATGCGGTCGAGCAGCTCGGCGGCCCCGAGCACGCGATCGGCATCGCGGGCAACGCCGCCGACGAGGCGCACCAGGACGAGGTCGTCGCCGCGGCCCACAACGCGTTCGGCGGCCTGCACCTGCTCGTCAACAACACCGGCATCAACCCTGCCTACGGGCCCATGCTCGACAGTGGTCTCGACATCGCCCGGAAGGTGCTCGACGTCAACGTCGTCGCCGCGTTCTCGTGGATCAAGAAGGCGGTGGCGGCGGGGCTCGGCGACGCCGACCACCCGGGGGCCGTCGTCAACCTCGCATCGGTCGCCGGGCAGGGAGCCAGCGGCGTCATCGGCTGGTACGGCGTGTCCAAGGCGGCACTCATCCACCTGACGACCGAGCTCGGATACGAGCTCGGCCCGGACGTGCGCGTCAACGCGGTCGCGCCGGCCGTCGTCAAGACGAAGTTCGCCGAGGCGCTCTACGAGGGGCGCGAGGAGAAGGTCGTCCGCGCGTACCCGATGAAGCGTCTGGGCCTGCCGGAGGACGTCGCCGGGGCGGTCAGCTTCCTGCTCAGCCGCGACGCGTCCTGGATCACCGGCCAGACGCTGACCATCGACGGCGGTGTCACCCTGGGCGGTGCGCTCTGACGCGCGTTCCTCAAGTGCTTGTGCGACAAGCGGATTCGTCGCACCACCAACACTCCGGCCCCCTGCGCACGCACGGGGCCGGACGCATGTCGAGTCGGGTTTGACACAGCTGAGGTAAGCCTTACTAAGGTAAGGCTTACCTAAAGTCGCCCTGCCTGGAGTCTCCGGCAGAGGCGGCCTGGGTCCCGTCCCCTGACAGAGAGACCAGCTCACGTGTCCCGCCTGAGATCCGCCATCGTCACTGCCACCTCGATCGCCGCTGCAGCGGCGCTCGTCCTCGCGGGCTGCACCACCGGTCCGACGGACGGCAGCGCTGCACAGACCCCCGCGGGGGCCGAGACCGCTGCAGGCGCAGCCGATGCGGCGGCATACCCGGTCACCCTCACCGACGCCTTCGGCAGCGCCACCATCGCCAAGGAGCCGAAGCGCGTCGTCACGCTCGGGTGGTCGGACGCCGACCACGTCGCGGCCCTCGGCGTCGCCCCCGTGGGCGCGCCCAAGGTCACCTGGGGTGGCAACAAGAACCTCTCGACCGACTGGTTCGACGAGCAGCTCGCCACGATCGGCGGGACGCAGCCGGCTCGCTTCGACGACGCCGACGGCAACCCGGTCGAGGAGATCGCCAAGCTGCAGCCCGACCTCATCCTCGCGACGAACTCCGGCATCACGAAGGACGAGTACGACAAGCTGAGCAAGCTCGCGCCCGTCGTGGCGTACCCGAAGGTCGCCTACGGCACCGCCTGGCAGGACTCGCTCGAGACCATCGGCAAGGCCCTCGGCCGCTCGAAGCAGGCGGCAGAGGTGGAGAAGAGGACCGTCGCGGCGATCGACGCGGCGAAGGCGAAGTACCCGCAGCTCGCCGGGAAGACCTTCATCTACGGCTACATCGCGCCGACCGACCTGTCGCAGATCGGCTTCTACACCCCGAGCGACCTGCGCCCGCAGATGCTCACCCAGCTCGGCATGAGGAACGCACCGTTCGTCGAGCAGCGCGCCAGGAGCTCCAAGGAGTTCTACCTGAGCGTCAGCTCCGAGCAGGCGGCGTCGCTCACGGCCGACGTGTTCCTCACCTACGTCACCGCGGACTCCGAGGTTCCGGCCATGAGGAAGGACCCGCTCGTCGGGCAGGTGCCGGCCATCAGGTCGGGCGCCCTCGTCGCGACCAAGGACCAGAAGGTCGGCCTGACGATGAGCTCCCCGACGCCGCTGTCCATCCCCTACATGACCGAGCTCTTCGTGCCGCTCGTCGCAGCTGCCGCCGACAAAGCCGACGCCGCGCGATGACCGGCACATCGACTGCCGACCGGACCGGTGTCACGGCCACGGCCGCCGCCCGCTCCGGCGGTGCGTCGCGCGTCCCCGTCGTCGTGCTCGTCGTCCTCCTGGTCGCCGCAGTGCTCGCGTCGATCGCCTTCGGTTCCAAGGCGACGGGGCTCGGTGACGTCCTGCAGGTGCTCACCGGACGCGGCGACGCCGTTGCCGACCGAGGCATCATCGAGGCACGCGTGGCGCGCACGGCGGTCGGCTTCGTCGTCGGGGCGGCCCTGGCCGTCGCGGGTGCCGCCATGCAGGGCCTGACCCGCAACCCCCTCGCCGACCCGGGGCTGCTGGGTGTCAACGCCGGCGCCGCCCTCGCCGTCGTCGTCGCCATCGCGGTCTTCGGGGTGGGCTCGCTCACGGGCTACGTGTGGTGGGCCATGGGTGGCGCCGGGCTCGCTGCCGTGCTCGTGCACGCCCTGGCGGCACTGGCGGGCCGAGGCATGACACCGTTGCGGCTCACGCTCGCCGGTGCCGCGGTCACCGCCGGGCTCGCGAGCTGGTCGTCGGGTCTGCTCGTCTCGAGCAAGCAGTCCTTCGACTCCTTCCGCTTCTGGCAGGTCGGCACCATCGGCGGTCGCGGCATCGACCTCGTCAGCACGGTGCTGCCGTTCTTGGTCGTCGGTCTCGTCGTCGTGCTCCTCACGGTCCGACAGCTGAACGCCCTGGCCCTCGGCGACGACCTCGCGCGCGGTCTCGGCGAGAACGTCGTGCTGGCGCGCGCCGCGGTCGCGGTCGGCGTCGCGGTCCTCTGCGGCACCGCGACCGCCCTCGCCGGGCCGATCGGCTTCCTCGGCCTGGTCGTGCCCCACGTCGCCCGCCTCGTCGTCGGCCCCGACCACCGCCGCATCGTGCCCGTGTGCCTCGTCGCCGGCCCGACGCTGCTGCTCCTGGCGGACACGGTCGGGCGCCTCGTCGCCCCGCCCGGCGAGGTGCAGGCCGGCATCATGACAGCCGTCATCGGCGTCCCGTTCTTCGTGCTGCTCGTGCGTCGCGGACGGATGGCGAGCCTGTGACCGCCACCCCTTCTGCCACTGCCACTGCCTTCCCCTCCGTCCGGCCTACCGTCCGGTATGCGCCCCTGCCGGCCGACCTCGACCGCGTGCGTCGCGCCCGGCGCCGCCCGACCCGGCGCGTGCGGCTCGTCATCGGGCTCCTCGCCGTCGCCGCGCTGGGGGCGGTACTCGTTCGGGTGCTCCTCGGCGACTACGTCGTCGCGCTCGCCGACCTCGTCCCGATCCTGCGCGGTGAGACCCTTCCGGACGCCCCCGGCGCCTCGTTCATCGTCAGGGAGGCCAAGCTGCCGCGCGCCCTCATCGGGGCCCTCGCGGGCCTCGCGTTCGGCGCGTCAGGCGCGATGTTCCAGACGACCCTGCGCAACCCGCTGGCCAGCCCCGACATCATCGGCATCAGCCTCGGCGCCTCGGCGGCCGCCGTCGTCGCTCTCACCTTCCTCGACGCACAGGGCATCTGGCTGCCGGCGGCGGCGCTCGCGGGGGCGCTCGCGGTGAGCCTGCTCATGTATGCCGTCGGGCGCGGGACCACGCTCGCCGGCCAGCGCATGGTGCTCGTGGGGATCGGCATCGCGGCCCTGCTCTCCAGCGTGATCCAGCTCGTCATGACCCGCACGTCGATCCAGGACGCCCAGGCCGCCCTCGTCTGGCTCACCGGCTCGCTCGCGAGAGCCAGCTGGTCCGTGATCGGGCTGCTCACCGCCGCCCTGCTGGTGCTCGCACCGCTCCTGGCGGTCTGCGCCCGGTGGATGCGCCTGGCCGAGCTCGGTGACGACCTTTCGACGACCCTCGGGGCGCCCGCCGCTCGAGCCCGGCTGGGCCTCCTCGTGGCGGTCGCGATGGCTGCCGTGGCGACGAGTGCGACCGGGCCCGTCGCGTTCGTCGCCTTCCTCGCCGGACCGACAGCCCGCCGGCTGTGCGGCCGACGGCCCTCGCTCTGGGCGGCCGCACTCGTCGGCGCCGCCGTCGTCGTGCTGTCCGACTTCGCTGGCGACTACCTCATCCCCGACGTCAACCTGCCGGTCGGCGTCGTGACGGGCGCCCTCGGTGCCCCCCTCATGCTCGTGGTCCTCATCGCCGCGGGTCGAGCCGGAAAGGCGTGACATGACCACCACCCTCAGCACCGCGCCGCCTGCCGCGGGGACGCGCACCCACGCCATCAGCGCGCGGGGTCTCACCCTCTCCTACGACGGCCGCAGGGTCGTCGAGGGCCTCGATCTCGACGTGCCCGCCGGCATGGTGACGGTGGTCGTCGGGCCGAACGGCTGCGGCAAGTCCACCGTGCTGCGCGGCCTCTCCCGGCTGCTCAAGCCGGCCGCGGGACACGTGCGCCTGACGACGGACGGGGCCGAGCACGACGTGTGGTCCTTGCGCCCGAAGGACTTCGCGCGCCGCGTCGCGCTGCTGCCACAGAGTCCGCCGCTGCCGGAGGGCATCACCGTCGTCGACCTCGTCGGTCGTGGCCGCCACCCCCACCACACGCTCGTGCGCCGCTGGTCCGCCGCCGACGACGAGGCCGTCGCCCGTGCGATGCAGGCAACCGGAACCCTCGACCTCGCCGACCGCCACGTCGACGAGCTGTCCGGCGGGCAACGCCAGCGGGTCTGGATCGCGCTCACCCTGGCGCAGAAGACCGAGGTCGTCCTGCTCGACGAGCCGACCACGTTCCTCGACGTCGCGCACCAGATCGACGTGCTCGACCTGCTGCGGGACCTCAACCAGCGCAACGGCACCACCGTCGTCATGGTGCTGCACGACCTCAACCTCGCGGCGCGGTACGCCGACCACGTCGTCGCCCTGCGCGACGGGTGCCTCGTCGGCTGCGGCGCCCCGGCAGACCTCGTCGACGAGGACTTCGTCGACCGGGTCTTCGGCCTCGGCAGCCGTGTCATCGCCGACCCCGTGACGGGCTCACCGCTCGTCGTGCCCACCTCGACCCGCCAGCAGACCGGAGCCACCTCGTGACCACGACCGCCGTCAACCCCGTCCTGCTGCTCGCAGCCGTGGTGCGCCGCATCGAGCGCCTCAGCCCCTCCTTCGTGCGAATCTGCTTCGGGGGAGACGGTTTCGAGCACCTGGGCCCCGAGGCTCCGACGCTCGACCAGCGCGTCAAGCTGCTCATCCCCAGACCGGGACGGCAGGTGCCCCAGCTCGACGCCGACGGCTGGTACGCGGCGTGGCTCGCCCTGCCGGAGGAGGAGCGAGGCTTCGTGCGCACCTACACCGCGCGCGCCGTCGTGGGCGAGGGTGACGACCGGCAGCTCGTCGTCGACTTCGTGCTGCACGGCTCTCCCGCAAACGGTGCTGCAGAGAACGGTGCCGCCGGGCCGGCCGGTACGTGGGCCGAAGGAGCGAGGGTCGGTGACGAGATCGGGCTCCTCGCCCCCCGCCGCGGCCACGAGCGCACGTTCGGCGGCGTCGAGTTCGCCCCTGCCGGCGCCCGACGTCTCATCCTGGTGGCCGACGAGACGGCCGTGCCGGCCCTCGCGTCGATCGCCGAGGCCCTGCCGGCCGACACCGACGGCATCGCCGTCGTCGAGGTGCCCGATGCCACCGACTTCCTCGACGTGCGCTTCCCGCCCGGCATCGAGGCGCACTGGATCGCCCGCGGCGACCGCGACCGTGGCACGCAGGCGCTCGCGACCCTGCGTTCCTGCCTGCGCCTCGACACCGACGGCCGGCCCGTCAACGAGCTCCCGTCGCTCGGGCGGGCGGCCGACCTCGACGACGACGTCTGGGAGACGGCGATGTACAGCTCGTCGGGCGACGACGTGACCGGCGCCCTCGAGGACGCGGCGCACCTCGGGCCTCACGACACGTACGCCTGGGTGGCGGGAGACTCCGACACCGTCAAGGCGTGCCGGCGCCTCCTCGTGGGCGATGCGGGCCTGCCGCGTCACCAAGTGGCCTTCATGGGGTACTGGAAGCAGGGACGCGCGAGCTGACCCCGACCACGCGACGCGCCGACCGGCATACGGCCGGTGTTGCGTGGCCCCGGGGCGGGCAGGCAAGAATGGCGCCTGCGGCCACCGTCGTCCGCCCAGTGCCACACGGTGGCACCGCGGCCACCCGGTCGCGACCGACGACGGAAGAAGTTGCATGGAGATCTGGCCCGGCAAGCCCTACCCCCTGGGGGCCACCTACGACGGCACGGGCGTGAACTTCGCCGTCTTCTCCGAGGCGGCCGATCGCGTCGAGCTGTGCCTCGTCGACGACGAGCTGAACGAGACCCGCCTCGACCTGCCCGAGGTCGACGGCTTCGTCTGGCACGGCTACGTGCCCTACGTGCAGCCCGGTCAGCGCTACGGCTTCCGCGTGCACGGGCCCTACGAGCCCGAGCACGGCCACCGGTGCAACCCGAGCAAGTTCCTCCTCGACCCCTACGCGAAGGCGATCGAGGGGCAGGCCGAGAACGACCAGTCGCTCTACTCGTACACCTTCGGCGACGCGAAGGCCGCGACGACGACGAAGATCAACACCGACGACAGCCTGCGGCACACGATGCACTCGGTCGTCATCAACCCGTTCTTCGACTGGGGCGACGACCGGCCGCCGCGGCACGAGTACCACGAGAGCGTCATCTACGAGGCCCACGTCAAGGGCCTCACGATGCTGCACCCCGAGATCCCCGAGGAGATCCGCGGCACCTACGCCGGCATCGCCCACCCGGCGATGATCAACCACCTGCACGACCTCGGCATCACCGCCATCGAGCTCATGCCGGTCCACCAGTTCGTGCAGGACGCGCCGCTCGTCGAGCGGGGGCTGTCGAACTACTGGGGCTACAACACGATCGGCTTCCTGGCCCCGCACAACGGGTACGCCGCCGGCGGGCAGCGCGGCCAGCAGGTGCTCGAGTTCAAGGGCATGGTCCGGGCGCTGCACGCGGCCGGCATCGAGGTCATCCTCGACGTCGTCTACAACCACACGGCCGAGGGCAACCACATGGGCCCGACGTTGGCTTTCCGGGGGCTCGACAACAACAGCTACTACCGCCTGGTCAGCGACGACCTGAGCCACTACTACGACACGACCGGCACCGGCAACAGCCTGCTCATGCGCAGCCCGCACGTGCTGCAGCTCATCATGGACTCGCTTCGCTACTGGGTCACCGAGATGCACGTCGACGGCTTCCGCTTCGACCTCGCGGCCACGCTGGCCCGCCAGTTCCATGAGGTCGACAAGCTGTCGGCCTTCTTCGACCTCATCCAGCAGGACCCGGTCGTCAGCCAGGTCAAGCTCATCGCCGAGCCGTGGGACGTCGGCGAAGGTGGCTACCAGGTCGGCGGGTTCCCGCCCCTGTGGACCGAGTGGAACGGGCAGTACCGCGACACGGTGCGCGACTTCTGGCGCGGCGAGGGCGGCGCGCTCGGCGAGTTCGCCTCTCGCTTCACCGGATCCAGCGACCTCTACGAGCACTCCGGCCGCAAGCCCATCGCGTCGATCAACTTCGTCACCGCTCACGACGGCTTCACGCTGCGCGACCTCGTGTCCTACAACGAGAAGCACAACGAGGCCAACGGCGAGGGCAACAACGACGGAGAGAGCCACAACCGCTCGTGGAACTGCGGCGTCGAGGGGCCGACCGACGACCCGGCGATCCGCGACCTGCGACTGCGCCAGCAGCGCAACTTCCTGACGACGCTGCTCTTCTCCCAGGGTGTGCCGATGCTGCTGCACGGTGACGAGCTCGGTCGCACCCAGCAGGGCAACAACAACGGCTACTGCCAGGACAACGACATCTCGTGGATCCAGTGGATCCTCGACGAGGACGACCAGAAGCTGCTCGCGTTCACGCAGTCGCTCGTCAAGCTGCGGCGCGAGCACCCGGTCTTCCGCCGTCGCCGCTTCTTCGCCGGCAACGCCGACCACGGTGGTGAGAGCGAGCTCGGCGACATCGCCTGGCTCATGCCCAACGCCGCCCACATGGACGACGAGGCGTGGAGCAACGGCCTCGCGAAGTCGCTCATGGTGTTCCTCAACGGGTCGGCCATCCCCGAGCCCGACCCCCGCGGCCAGCAGATCTTCGACGACTCGTTCCTCGTCATGTTCAACGCGCACGACGAGGCGCTGACCTTCACGCTGCCCGACGAGGAGTACGGCCCGCGCTGGGTGCCCGTCATCGACACGGCGCTGCACGAGGTCGAGGAGAACGTCCTCGAGCCGACGTGGGAGATCCAGGTCCAGCCGCGGAGCATCGTCGTGCTGAGGTGCCCCCGTGAGGTGGCGTCGCCGATCGTGCCCGGACTGGCGGAGGAGGCCATCGCGTGAGGTATGCCAGCGCGCCCCTCTCGACCCACCGGTTCCAGCTCGAGCCGGACTTCACCCTCGACGACGCGGCAGCGACGGTCGACCACCTCGCGAACCTCGGCGTCACCCACCTCTACCTGTCACCGATCCTCCAGGCGACCGTCGGCTCCAAGCACGGCTACGACGTCACCGACCACTCACGGGTGGCCGAGGGGCTCGGCGGCGACCCGGCATACGCCCGGCTCGTCGAGCGCGCCCACGAGGCGGGCCTCGGGATCGTCGTCGACGTCGTGCCCAACCACATGACCACGCCGACTCCCTTGTCGCTCAACGTCCCCCTGTGGTCGGTGCTCCGCGAGGGTCGCGAGTCGCCGTATGCCGTGTGGTTCGACGTCGACTGGGACGCCCAGGGCGGGCGCCTCCTCCTGCCGGTGCTCGGCGGCCCGCTCGACGAGGTGCTGGCCGCGGGCGAGATCACGTTGGGGGAGTCCGAGGGCGAGTCGGTCGTGCGCTACTACGACCACGTCTTCCCGGTCTCGCCCGGCACCGACCTCGCGCTCCCGCTCGGGGAGCTGCTCGACGCGCAGCACTACCGTCTGGCGTCGTGGACGGTCGGGGACTCCGAGCTCAACTACCGGCGCTTCTTCGACGTGACCTCGCTCATCGCGGTGCGCGTGGAGGAGCCGGAGGTGTTCGACGCGACGCACGAGCTGCTCGTCGAGGGGGTGCGGTCGGGGTCGATCGACGGCCTGCGCATCGACCACCCCGACGGGCTCGCCGACCCCGAGGGGTACCTCGAGCGGCTCGCCGACCAGACCGGTGGGGCGTGGGTCGTCGTGGAGAAGATCCTCGAGGGTGACGAGCCGCTTCCCCGGGCCTGGAAGACGGCGGGGACGACGGGATACGACGCGCTGCTGCGCGTCGGCGGCCTCTTCGTCGACCCGGCTGGAGCGGAGCCGCTCAGCCGGCTCTCGGACGAGGTCCTCGGGCAGCGGCAGGACCTCGACGCGATCATCGAGGAGTCCAAGCGGTGGGTCGTGACAGTCATGCTCGCCGCCGAGGTGAGCCGCCTCGTGCGGCTCGTCGCTCGTGCGCGTCCCGATCTCGACGAGGCGTCGGTGCGTGAGGTGCTCGAGGCGATGCTCTTGGGGATGGACCGCTACCGGGTCTACGTCCGGCCCGGTCACCCACGCAGTGGCCTGTCGGCCGAGCCTCTCGAGCTCGCGTTGCGACGTGGCGCCGGTGACGCCTACGGGAGCCTCGACCGCGCGTGCGCAGAAGGCCTCGTCGACCTCGCCCTGGGCGAGGGGACGGTGCAGGACGACGCGGCGCGCGACGAGTTCGTGGTGCGCTTCCAGCAGACCTGCGGGCCGGCGATGGCGAAGGCGATCGAGGACACCGCCTACTACCGCTACGTGCGCCTCGTGGGCCTCAACGAGGTCGGCGGAGACCCGCGAGAGGTGGGCGTCCCGGCCGGGGAGTTCCACCGCTTCGCCGCGCACCTCCTCGACACCTGGCCGCAGACGATGACCACGCTTTCGACCCACGACACGAAGCGGTCCGAGGACGTGCGGGCGCGGCTCTTCGTGCTCGCCGAACGCCCCGAGGCCTGGGCCGACTGGGTGCGCACCGCGCGCGAGCTGGCCACCCCCTGCCGCACCGACGAGCTCGACGCGCTGACCGAGTACTTCCTCTGGCAGACCGTCGTCGGTGCCTGGCCGATAAGTCAGGAACGCCTCCAGGCCTACGCGCTCAAGGCGATTCGCGAGTCGAAGCTGCATACGCGGTGGACCGAGCCGAACGAGGCCTACGAGTCGGCGGTCGAGCGGTTCCTGGCCGGAGTGGTCGCCACCCCCGAGATCGTGTCGCACGTGGAGACGTGGGTGGCCCACACCGCTGCCGAGACCCGCGCCAACGTGCTGGGGCAGAAGCTCGTCCAGCTCACGATGCCCGGGGTCCCCGACGTCTACCAGGGCACCGACCTCGTCGACCTCTCGCTGGTCGACCCCGACAACCGGCGCCTCGTCGACTACGACGAGCGACGCGGCCGGCTGGCCCGGCTCGACGGGGGAGCGGCGCCAGCGGACCTCTCTGACGAGAAGCTGCTCGTCACCGCTGCGGCGCTGCGAACGCGCCGCGGCTGGGCCGAGTGCTTCACCGGGGAGGACGCGACCTACGCCCCTGTCGCGACCACCTCGGAGCACGCCGTCGCATTCGGTCGAGGCAGCTCGTCCGGTGTCGAGGTCGTCACGGTGGTGACCCGCCTTGCCGGGCGTCTCGCTGACTCAGGCGGATTCGGCGAAGCGACCATCGACCTGCCCGAGGGAGAGTGGTCCGATGCCATCTCGGCGCGCACCTTCCCGGGCGGCTCCGTCAGGCTCGCCGAGCTGGTCGGCGGTGACGCCGCCGGTGACGGTGGACGAGGCGCCCTGCCCGTGGCGCTGCTCGTGCGGGTACGTGACGACGCATGACCGCAGACCCGATCCGCGTCTGGGCTCCCTCGGCCCGCAGCGTCGACATTCTCGTCAGCCCGGTCGCCGAGGGTGACGCAGACAGCGGTCCTGACCGCCACGCCATGGAGTCCGTCGATGGCGGCTGGTGGTCCTGGACCCCTCCCTCCGACGGATCGCTCGACTACGCGTTCAGTCTCGACGGCGGCGACCCCAGACCCGACCCACGCAGCGCCTGGCAGCCCAACGGCGTGCACGGACCCAGCCGTACCTTCGACCCGGCGGCCCATGCGTGGGCCGACGAGGGCTGGCGCGGCACGAGGGAGGGCCGCGGTGTGCTGGGTGCGGTCGTCTACGAGCTCCACCTCGGCACCTTCACGCCGGAGGGCACGCTCGATGCGGCCATCGGCCACCTCCGGCACCTGGTCGAGCTCGGCGTCGACGTCGTCGAGGTCATGCCCGTATCGGCGTTCGGGGGCACGCACGGCTGGGGCTACGACGGCGTTGCCCCGTATGCCGTGCACCACGCCTACGGGGGGCCTGCGGCCTTCCAGCGCTTCGTCGACGCGTGCCACGCCCAGGGGCTCGGCGTCTGCCTCGACGTCGTCTACAACCACCTCGGCCCCACCGGCAACTACCTCGCCGACTTCGGCCCCTACTTCACCGACACCCACACGACGCCGTGGGGTCCAGCCGTGAACCTCGACGCCGAGGGCAGCCACGAGGTGCGCCGCTGGGTCGTCGACAACGCCCTGCGGTGGTTCCGCGACTTCCATGTCGACGCGCTGCGGCTCGACGCCGTCCACGAGCTGCGAGACGGCTCCGAGCCGCACGTCCTCGCACAGCTGTCCGACGAGACCGCCTCTCTCGCGGAGGAGCTCGGCCGACCGCTCGACCTCATCGCAGAGAGCGACCTCAACGACGCGATCATGGTCACGCCCACCGCCGAGGGCGGCCGCGGCATGACGGCGCAGTGGGACGACGACGTCCACCACGCCCTGCACGTCGCGCTGACGCATGAGTCGCAGGGCTACTACGCCGACTTCGCCGGTGGCACGGAGGCGTGGCCGCACGGTGGGCCGGTCTCCGTGCTGGCGAAGACCCTGACCGACGCCTTCCTGCACGACGGCCGTTACTCGACGTTCCGCGGCACCGTCTGGGGAGCCAAGGTGGACACCGCGGCCCGTTCGGGGCACCAGTTCCTCGCCTACCTGCAGACGCACGACCAGGTCGGCAACCGGGCCACCGGAGACCGGATCAGCGACCAGGTCTCGCCGGGGCAGCAGGCGGTCGGAGCGGCGCTCTACCTGCTGTCGCCCTTCACCGTGATGGTGTTCATGGGTGAGGAGTGGCGAGCGAGTACGCCATTCGCCTTCTTCACCTCGTTCGAGGAGGAGTGGCTCGCCGACGCGGTGCGCTCCGGGAGGCGTGGGGAGTTCGCGGCGCACGGCTGGGACGAGGCAGACGTGCCGGACCCGCAGGACCCTGCCACGCGGGACCAGAGCGTGCTCGACTGGAGCGAACCCACCGCTCCGGGCCACATCGAGATGCTGCACTTCTACCGCGAGCTGATCCGGGTCCGTCGCACCCAGCCCGACGTGGCCTCGGGTGACCTGCGTGCGACCTCGGTGGCGTACGACGAGGGTGACGGCTGGATCATCCTCTCGCGCGGCTCGGTGCACGTCGTCTGCAACCTGGCGAGCCGGAGCCAGGTCGTGCCGTTCGACGGCGACGTGCGGCACGTGCTGGCCTCGTGGGGCCGGCCGCCGATCGTCGACGAGCGGGGCGTGTGGCTCGACGGACACGACGTCGCCGTCGTGCGCACCGGCTGAGCCCTCGCCGCTGGGAGGGTCGGCTCGGAACCCGGGCCGTGCCCGGGCGCGCGGGTCTAGTTTGGTTCGAGGCGGCTCGGAGAGCCCGGGTGCCTTGAGCGAATCGAGAAGACATGGCCAACCACGTGTATTCGATCTCCGAGGTCGTCGGGTCGTCGCCGGAGGGCATCGAGGCCGCCGTCGGCAACGCGGTCGCCAAAGCCAGCTCGACGCTGCGCAACCTCGACTGGTTCGAGGTGACCGACATCCGCGGCCAGCTCGCCGATGGGGCCGTCGCCCACTGGCAGGTCACCGTCAAGCTCGGGTTCCGGCTCGAGGACTGAGGGAGCGACAGCGCCCGGTCGTTGCCGCCCGCCCCGGCTCGGCCGGCGCGGTCAGGGGGCCATGCCCGGGCCGACCGCGACGTCTCGCTGCTTGCCGCAGTCGAGGCACTCCTGGTAGCGAGCACCGGGGTCGCTGCTGTTGGGGTAGCGCCGGGTGCGCCAGCGGTGCCAGACGTGCAGGCGGCACCACCACCGTCCGCGCCGTCGTTGTTCCTGCCCAGGCTCTCGGTGCGTGCTCTCACCCATGGACCCATCCTCCTCGCCGTCCGCCGGTAGCGTTGCCGGAACGCAGGCATCACGGCGGGCGGACGGCCCGACTGGTGGGTCTGCGGCGTCAGGCGTCCTTGACCCGGACCATGCCCTCCTGGGCGGTCGTGGCGACGAGCGTGCCGTCCTGCGTGTACATCTCGCCGATCGACAGGCCACGCCCGCTGACGGCCGACGGCGACTGCTGGGCGTAGAGCAGCCATTCGTCGGCCCGGGCGTCGCGGTGGAACCACATGGAGTGGTCGAGACTCGCCACGCGCAGCCGCGGGTCGGTCCAGACCATCCCGTGGCGGCGGAGCACCGGCTCGAGCAGGGAGTAGTCGCTGGAGTATGCAAGGACCGCCGCGTGGAGCAGCGGGTCGTCGGGCAACCGGTCGATCGCCCGCATCCAGACGTGGTTCGTGGCGACCTGCTGCTCGCCCGCGTCGACGAACATGTTGCTCTCGACGGGCCGCATCTCGATGGGCCGCGACTCCGCGAGGTGCTTGGCGCCGGGGTGGTCGATTCCACGGAACGCGTCGGCGAGCGAGGCCAGACCGTCGGGGCCGGGGACGGCGGGCATGGCGTCCTGGTGGTCGAGCCCGCCGGCCCGCTCCTGGAAGGAGCACACCATCGACATGATGGGGGCGCCCTTCTGCACCGCGTGGACGCGCCGGGTCGAGAACGAGTTGCCGTCGCGCATCTCCTCCACGGCGAAGCGGATCGGGAGGGTGTCGTCGCCGGGCCGCATGAAGTAGCCGTGGAGCGAGTGGATCGGCCTCGTCCCGTCACCGTCGTTGACGTCGCGCACGGTGATGCCGGCGGCCATGACGCACTGCGCGAGGACCTGGCCGCCGAAGACACGACCGTGCGGCATCTTCTGGCTGCGGCCCTCGAAGACCCGCGCCGACGTCGCCCCGATCGACTCGGCGGCGTCGCGCCCGAGCACGTCGGTGACGGCGATCCTGGCCGTCCCGATGTCGCGGAGGGTCAGCACGTCGAGGAGGTCCTCGAGCGGTGGCAGCGGGCGCGGCTCAGCGGGGGCGTCGGCACTCACACGTCGACCCTACTGGCCGCCCGGGTCTTGTCAGTCGGGGCCGCGACGCGTGTCACGCCTCCAGCGCGAGGGCCAGGGGGAGCACGGCAGGGGCCCCGGCCTCGCGCAGGAGGCCGGCGCAGACGGTGAGGGTCCAGCGCGAGTCACTGACGTCGTCGACGAGCAGGACCGGGCCCGGCACACCGGCGAGCGAGGCCGCGAGCTCGGACCCCACCGCCAGCCGGCCCCACACGTTGGCGAGGCGGAACGCGCTGTTGCCACCGGGGTCTCCCACGGGGCCGCCCTCGACGAGGTCCAGCGCGCCGAGATACGGCAGACGCCCGAGCTGGCCGAGACCCGCGGCGAGCGACCCGACGAGCTGGGGGCGACGCCGGGACGGCACCGAGACGATGGCAGCCGGACGATCTGCCCAGCCCCAGCCGGCGAGCACGTCGACGCAGGCCCGGACGACCTCCGGCGGGACCTCGCGGTCGTCGCCCCGGAGCAGCTCGCGCAGGCGTTGTCCCCAGCCGAGGTCGCTGAGGCGCGCCACGGCGCGACCCTCGCCCATCGCGATCGCGGGCGCGATCTTGCCCTTGAGCGGCACGCCGAGGCGCTCCATGCCGCTCGGCCACTGCGCGCGCGACTCCAGCACCACGCCGGGGCGTTCGAGCCGGGACCGCGCCGTGTTGACGGCCGCCTCGGGGATCGTCGTGTCGAACCATGGTCCGGCGCACCGGTCGCAGCGACCGCACGCCTCTGCGGACTCGTCGTCGAGGCACTCCTGCAGGAACGCCATGCGGCAGCGGTCGGTGCGCTCGTAGTCGACCATGAGCTGCTGCTCGCGCTCGCGCGCCTCGGAGACCCGGCCGTAGCGTTCCTCGTCGTAGGCCCAGGGCTCGCCGGTGGCGGTCCAGCCGCCGGGGACGCGGTGCACGGCGCCGTCTACGTCGAGCACCTTGAGGAGCAGCTCGAGTCGGGTGCGGCGAACGTCGACGATCGTCTCGAGCGCCATGGTCGACAGGGGCCGTTCGGACTCGGTGAGGGCGCGAACGACCGCGTCGGCTTGGTCCTGCCGCGGCATCGACGCGGACGCGAAGTAGCGCCAGATGTCCTTGTCCTCCGGGCCGGGCATCAGGAGCACGTCGGCCCGGTCGGTGGCGCGGCCGGCTCGGCCGACCTGCTGGTAGTAGGCGACCGGCGACGACGGCGCGCCGAGATGCAGCACGAAGCCGAGGTCGGGCTTGTCGAAACCCATGCCGAGGGCCGACGTCGCGACGAGGGCCTTGACCTGGTTGTCGCGGAGGGCCTCCTCGAGGCGGATGCGCTCGGACGGCTCGGTGCGTCCGGTGTAGGCGGCGACCTCATGGCCGGCCTCGCGCAGGGCGACCGCGACGTCCTCGGCCGCGGCCACGGTCAGGGCGTACACGATGCCCGAACCGGGCAGCTCGCCCAGGTGGGCGATGAGCCAGGCCAGTCGCTGCTCGGGGGCCGCGAGGGGCAGCACGCCGAGGCGTAGCGACGCGCGGGCCAGGGGGCCGCGCAGGGTGAGTACGTCACGGCCGCCGGCGCCGAGCTGCTCGACGACGTCGGTGACGACGCGGGCGTTCGCCGTGGCCGTGGTGGCCAGCACCGGGGTGCTCTCGGGGAGCGTGGTGAGCAGGTCGCGGATGCGGCGGTAGTCGGGCCGGAAGTCGTGGCCCCAGTCGCTGATGCAGTGGGCCTCGTCGACGACGAGCAGGCCGCAGGACTCGGCGAGCGCCGGAAGCTGCTCGTCGCGGAACCGTGGGTTGTTGAGGCGTTCAGGGCTGACGAGCAGCACGTCGACCTCGCCGCGTGCGAGCGCACCCGAGACCGCACCCCACTCGTCGGCGTTGGTCGAGTTGAGGGTCACGGCCCGGATGCCGGCGCGCTCCGCGGCGGCGATCTGGTCGCGCATGAGCGCCAGGAGGGGGCTGACGATCACCGTGGGGCCGGCGCCCTCCGCGCGGCGCAGTGCCGTCGCCACGAAGTAGACCGCGGACTTGCCCCACCCCGTGCGCTGGACGACCAGCACGCGGCGCCGACCGGCAACGAGCTCGTTGATCGCCTCGAGCTGGCCGTCGCGGAAGTCGACGTCGTCACGACCCACCAGCCGGCGCACTGCGGTCGTCGCGCGCTCGCGCAGCCCGGGGTCGACGTCGGCTGCAGACAGGGCGGCGGGTGAGGTCGACATGGCACCCAACCTACGTGGCCGTGCCGGCTGCGCCGACCGGCACACCCGACCTGTGGACGGGTGTCCGGTCCGCAGGGGGATGGGGACGAGCCCGCGCGCCCGCGGCTGGAAGGATGGGGCCATGACGCAGACGAGCGAACCGAAGGCGAGGCCCTACGCGGCGCAGGTGTCGCTGCGCTGGTCCGACATGGACGCGTACGCCCACATCAACAACGTGCAGTTCCTGCGCCTGCTCGAGGACGCCCGCGTCATCGCGTTCCGCGACTGGTTCGACGGTGGCGGCGCCGGTGACAAGTCGCTCCTCGACGAGGGCGTGCTCGTGTCGCGTCACGAGATCGAGTACCGCCGACCCCTGGGTTTCCGGCACGAGCCGGTGGAGATCCAGATGTGGGTCTCACGCGTGGGTGGTGCGGGCTTCGACGTCGCCTACATCGTCACCGACCCCGACGGCGTGGACGCGCCCGACGGCGAGCGGCGCGTCTACGCCGTCGCCGAGACCGAGCTGGCCCTCTACGACTTCACGAGCGAGTCGCCGCGGCGCATGCGTCCCGAGGAGCGCGCCTCGCTGCGCACGCACGAGGGCGAGCCGGCGCCGTTCCGCCGGCGGCGCCGGTGACCGGCACCCCGCAGATCGACTTCGGCGACCCGCGCGGCCTCGCCGACCTCGGCACGTACCTCGGGCGTGCCCGCAAGGCCAACCCCGACGGTGCCGTGCGCCTGCAGGTGCTGGGCACCCTGCTGGTGACGACGGTCGCCGTGATCGAGGGGAGCGGCCTGATGGGCGAGGGGACCGTGCTCGGCATGCGCGTGGTGTCGATCGCGCCGTCCGGCTCGGTCGATGCGACGGTGTCGTTCGCGGCCGTGTCCGACCGGCTGGCCCGAGACGACGGTGGCTCGGTCCTCAGCGTGCCTCCGACGACGGTGCGTGCCCCATGGAGCGGTCTGACGCCTCCGCGCGACGGGTGGGAGCCCGTGGGTCAGATCGATGGCGAGGCGGTGGACTCCATCGCGCGGCAAGGGATCGCACAGGTCGCTGAGGGAACCCCGGACGGTGCCGGGTCGCACGCGGTCGACGCCTTGCGACGTCGCACGTGGGCGGCGATGAGTGACACCGTGCCGCCGATCGCCGCGGGGCTTGCCTTCGGCGCCCACGTCCTCGGTTTCACGGCGGCCGGTGAGCCCGCCTCCATCTCGGCCCACGGCCGGTGGACGCGGCTCAGCACGGCCCGGGGGCACGTGCTCGTCCGCTGAGGTCAGGTTCGCCCGGTCCACACCCCGCGCTCGACGAGAACGTCCTTGAGCACGTCGATGCGGTCACTGACGAGCCCGTCGACGCCGAGGTCGAGCAGACGGTGCATCTCGTCCGCCTCGTCGATCGTCCACACGTGCACCTGCTTGCCGTGGCGGTGCGCCGCGTCGACGAGGCCACGGGTGACGACCTGCACCGACCGACCGCGTAGCGGCAGGCTCGGCGGGACCTGGAAGACGTCGGCCGGGGTGCGCAGCAGGGCGGTCAGCCAACGCGGACCGAACCGGGCCAGCGCCGTGCCCACCTCGGCCGCGGCGGTGGCCACACGGCCCCGTGAGAGGCGCCGGAACTGGGAGATGTTGCGCTGCGAGAACGAGCCGACGCACACCTGGTCGTGCAGGCCACGCTTCTCGATGAGCTGCCACAGCGGGAGGGCCGTGCCGGGCGCCTTGAGGTCGATGTTGAGGTTGATGTCGGGCCAGGCGTCCAGCACGTCCGTGAGCAGCGGGACGTGCTCGCCGTCGCCGATGACGGCATACGAGACCTGCGACCAGGGCAGTTCGCGGATCAGCCCCCGGGCGTTGCTCACGCGGTCGAGCCGCGTGTCGTGGAAGGCGACGAGCATCCCGTCGTGCGTCACGTGCACGTCGGTCTCGAGGTGGGTGTAGCCGAGGGCCACGGCGTTGCCGAAGGCGGTCATGGTGTTCTCGAGGCCGACGTTGGGCGGGTAGAGCGAGCCACCCCGGTGGGCGAGCGCCACCGGCGTCCGGTCGAGATACGGCCTGCTCGTCACCATGCGTTTCTCCTATGTCAAGCCGCTGCCGGCAGGCAAGAGGTTTGACGGTTGTGGTGGTCGGCGGTCAGGAGGT
>NZ_JBHTKH010000022.1:0-54687 GCF_042676085.1 Terrabacter terrigena
CGGGACCTCGACCCCTTCTCAGCTCAGGCCGCAGACCCCGCGTGTCGCCCTGACCCCACACTCATCTGGGAAGAGCCATTTTGGCAAACACAGCGTGCCACTTCGGACCTGATCTGTCAGGTGAGGACGTTCGGTGGGGGGATAAGCCGGCTGAACGACGCTGCAGCTTGCTTCAGCTGGGCCGCAGCCCCCTCAAGGACCAGCGTTTGGTGGCCCGGCAGAAGGATGTCGATGTCTCGAAATGCGAGGTCGATCAATGTGGACGCGTAGAGGTCAAGCCGGCAGTCCGGAATCGCCTGCATCGAGATGCGGCCGCCGGCGAAGACGCAGTCACCGCTGAAGAGGGTCCTGCCTTCCGGCCCATCCCAGAGGAAGACCAAGTGGCCGTCGCAATGTCCGGGGGCGTCTACGACGTCTACTTCGATTCCGCCCGAGCGAAGGCGTCGGCCGGGAGGTAATGGCTCTACGTTGGCGGGCGCAAGCGTGTAGTCACTGGGGTAGATCCCGGCTGCCTTGGCTCGATTGAGCTGTGTCGCGGCTTGATCCCCGGCGAGGAGTGCCTTCGCGGCCAGGGGGTGCGCCATCACGTCAAGACCCGCCGCGGTCGCAGCGGCTGAGCCGCCGGCATGATCAGCGTGGTAATGGGTGAGCAGCACTCCTCCGACGCGGGCTGGGTCGCAGACAGAGCCGATGTTCGCCAGCCAAGTGTCGGACCCCAGTCCCGTGCCGCAGTCGACGACGAACCCTCCGGTTCCGTCCCACACGAGGTAACTGTGACAGTCGTGGGGATCGGTCAAAGCGTGTGGGTGGGTGCCGCTGCCTACCAACCAGACGCCTTCGAGAAGCTGCTGCGCGCTCACGGCGACGCAGTTCTGCTACGCACCGGGCGCTCCGCCGCGGTCACATCGATCTCAACCAGGATGTCCATCAGATCGCTCCCCACCGTGGTCCTGACCGGATAGGGCTGTGAGAAACGCCGGGCATACACCTCGTTGTAGGCGGCGAAGTCGCGCTTGAGGTGCTGTAGATGCACCGTGACCTTGACGACGTCCTCAAGGTCGAGGTCGTGGATGGTCAACGCCTCTTCGATATTGGCGATGACCTGCTCGGTCTGCGCCACGATGCCCTCGGGCACGGATCCGGTGCGAGGGTCCTGCGGACCAAAGCCGGCGGTCCATACCAAGCCAGCCGCGGCTACGACGTGGCTGTAGGGGCCCGCAGGAGCGGGCAGGCTGGGGCTTGTGTGGCTTGTTCGAGTCACCGCGTTCTCCTAGTCATTGTGGTGCCGTGGTGCGTTGATGCCGAACCGCGGAGTCGCCTCTGTCGTTGTCGATCCGGTTGGTTCGGGTCATGACCTCATACCGGTCAGCGCGGTAGCGGGAACGAGCCCACTGGACCGTGAGGCCAGAGCTGTCGCGGAAGATGTCGAAGACTTCTAGGGCTGGAGCTCCTTCCGGAAGCCCCAGCAGCCGGGACTCTCGAGGGCCCGCCGCCACAGCGCGAACGCGGCGATCGAGCGACGTGAGCTCGATGCCGCCGGCCCGGAGGATGGCGTGCACTGACTTCTCGAGGTCTCCGCTCTCGAGCATCCGCTGCAGGTGCACGGGAAAAAGCGCGACCTCGATGCACATGGGCTCGTCGTCCGCCAAGCGCAAGCGCTCGATCCTGATGACCTCGTCGGTCACCTCCGCAAGCATCTCGCCCGAGGCCGTGCCGGAATCGATCCGCTCAAATCCCAAGAGACGGGAGCTGGGCTGCAGACCACGAGTACGCATGTCTTCAGTAAACGAGGTCAGGGTAGGGCCCATCGCCACAGTCGGACGGCGCACGAAGGAGCCGCTCCCGCGCACGCGCGCGATCCGGCCCTCGGCTTCGAGCTCGTCAAGCGCCTGGCGCAGCGTCATCCGGCTTACCGAGAAACGCTCCGCCAGTTCACGCTCGGGGGCGAGCTGTGTGCCGATGGCCTGGCTGCGGAGCTCGTCGCGCAGCACTGAGGTGATCTCGCGGTACTTCGGAGGCTGAGCGCGCTTGGTTGGCGCTGCTTCTCGCTGGGCGTTCATGCTCCTCCTGCGAACGGGCTCTTGACCTATCTAGACCGCCACCGTACCTTATGGAAACACATTCCAAGAAGCGCCAGTTTCGTGGCCTAGGTCTAGACCAACATGAAGCCAGCTCGCTCGGGCAGCGGCGCGACGGACCGGACAAAGTCAGAAGGGACGGGGCCATGCAGCTTCGTTGGGCAAAGGGCTTCACCGTGGCGGTGCTGGCAGCCTCAGTGGCTGCCACCGCAGGGTGCGGCGGAGGGACCGGCGGCACCGGTGGATCAGGGGCTAAGAGCGGAACGCTGACGCTCTGGCACATGGAACAGCCGCCGAACCGAGTCAAGGCGTTTCAGGCGGTGATCGACCGCTACAACGCCACGAACCCGCCGCTCAAGGTCGAGCAGCAGGTTCAGGACTGGAACCAGATCTACACCAAGATCGCCGGCGCGGTGCAGTCGCAGACGCAGCCCGACATCCTGTTCACGATTCCTGACTTCACCACCTATGTTCGGCCGCTCGGGGCGGTCCAGCCCGTCACGGACGTGGTGAAGCAGGCAGATGCCGAGCATCACCTCATCGCCGCAGCCAAGGCCCCCTACCTCGACAAGGGGCAGTACTGGGCCGTGCCGCTTTACGGGATGGTGCAGATGCTGTGGTACCGCAAGGACCTCTTCGCCAAGGCGGGCATCAACAAGGCTCCGCAGACCTGGGACGAGCTGGAGGCAGATGCCAAGGCGCTGACGAAGGACGGTCGTTCGGGGATCGCTCTTCCGGCAGGCAAGAACCTCGCCACGGACCAGGTGCTCTACAGCCTGATGCTGACCAACGGGGCCGGCCAGTTCTTCTCAAAGGACGGCTCGGTCGCCCTGAACCAGGACAAGACCGCCGAGACCGTCGCCTTCTACAAGAGGCTGATGCAGTACTCGCCCAAGGACAGCGCGAACTACTCCTGGGGTGAGCCGCAGGCAGCCTTCAACAGCGGCGCCGCCGCCATGGCCATCGAGAAGGGCCAGTACCTCGCGCCCTTTGAAGCGGAATCCGGCCGGCCGGCGTCCGATCTGGGCTGCGCATTCATCCCGAAGCCGGCGGGCGGCCAGGACGGCAGCATCTACTACTCCAACGCTGCGATGGTGATGTCCAAGGACAGCACGCGCGCCGCAGCCGCCAAGGCCTTCCTCACGTGGCTGCTGAAGCCCGAGAACTACGGCGACTTCCTCGATGCTGAGCCAGGGCTGTTCCTGCCGCTTACCGAGGACGGGATGAAGGCCTCGTCCTGGGTTTCCAACCCCGTGATCAAGAAGTATGCCGGTTGCGTCAACGCCATGCTCGAGCAGTCCAAGAGCGGTGCGCTGTTTGGGTTCACCAACGGCCAGTACAACGAGAGCATCGGCAAGATCTCCGGCCAGAACGTTCTGGCCCAGGTCGTCCAACGAGCCACCGTCCAGGGTGAGGACCCCAAGACCTCGGTCGCTTGGGCACAGACGCAAATGCAGCAAGCGGTGCAAAAGTAATGACCCGGCAGGTCTCGACGCCGGGCACGGAGGAGGTGGCCCGTGCCCGGCAGGCGGACGCGATCTCGGAAACCAAGACCCCAGCAGCACACCGCCGCAACCGGCTTGGCAGGCAGGACCTGCTGGGGTTCCTCCTCGTCGCCCCTTTGGTCCTGCTGATCCTCCTCGTTATCGGTTTCCCGCTGTTGAATACCGTGCTCCTGAGCCTGCGCAACCAAGGAATCGCGGGAAGCCCTTCAGACTTCGTCGGACTCGAGACCTACCGCAAGGTCCTGGCCACCAGCGGGCTCTGGAAGGCGTTTGGCCGCTCGGCGGTTTGGCTCATCGGCAACATGGTCGTGCAGACCCTGCTCGGCTTCGTCACCGCCTTGCTGCTGAGCCGGGTTGGCCGCTGGTCCCGTGCCGCCCGGGTATGGGTGCTGCTGCCGTGGGTGATTCCCACCGTCGCGGTCGCTGTCATCTGGCAGTGGCTGACCAACGCCAACTACGGCATCTTCGCCAAGCTTCTCGGCGCGCTCGGGGTGAACGATGCACGGTTCTTCGCTGACAGCACCTGGGCGATGCCGACTCTCATCGTGATGAACAGCTGGCATTGGTTCCCCTTGGGTGCGGTCATCATCTTCGGCGCCCTTCAGACGGTCCCAGCGGAGGTCTACGAGGCGGCGAAAGTCGACGGAGCCAGCGCATGGCACACCTTCTGGCACATCACGCTGCCGATGCTGCAGCCAGTCCTTTTCGCCTTGGGTCTGGTCGGATCGCTCTGGTCGTTCAACATCGTGGACTCGATCTACCTTGTCACAAAGGGTGGTCCCGGAGACGCCTCCACGACCGCCCCCGTCTTCATCTACGACACCGCCTTCAAGGCCTTCCGCACCAGTGAGGCGGCGGCTGCAAGCGTCGCCGCGATCGTGCTCATCGCAGTGCTGGCGTGGCTCTACATTCGCCTCGCGAAGTCTGAGGAGTACTGACATGACCCCACGTTCATCCTCGGTGATCCGGAGCTCGCCTCGCTGGGTTGCCATGGTGCTCCTGACCGTCTTGGTCATCGGCCCGCTGTATTGGGTGACGGCTTCCTCCTTCAAGGGCCGCGAAGAGATCCTTCGCCGCACTCCGACCTTGTTTCCGCAGAGTTTCACCGTCGACAACTTCCTTCAGCTGTTCACTGCAACGGACTACAACCTCTACCTCTCGAACAGCTTCATCATCGCGCTGTTCACTTCGCTGTTCACCGTTCTGGTCGCCTTCTCCGGCGCCTACGGGCTGTACAGGATGAGCATTCCCGGTGGCGGGAGGATCGCGGGCGCCATTCTCTTGGCCTACATGATTCCAGGGACCCTCCTGCTGGTCCCGCTTTACCAGGTCTTCGCCCAGCTGCAGCTCGTCAACACGAGAACCGCGCTGATCATAGTGAACGTCGCCTTCACCGCACCCTTCTGCACCTGGCTTCTGCGCGGCTTCTTCTTCGCCATCCCGAAGGACATCGACGAAGCGGCGGCAATCGACGGCGCCGGCCCGATCCGTACCATGTTCCAGATCGTGCTGCCCTTGCTCGCGCCGGGGTTGGCCACCGTCGCGGTCTACGCCTTCGTGTATTCCTGGACAGAGTTCGTCTTCGCCTCGCAGCTTCTGGTGAGCGATGAGCTGAAGACCTTGCCCATCGGGCTGAGCGCCATCATGGGCCAATACACAGTCAACTGGGGCCTGTTGATGGGCGGCACCGTGTTCACGATGTTGCCAGCCATCGTCCCCTTCCTCTTTGTGGGTCGCTACTTCATCAGTGGTCTCACGGCCGGCGCGGTGAAGTGAGGCACTCGTGAACGACTCAAGCACGTCACCATCCGAAGCCATCCTGGGCGCCTCAGCGCTAGCTGGCGGTCTCGCCTACCAACAACTGTTGCGCGAGGTGCTGGATGAGGCACTGGCCGAGGAGCGGGAGGCAGTCCGGGCGGCGGCTGATGTCCTTGTCCACACGTTTCAGGCCGGTGGACTGCTCTACATCTTTGGCAGCGGCCACTCCCATATGTTCGCCGAGGAGGCGTTCTACCGAGCGGGGGGCGCAGTCCAGGTGTGTCCGGTCCTCAAGCCCCCGTACATGCTCCACGCAGGCGCTGTGCGGAGCACTCGGCTAGAGAGGGAAAGTGGCCATGCCGAGGAAGTCTTGGCGGGTTACCGTTTCGATCCAGCACGCGACTGCATGCTCGTGGTGTCGAACTCGGGTGTGAACCCGCTGCCCGTCGAGGTGGCCCAGACGGTCAAGTCGCTCGGCTTGCCGGTGTTGGCCATCACCTCACGGCGGTACGCCGACTCCGTGGCCCGGTCGGGGCCACGCCTGCACGACGTCGTGGACGTGGTCATCGACAACCACTGCCCGCCGGGCGACGCTCTCGTCTCGCTGGATGAAGCGCTGCCTGCGACCGGTCCGGCCTCGACCGTTGTCGGCCTCGCTCTGCTCAACACACTGATCGTCGAGGCCTGCGCATTGCAGCTGCAGCGCGGGGGCCGCCCGCAGGTGTTCCTCAGCGCCAACATGCCGGGGGCCCGCGATCACAACGAAGCGGTCGTGGCCGAACTCTCCGAAGTCATCCCTCACCTTTAACACCACGCAAACCTGTTCGCGCACACAAAGAAGGAGCAAAAGCCATGAAGCTCAGCCTTGAAGTTTGGCCCAACATGCCCTGGGGTCGGTTGGAAGCCGCCGGACCCGCCTGGAACTCCTGGGGGGACAAGCCGGTCACCTGGTGCGCCGAACAGACCGCTTCCTACGGGTACGACGGGGTCGACTTCATCTTCGCCAAGCTGCTCGACGTACCTTCCGACCAGTACGACCAGCAGCTGAAGGACCTGCGTGCCACGACCGACCGCCTGGGCATCGGCATCGGATACCTGGGGTGCCACACCACGTTTGTCAGCCCGCGGGAGTTCGACCGCGAGCGGGGTATCGAGACCTTCAAGAAGGCCTTGGACGCTGCCTCGGTGCTGGGCGCCAAGTCAGTGGTCACGCTGATCGGTGACGGGTACTACGACCCGCCGCTGAACGTGCTGCTGAGCCGGCGTGACGCGTGGCGGCAGTGCCGGGAGGCGATCACCGAGGTGGCGGCGCACGCAGCGACGCTCGACCTGAACGTGAGCATCGAGCTCCTCCAAGGAACGATCCTTAACCGGGTCGAACTCATTGAGCGCATGTTCGACGAGGTCGGTGCCGACAACCTGCGGATGACGATGGACACCGGCGCGTTCTACGTGGCCGTGAAGCCGTTCATGAACGTCAAGCAGGCGATCAAGCGCCTCGGCAAGTACATCGACGTCGTTCAGATCAAGGACGAGGTCGGCCTGCCCACCATCGTCAACACCAACCACATCTGGTTCGGCGGTGGCCTGGTCGACTTCCGTGAGACCTTCGAGGCTCTCGCAGAGATCAACTTTGACGGATACGCCAGCGTCGAGTGGGAGGGCTGGCAGGTCGGCGGGCAGATCGGCGTCGGAGAGCCGGCTGGTGTGGGGCTCGCGGACTTCGACCGTGTCGCCGAGGAGTCCCTGGAGTTCTTGGCCGAGTTCGGGTTCAAACCGCAGCGAGCCCAGTGACGTCACCCAACCCCTCAGACAGGAGCACCCCGTGAGCGGCGGCTTGGTTATGGGTGTCGATCTGGGCACGACCGGCGCCAAGGCGGTGGTGGTCGAAATCGGGACCGGCATGGTGGTGTCGCGCGGCTACCGCGCGTACCCTTCAGCCTCGCCCCTGGAAGGCGCCCATGAGCAGAACCCCACCGACTGGTGGAGCGCAGCGACGGCCGCGATCCGCCAGTGCCTGATGGAGGCAGACCCCGCCGCGGTGAGGGCTGTAGGGCTCAGTGGCCATATGCACGCGCTCGTGCTCGCCGACGTGAACGACACCTGGCTGCGCCCGGCGATGACATGGGCGGACCGGCGCTGCACGGCACAGGTCCAACGGTTGCGGCGGCACCAGGTCTTCTCCCAGCGGTGCGGTAACCCAGTGGTCGAAGCCTTCACCGCCCCCAAGCTGGCCTGGGTCGCCGAGAACGAGCCTCGATGCCTGGAACAGGCAGTGCGGCTCGTTCAACCCAAGGACGCGCTGCGCCACGAGCTGACCGGCACGTGGGGAACGGATCTCACGGACGCGCGAGGCACGCTGCTGTTCGATGTGCGGCGCAACAAGTGGGATGAGGAGCTCTGGCGCTTGTGTGGCGCCGACGTTGCGTTGGCGCCCGATGTGGCAGGGTCAAGCGAGGTCGTCGGGACAGTCACGCAATCGGCGGCCGGGCGCACCGGCCTCCCGCCCGGAGTCCCCGTCGTCGCAGGTGCCTCCGATGTGGCCTGTTCCGCCATGGGTGCGGGACTGGTGTCACCCGGCACGCTCTACGTCAACGCCGGGACCGCCGCGCAGATCCTTGGCGCCGTGGACGAGGTGGTGGACGCAGCCGTCTTCACGTTCGGGCGGGCCGCCTCCGAAGGGTACCTGGCGATGGCATCCGTCTACGCCGCCGGGATGAGCGTGGATTGGGCGGCGAACACACTGCTGGGCCGGCGGTTCCAAACCGGAAGCGGTAGCCGAGGCGCGATGGTCGAGGAACTGGCTCGGCAGTCGCGCCCCGGAGCAGACGGAGTGGTCTTTGTTCCACATCTGCTGGGCACAAGCGTGCCGGCGCACGACGCGTCGGCCCGAGGCGCACTGGTGGGCTTAGCCGCTGAACATACCTCCGCCGCGGTGGCAAGGGCCATCCTTGAAGGGGTGGCCTACAGCTGCGCGGCTGCCGTGAAGCAGATCGGTGAGGCTTCCGGGGGCACGAGCCGGGTCCGAGTCGGTGGAGGGCTCGCACGGTCTGAGATCTGGTGCGAGGCCATGGCTGCAGTCCATGACGTGCCGCTCGAGCGGGTCCCGGACGATGCCTCCCCGCTGGGGGCCGCCATGCTGGCGGGCATGGGCTTGGGCGCCTGGCAGGACGTGGGGGAGGCCACGGACCTGTGCGTGCGGCACCTCCCGCTCAGCTCGCCGGCGCCGGAGGCCCTGGGTCTATACCGCCGAGGATATGAACGTTACGAGGCCGTTTCGGCGGCCCTCGCCACACTGAGCCGTGATCCCAGCAACGCTGGAGACGTGGCAGAAGGAGCTGAACCCGGTGACTGAAGCGCTTCTTCTCCGGCGACTCGACCCTCGAGCCGTCGTCGAGCTGACTGCAGGTCTGATCGAGGTGGAGGGGCACCAAGACCATCCGCGGCAGGAGAGCGCGGTCGCGGAGTATGTGGCCGCATACCTCAGCGAGCGGCTGACGGGCGCCTCGTGCAAGGTCTCCCTGCAGCCAATCGGCGATGGCCGGTCTAACGTGGTGGCGAGCGTACGAGGGTCGGCGCCGGGACCTTCGCTGATGTTCAACGCGCACCTTGACACCGTCCCCGGCTATGGAATGCCCAATGCCTACCAACCTGACATCCGGGACGGACGCCTGCGTGGCCGTGGCGCTGCCGACATGAAGGGGGCCCTGGCGGCCATGATGGTCTGCGCCGAGATCATGGCTTCCGATGATGTCTCGTTCGCCGGTGAGTTGGTCTTAACAGGCGTCGCTGGAGAAGAGAACGGGAGCCCCGGGATGCAGGCCTTGGTCCAGTCAGGGATCAAGTGCGACTTCGCCGTGGTGGGGGAGCCGACGTCCCTTCGGGTCGCGACGGCCCACAAGGGCGCCATGTGGGTCGAGGCAGAGTTCCACGGCGTCGCGACGCACGGGAGCGTCCCGCACGAAGGCATCAACGCGATCTACCATGCCGCCCGGTTCGTCACGTTGGTCGAGCGCGAGCTGACGCCCGCCGTGGCCGCCCGCACGCATCCCCTGCTCGGGTCGGCCACGGTGAACACCGGGGTCGTCAGCGGCGGGGACCGCCCCCCGATGGTCCCCGCGCGGTGCACGGTCCAGTTGGACCGGCGATGGCTACCCGGGGAGCGGTACGAGGATGTCCTCAACGAGGTGCGCCAAGTCGTCCAGCGCTTGTGCCAGGAAGACCCCGCAGTGAAGGCGACGGTGACAGAGATGGAAGGCACGTCTTCCTTCGTGCACGCCCCGCTGGCCTGCCCTGCGGACACCCCCGGTCTACAACTCCTCTGCGACGTCGTCTCGGAGCGCACGGGCAGCCCGGCCGAACCTGTAGGCGTCCAGTTCTGGACTGATGGGGCGCTGCTGTCGGCAGCCACCGGTACCCCCACGGTCGTCTGCGGCCCGGGAGACATCGCCCAAGCCCACTCGCTCGACGAGTGGGTCGCCTTGGAGCAACTGGAGCATGCGGCAGGCACATATCTGCTCTTCGCCGCACGCTACCTCGATGCTCGTCTCACAGCATCGCCCGCCTCGGAGACGACATTCCCCCTGTATGAGGCGACCGACCGACGGACGGGAGATCCGAGATGACCGGCGAAGCAGGGCCGCAGTCCACCCCTGACCGGGGGCCGGCTGGAATGCGTTCCGTCGAGCGCGCGCTCCAGGTGCTCTCCACGCTGTCCGAACGCCCGTCCGGTTTCTCGCTCGTTGATCTTGCACGCGTAACCGGCATACCGATGACAACCCTGCACCGACTACTCGGGGTCCTGCGCTCCGCCTCGCTCGTGGCCGAGACCGCGACCGGGCTGCACACAGTCGGTGTCGGAAGCGTGGTCCTTGCACGGGCCTTCCTCGACGGTGTGGACCTGCGCGACATCGCGAAGCCGGAGATGGCCGCTGTGGTGGAGGCGACTGGCGAGACGTGCCACCTCGGCGTTCTCGCCTCCGTGCACGTCGTCTACCTCGAGAAGATCGACAGCCCGCACCCGGTGAGGATGCACAGCACCGTCGGGGGAACCAATCCAGCCGTCAGTACGGCGATCGGCCGGGCCATCCTCGCCCACTCCTCGCAGGCCGTGCTCCGCGAGGTCTTGGAGGGCTCGGAACGCCTCTTCGGCATGCCCTTCGACGAACAAGACATTGACGCAGTCCTCGATGATGTCCGGAGCTCGGGCTACAGCACAGACCTACAGGACAACGAACTGGGCATCTGCTGCGTGGGGGCGCCCGTCTTCGACCACACCGGTCGCGTCATCGCCGGGCTCAGCCTCTCCACCCCATCCTCGCGGTTCGACTCCTCCCGCCTCGACCAAGTCGGCGCCCTGGTGGCCGCGGCGGGGGAACGCGTCTCCCGCGCCTTGGGCTGGTCCGGCACACAGGCGGAGGTGGGGTAGACGTGGACCAAGTCTCATCAACCACCGACAGCGCCGGCGAGCGGCCGGCGACGAGGCGGCACTATGCCGTCCGGTGTGCCGAGTGCTACCACCCTGCCACCATGCCGGCCTACCGGTGCGCCACCTGCGACGGGCCCTTGGTGGCTGACCCCACGCCTGCGACCCGAGAGGACCTGACCAGCGACCCCAGCGCCATAGGAATCTGGCGGCACCGGACACTGCTGCCGCCGAGCCGGCACACGGTGACACTCGGGGAAGGTGAGACTGCGCTGCTCCCCCTCTCGGTCAGCACGGCACCGCCCGGGGTCAAGATCCACGCAAAGCTCGAATCGCTGAACCCCACCCTCTCGTTCAAAGACCGCGGAATGGCTGTGGCGTCGTCCTGGGCCCTGGACCTCGGGATGCGCGGCCTGATGCTGGCCTCCACCGGAAACGCAGCCGTCTCCGCCAGCGCATACGCGGCGGCGGCCGGGATGGAATGCCGGATTTTCTGCGGCACCGAGTCACGGGCCCACCAGAAGCTGGCGGCGGCCGCAGCTCACGGGGCGCAGGTTCGCCTGGTCGATGGTGACTACAGCGCCGCGTATGCCGCGGCGGTAGGTGCCGAATCGGACGGCTGGTTCAACGTCACCACGACCTACCGCAACCCCGCGCTGGCAGAGGCGTACCGCACCATCGCCGTTGAAATCTTCGAGCAGCTCGGGCGAGTGCCCGGTGTCGTGATCGTGCCGGTCGGAGCAGGCCCGCTACTGCGAGCCGTGCTGGCTGGATTCAGCGACCTGGTCACGGCAGGTCTGGCGCACAGCGTGCCGCGAATGATCGGGGTGCAGGCTCTGGCTTGCGCTCCACTCGCCCACGCCTGGTCGCAAGACAACTGGCGGCTGGCCTTGGCCGAAGCGGTGCCTGTTTCACCGACCCTGGCAGGTGCGATCGCCGACTCGCTACGCGGGTACGAGCGCGAAGGCCTCCTGACGCTGTCCGCGGTGAAGGAGAGCCGGGGAACCGTCGTGGCGGTGGACGAGGACAGCATCCTGGCAGCGACACACGAGCTCGCGCGCCGTGGCCTCCTCGTGGAACCTGCAGCGGCTGCTGCCCTGGCCGCGCTCGGTCTGGTCGGCGTCAGGGACGTCATCTCGGATGCACACGAGTCCCAGGCTCACGACGTGGTGCTCCTCCTCACCGGGCACGGAGCGAAGGAGCCGTCGGCCACGCCGACGTTCGAAGTGCCCGACGGGAAACGATCATGACAGGAGCCCTGATGCCGCCAGACCAGCCCACCGTGGTCATCGCTGGGGTTGGACGCTTCGGCGCCCTCCACGCCAGAGTATGGACCGAGGCCGGTGCCCGCATCGTGGGCATGTGTGACGTCGACCCGGACCGGGTCGGCGCGGTGGCCGCCCGGTTCGCCGTGCAGGAGAAGGACACCTTGCTGCCCAGACTGCTCGACCGGGTGAGGCCGGACGCCGTGATCGTGGCCACCGACGAAGCGAGCCACGCGGAGCTGGCCATCACGGCCCTCGAGGCGGGCTGTCATGTGTTCGTTGAAAAGCCGCTGGCCCTCTCCTCCGACGACGCGTGGCGAATTCACGCGACCGCCGGATCTGTTGGGCGCCAGGTCGTCGTTGGGCAGATCTCGCGTTTCGCCGCCCCTTACGCCCGGATGCAGCGCAGCGTGGAGCAGGGTCGGGTGGGCCGCCTGTGCGCGCTGCGTCTGCGCCGTGACTTCAGTCGCAGCTGGTACCTCGCATTCGGTGAGCGCGTGCACCCGGTATGGGAGTCGTGCATCCACGACATCGACCTCGCCATCGCGTTCGTCAACGAACCCGTCAGTCGGGTGATGGCGATCCAGAGCAGGGCAGCATCCGAGGCGGCACCCAGCGTGGTCAGCGCACTGCTCGAGTTCGAAGGTGGCGTCTCGGCGACGGTCGAGTCGGCCTGGTTGTTGCCTGAGTCAGCACCGCAGACCCTGGCCGGCGCCCTCGAGCTGTCCGGAGCCATCGCCGCCGAGATGGAGGCGCTCGGACTCGAGGGCGTCCTGCGTCAACGGCTCCTAGGGGACAACCTGGTGGAGTGGACGAACGCGGGGAGCTTCGTGCCTGACCTGTCCCTCTGGCCAGACGACGATGGCGTGGTGGGTGGAGCGCTGCGCCGAGAGGTGGACTATGCCCTGGACGTCTTTCGCGGACGGCGTGCCCCTGACCGGATCCCGTTGCATCAGGTGTGTTGGGCCGTCGCGACTGCCGAAGCCGTGGTCGAGTCGCTGCACCACAATAAGGCCGTCCATCTCACCCGTGATCCGCGCGACATCGAGGTCTCGTCATGAAGTGCAGCCGGGCGGAAACAGGTGTGACCCAACCGCTGGAAGTCGTTACCCTGGGCGAACCGCTGATCCAGCTCACGCCCCGCAGCGGTGTGAGGTTGGCCGACGCCACCGAGCTGGAGATCCATACAGCCGGTGCGGAGGCAAACGTGGCTTTGGCGATGGCCCGGTTGGGACATCACGTCGCCTACGTCGGTCGAGTCGGCTCAGACCCGTTTGGCGACCGCATCCTGGATGTGCTGCGCACGGCAGGCGTCCACACCGATCCGGTGGTCCGCGACCAGGACCGGCCAACAGGCGTCTACGTCAAAGACTATGACGGCGGCCAGAGCCGGATGCACTACTACCGGCGTGGGTCTGCGGCCACCCGCTTGACCTTCGAGGATCTGCGGCCCTACCTGGGTTTGCCGCGGTTGTTCCACACCACGGGAGTCACAGCGGCGTTGAGCCCTGAGTGTCTCACCGCTGTTCAGGAGCTCGCCCGGCACACACGCACCACCGGCGAGGCGCTCATGTCCTTCGACGTGAACTACCGACCAGCGCTCTGGGACCCTTCTGAAGCGGGCCCGGTGCTGCTCGACCTGGCCCGCATGGCGGACATCGTGTTCGTCGGATGCGACGAGGCCCACCATCTTTGGGGGACCGCGCACCCACAAAAGATTCGTGCGCTGCTGCCGCAAGTCCCGCACCTGGTGGTCAAGGACTCTTCCTCGGCCGCCTACTCCTTCATGAACGACACAACCATCGCCGTGCCCGCTCTTCCGACAGCAGTGGTGGAACCCGTCGGAGCGGGAGACGCGTTTGCCGCGGGCTTCCTCTCCGCAGTGCTGAACGAGGCCGATCATCGAACCGCACTGAGGTACGGCCACCTGCTCGCTTCGGCTGCGCTGTCGAGCGTGGCGGATCAAGTCGTACCGCCACCTCCCACCCAAATGGCCGCCGCAGCTTCCGTGGATGACCAGACATGGTCCCGCGGCCGCCTGCCCATTGCCGGGGCAGCGAAGTGCCGCACACAAGCCCCGGCCGAAGACCAACTCCTCTCCGCGCAAGGAGGCCGCCGGTGAGCAGGAAGACTCGCGTCCGTGGGAACGTCGGAAGACCCCCTCAACCGATTGTCAGAGGTGCGGGTACGCCAACACTCCTCTGCTCGGCGGGGACGTGGCATACCGACGTCCGCATACCAGACCGTGCCGACTGGGAGCCCGCCCCCATGCTCCAAACACGAGATAGCCGGCGCAGCGCAGGGATGCGGTACACCAGGGCAGCGACATGACTGCAAGACGCACCATCGGTGCCGGGCTACTCACCTCGCGAATCGTCGCAGTCGTACGCGGAGGGAATGGCCGACACGTACAAGCAGCGTGCGAGACGCTAATCGAGGCCGGGATCTCATGTATCGAAGTAACCACCAACACGCCCGGAGGCGCGGACGCGCTGAAGCGCCTACGAAACACCTACGGCGACGAGATAGAACTGGGCCTCGGCACTGTCCGAAACACCGCCCACGTAGCGATGGCCTCGGAACTCGGGGCGAACTTCGTGGTCGCGCCCAACACCGTGGTTGAGGTGGGGCAGGCCGCCATGAACGCCGGATTAGCTTGGTACCCCGGCGCGTTGACGCCAACCGAGATATCCCTCGCTTGGAACCGAGGGGCAACCGCGGTCAAGGTTTTCCCCGCAGGCCCCGTCGGCGGTCCTGACTACCTCAACTCCATCCGGGCACCGCTGGACGACATTCCGCTCATCCCCACCGGTGGCGTCCTAATCGACTCCATCTGCGACTACCTCCAAGCGGGCGCTGTTGCCGTAGGACTTGGGGGTCCGCTTATCGGCCGAACCCTGCACGACGGAGCCGTCGAGGACCTGGCCCGTCGAGCCAAGCAAGCTGTTGATGCGGTTTGCCGCGCGAGGGCGCCGGTGTGATCACAACCGGCCGTAGACGACGCATCCCTGACGAGGTCTGGAGTGTTCACCGACCTATGGCCCGTCTTCGGCCGCTAGCCCCGCCGTCGACTCCTCGCGGGCAAGCACGGTAAGGCATTCCGCAGCCGTAACCGGTCAGCACGCTCGGCTTTCCTCGTGCATGCGATCGGAAGTGCGACCGCGCGCTCATCGGTGGGGTCGTCACGACCCTGACGTCCGGCATCCATGAATGTCGGCTTTCCTGGCACCGATGCAACAGAGCAGTGCCAACCAGGACTTGTGCTGATGGGAAGCCTTCCCCAGACCCCCGCTGCGGCGCTGAAGCGAGTTGGGCGCATCACCCGCGGAGACGCAGAATCCTCGAAAGGAACCGAATGGAAGTCGCCATCGAAGGGTCACCCCAGCAGGTGGCCTCCCTTGCTGCTGATGCGATCGAGAACCTGCTCACGTCCAGACCCGACGCCGTCCTCGGACTGGCCACCGGCTCCAGCCCGATCGGCATCTACGACGAGCTAAGCCGGCGTGTCGCAGCGGAACGAGTCTCCTTCAAGGGCGCCTCGGCGTTCACGCTCGACGAGTATGTCGGGCTGCCGGCCAATCACCCGCAGCGGTACCGCACCGTCATTGAGCAGGTGTTCACGCGAAAGGTCGACATCGACCCCTCACGGGTCCACGGGCCGGACGGCAACGCGGCCGACCTCGAGGCTGCCTGCGCGGCCTACGAGAAGGCGATCCGGGGAATCGGAGGCATCGACTTGCAGATCCTCGGGATCGGTACCGACGGACACATCGCCTTCAACGAACCCTCCTCATCCCTCGGGTCCCGGACACGGATCAAAACCCTCACCCAGCAGACCCGACTGGACAACTCCCGCTTCTTCGGCGACCACCTTGACGCGGTACCCACCCACTGCCTCACGCAGGGCGTCGGGACCATTCTCGAAGCGAGGCAGATCGTGGTCGTGGCTACGGGCCGGGCCAAGGCAGAGGCGGTCCACCAAGCCGTGGAAGGCCCCGTCAGCGCGATGTGGCCTGCTTCGGCTCTCCAGTTCCACCCGCGGGTGCTGGTGGTGCTGGACAGCGCGGCTGCATCTCGCCTCCAACTTGCCGACTACTACCGCGACGTATGGCGGCACAAGCCCACATGGCAGGCTTTCTGATTCGTGTGGATGGGCTTGTCCGGTGAACGGCGTTTCTAGCAGTTGAGACCAAGTGGCGGCGCCCTCGGGTGCCCATACCCGCCGTGCCAGAGAAATCCGCTTCGTGGCGGGCGGGGAACCTCCCGCCATGTGCCGGCGCCGCGACCGGCCGACCCACAGGGGGAGAGGCGCGCGGCGACCCCGCCACGCTAGTTCTGTCGCCGACTGCGAGCACCGCCGCGACGGGGTATTCCGGCTACCTCAGGCGGGGTAATGCGGAATAGCCTTGGCCGGCGATGACATCGACCGGCGCTCCGCGCAGACTGCAGTGACCCGACCGAATCCACGTGAAAGCGAGCTGACCGCAGGTGAGCGACCGGACAGATCATGGCAACGCGCCAGCGGGACGGAGGCGGACAGCCGCCACCGCGTCCGCGCTGGCTGAAGGTCCTACTCCTGGGCATCCTCGTGGTCGTTCTGGCGTTCGTCGTGATGCACGTGCTCCAGGGCGGGGGACCGCAACTGCATGGCCCGGGCATGGGCCGCGGAATGTCCCAGCACTCGACCGTGGTCGGGGCAGCGCTGATCACCCGAGGAGTCGCATGACGTTCTCGCCGCCCCTGCGAAGGTTCCTACGCACCGTGCACGTCGCTGTCTCGGTCGGCTGGCTCGGCGCGATCGGCGCCTACATCGCGCTCAACGTGCCCGCGGTGGTGAGCACCGACCCGCAGACGGTGCGGGCGGCATACCTGATGATGGAGCCTGTGGCTCTCTACGGCATCGTGCCGCTGTCGCTGGCCACGCTGCTGACCGGCGTCATCCAGTCCCTGGGCACCCCGTGGGGACTGTTCCGGCACTACTGGGTGGTGGTGAGCCTCGTCGTCACCACCTTCGCCACGGTGGTCCTCATTCTGCACCTGGGCACGGTTCGTGAGCTCGCCGAGCTGGCGCGCGACCCGAACGTCGACATGCGCAACGCCGGCGGCGACCTGTTCCACAGCATCGGCGGCTTCATCGCGCTGCTCATCCCGCTGTGGCTGAACATGTACAAGCCCCGCGGGCTCACCCGCCACGGATGGCGCCGCCAGCAGCGTGACAAGCGCACCGCAGGCCCTTCCCTGGTGGATGCGGACCGGGACTGACCGCGTGAATTGATGACTACCTGTCGGGACGACGTGCCTACCGCTCAAGGCAAGGTCCCCACGCAGCGCGCCGAGCGCTATCTCAACCAGCTGACCAGTCACACCGGTCACATGCGGCGCCCACATCGGCGGGGCCAGTCGGGCAAGCGGTGTGCGCACCTCTCAGCGGCCCCGGTGCGGCGGCTGCTCGTTCGGGCACCGCATGGGCACCTCGGATCAAGGGTGATGGGTTTCCGCAAGCGTCCCCGCGACGCCTGACGCGCGCTGACCTGGCCAAAGGGGAGACTGGTTACCGAGAACCGTGGCATGTGACACCCGCTTTCCGGCACCATGATTCGAGTCCGACCAAACATCGTGTTTCGCACTGACTGATTCCGAGTGCATCCGGTGGACTCCGCGTGCCCCCGGGCAGATTCGAACTGCCGACAACCCGCTTTAGGAGTCCGACGGGGACCAAGTAGCACAGGCCATGTCCCTGTGCCGCAGGGCTTCTCATGCTGCAATACGCCTGTTGTTGCGGCAACTGTCGACACTGCGGGCACCTGGTGGGTACCTCGACCTGCCTCAAGACCGCCTGACATGCCGCGGCGATGCGTATCGCCGAAGCGAGCCGGCCGGACAAGGCGACGATTGGTCGGTCCCGACTCAGTCGAGCGTTCCATCGAACATCTGTGACCGGTGCACGATGCTCGCGGCGCGTCGGACCACCGGTGCATCGATCATGGCACCGTCGACGACAGCCACTGCGTCAGCCCCCCGTGCTGCGGAAGCCACCCTCAACGCCCACTCGAGGTCGCGGGTGCTTGGCGTGAAGTGCTTGTTGACGGCGCTGACTTGCTCGGGGTGGACGCATAGCTTCGCTCCAAAGCCCAGCTCGCTCGCATTCGCGAGGTCCTGCTGCAGGCTGAGGGGATCCTTGAGCATGGTCGTCACGCCGTCGATCGGGGGTGGCAGGCCGGCCGCGGCAGCAGCGACGACGAGCGCCGAGCGGGCATAGGCGAACGCGGCGTGACTCGAGGGCGAGACGCCGAGTTCGGCGGCGAGGTCGACGGTGCCCAGGGCAGCGCGGGTGACACCGGGTGCTGAGCAGACCGCATGAACATCACGGATCCCGACGGCGGTCTCGATGAGCGCGATGATGCGGTCCCCGCCCAGCCGGTCGTCCATCTGAGCAATCGCCGCGGGGTTCTCCGCCTTTGGCAGCATCACTGTCGCGGTCGTCGAGGCAAGTGCATCAATCTCAGCCGAGTGCCACGTGGTGTCGTGTCCGTTGATGCGCACCGCGGCGTCGGCGCCCGTACGGTGCAACCACGCAAGCGCGTTGGCGAGGGCCGCTGACTTGTTCGACGGTGTGACCGCGTCTTCGAGGTCGAGGACGACGAGGTCGGTGCCGCTCGCGGCTGCCTTGTCGAACCTATCGGGGCGGTCGCCGGGCACGAAGAGAAGGCTTCGCGCGTACGCAGCCGGCCTCATGGGAGCACCACGGACAGGCGCCAGTCGAGCACGGCGATGTCCATTCCGCTGCCCTGGGCGGAGGTGACGACGCGAAGGTCGGCGATCCCCCCGTCGGGGTCGAGCGCTCGCATTGCCGTCACCTCGACCGTCGAGGTCAGCGCGTCCCCCTCGTGGACGGGAGCGAGATGATCGCAGGACTGCCAGCTGAGGACGGTGACGAGGGTCGGAATGGCGCGCGTCACGTGGTGGAGCGCCAGCCCGACCGTGTGGCCGCCGTAGACCAGGCGTCGCCCGCCCGCTCGGGCCGCGTCGTGGTGGACCGCGGCAACGTTCCCGGTCAGGCGGGCCAGCTCGGGGGCGGAGGTGACGACGTCAGGGCCGTCGATTGACCATGTCTGCCCGACTCTCAGATCGCCGAAGCCGAGACCGGCGACATTCTTCCGGAACTGGTTGAGGTCCCACCCCGCGATGGTCGACTCTGGGGCCGGTTCGCTTCCGAAGGTGCCGATGGCGTCGAGGTCGTCCTCCGCCAGGGAGCCTTCGAAGCCCGGCGACACGGGCAGCATCGCGCAGCGCCAATAGTCCAAGACGGTCCTGCCCGACTGGTCCGTCGTCACGATGTGGAGCGCTGCCATTCCCGTGCGCGGCCGGTCAGGCTGGGGCCGGTTGGCCCGCAGGGCGTCGACGGTGGTCACAGTGTGGAGGGTGTCGCCGATGTGAGGAAAGCGTTGGAATCGCAGGTTCCGGTAGAAGAGGTTGGCGCGCACCTTCTGCGTGGCGGCGGTGGACTGACCGATCGACAGATCCCACACCAGAGCGGGCGTGACGAGAGCTCCCTCGCCGCTTACCTTTCGGCTCAAGTCGTGATCGAGGGCTAACCGAAGCCGGTTGCCCACGATCGCATGGTGCGCTGCGGCCAGCCCTTCGGTCAGGGTGACCGCCGGGGCCGTGTCGAAGACCTGTCCGATGTGGAGCTCGTCGAAGTACGGGCCACGCACGGTGCTCGTCACAGTTGGTAGTCCTTGAGGAGGCTGCGCCCGATGATCATCTTCTGGATGTCGCTCGTGCCCTCGCCGATCAGCATGAACTTGACCTCGCGCACGAGCCGCTCTATCTCGTACTCCTTGGAATAGCCGTAGCCGCCGTGGATGCGGAAGGAGTCCTCGACGACCTCGTTGGCGTACTCACTGGCCAGCATCTTGGCCATCCCGGCCTCGACGTCCATCCGCTGCCCCGTGTCCTTGAGACGGGCGGCGCGAACCATCATGGTGTGGATCGTCTCCACCTTCGTCGCCATCTCGGCGATGCGGAACAGGATCGCCTGGTGCTCGGCGATGGCCTTGCCGAACGTCTTGCGCTGCTGGGCGTATGCCACCCCGAGCTCGAAGCCGCGGACCGCCAGGCCGCAGGCACGGGCGGCGACGTTGACCCGGCCCACCTCGACGCCGTCCATCATTTGGAAGAAGCCCTTGCCCGGTTCCCCACCCAGGATCTGGTCGGTGGAGATCCGGTGCTCCTCCAAGATCAGCTCGGTGGTCTCGACCCCCTTGTAGCCCATCTTCTCGAGCTTGCCCGGCACCGTGACGCCCTGGGCGGTCTCCCCGAACCCGGCCTCCTTCTCCACCAGGAACGTCGTCATGTTCTTGTAGACCGAATCCGCGCCCTCGTCGGTCTTGGTCAGCAGCGCGACCAGCGTCGAGGAGGCGCCGTTGGTCAGCCACATCTTCTGGCCGGTGATGGAGTAGGAGCCGTCCTCGAGCCGGGTGGCCTTCGTCGAGACCGCGGCGACGTCCGAGCCCAGCGCGGGCTCGGACATCGAGAACGCACCGCGGACCTCGCCGGTCGCCATGCGGGGCAGGTACTTCTGCTTCTGCTCCTCGGTGCCGTGCTGCATCAACAGGTAGGCCACGATGAAGTGGGTGTTGATCACGCCCGACACGCTCATCCAGCCCCGGGCGATCTCCTCTACCACCAGCGCGTAGGTCAGCAGTGACTCCCCGAGCCCGCCGTACTCCTCGGGGATGGTCAGCCCGAAGACGCCCAGCTCCTTGAGCCCATCGACGATCTCCTGTGGATAGGTGTCGGAGTGCTCCAACTCCTGCGCCACCGGGATGATCTTGTCCTCGACGAAGTCGCGCACGACCTGCAAGATCTCCTGCTGGTCGTCGGTGAGACCGTCGGTCCGGCACAACTTCGGCACTAGAATGCCCTTTCTCGAGCGAGGAGCTGTGAGTGGTTCTTCCAGCCGGGGATCCCGACCACGCCGGCATCGACGAGCCGGCCGATCTCGTGGCCGGACAGGGCCAGGTCGCGAGCGAGGATCTCGGCCCCGTCGCCGCCGAGGACGGGAGCCGGACGTGCCTCGTCCGGAGTGCTGTGCAGACGGACTGGACTTCCAGGAGCGAGGTGCTCGCCCACGCCCGGCTGGTCGATGACGCTCATCAAGGGGTTCGGCTGCTCCTGCAGGTCCCCGACGGCCTGGGCGAACGTCCGATAGCGCGACCAGAGCAGCGCCGTCGGCGTGAGGCGCCTCAGCACCTCCTTCTCGGGAAGCGAGCTGAACCACCGCTCGAAGAGACCCGCCAGCACCTCGCGGTACTCGAACCGGTCCTCCTCGCGGGAGAAGTCCACGCCCAGGCTCTGCTCCAGAGCCTTGACGGGCGCCTGCATCTCCGTCAGCACAATGAGGTCGCGCCAGTGCCGAGGCGTCAAGGCGACCACCATGACGCGCGCGCCGTCCGAGCAGACGAAGTCACGTGCGAATCCGCCGTACAGGTAGTTGCCGATGCGGCGACGCTGGGTGCCGTTGACCTGCGCCTCAGCGAGGAATCCGAGGTTCCCGGCGGTGGCGAGTGCGACGTCCGCGAGGGCCACCGTCACCCGCTCGCCGGCACCGGACCTGAGCCGCTTCACATGCGCCGCCGTGACGCCGATCGCGGCGTACAGCCCGCAGGCGATGTCCCACGCGGGCAGCACATGGTTGACTGGGTCTGCCAAGGTCTGGGGGCCCGTGACCAGGGGGAACCCCATGGCGGCGTTGACGGTATAGTCGACCGCGGGACTTCCGTCGCTGGCACCCTGGACCTGGACGTGGATCAGGTCCGGCTGAAGGGCTTGGAGCAGCTCGTAGGAGAGCCAGTCCCGACCGACGGCGTTGGTCAGCACCACCGCCGAGCCGGTCGGAGCTGATCGGACCAGCTGGTGGACCACCTCTCGGCCCGAGGCGCTGGCGAAGTCGACGGTCAGCGACTCCTTGCCCTTGTTGAGGCCTGCCCAGTAGAGGCTGGTGCCGGAGGGGGCCAGCGGCCACCGGCCTCGGTCCGCTGCGCCGCCGAGGGGGTCTATCCGTACGACGTCGGCGCCGAGCTGGGCGAGCGTCATCCCGCCGAGTGGTGCCGCCACGAAGGCGGAGATCTCGAAGACCTTCAGGCCGGCCAGCGGTCCGACACCACTCGGGGGATAGGCGCTCATGTGCTGATCGGTCACAGAGCCGCTTCGGCTGCCGCCGTCGGCCGCACAGCGTCGCGGCCCGGCGTGGCCGCCGCAAGTCGACGGAGCGGGAGAGCGCAGACCGCCGAGATGAGACAGGCACCCGCAACCCACAGCACGATCGGAGCGGTGGAGGAGGTCTTGGCGGTGAGCTGCGTCAGCACGATCGGGGTGATCGCTCCGCCGACGATGACGCCGATGGTGTAGCCGAGCGACAGCCCCGTGTAGCGGATCGCTCCGGTGAAAGCCTCGGACATCATCACGCCGATGGTCGCCCACGTCAGCGCGTAGCCGGTCATCATGCCGAGGTAGGCCAGGACCAACGCCGTCTGGTTGTGGGACTGCATTGCAGCGGCCCACGGGAAGATCGCGACCAGCATGATGAGGTTTCCGGCCACGAACAGCGGCTTGCGGCCGACCCGGTCTGACCACGCGCCAGCGACGATGGCCAGGATGATGGTCCAGGCGGCTGAGGCGATGATCGCGAGCAGCATCTGGTTCTTCGTGAAGCCCTGGCCGATGCCGTACGCGAGACCCCAGGTGGAGACGGCGTAGAAGACGACGGAGAAGCTGAGAGCAGTACCGGCGATGAGCAGGACCGATCCGAGGTGGCCGCGGACGACCTCGCGCAGCGGCATACTTTCGATGGCGCTGGACTTCTTGAGCTCCTGGAACTCAGGGCTCTCCTCGAGCTTGAGGCGTACGACGAGGCCGATGATGACCAGGATCGCGCTGGCGATAAAGGGAACGCGCCAACCCCAGCTCTTGAAGGTGTCGTCCCCCATTGCCGAACCGAGGATGAGGTAGAGGACGTTGGCGATGATCAAGCCGAACTGGGCGCCGGTCTGGACCCATGAACCGTAGAAGCCGCGTCGGTGTGCGGGGCTGTGCTCGACAGTCATGAGGACCGCGCCCCCGTACTCGCCGCCGAGCGCGATGCCTTGGAGGAACCGCAGCGCGACGAGAATGATCGGCGCTGCGACTCCGATGCTGGCGTAAGAGGGCACCACGCCGACGCCAACGGTGGCGACGCCCATGGTCACCAGCGTGATGACGAGGGCTGTCTTCCGACCGACGCGGTCACCGAAGTGGCCGAAGACGATGCCGCCGAGCGGCCGCGCGACGAAGGCGACGCCGTAAGTGGCGAAGGACAGCAGGGTGCCGGTCACGGGATCGGCTTTTGGGAAGAACACGTGGCCGAAGACCAAGGCTGCGGCGGTGCCGTAGATGAAGAAGTCGTAGTACTCGATCGTGGTGCCCATCAAGCTGGCGAGTCCGACTCGCCGTACGGCAGTCGTCTGGGGCTGGGACATGGCGCTACCTCTCAGAACAGGTCCTCTCAAGGACGATGTGAAATTGACACTAGTGGGTATGTCTGACAATTACTAGTCTGTTCTTTGGCGACGGTCGTATCTTTTGCCTGACCGAGGGGCGGGCGCGCGACGGCCCAATACCGCGGCGGCAAGGCCGCCGCGGTCGAGAATGCCGGGAAGCTCAGCCGGCGATGATCGCCTGGGCTCGACTGACCACCACGTCGTCGACCTCGAGCCAGCCGCGGCTGAGGGCAGCCTGTCGCCGCTCCCGAGAGCCGTCGAAGGGCAATTTTACGGGGACGCTGGGGTCGAGGGGGCGGGCCGAGCGGATGCTGTTGGCGAAGGTCGTGGCGTTCTTCAGCACGGTCGCTGCGTCGCCGAAGATCGCCGGATCGATGACGATCATCAGGAAGCCGTGATCGGTGAGGTACTCCGGTTCGACGCCGCTGCCAGCAAGGAACCCCAGCATCTGGATCATGATCGAGAGCCCGGAGCCCTTGTGGTCGCCCCAGACCGCGAAGGCGCCCGCCAGTGCTTCGGTCGGGTCTGTCGTGGGTGTGCCGTCGGGGGCGTACGCGAGCCCTGGCTTGAGCGCCTGCCCGGTCCGGGCTGCCAGGGTGGCTTCGGCCAGCATGACCGCGGAGGTACCGATGTCCCAGATCACCGGCTCTGCGGTGGTGGGGAACCCGATCGCCGCAGGGTTCGTGCCCAGCTTGGCCTCACTGCTGCCGAACGGCGCGACGAAGGCGTCGACCGAGGACACCGTGATGCCGATGAGACCCTCGGCCGTCACGCGCTCCAGGTAGAAGGAACTCATGCCCGAGCACCAGGTGTTGGCGGCGCCGACGATGCTCAGTCCCTGGGATCGGGCCTTCTCGATGGCGATCTGAGTGGCATCGAGCGCCACCAGGTAGCCCACCTCATCGGCGCCGTCGATGCGCGCCGCCGTCACCGTCTCATGCACGACCGCCGGCCTCTCCGAGCTCCGACCTCCGGTCCGGGCCAGGCGCTCGTGCAGGGTGAGGGTGCGTGCCAGACCGCCGTAAGTGACTCCGCGGTACTCGCAGTCCATGAGGTGCTCGGTGATCGCGGCAACCTCGTCGGTGTCGTAGCCGAGCGTGGCGAGAACGCCGCGGGCCATTGCGGCAACCTGGTCGATGGGGAGTTGCATGGGATTCCTTTGCGTATCAGTGGGTCTGGGGGGCATCTGGGGGGCAGTGCGCGGCCTCGGCGGCGGCGCTAGCACCTGCGGTCCGGCCGAACACGGCGGCGCGCATCAGGGCTGCGCCGCCGGGGTAGTCGCCGTAGAAGAGGCCACCGGTGGCCTCGCCGGCGGCATACAGGCCCGGGACGGGGGTGCGGGTGTGATCCAGCGCGTGCCCGTCGGCGTCGATGCGGACGCCTCCGAAGGTGAACGTCACGCCGGGCCGAGCGTGGTAGGCCACGAAGGGTGGCTCGTCGATCGGCGCGGCCCAGCGCGACTTGGGTGGCTCGACCCCATCGGTGGTAGCTGCCTCGGCGATGACCGGGCTGGGTCGGCACGCCCCGTTGAACCGCTCGATGGTGGCGACGAACTCCGCCACCGGGACGCCCATCTGGTGCGCCAGGTCTTCGAGTGTGTCGGCGGTGAGGGGCACGGCGGCGCCGGCGAACTCGTTGGCCACGCGACTGGCCGCACGCTGGTCGAAGACCTCGTACGCGTCGCTCCCGGGTTGGCCCAGGATCGCCTTGCCCATCTTGGAGTAGTGCTTCACCCAGGGGCCTGGCCCTTCGTCGACGAACCGTTGTCCTGTTCGGTTGACGAGGACCCCCAGCCAGAAGCCGTGCAACGGTGCCGGTGGATCGTCGTCGCTACGCCTAGGGGAGGGCATCGTCACGTCTACGGCCGCAGAGTGGCAGCGTCCCCACGCGCCGGACCGGTCGGCGCCAGCGGTCAGTGCCGCAAGGATGCCGTCGCCGGTGCTGTGCCGGGTGCCCCGGAGCACCGCTTCGGCCATCGCCGGGCCGAGGTGCTCGCGTCGGAGCTCGGCGTCGGCTTGGAAGCCGCCGGTGGCGACGACCAGTGCGTCGCACCGGATCTTGTGGCCCCCGGCGACGACGCTCGTGATGTGCCCGTCGGTGCGGTGGATCTGGGTCAGCGGGGTGGACCAGCGGACTTCGATGCCATGTGTCTCGGCGTACTCGATCAGCGGTGCGAACATCTCGTAACCGCGGGACAAGCCGTTGCCGGTCGTCTGCAGACACTGGCCGGGCGGGACGTGCAAGACGCCGTCGCGCACCTCGGGGCCAAGGGACCGTCCGAACGTGAAGTTCATGCCCTTGGTCGTGAGCCACCGCATGGTGTCGAGTGATCGGGCTGCCAGTGCATCGACCAGGTCGGCATCGGCCTCACCGTTACTCATGGACATGAGTTCGGCTCCGTACTCCGCCTGCGTGTAGGCCGGAGCCTCGATGCTGTCCGCCTCGAGCCCTTCCTCGAAGTCCCCGGTGATCGAGAGCAGGTCGGAGGCGCCGGCGTAGGGGAACAGGAACAGCCCTGCCGAGAACGCCGCGTTTCCGCCGACGTCCTCGGGGCCGCCCTTCTCGAGCAGGATGACGCGAGCTCCGGCGTCTCGTGCCGCGATCGCGGCGCAGAAGCCAGCGAGGCCCGCCCCGGCCACCACCACTGTCGGTGCCCCCGTCTTCGGCGTCTCCATGTGTTTTCGGCCCTCTCAACTTGCGCGACGCACGGTCAATTGTCGGGCTTGACAATACTCAATCTGTCAGACATTGGCTAGACTGTCGGTGTTGGTCAAACAAAGCAAGGGGGCAGGCGTGGGCGAGCGTGAGTCGAGCTACGAGCAACTGGCGTCGAGGCTGGCACAGGCGGCGTGGGAGAACCCTGCCCTCTCACCGCGCCAGAAGCACCTCGTGCTGTTGGCGGAGGCTGCGGCGAAGGCGTCCCGGGACCCGGAGGGGATTGCGCGACACGTAGCGGCACTGATGGATCTAGGGTGCTCCGCGACGGAGGTGCTCGAGGTGGGCGAGCTCGCCTCGGTCCTTCCGATCCACGCCTGCACGGAGGGAATGCCGGCGCTCGCGACGGCTGCCCACCGGTCGGCCGCGGCGATAGCGGCGGGCTTCGATGTGGCGAAGGCTCTGGTGAAGCAAGACTTCGAGGTCAAGCGGGGCTACTGGAACGACTTCTGGACCGTCCTGCTGGGCTACGACCGGCCGTTCTTCGAGGCGTACGCCGACCTCTCCTCGCATGCGTGGCAGGTGGGCGTGCTTGAGCCGTACGAGAGGGAGCTGGTCTATCTGGGGTTCGACGCCAGTCCGCAGCACCTCTACCGACCCGGCATTGGGATCCACGCAGCCAATGCGATGCGTCTGGGGGCTACGGAGGCTCAGATCGCGAACGTCTTCACACTGCTTGGCGTCGCCGACACCGCGGCGTACGACCTGGTTGCTGACGAGCTCGAAAGGTGCCGCCAGGACTGACTACTTGTCCTGGGCGGGGAAGTCGCGGCTCATCCGCCGCACATAGGAGAGATGCTCCTGCATGGCCTCCGCGGCGGCGGATTCGTCGCCGGCCTCGACGGCCTTGATGATCTGCGCGTGCTGCAGGATCGTGTTGTGGCCGACCTCGGGCGTGAGCTGGAGGTAGGTCACGGGCGCGGTGCAGGCGTGGAGCGCCTCGACGAAGGCCACGAGGAGGCGGTTGCCGGAGGCCTCGGCGATGATCTGGTGGAACTGCTGATCGAAGATCGAGACCTTTGGGCTCTTGAGTGCGATGCTCTTCTGCTGCTCGACGACCTCGCGGGCGGCCTTGACCTGCTCCGGCGTGCGGTGGCGCGCTGCCAGCCGCGCGCTGGGTACCTCGAGGACCTCGCGCGCCTGGCTGACCTCCTCGATGTTTATCGAGCCGAGCTGCAAAACGTGGCTGAGGGAGTCCTGGAGCATCTGGCCGACCGCCTTGGCGTCGATCTCGCGCACGAACGACCCGCCACTCGCGCCGGGGATCTTGCGCACCAGACCGGCAGTGACGAGGTTGCCCAGCGCCTCGCGCACCGTCGGGCGGCTCACGCCGAACATCTCGGCCAGCGCATTCTCCGAGGGCAGCTTCTCGCCTTGAGCGAACGTCCCGTTGAAGATGGCGTCCTCGATCTGCTTCTGCACCTGCTCGCGAGGACGCAGGACCTGCTGTACGACGAAGCCGGCGGTATCGGTGCTTGCCACGGGAGTCTCCAGACTGTAGGGCTGCTCCTCATGCTAACAGCGCTTCTAATGCCTGACTGTTGTCAACGCGCCCTGCCCGTAGTCCATCTTGACCCGGTGGGCAATTATCTGACATTTTAGCCACCATGGAGAATAGGGTTGCCGTCATCACCGGAGCAAGCCGCGGACTGGGCCGGGCCATCGCCATCGATCTCGCCGCGCACGCCACACACGTGATCCTGGCCGCGCGAGACGTGGCCTCGCTGGACGCCGTCGCCCAGTCCATCGGGGCCGGCGCGGCCACCGTCGTGGCGGCCGACGTATCGGACCCTGCCGGAATGCAGGCGCTGGTCGATCATGCGGTTGGCCAGTTCGGCCGACTCGACGTGTTCGTGAACAACGCCGGCGTAGCTCCCCAGTCCTCCGTCGAGCAGACGACGGACCAGGAGTGGGCGCGGGTCGTCGACATCAATCTCAACGCCGCGTTCCGGAGCGCCCGCGCACTCGCACCCGTCTACCGCGAAGCCGGCAGCGGTCGCCTGATCAACATTGCATCGGTGTTCGGCCTTCTCGGACGGTCCGGGTTCGGGGCGTACGGCGCCTCGAAGGCGGGCCTGATCAACCTGAGCCGCGTCCTCGCCGCGGAATGGGCGAAGTTCGGAGCCCAGGTCAACGTCGTCGCGCCCGGCTACATCAGCACCGACATCAACGCGGAGATTCGCGAGAACGAGGCATTCATGAAGCGCGTGGTGTCGCGCATCCCGGCGAAGCGCATGGGGGAGGCGCACGAGGTGGCCAACTTGGTGCGCTACCTCGCCCTGGATGCCCCCGACTTCCTGACCGGACAGGTCATCGCCATCGATGGCGGCGAGTCCGCCAGCTAGGAGAAGCACCATGAAGGACGTCGTCATCTGCGAGCCGGTACGGACCCCAGTAGGACGCTACGGCGGGATGTTCAAGGACCTCACTGCGCAGGACCTCGCCAGCACCGCCATCCGTGGGCTCGTCGAGCGGACCAAGATCACGTCCGAAGACGTCGATGACGTGATCTTCGGACAGGGCTATGCCAGCGGAGAGGCCGCCGCCATCGGCCGGGTCGCCGCGCTCAACGCAGGACTGGACATCAACGTCCCCGGCCTGCAAATCGACCGCCGCTGCGGCTCCGGCCTCCAGAGCGTGCTCTATGCCGTCATGCAGGTCGCCACCGGCGGCTCCGAGCTCGTCATCGCCGGCGGCGCCGAGAGCATGAGCCAAGCGGAGTACTACCTGCCCAACCCGCGGTGGACCACCGGTGCCCCGCCCCGCGTGCTGGACCGGCTGGCGCAGCCGCGCAGCAACTCTGGCGGCCACCGCTTCCCCGTCGAGGGCGGCATGATCGAGACGGCGGAGAACCTACGACGTGAGTACTCCATCACCCGCGAGGAGCAGGATGCCTGGGCGGTGCGCTCGCATCAGCGTGCGGTAGCAGCCATCGAGGCCGGGCTGTTCGAGGACGAGACGGTCCCGGTGACGGTCCCGGCCAGCCGCAAGATCCCCGAGCGGGTCGTCACCCGAGACGAGCACCCGCGCCCAGACGTCACTCTGGAGTCTCTCGCACGCCTCCGCCCGATCCTCTCCTCCAGCGATGACAAGGCGACCGTGACCGCTGGCAACGCCAGCGGACAGAACGACGCGGGGGCGGCTGCGATCGTCACCACCCGTGAGAAGGCCGACGCGCTCGGGCTTGAGCCCTACGGGCGACTGGTCAGCTGGTCCCTGGCTGGCGTGCACCCGGCGACGATGGGCATCGGTCCGGTGCCTGCCGCGCAGGAGGCCATCGCCAAGGCGGGTCTCTCATGGAGCGACATCGACCTGGTGGAGCTGAATGAGGCGTTCGCCGCGCAGGTGCTGGCCTGCTTCCGTGGCTGGGGCTTCGCGGACGCGGACCTCGAGCGCGTCAACGTGAACGGCTCGGGGATCTCGCTCGGGCATCCGATCGGTGCCACTGGCGGCCGGATCCTCGCCAACCTGCTGCGCGAGCTGCGCCGCCGCGATGCCCGCTACGGCGTCGAGACGATGTGCATCGGTGGTGGGCAGGGACTGGCCGCCGTCTTCGAGGCCTGCTGAACCCAGGCACACGGTGAGGGGCCGGGGTCGCGACGTGTCGGTCGCGGCACCAGCCCCTCAACGACTTCGTGCGGTAGGAGGCCGCCGAGGTCGCGACCGTGATCCGTACGTCCGGCATCGCGGTGGCGTCCGGCCAGGACGGCAGCCAGTCCGTGGCCGTCGTGCCGACCTGCGAGGCGACGAAGTGGACGAGTGAGTACCTCTGCCACGCGGGCCCGGGCTTCACCCTGCCCAACTACGCCCGTCTGATGAAGGACAGTGCGGAGCGAACAAGGCGGCGGTCCACGCGGTGTTCGACCACGCGCTGACGGAGTGTCCCAATGACGTCTGGCCCCATGGATATCGAACGGGGGCTCACTCGAGAACCGCGGCGAGCAGGCCTGGGAACCGCTTGTCTATCTCGTCCTCGCGCAGGCGATTCAGGACGGTGCGACCGTTTGCATGCCACGCCGCAGTCACGCCGGACTCGCGCAGCACCCGGAAGTGGTGGCTCAACGTGCTTTTCGCGACCCCGACATCGAAGTCCCCACACGGAATGGGCGCGTCGGACTCTCGCAATTGGCGGACAATGGACAGCCGGACAGGGTCGGCCAAGGCGTGCAGAACTTGAGTGATTTCCAAACTCGCAGGTGGGGCTGGCGTAGGACGCGGCATGGGCGCAGCACTCCTCAGGGCGACAATCGGGGAAGAGTCGAACATTCTATCGTTTTACGGTTCGATGGTTGCCGAATTGTCGATACGCTCCTATGCGTGACCACCATTGGAACCATTGGAGCGGGAAACATCGGTAGCGCCATCGCGCGACTGGCTGCGGGAGCCGGCCACGCTGTCGTGTTGAGCAACAGCCGGGGCCCGGCGACTCTGATACAGCAAGCCCAAGCTCTCGGCTCGCATGTGACGGCCGGAACAACACAGGACGCGGCGACGGCAGACATCGTCGTCGTGACTGTGCCGCTCAGTCGACTGTGGGCTCTCCCTGAAGACCTGCTGCAGGGCAAGATCGTCGTCGACACGATGAACTACTATCCGGCGCGCGATGGTGTCATCTCCGAGCTCGAAGACCGCCGAACAACGACATCCCTCATGACCGCCCACCACTTCATTGGCGCCCGCGTGGTCAAAGCCTTCAACAACATCATCTCGACCCATCTGATCAAGTTGGCCGCGCCTCAAGGGGCTCCACATCGGTCGGCCCTTCCGGTCGCCTCTGATCAGGCCGAGGCCAAGGCGGAGGTGGCCCGCCTCATCGATGACCTCGGCTACGACCCGCTCGACGCTGGCTCATTGACCGACAGTTGGCGCTTTGAGAATGGCCAGCCGGCATATTGCCTCCCGTACGCGGCTGACCCGGCGGCATTGCTGGCCAGCTCTCCTGGCAGTCGCCCGCTCGCAACCCGTCCCGCGAGCGTAGGCGACATCACAGCAGCCCTCTCGCGCGCATCCCGCGCGTAGGAGTGGCCCCCACGCGCATCAACCACGGCCGCCTCGGAGGCGCTGACATGGTTCGTGTCCGGGGCGCCTCGCTGCACGCCGGCCACAGAGCGAAGGCGCAATTGGCGCCCCCAACTCGGCGAGGATCAGGTCAGGCGCGGCCACGGAGGCCACCCGACGCGGCGGGGCAGCGTCGGGTGGATGTGCCGCCCAGGTCGAGGTCGAGGGTCACGTCGCGAGCCCTGGCGTGCGCAGCGCCCGTCCGACGAGCATGGCCTGGACCTGGTTGGTCCCGTCGTAGATCTGGGTGATCTTGGCGTCGCGTAGGCAGCGCTCGACTCCGAGCTGCTTGTCGTCGCCGAGTTCGCCCAGCACACGAAGGCACTGACTGCTCACCCGGACGCCCAGGTCGGTGCAGTACAACTTGGCCACCGAGACCTGGGTTCCGGCCTCGGGATCGCCGGCGTCCACCAGTCCGGCGGTCCGCTCCAGGAGCGCCCGACCGGCGGAGACCTCGGCGTAAAGGCGCGAGAGGAAGAACTGCAGGTCCTGCCACTCGCGTGCCCGGCTGGAGAGCAGGCCCTTGCCGCCGAACGCTGCGCACGTGGCGTCCAGTGCGCCGGTGGCGAACCCGACCCCTTGCGCTGCGGCGCTGATCCGCGAGGTGAGGACGGAGTCGAGCAGGATCTGGTAGCCCGAGCCCACGTCCCCGAGCACGGCCGCGTCGGGGACCAAGCACTTCTCGAAGGTCAGCTCCACGGTGGACGCGGCCTTCTGGCCGAGCTTCTTCATCGGTCGTCCCGGCGTGAACCCCTTGGTCTGCTTCGTGTCGATCAGGAAGGCGGTGATGCCGTCCTTGCCGAGGCTGCGGTCGACCGTCGCGAACAGCACGATCACGTCGGCACGGTCACCGTTGGAGATGAAGGTCTTCGCTCCGGTGATCTCATAGCCGCCCTCGACCCTCCGGGCCCTGGTGGTCATGGTCGCCACGTCCGAGCCGGCGGAGGGCTCGGTGAGCGCGATGCCGCCGATTGCCTCGCCGCTGCTCAGGGCGGGAACCCATCGCTCGATCTGCTCGGGCGTGCCGTTGCTGTGGATGGGGTGGGCGCAATGCATCTGGGTCATGTAGACGGTACTGGTCGCGCCGCACGCCGAGGCGATCAGCGTCATGGCCTTGGCGTAGTCCTGCATGGTCCCGCCTTGGCCACCGAGGGCGCGCGGCATGAAGATGCCTCCCGCGTCGGCGGCACCGAACGCCTTGATGGCGGCCTCGGGGAAGGCGCTGCTGCGGTCGAGCTCGACCGCCATGGGGCGGACGATGGTCTCCACCACCGAGGCGACGCGGTCCAGCAGGTCAGTCATGAGAGCTCCTGTGAAAGTTCGGGGTCCGCTTCTCGTTGAAGGCGGAGATCCCCTCTTGGCCATCGGCCGAACTGATGGCGGCAGCGGCCAGAGCGGCCTCGTACTCGAGGGCGGCGGGGTGTACGGCGAGCCGGGCAGCCCGCAGGATGCGTTCCTGGCCCGTCTTGCTGCCGTTGGCGATCGCGGTGGCCACCTCGAGCACCCGTGCGTGGAAGTCCTCCGGTGCGATCGGCTCGAAGGCGAGCAGCCCGTGGAGGTAGGCCTCGTCGGCGTGGACGGGTTCGCCGACGAGAAGCATCCGCATCGCGAACGACTTGGACGTGAGGTCGAAGATGCGCTGGGTGCCACCGAACCCCGGCATGCATCCGATTTTCGCCTCCGGCAGCCCGAACCTGGCGCGCGTCGAGCCGATGATGAGATGGCACGCGAGCGCGAGCTCCATGCCGCCGCCGAGCGCCCACCCGTCGACCGCCGCGATGACCGGCAGGTTCGCGTTCGAGACGGCGTCCATCAGGGCGTGGCCTTTGTTGATGAACAGGCGGGCCTGCTCGTGGTCGGCGCCGAGGATCTCGCCGAGGTCGGCACCGGCACAGAAGGCACGGTGGCCCGTGCCCCGCAGGACGATGCAGCCGATCCGGTCGTCGCGCTCGGCGGCGGAGATCGCCGCCTTCAGCTCGTCGATGAGTTCGGTGCACATCGCGTTGAGCTGCGGCTCGCGCGCGAGGCTGACGACGCGGACCCGTCCGTGGTCCGCGACCATGGTCAGGGTGCCCATGCTGCCCCTTCGGTCAAGAGTCGGTCGATGGTCTCAGTGCTGAGCCCGGCAGCCTGCAGGGCGTCGCGAGTGTGGGCCCCCTTCTCGGCGGGGGCGGAGAAGCCGTCGTTGCGGTCCACGGAGGCGAGCTTCCAAGGAGGGGCGACGTCGACGTATGCCTCACCGGTGCGGGTCCTGCGTTCGACCAGAGCGCCACGGCTGCGCAGGTGGTCGTCGTCGATGACGTCGGCGAGCGAGAAGATCGGCGCTGCCGGTATGCCGGCGTCGTTGAGGAGCTCCAGCGCGTCGGCGCGCATCATGACGGCGATCGCGTCCTGGACGGCGGCGACCACCTCCGGGCGACGGTGGCGGCGACCGGCGTTGGTCGCGAGGTCGTCGGCGCCGGTCCAGTCGGGGAGGTCGAGCGCCTTGCGTGCGCGCTCCCAATGGCGGTCGTTCCCGATTGCGACGACGATCGGGTCGTCCTTGGTCTCGAACGGCTGGTAGATCGCGACGACCGAGTCACCGCCTCCTGAAGGCTGGGGTACCGGGTCGCCCGCGGCGACGCACGTGATTCGGGGTCGCATGAAGGCGAGGTCGGCCTCGAGCAGAGCGATGTCGATGATCTCCCCTTCGCCGGTGGCCTGTTGCCGCACCAGTGCTGAGGCGATGGCGAAGGCGGCCACGGTTCCCGCAGCCACGTCGGAGAGCGGGGCGCTCACGCGTTGCGGCGATCCGCCTGCAGCGCCGGTGACGCTCATGATCCCTGACCGTGCCTGGGCGATGAGGTCATAGCCGGGCAGGCCGGCGTCGGGCCCGTCCATCCCGTAGCCCGACATCACGCAGACCACGAGCTGCGGGAACCTCGTGCGGATCTCCCGGGGGTCCAGGCCCGCGGCGGCGAGCTTCGTCGGCACGATGTTGAGAAGCACCACGTCGGCGTTCCCCATCAGCGCGTAGACCGCGTCAAGCCCCGCCGACGTCCTGATGTCGAGGCAGACGCTGCGCTTGCGACGGTTGGCGGTCAGGTACCAGGCGGCGTCCTCACCGATGAAGGGTGGGCCCCATCCTCGGGCGTCGTCTCCTCGGACGGGCTCCACCTTGACGACATCAGCCCCCATGTCAGCGAGGTACATAGACGTCGTGGGTGCGGCGTAGGAGGAGGCCAAATCGAGGACCCGCACGTTGCCGAGCGGTCCGGTGTGCTCAGTCATCAGTGTCTCGCTCATGCGCCAGGGAGCCCCGCAGATCGACCTTGCGGATCTTTCCGCTCATCGTCTTCGGGAGCTCGTCGATGACCTCGAGGCGCTCGGGGAAGTAGCGTCGCGCCAGCCCAGCCTCGGTGAGGAAGGTACGAAGGCCCTCCAGGTCGAGGGTGTCGTCTGGGCGAAGGCGCACGAATGCACACGCACGCTCCCCGAGTCGGGGATCGGGATAGCCGACGACTGCGACCTCGGTGACCGACGGGTGCTGGAAGATCAGGCTCTCGACCATCGCGACGGGGATGTTCTCACCCCCTCGGATGATGATGTCCTTCGTGCGGCCCGCGATCGTGATCGAGCCGTTCGCCGAGCGGTACGCCGTGTCGCCGGTGCTGAACCAGCCCTCGCCGTCCAGCTGGCTTCGCGTGGCATCCTCCTGGCCGTAGTAGCCGACGAACATGCCGGCTCCTCGCAGCCAGAGGTTGCCCACCACGCCGTCGAGCGACTCCCTGTCGTCGACGTCGCGGATGCTGACCTGCGCCGCGGCAACGGGGATGCCGTCGCTGTCGCGGTTGATGTCCCCGAGCCCCGGCCTGCCGGAGATGGCGATGCCGAACTCGGTCATGCCCCAGGCGGGGATCACGTCGCAGCCGAGCACCGTCTCGGCCTCCCGCATCAGCGGTCGAGGGATAGGGGCTCCGGCGACGACGACCAGCTTGAGGCTGGGCGCGGTCGACCGGGTCAGCCCGCCGGTGGTGAGCAGATCGATCAGGAACGTCGGTGATCCCACCATGGTGGTGATGGCGGTGTCAGCGATGATCCGCGCCCCGAGTTGGGGGCTCCACTTCTCCACCAGGACCGCGGTGCCGCCGAGGTGCACGGTGAGCAGCGGTCCCCACATGAACCCGGTGGCATGGCCGACCGGGGACATCACGAGATTGCGGACGGGGGTGCCGTAGGAGTCGTGCCCGACGTGGGCGGCCCAGCCGCGAACCACCACGTCGAGGGTGGCTTGGAGATTCATCACGGCTTTCGGCTCACTGGTTGTGCCGGAGGTGAACCCGAGCTGCGCGATGGCTAGCGGGTCAACCGGCACCGGCGTAAAATCCGACTCCGGCTGCAGCATGTCCTCCAGGGACAGTGCTCCCTCGGCTGCCGGGCCGGCGACGACCAGCGTGATGCTGGGATTGTCGCGGACCTCGGCAGGTACGGCGGCCGAGAGGATGTCCTTGCCCGCGAGGTGACGGGAGACAATCAGGACCTTGGTGCCGGCCTTACGGGTCATCACCTCGACCTCGTGTGCGCCGTAGGTGATCGGGATCCCGGAATAGGTCGCGCCTGCCCGCATGATGCCGTATACGACGGCGACGAACTCCGCGCAGTTGGTCATCATGACCGTCACGACATCGCGGGGCTTGACTCCCATCTTCTGCAGGCCGGCCGCTACCTGGCGGCTCATGAGATCGATCTCCGCGTACGTCATCTCCCGCACTGCGTCGCCGTTGTGGTCGATGCTGATGGCGGCGATGCGGTCGGGATGGGCTGCGACGGCGTCGCCGAGGAACTGCGCCAGCGACCGATCCGACCACTCGCCGGACTCGAAGCGGGCGCGGGCCTGCGCCTCGGTGACGACGCTGCCAGGGGGCAGGCTCAGGCTCCTCTGTGCAGACGGGGTGCTGATGTTCACGTGCCCTGACCTTCCAGTGCGTAGGCGAGTTCGGCGCCGGAACGCCAGCCAGAGAGAGCGGTTGACGCGCGGGCCCGAAGGCTGATGGCGTCGCGGAACATGCCTGCGACGGGGAACTCGTCGATATAGCCGTAGCCACCCATGGACTGCACGGCATCGATCGCGCTGTTGACGACGGCGTCGGCGGCCAGCGCAAGCGTGTCGGCGACGGGGGTAGCCGGGGCGCCCAGCGCCTGCGCGTACAGATGGGCTCGGGCGCGACGGAGGTCCGCGTAGGCGCTTCCCACAAGGGCGCGCAGGCCGGGGAACGAGGCAATCGGGGCGCCGAACTGCTCGCGCTGCTCGGTATAGCGAACCGATTCGCGTGACAAGGCGTTGCCCAGTCCGCTGACCGCCGCGCCGAGGAGCACCGGCCAGGCGGCGGCGGCGGCCCCCTCGACGACGGCACCCGAGCGGGCCGTGACCGCGGTCAGGCGGGCTCCGGCCAGGCCGGTCCGGTGCGGCTGCTCGGCGTCGGGGGTGGGGCCCTCCAGCCGCCGGATGCCTTCCTCGGTCACGACCAGCAGCGCGTCCAGCGGACCGGCCGCGAGGGGCGCCGCAGGGACGAGAACGCCGCCCTCGGTGCTTTGGCTGCTCGCTAGGTAACAACCGGGGGACGTGTCGGCAGCGCTCGCCAGCGCGAATTCGGCGGCGTACCGGCTCGCGAGCACGAAACCCCACGATGCGTCCCGCGCGGCGACGGCCTCGACGACCTCGAAGGTCCAGGCGAGCGCGTCGGGAACCTCCGCCTCTGTGAGATCGGTGACGAGAGTCGGAAGAGGAGTCGAGGCGACCAGCGTGAGGTCGACCTCGGCCGCGTCGACGAGCACCTTGTCCGCGAAGTCGACGACGACCGCCAGCAGGTCGTCGAGCTCGCGGCGATCAATGCTCATCGGTAGAACTTGTCGCGATCGGGGTCGCGACGCTCGTCGAAGGAGGCGGAAATCTCCTTGGACTCCTGACCACCGCGGTACGCCGTGAGGAGCAGGTCGTGCGCGAGCCGGGCCTGGCCCACCACGCCGGTGTGGCGCCCGGAGAAGGCCGTCTTGAGCGAGGCGATCGCGAAGGGTCCCCGGCGCCGGATCTCGGCCGCGATCTCCTTGGCACGGTCAAGCGCCGAGACACCCTCCTCGCAGACCTCGTTGATCAAGCCGAAGTCCAGTGCCTGCTGGGCCGTGTACTTCCTGTTGAGGTACCAGAACTCCTTGGCCCGACGGCGCCCGATCAGCTCCTCGAGGTACCAGGTGCCGTATCCAGCGTCGAAGCTGCCCACCATAGGACCGACCTGCCGGAAGATCGCGCCCGGAACGGCCACCGAGAGGTCGCAGACCACCTGGAGCACGTTGCCGCCGCCGACCGCGAAGCCGTTGACCGCCGCGATCACCGGCTTCGGCATCGTGTCGATCATCTCGTACAGGTCGACGACCGGCATGACGTTGGAGTAGTCGAGCCGCTCCAGCTCTTCGTGCTCGCCACCGATGCAAAAGAACTTGTCGCCGGCACCGGTAAGGATGGCGACGTCGAGCGTCGGGTCCTCGCGCACGGCGCGCAGCGCGTCGTACAGCTCCTTCGCGGTCGTGAAGGTCAGCTTGTTGGCGTGCTCGGGACGATTGATCGTGATGACGGCGACGCCGTCGGACGCCTCGACGATGATCTCTTCGTAGTTCATGGGCTTGTACATGGGCTTCCTTCCTGATGGGTGCTCAGCGACCGGCGGTGGGGATGGTGGGCAGCAACGCCTTCACGACGGCGCGGTGGTCCTCGAGACCCGCTTCGCCCAGCCGATGCAGCGGACCGACGGCATGGCCGAGTCCGAGGTGGACGACTCGGTCGATGTCGTCGGGGGAGGCGATGCCGAGCTCAACGGCGCGCAGGACGTTCTCCAGGAACGGAACGATCAGGCGTCGTGAGATCCGGCCGGGGCGGTCGGCGACCTCGACCGTCGCCAGACCGAGCTCGTCAGCGAGCGCCGCGGCCGCCGCGCGCACGTCCGGATCGCTCGCGGCCGTGGTGAGCTCGACCAGTTTGCCGCCGTACGACGGTAGGTAATGGAAACCCGCGAGGCGTCCCTCCAGGCCGGACTCTGAGGCCAGCTCGGCCACGGTGAAGGAGGAGGTGGTGGTCAGCACCGCGGCCGACGTGCCCGCCAGCTCGCCCAGGACCGAGATCTTCGCCGCGCGGTCCTCAGAGATGCACTCGATGACGACGTCGCACCCGCGGATCGTCTCGACGCTGGCCCGCATGCCCGTACCGGCCGGCTCCTGGTCCGAGTCAGAGAGCCACCGAACTGGATGGCCGGCGGAAGTGAGCGCCGTCGCGAGCGTCGAGCCCACGCGACCGAGCCCGATGATTCCGTAAGTCGTCATGCCTTCGCCTCCACCGGATAGTCGTAGAAGCCTCGCCCCGTCTTCACGCCGAGATCGCCGCGAGCGACCATGTCGTGGATGGTCTGAGGAACGGTGTACTGCTCGTCGTCGAGCTGCTCGCGCAGGCTCTGGCTGACCGCTACGTGAACGTCCAGACCGACGATGTCGAGAAGTCGGAACGGTCCGATCGGGAACCTCATGCTCTCCAGCGTCACCCGGTCGATCTCAGCTGCGGTGGCCAGTCCGGTCTCGAGGGCCCGCACGGCGTCGTTCTCGAAGGCCACGACCAGGTAGTTGGTTATCAGGCCCGGGCGGTCCTTGAGCACCACGGGGGTCTTGCCGATCGAGGTGAGAAAGTGGAGCGTCGAGTCGACCGTGGCCTGCTCCGTAGCATCGCCCAGGGCCACCTCGACCAGCGGCATGATGGGCGCGGGATTGCAGTAATGCGTGCCGATGCAAAGTTCCGGCGCAGGCAGGCCCTCCGCGATGTCGCTGATGGCGAGCGTCGAGGTGTTGGTGTGGATCGTCACAGGGTGGTCCGCGCCGTGCTGGATAGCGCTGAGGACTTGGCGCTTGAGGCTGAGTGACTCGGGAAGTGCTTCGATGACCAGCTCGGAGTCGGAGGCGTCCGCGGGGTCAGCGGACCAGGTGAGGCGCTCGACGATCCGGTCGGCCTCCGCTGCGTCGAGCTTGCCCCGCTCCACGCTGCCCCGCAGATACTCCCCGACCCACTGCTGTGCTGCCGCGAGCTGAGAGGGGTCCTTGTCGACCAACCGGACGAGATGGCTGCCGCGGGCGACCGTCAGGGCGATTCCTCGGCCCATGGTGCCGCCCCCGAGCACTGTCACGGGCGTTGTGTGTGTTGTCACTTGACCGAGGGTACAAAAGTCTTACAGTTGTCGCAATGTCAATTTTGTTCGAGGAGTTCCAGGTGGGCCAAAGCCGTTCCATTGTCGTCGTAGGTGCCGGCACCATGGGCGTGGGCATTGCCCAGGTCGCCGTCGCGGCGGGTCACCGAACCCATCTGGTCGACACCAATGAGGCACAGCTCGAGCGCGCGCAGGACGAGATCATCAAGCGCCTCATCCGGAAGGGTCCGGCCGAGGATGAGCTGCATGCGAGGCTGTCGCCGCACGTCGGCCTCGCGGCCGTCGCCGCAGAGCACTCCCGCGCTGGGCTCGACGCGCCCGTGGTGATCGAGGCCATCGTCGAGAACCTGGCGGTCAAGCAGCACCTACTGGCCGAGGCCCAGGAGCTCTTCGGAGGTGACGGCGTCTACGCGACGAACACCTCCTCGTTCTCCATCACCACAATCGCCGCAGGTGTCCCGCATCCTCACCGTGTGGTCGGCATGCACTTCTTCAACCCGGTCCCGGTCATGCAGCTGGTCGAGGTCGTGCCTGGTGTGCAGACCGCTCCCGAGCTGGTCGAGCAGGTTCTCCGGCTGGCTGAGGGCTGGGGAAAGACGGCGATCCTGGCGAAGTCCACGCCCGGCTTCATCGTTAACCGGGTCGCCCGCCCGTACTACGGCGAGGCCCTGCGGCTGGCCGAGGAGGGAGTCGCCCCGGTCGAGACGATCGACCGGCTGCTGCGCGCCTCCGGTGCCTTCCGGATGGGACCGTTCGAGCTGATGGACCTGGTCGGCAACGACGTCAACTCCACCGTGACCCGGACCGTATGGGAGGGCCACCACTTCGACCCGCGCTTCGAGCCCTCGAACCTCCAAGCCGAGTTGGTCGCTGCCGGTCGGTTCGGCCGCAAGACCGGCCTGGGGTTCTACGACTACGGCGACGTTGGCGCGCAGGGGTCGAGCGCCCAGCGCCTCGAGTTGGACCGGACCCTGACGGGTGAGGGTCCGGCCGACTCCGTCGCGGCGCTCGTCCACCGCCTGCGCTTCTCCATCGGCGCACCGGGTCCGCGACCGGGTGTCTGGGACTTCGGGGACGACGGGCTCTTGCGCCTGACTCGCGGGCTGACCGCCGCCGAGGAGTCCGTCCGTGCCGGTGGTGTGCCCGTGATCGTCGTCGACCGCGCCGTCGACGTGGCCAGCGCCTCCGCACTGGCCTACACGACTTCTGCCGTGCCCTCCGCACTCGAGTCGACCCTGCTCGCGGCGAGCGCTCAAGCCGAGCTCGAGATGATCCGGGTCAAGGACCTTCCGGGCCTCGTCACCGCGCGCGTCGTCTCCATGCTCGTCAACGAGGCATCGGAGGCGGTGCACATCGGCCTGTGTTCCGCGGGCGACGTCGATGTGGCCATGCGGCTTGGGACCAACTACCCGCTCGGGCTGTTGGAGTGGGGCGATCGCTGGGGAGCGGGGTACGTGGAGGCGCTCATCGATGCGCTTGCCGAACAACACCGATCATCCCGCTATCGGCCCAGTCTCTACCTTCGCCAAGCAGCACTCACCGGAGGATCGCTGGTGTGACCACGTGGCTTGTGGAGAGGTTGGGGACGAGCGGAGGGACCGCTGGCCGGCAGCCGTCGAGGCGACCCGGCCCTGGACCCGCACGGCCCCATGCCACCTCGGCGTCGAGCGCGTCGACAGCTCCGGGGCCGTGGCAGGCGCCACGCTGCTCGCCCCGCTGCCCGGGGAATGGCCCCCTCGGTGAGCAACCTGCTTGGCCCCTGCCTCGACCGGCACCTACGCCAGCTCGACCGAGTGATCAACGTCCGGAGCCCCCCCTGACACCTACCGGCAAGATCGAGAAGTTCCGGCTGTGGGAGGTGCTCGCATGAGCGCGCTGCCCCTGGCCGGGATCAATGTGCTCGACCTCTCGACTCTCCTGCCCGGCCCGCTAGCCACGCTGCTGCTCGCCGACGCCGGGGCTGATGTGGTGAAGCTCGAGCGCCCGGGGCGAGGCGACGAGATGCGCTCATACGAGCCGCGGTTCGGCGAGGCGAGCGCGAACTACGCGGTGCTGAACCGGGGCAAGCGCGCCTACGCCGTGGACTTCAAGGACCCAGCGCAACGCGACCGGGTCCTCGCCCTCGCTGCCGAGGCGGACGTGGTGGTGGAGCAGTTCCGGCCGGGGGTCGCCGACCGGCTCGGGCTCGGCTATGAGCAGGTGCGGGCCGTCAACCCGGACGTCGTCTACTGCTCGATCACCGGGTACGGCCCGGACGGTCCCCATTCCCAGCGGGCGGGACACGACCTGAACTACCTCGCCGAGTCGGGCCTGCTTGGCGTGGTGACCGACAGCACAGGGTCCCCGAGCCTGCCGATCTCGGTGCTCGCCGACATCGCGGGCGGGACCTACCCAGCCGTCGTGAACATCCTGCTCGCGCTGCGCCAGCGGGACAGCACCGGTAAGGGCAGCCACCTGCACGTGTCGATGGCCGGTAACCTCCAGGTACTCGCCTACGGGTACTTCGCCAGCTACCAGGCGGGCGGCGGTTGGCCGCGCCCCAGCGCGGAGCTACTCACCGGCGGTAGCCCCCGCTACCAGGTGTACCGGACCGCCGACGACCGCCATGTCGCCTGCGCCGCGCTCGAGCCCAAGTTCTGGGACCGGCTGGTCGAACTCGTCGGACTCGACCCGAAGTTCCACGACGACGCCGGTCAGGAGCAGGCAGTCACCGACGCGCTCGCGGACCGCTTCGCCGCGGAGACCTCCGAGCACTGGCGGTCGGTCCTGCGCGGTGAGGACGTCTGCACGGTTGTCGTCGCGACCTGGGACGAAGCGGTGGCCGTCGGACTGGTGGACGTCGACGCCCCGGATCGGGTGGCCACTCCGTCCGGCGACCGGTCCTTCCCGGCACTGCCCAGCCCGATCTCGCCCGCGCTCCGACGCAGGGCGGGCACCCGTCAGTATCCCTCGCTCGCCAGGCTCGGCGACGCTTCCCCATGGGCCTGAGTGCCCGAGACGACTAGGAGTTTTCCGCCATGCGTGCAGCGCTCGTCAAGGAGTTCGGTCCACCCTCGAGCCTCGTCGTGGAGGAGGTGCCGGAGCTCAAGTGCGGGCCCGGGGAGGTGGTGATCGACGTAGCAGCGGTCAGCATCAACTTCCCGGACATCCTCGTCGTCGAGGGCAACTACCAGAATCTGCCGCCGCGGCCCTTCAGCCCGGGCAAGGAGGCCGCCGGGCGGGTGATCGCCGTCGGCGCAGGCGTCGAGCGCCTCGTCGTCGGACAGCGGGTGCTTGCCTTGGTCGAATACGGCGGCTACGCCGAGCAGCTGCGGGTGCCGGCGGACCTGGTCATGGAACTGCCCGAGCCCATGAGCTACGAGGAGGCGGCAGCCTTCGGCCTGGTCTACTCCACGGCGTACTTCGGCCTCGTTCGGCGCGGCCGCCTGCAGCAGGGCGAGACCGTGCTCGTCACCGGGGCCGGCGGCGGCGTCGGCTCCGCTGGTGTCCAGCTCGCCAAGGCGCTCGGCGCCCGGGTCGTCGCGCTTGCCCAGGACGAAGGCAAGGCTGCGGTGGCCAGAGGGCAGGGCGCCGACGTCGTGCTCACCTCCACGCCGGAGACGCTGCGCGACGACCTGCTCGCAGCCACCGATGGCAAGGGGGTCGACGTCGTCCTGGAGATGCTCGGCGGAGCCTTCCTCACCCAGATCATCCGGGCCACTGCCTGGGAGGGCCGGATCGTGATCGTCGGCTTCGCCTCAGGTGGACAAGAGCCCATCAAGCCGGGACACCTGCTCGTGAAGAACATCGCAATGCTGGGCCTGCAGAGCAGCGACTACCGCGACCGGACGCCGGACCTGATGCGGTCCACGATGGCCGAGATGTTCGCGCTGTTCGAGCAGGGAATGGTCAACGGCGCCGTCGACACCACGTTCCCGCTGGAGAACGCCGCCGAGGCCCTGCAGTACGTGAAGGACGGCAAGGCGCACGGCAAGGCCGTTCTCACGACGGGACGGGGGTGAGGGCGGGCGGTTGCCAGCCCGCCATTTCCGGCGTGCCCTCACCAGCCAGAATCTCTTGCTGGCTCCGCCCATCACGGGCAGCTGTTCGTGTCCTCCTCGCCGCCCGTGCCGCTCGCCCTCCTCGCCGCACGCCCACACGCATGCCCCTGATGACGACCGCCACAGTGGCTCGCCGGAAGCATCGCGTCACCGAGCCATGTGCTGTCCCTGCTGCCTGGTAACGTCCGGGCGCTTGGTAGCAGGCTCAAACCCTCGGGTGGCGCAGGCCCAACCCACGATCCTCATTCTCGTGGTTGTCCGGGGACCTCTCAGGTCCCGCGGCGCTCACAGATCTCCTCATAAGACGCTGCCTGAACCGCTTCCACCGCGCCTGACCTGCCAAAACGCTGTCCGGCCCCTGTGCCCTGACCACAGATGAGTCCCGCTTTCCCGAAGCCATGACTCACCGCCGGGGGAGTGGCCCACTGATACCGGCTGATGCTTGGTAGTTGCGGCTGATTGCGAGACGTGCCCCCGGCAGGATTCGAACCTGCGACAGCCGCTTTAGGAGTCCGACGGGGACCAGGCATCTCCTCGCATGTCTTTGTGCTGCAAGGCTTTTGGCGCTGCTGTATGCCGATTGTTTGCGGCAGCTCTCGAGACTGCGGGTACCTGATGGGTACCTTGACCTTCCGCAGGACCGCCTGGCATCCCCGCCCCGAGATCGTGTGAGTCCCGTTGAGTGGTGGGGTTTGAGGCCCGGCATGTCGTGAGGACGTGAGGGGGCCATCGGCGGGATCTTCGGTCTGTACGGCCAGGTACTCGTCGAAGAGGAGCCACACCGATGGCCTTGTCCCAGTCTGTCCTGTCCGAGCTGCTCGAGGCGTTCCGCACCGGGGAGGGGGTGAACCTGATCCAGGACGCGGCCAGGTCGCGCTGCAGGAGCTGATCGAGGCCGAGGCCACCGGCGTGATCGGCGCCGGCCGGTACGAGCGCACCGAGAAACGCAGGACCGAACGCAACGGGACCCGGCCGCGGACGCTGACGACCACCGCAGGCGATGTGCAGCTACGGATCCCGAAGCTGCGCAAGGGCTGCTTCTTCCCCAGCATCCTCAACCCACGCCGGCGGATCGATCAGGCCCTGTACGCGGTCGTGATGGAGGCCTACGTCAACGGCGTATCCACCCGGGCGGTCGATGACCTGGTCGCGGCGATGGGTAGTGACACCGGGATCAGCAAGAGCGAGGTCTCGCGGATCTGCGCGGGCCTGGACGAGATGGTCGCCGCATTCCGCACTCGGACGCTGGGACACACCGGTTCCCGTACGTGTTCCTCGACGCGACCTACCTGCACGTTGCGCGAGGCCTCCCGTGGGCAGGTGGTCTCCCAGGCCGTCGTCGTGGCCACCGGCGTCACCGAGGACGGTGGCCGGGAGATCCTCGGGCTCGACGTCGGCGACAGCGAGGACGAGACGTTCTGGCGGGCGTTCTTGACCTCGTTGAGGAGTCGCGGACTCGGCGGGGTGCAGCTGGTCATCTCCGACCAGCACGCCGGCCTCGTCATGGCCCTCACCCGCTGCTTCGCCGGCGCCGCCCACCAGCGCTGCCGGGTCCACTTCGCCAGGAACCTGCTCGCGCTGGTCCCCAAGTCCCACAAGGACATGGTCGCCGCCGTGTTCCGGACCATCTTCGCCCACCCCGAGGCCAACGCGGTCGCCGCCACCTGGGACCACGTCCGCGACGAGCTGTCCGTCCGGTTCCCGAAGATCGGGCCGCTGATGGACGAGGCGAAGACCGAAGTTCTCGCGTTCACCGCGATCCCCCGGGCGCACTGGACCAAGATCTGGTCCAACAACCCCATCGAACGGCTCAACCGCGAGATCAACAGACGAGCCCGCGTCGTCGGGATCTTTCCCAACGGCCCCGCGGTCATCCGCCTCGTCGGGGCCGTGCTGGCCGACGCCCACGACGAATGGCAAGTCGCCGACCGCCGCTCCTCTCCGAAGCGTCCATGGCGCTGCTGTACAAGACCAGCGATACTGACACCACCGCCATCACCAGCGGCCCGTGAGCACCGAGGAACCAGCCCTCAAAGCCCACCACCCCACGGGCGCTTTCCGCGCAGTCTCCGGGAGTCTCAGGCAGGCGGGCGGTGTCCATAGCCCCATCCTGTCAGCGAGCACGCATGCCATTGCACTTCAGCGTAAATGTCTGATCATTAACTCTTTCGACCTTCAACCCGAAGGGGCCCGCCGGTGCTTGGCGCTGATGGGCATTCGGTGTGCTGCTGCCGTCCCAGAACTAGAGGCCCTAACCGGTCAAGTGGCGAGCTTGCGTCGTGGATCAGGACGCACTCGGCCCCGGTTAGCGCTGAGCGCAGTAGCTGCACCCGCTGTCCCTTTGAACTGTCCACGGAGTGCCGCGGTCGAGCTGCCCGTGCGATGGGCGAGAGGCAGCTCTCGGAGGCTGATCCGCGGAAGGGGCGCCAGCCGGCGGGTGCCCTGGGTTGAGGGGGCGTCGGATCGACGCCGGATTCGTCGACGCCATGACGCAGGTGAGGCCGTGCATGAGGTCTCGGTGGTCGATCACGGCCCTACCGTCTTGGTGCCGGACGGGTGGTGAGCGTTGGGTTTGCAGCACCGACCGGGCCGCCCTCGGGCCGCGGCAGTGCCGTCATCCGATAGGCGAGATCCAACGCCGCTGATCTCGGCGACGGTCTACGCCTCGGCCTTGAGGGCTGGGGCGTAGGGTTGAAGTGATCCAGGCGGGACGACCCCAGACCTTGGCGCCGGGCTTCGTGGTTATCACCCCTAGAACCGAGGTAGTCGTGACAGCGTCCAGTCCGGATCCGGCGGTAGCGCGGGTACTGCTGCAGCTCGCTGAGGAACCAAGCCCGCCGGGAGTGGACGGTCTCGTGAGCACATTGACTCGCCTGTGTACCGCTCTGGTCCGACACCTACCGGCGTCCGGATCGGGTATCAGTCTGGTCGGTGAAGGGCACGGCTCGGCCGGCGTGGCCGCAGCTGCCGGTCCGGGCAGCCGTCGGCTCGAGGAGCTGCAATTCACGCTGGGCGAGGGCCCGTGTCTAGACGCGCACACGGCGCGCCGGCCGATGCTTGAGCCCGACCTCGCTGGGGCCGGGTCCAGCCGGTGGCCGGTGTACGGGCCGCAAGCCGCCGAGCTCGGGGTCGGAGCGGTGTTCGCCTTCCCGCTACAGGTCGGCGCGGCCCGGGTGGGAGTGCTCGACATCTACCGGAAGCGGCCCGGGCCGCTCTCGCGGGAGGCGTTGGCTGCTGGATACACCTTCGCCGAGGTCGCGCTCCGGCTGCTGCTGCAGGGGCAGGCGGACGCCGCAGGGGGCCAGGTCCCGGCGGGCGTGGATGACGCGCTGACCTACCGCATGGAGGTCTACCAGGCCCAGGGCATGGTCATGGTCGACCTACAGGTCGACGCCACGGATGCGATGGCCCGGCTGCGAGGGCGTGCGTTCGCGACCGGACGCAGCATCACCGAGATCGCCCGAGGCGTCATCGACGGCACGCTGCACCTGCCTCGTGATGAGCCTCCGAAGCCTCCCGTGGAGCCACCATGAGGTGCCCGCTCATGGCGGGCGACCCGGGCAGGCCAGCAGGCTTGCGCGGGTCTCACCACAGGCCCGCGGAACACCCTCTTCCACCCCGACCGCAGAGAGGAGCTGACCGCTCATGATCGCCATCGAGAAGCTGACCGACATGTTCGTCGCCGTCGCCGATACCTTGGTCGCTGACTTCGACATCATCGAGTTCCTCGAGCTCGTGGCCCAGAAGGCCACCACGATCAGCGCGGCCACCGCCGCCGGGATCGTGCTGGGTGACCCAGTTGGGAAGCTGCAGTTCGTGGCCGCCTCCGAGGAGTCCGTACGCCTGCTCGAAGCGCTGGCCGTCCAACTTGAGGAAGGCCCCTGCCAGGACTGCTTCCACACCGGTGTGCCGGTCGTCAACACCGACTTGACCCAACCCGAGGCACAGACGCGATGGCCGGCGTTCGCCGACCGCGCCGCCGCGATGGGCTACCGGTCCGTGCATGCACTGCCCATGCGCCACCAAGGCGCCACCGTCGGGGCCCTGACCCTGTTGAGCGCGCACCCCCACCCGCTTGAGGCCGCCGACGTGCGCGTTATCCAAGCCATCGCGGACATCGCCACCATTGGGATACTCCAGGAGCGATCCATCCACGCTGGCGACGTCCTGACCGAACAGCTGCAGTTCGCCCTGGTCAGCCGGATCAGCATCGAGCAGGCCAAGGGCATCCTGTCGCGGATCCACGCCACCAGCGTCGAGACGGCGTTCACGATCCTTCGCTCGTATGCCCGGAGCGAGGGGCTCCGGCTGAGCACCGTCGCGGCCGAGGTCGTCACCACCCCCGACCGGCACCCCACCCTCACCCGGCCACCACAACGATGATCGGCGCTGGCGGACCAGACCCAAGACGTCAGTGCTCGAAAGCTCACCGGTAGCGGCCAGCTACCGTGACTTGGCGCCCCGCGCCCTCTCGCCACGGGCTCACTACGGCCCTCACGCGTCGAGACCCCCTCTGCGGGCTGAGCGCAGGCCTATGGAGCGGCTCCTTGGGCTCGCCCCGCTGCCTGATCGAGGAGAGCCACCTCACCGGCTGTAGAACGGCCATCGGAATCAGTCATGCAATGACCGCAGGAGAAGCCTTCTAGAGAGTTACTCTGATATCGGTACCCCAGACCCGGCACCTGTTCACATCGATCAGTCCAGAAGTGCCCAGGGAGCTGAGGTCCGATGGCCCGCAACCGACAACCCGTCCATGCGCCGATGATTAACCAGGGCCACGCCCCCGCCAGCGCGCACAACCAACGTGCCCCACACGCGCCCGAGGCCCCAGCCGATGTGGCCGCTGGCGAGTTCCTTGCGGTATCCCCGCTGTGTCAGCGAGAGACTCCCCCGGGGACAGAGTCCCATGCCGAAGCCGAGCCAGAGTCGGCGCGGGAGGATCCGGCCGACACGGTCCGTGCGTTGCTCAGCGAGCTGGCCTACACCCAGGATGCGATGCGCCACGGGGACGCCGCACCACTGCCGCATTCGCTCGACTCTCGGGAACGCGCCCTTCTGACCCTGTTGGGCCGCCACGGAATCGACCTCAAGCCCCGCTCGGCAGGCCGGCTGCCCCCACCCAGCCCACAGCCCATCGGGTCGAATCGAGGGCTAGACGCCGACCCGGGCGGCAACGCACGCGCCCGGGCACTCGGCGGGCGCAGCACGCTTCTCGAGGCCGCCGGGGACCTGGCGCGCGCGGTCGCGGCGGCCACGAGCGAGCCCACGCTCGTCAGCAGCGTCGCGCCGAACCCCAATCCCGAGCCCTCTCCCGAGGATCCCGGCCCGACGAGTGCATCGATCCACGACGCCATCCAAGCGTTCGTGAACCGTCTCTCTGAGGTCCTCCCCGGAGCCCGGTGGGCCACCCTGACCCCTCCCCGACGGGCGGACGCCGACTGTCGAACTGAACCCCTTGTGGTCAGTGATCCTGCTGCTGCGGCGATCGATGCCCTGGAGGAGCTGGCCGGAGACGGGCCGAGGCACGAGGCGGCCCGGACACGCTGTCCCATTCGTGTCGTTGACCTGCGCGCTGACCCCCGGTGGGCTGGCTTCGCTGAGCTCGCGTCCAGCGGGACGAGTGAGCCAGCAGCAACCCAGGAGGAATGGGCCGGGCCGGAGGTGCGCGCCGTCCTGATCGTGCCTATCCCGGGCGGACCGGTCAGAAGCACGTCGAGTTCGCCGAACTTCCTTGCAGCCCCGAGGCATCAACGTAGGTCTTCCGTGCCGGCACCGATGGCCACGATGAACCTTTACTCCCCTCAGGTAGGCGCGTTCCAGCACATCCTCGACGAGGAGTGTCACTATCTTGCGGACCTGCTCGGACTGGCCCTGGCGGCCAAAACCAGCAGCGACACCGCACACCACCTCACCCTCGCGTTGGCGAGCAACCGGGCGATCGCGGCCGCGGTCGGGATCTGCATGGCCACCCGCCGGTGCACCTACACCGCTGCCTTCGACCACCTGGTGACCATCAGCCAGAACTGCAACCGCAAGCTGGCCGACATCGCCGAGGAGGTACTGCTGACTGGGGCCATTCCCCCGCTCACTGTGTTCGTGACCACGCCACGTGAGCTCGCCGACGGCTGCATCGAGGGACGCCGCCTCGCCTCCCAACCTTCCCAGAGCGAGCTCAGGTTCGACGTTTCGCCCGACCCCAGGAGAGGCCTTGTGACGACCCAACCACCGCAGCCCTCCCAGCCCGCATTCGGAGACATGCACCAGGCCGCGTCTGACGAGGCGGCCTCACACTCCTCGCCACAGGTATCACACCCATCCGACGCGGCCAGCCCCTCGGCCGGACTGACGTGCAGCGACACCCTGCATAGTTCCGCAGCAGTCGCCGCGAAGTCGGTACCCGGACCACCCCTGCAGGATGACCAGCTGCACGAGGAGATCGAGCTCCTGCTCGACGTCATCGTCACCGCCTCCGAACACCGTAGCCACCTGAGCGCGCAGCAGGTTGATGACGCCCTGCACCTGCCCAGGAACGGCAGCGCGCAAGCACTCAGAGCCGACGACGAGGCGGTCAGGAGCCTTTAGCGCTACCGCGCCCGTAGTGATGTGGGCACGCGATAGGCACCGTGCACCCGGTCCGCCTCGCGGGAGCGGCCATCCGAGTTGGCCCCGATGACCAGCACGAGGCGGACGCGGCACATCACAGCACGGGGCGGCCCAAGCATCTCGGGAAGGCACCACCGCTGCCCTCTACCGCCGTCAACCAAGTGCGGGTTCGAGACCGCGAGACCGCTGCATTGGGCGCAGTCGCGGCGCGGATCGCGCTCCAACTCGTCCTCCATGCTCTAACCTTCCGGTCTCGCGTTGCTGCGCCGCCGGGACAGTCGGTTACGCGTTCGCACTGGCGCGCCCTGAATTGCGGTTGACGAGAGAAACGTGCAGCCGTTCTAGACGAACTGTGCAGGGACTCCGCGACTTTCGCATCGTCGTCTGTTTCGTGCGAGGCAAAGAGCACCCCGCAGTCGGCTTAGCTGCATTCGATGCGAAGGAGCCATGGATGACCACAGACGGGTGCCTGACGCCCGGGATCGCTCGGGGAGGCTCGGGGTCGCCATGGCCGCGAATGGCCTGCCGCCTTCACATTCCCTGTCGCTGCGGTTGGCTCGAGTCGCCGCCGCCTTCGATCCTGTTGAGCAGTCGGCCCATCAACGTGGGACTCGATGCCCGACTCGCACGATTCCGCTCGCCCAGAACGGTTGCGACAACCAGGGCAGTGAGCGCGACCGTCGCGACGCCTACCGCAGCACGCGCCACGGACGGCCTGACTCGTTGCCGGTTCGTCATCCTCGGAGCTCGGCGAGGTGACGGTCCTTGGCGGCCGTGAACTGCTCACCGAGCTCGCTGAGCTGCTGGCCACCTCGGCGAAGGCCGGGAGGATCTGCTCCTCCTCTTCTTCGACGTGGTGGCGCACCTCGCCGATCATCGCGGCGATCAGGCCATCCACTCCGGGGCACCTGGATCGGACACGCGCAGCTGTTTGAGCGTCGCCTCGACGTGGTGATGTTCCGCGAGCCCGTCGTCGACGTCTTCCCCCTCGTCAGGCGCGGTGGACTTGATGGCCGGGTAGATGACCTCCTCCTCTGCCTTGGAGTGCGGCACAAGCATTTCGGTGACCTGTTGCAGGAGGTCCGGGATCTGGTCGGGTTGGGCGGACTCGAGCTTCTTGAACACCGCTTCGAGCTTGGCGTGGTCGTCCTTGATCAGCGTGATGAGACCAGACACGGGAGGCCTCTCGACTAGGGAAACACCGACCCCCGTCGCGGACCATCGGTGTCGGCTCGGGCGGAGCACGACCATCCCTTGCCCACCTGCACCTGGGCGAACGTCCGGGCGTGCAGCTGCGACCAAGCCAAACGGCTCAGCCTTCGACTCCGGTCGAGGCATGCGGCTGCCCGACGGGTTTGGACTCCGGTGAGCCCCGCTCACGCAGGTAGATGCTGAGCACGACCATGCTTGCGACAGCAAGGAACTCCGACTGCCAGTTCTGCAGGGTCCGGTTCCAGAAGTCCGGAGCCGTCAGGTACTCAGCCCAACCGAGCGGCGCCTTCAGGTCCTGGATCTGGTCGGCGTTGTAGGCGGAGCGACCGGCGATGAACTGGACCAGCCAGGAGAGCAAGAAGATCGCGCCCATCACGAGTCCAAGCGACCGGGAGAACAAACGCAGGCGCCATCCACCGACTTTGGCCCAGGCCGGCGAGTCGTCTTGGGCGTAGTGGCCGACCTTCTGGTCCTTGTCGGACTCCCGGCCCAGCGAGTCGAGCGGTTTGGACTCGGGCGACCCCTTCTGGGCAAGCCACACGGTGAGCAGGATGAACAGGAGGAACTGCAGGTACTCCGACTGCCAGTTCTCGGCCACGTCCACGGCGAACTGCGACGAGGTCACGTAACGCCATAAGGTCATCAAGGGCAGGTGCGCATCAGCGGCCTGCCGGTTGTAGACCGCCAAACCAGTCAGCGCCTGCCCGACCAGGGCGCCGAGCAGCAAGGCGATGAAGGCCAGGGTCAGTCCCTGCTCACGAAGGACCTTCCTCACCGCTGGCCCAGCCCGATCGTGATGCACGCTGACAGCACGACGGCGATGAACACGAGGATCCCCACGAACGCGGCACGCATGCTCACGCCCCCTTCAGGTCGCACGAGTAGGGCCGTTCCCGCGCCTCGGGTGTGCAGCCAGCTGCCGTCACGCGCCAACCGGAGTCGAAGAAGGCCAAGAACATCGTGTCGTGCTCGAGACGCACGATCGCGTCGAGGCCGAAGACCTCCACGTCCAGCGCCCGGCCCGCTCGCGGCAGGTCGGCGTCGGTGATTCCCTTCGCGCACGACCCAGATGAGTCCACAAGCTCCTTGACCGTGCCCGGCGCGACCAGTGCACAAGCGGCGTCAGGCTGACCAGTTACCGCTGCAGCGAAGGCTTCAGCCGCTTGGCCCGCCCCCGCCGGTCCAGGCGAGTCACCGGTGGAGCATCCCGCCAAGGCCCAGTAGCCGCACACCACGACTGCCGCGATGCTCCGAATCCTCTTCATGGCCGCGAGCCTAGAGCCTTGCGAGCCCGCAGATTTCGTAGGCACGCCACGATCACACCGTCCACTTGGTCCACACTCTCAACACCACGAGGCTCGCCACAGATATCTCTCCGTCCGTGTTCCAGGCCAGCCGTGGCCAGTTCGGCGGCTGGCGCGGCACCCAAGTCGTAGCGGGGCGGCGGACGAGGTCGCGCTTGTCGGTTCAGAAATGGGGTAGGTCGACGTCATCACCGGGCGACAGACATCGAGGGGGCAGATGCCGCTCCCCAACAACTCGCGAGGGAGACCTTCCGATGATCGCCCTCACTCTGGCCGCTCCTCTCGTCAGCTTGGCCCTCATGCTGTTCATGCAGTGGCTCGAGAAACACACCCTGACAGGCCAAGAACATGACGCCTCGCCGGCGAAAGGCGGGGAGCTGAGTCGGAACCAACCCGCGAATTCAGCTCGCGACGAGAGCCAGTTCGGGAGTTCGATGGCCTTGATGGTGCTCGCCACGGTTACGTTGGTGTCGGTTGTCCTCGTGCTGTAGCGGTTCGGGCCACCTCGTTCGGCGACCTTGCACGTCCGCCGTCTGTGCGAAGGGTCATCGCGGTTCGTTGGCGAGACGAATGACGGCGACAGGCTCGCGGTCCGGCCGCCGCTCAGCGCCACGAGATCGGCGCCAGAGCTGACGAAGTCCTGGTTGCGAGACCTGAGCCGACGACCCCAACGGAACAACGGTCGACGGGACCGAGGATGGTCCTTGGGTGGCGCAGCCCGCACTGGGGTGGGAGTGAGCGGGCTGCGCCCAAGCATCACCCTTCACCGATGACCACTCCGGGACAAGCGTCGGCGGTCCAGGTATGCAGCCGTGCGTGCCCGATCCAGGCAACGCCACTTGAATCAGGGGTCTGCGAGAGAACGCGACGCGGCGAAGTAGGTGTGGCCGATGCCTGAGCTCACGGAGGAGCTCAACGGACAAAGGGCATGGCTCAGGTCTCGGTGCGAGAGCTAATCGTTCATACCTTCCCGTGCTCCGACTGGGCGTCGCCGCGAGCAGATGGGTTTCTCCTAGGAACGTGTATTCAGTGGCTGCGCCGACAGCCCTCAGAGCCGAGGATGGCTCGGCGCAAAGTGCTTTGGTTGCAAGGCTTTGGAGAACAGGGATGAAGGCAGTGCGTTGGCTCATGTCTATCGTCGGCATGGTGCTGGCGCTGAGTGCGTGCTCAGCAGCGGGTGTCCCGATCGCTGGCGGCGTCAGCTCAGCCGGCACCAGTCTAACGCCAACACCCACCACCCGGGCGCCGTCCGCTTCGGGCCTCGACTCCCGAGCGTGGCGCTTCGATATCGGCATCCCCGAGCAAGCCACGCTCGTCGAGGGGATGATGCCCGGTTCGCCATCGCGTGGCGACGTGGAGGACCTTCAAACCAAGATCAATGCCGCGTGCATGGTCGACGCCGACGGAGTGACGCCCATCATCGAAGTTGCGCGCAAGCAGTCCAGCCTCGCTCTTGTCACGCCGACCGCCGTGCCCAGTAGTTCGTCGACCGAGGACGCATCATCGAGCTGGACATGGACCGCGGACATCACATGTACGCACGACGACGGATCGACAGAGTCCTACACTGCGTTCCGCGACGCATGGAGCTCGAAGCTCGAGGCCGAGACCAGCGGGGCTATCAACAACTTCGAGGTCGCAGCGCTAGAACGGGCGTACGGCGCTGGCACGACTGACTATGACTCGCTCGGGGTCTTGGTGGGGATCTGTTCGGAGAACTCACCCGCCGCATTCGCGGATACTCCTTGGACGAAGGAGCAGGTCGACGAGCAGATGGGCGCCCTGGTCCTGTGCCCTGACCACCCGCAGAGGGCTGCGATCCTCAAGTCGATCGCAACGGCGGCTGCGGCTGAGAAGGCCGCGGCCGCGGAGGAGGCGCTCCGGGTAAAGGGGCTCTTCCCAGATGAGTGTGGGGTCATAGGTTCAGGCCGCCTGCGATGAGGAGCATGCGCAGCCTGTAGTTCT
>NZ_JBHTKH010000023.1:0-47499 GCF_042676085.1 Terrabacter terrigena
CGAGCGCCTCGACCTGCGCCATCACCGCCTCACCCGCCCGCAGCAGGCCCTCGGTCACCCCCACCGACCGCGCCCGCCCAGCCCGATCAGCCCGCTCGGCGACGACAGCCCCGTGCTGCGCGTCGACCGGGTCGTAGACCACCTCCCCGACGAGCCGGCCTGGCAGCACGGACACGACCGCCCGCAAGGCCTCACCACCCGTCGAGGCATCCCGCGCCCACGACACATCGAGCACCCGCGGCGCCCCACCACCGAGCAGGCCGGCAGACGCTCGCGACGACGCCACGTACGGCATACGGCACCTCCCCTCGGCACTGCGTGGACTACCTCCAGCAGAACACATGTTCGATAAAACCGGAAGGCGCAACTCACAGGTGTGGACAACGAATCACGTTGTCGCGCAAGAGACCTCAGCCGAACGCCAGCGACTCAGCGCACGAAGGACATCGCCTCCGTGACGTCGCCGCGCAGCATGTCGCGCCGATCGAGCAGGTAGTTCTGCCGCATCAGCCACGGCGCACCATCGCCCTGCTGCGGCAGCTCCGCCGCAGCCCTCTCGACGTAGCCCGACCGCAACGGCAGCAGCGGCCGCCCCTCCATCCCCTCGGGCGCGCGAGGGACTGCCACGCGCCACCCGTTCTGCTCCATGTGGTTCAGCAGGCGGCAGACGTACCGGCTCGCGAGGTCGGCGCGAAGGGTCCACGAGGCGTTGACGTAGCCGATGGTGACGGCGAGGTTCGGCACGTCGGCGAACATCGTCCCCCGGTACACCGTGAGCTCGCGGGTGGGCCGGCGCTCCCCGTCCACGGTGAACTCGATGCCGCCGGCGACCTTGATGCGCAAACCGGTTGCCGTCACGACGAGGTCAGCGGGCAGGTGGCGTCCCGAGCCCAGCCGTATGCCGTCGGGCGCGAACGTCTCGATCGTGTCGGTCACCACGTGGGCTCGGCCCGACCGAACCGCGTCGAACAGGTCGCCGTCGGGCACGACGCACAGGCGCTGGTCCCACGGGTCGTAGGTCGGCGTGAAGTGGTCGCTCACCATGGTCGTCGAGCCGAGCGACCGGGCAGCACCCTTGGCCAGCAGGGACTTCGCGACACCAGGTCGTCGTCGGCTCAGCTCGTAGAACGCCATGGTCGCGAGGACGTTCTGGTAGCGCGCGACGACGCCCCCCGCGCGTGTGGGCAGCACCCGCTGCACGGCGTCCCTCACGCGGTCACGGCGCGGCAGGGCCGTGACCCAGGTCGGCGTGCGCTGGAGCATCGTCACGTGGGCACCGAGGTCGGCCAGGGACGGCACGAGGGTCACGGCAGTCGCGCCTGACCCGATCACCACGACCCGGCGCCCCGCGACCGGCAAGCCGTCGGGCCAGAACTGCGGATGAACCACGTCACCCGAGAACGAGCCGATGCCCGGCAGCTCCGGGTCGTGCGGACGCTCGTAGTCGTAGTAGCCGCTGCACAGCTGGAGGAAGCCGCACGTGAGCTGCGCCCGGACGCCGTCGCCCCGCTCGACCGTCACCGTCCAGCGGGCCTCCGGGGTGGACCACGAGGCACCGACCACTTTGTGTCCGAAGCGGATCCGCTCGTCGATGCCGTACTTTCGAGCCGTCTCCTCGAGGTAGGACAGGATCTTCGGGCCGTCGGCGATGGCGTCGGGGTCGGTCCAGGGCTCGAACGGGAACCCGAGCGTCATCATGTCGGAGTCGGACCGCACGCCCGGGTAGCGGAAGAGGTCCCACGTGCCGCCGATCGAGTCACGCGCCTCGAGAATCGCGTAGGTCCGCGTCGGGGCCTCGGTCTGGAGGCGGTAGGCCGCGCCGATGCCCGAGAGTCCGGCGCCGACGACGAGGACGTCCACGTGCTCGATCTGGCTCACCCCGTCATTGTGACCCACGCCGCGCTCACCCTACCCATCGGTAACCCAGCGGCTACGCTCGACGGCGTGACGGCAACCCCCGCGACCTCCACGGCATACCCCCATCTGCTCGAGCCGCTCGACCTCGGCTTCACGACGCTGCGCAACCGCGTCGTCATGGGTTCGATGCACACCGGCCTCGAGGACCGCGCGAGGGACTTCGACCGGCTCGCTGCCTACTACGCGGAGCGCGCCCGCGGCGGCGTCGGCCTCATCGTCACGGGCGGCTTCGCCCCGAACCTCGCCGGCGCCCTCTACCCCGGCGGCTCGGTGCTCGTCACCGAGCGCCAGGCCCGCCGCCACGAGGTCATCACGAAGGCCGTGCACCGCGAGGGCGGCAAGATCGCCCTCCAGATCCTCCACGCCGGCCGGTACGCGTACCACCCGCTGGCCGTGTCGGCCTCGCGCACGAAGGCGCCCATCTCGCGCTTCACCGCGCGGGCACTGGGTGCACGCGGCATCCGGAGCACCATCGCCGCGTACGCCCGGTGCGCCCGCCTCGCGAAGCAGGCCGGCTACGACGGTGTCGAGATCATGGCCTCCGAGGGCTACCTGCTCAACCAGTTCCTCGCGCCACGCACGAACCACCGCACGGACGAGTGGGGCGGCTCGCCCGGGAACCGACGCCGCCTGCCCGTCGAGGTCGTGCGTGCCGTGCGCGAGGCCGCCGGCCCCGACTTCGTCATCGTCTACCGCCTCTCGATGCTCGACCTCGTTCCGGACGGGCAGACGTGGGACGAGATCGTCGCCCTCGCGAAGGAGGTCGAGGCCGCAGGCGCGACCATCATCAACACCGGCATCGGCTGGCACGAGGCCCGCGTCCCCACGATCGTCACCTCGGTGCCGCGCGGCGCGTTCACACGCGTCACGGCCAAGCTGCGCCCCGAGGTCTCCGTCCCGGTCGTCACGAGCAACCGCATCTCGATGCCGGACCTCGCCGAGCGGGTCATCGCCGACGGCACCGCCGACCTCGTGTCGATGGCGCGACCGCTCCTCGCCGACCCCGACTGGGTGGCCAAGGCGAGCACCGACCGCGCCGACGAGATCAACACCTGCATCGCGTGCAACCAGGCCTGCCTGGACCACACCTTCGCCAAGAAGACGGCCACCTGCCTCGTCAACCCACGCGCCGTGCGCGAGACCACCCTGGTCCTGGCGCCGAGCCGCCGGAGCAAGCACGTCGCCGTCGTCGGCGCGGGCCCCGCTGGCCTCGCGGCCGCAACCGCACTCACGGAGCGCGGCCACCGCGTCGAGCTCTTCGAGGCATCGGACGACCTCGGCGGCCAGTTCGCGATCGCGATGCGCATCCCGGGCAAGGAGGAGTTCGCCGAGACGATCCGCTACTACCGCCGGCGCCTCGACCTCGGCGACGTCAAGGTGCACCTCGGTCGGCGCGCCACCGCCGACGACCTCATGGGCTTCGACGAGGTCGTCGTGGCCACCGGCGTCGAGCCGCGCATCCCCGACGTGCCCGGCATCGACCACCCGAAGGTGATCACGTATGCCGCAGCCGTCCGTGGGGAGGCGCCTGTCGGCGAGCGCGTGGCCGTGATGGGCGCCGGCGGCATCGGTGTCGACGTCTCCGAGTTCCTCACCCACGTCGAGTCGCCCATGGGTGTCGACGAGTGGATGGCCGAGTGGGGCGTCGGCGCCCCCGACTCCTCGCGCGGCGGTCTCGTCGACGCCGCCCCGGCGCGTTCACCCCGCGAGGTTCACCTCCTCCAGCGCAAGGCCACCCCGATCGGCAAGGGCCTTGGCAGGACGACCGGCTGGGTGCACCGGGCAGCCTTGAAGGCCAAGGGAGTCCACCACCACGTCGATGTGAACTACGAGCGCGTCGACGACGCGGGCCTGCACATCACCCACGGCGACGACCACACCGACCCGCAGGTGCTCGACGTCGACACCGTCGTGCTGTGCACCGGCCAGGAGTCGGTGAACACGCTCGGCCCGACGCTCAGCGGGCGTGGCGTGAAGGTGCACGTCATCGGTGGCGCCGACGTCGCCACAGAGCTCGACGCGAAGCGCGCCATCCGCCAGGCGACCGAGCTGGCCGCCACGATCTAGACCCGACGCGAGAGGTACGCGTCGACGAGGCCGGCCGCGTCGCCGGCGCCGTCCTCTGCCCGCACCCGCTCGCCGAGCACGTATGCCGCCCGGCGGGTCTCCGGGGACAGCGCGAGCTCGAGCGCCGCGCGCAGTCGCGCGGGCGTGAGGTCCTTGCGCGCGATGGGCGCTGCCGCGACCCCGAGGTCGGCCATCCGACGGCCCCAGTACGGCTGGTCCGCCGCATGCGGCACGACCACCTGCGGCACGCCGGCCCGCAGCGCAGCGGCGGTGGTGCCGGCACCGCCGTGGTGGACGACGACGGCGCACCGCCGGAACAGCTCCTCGTGCCGCGTCGGCCCGACCCCGAGCACGTCCGGTGGCAGGGCGGCACCCAGACGGTCGAGCGAGAGGCCGGAGAGCCCCTCGCTGACGATCCCCCGCACCCCCAGTGCGCGGAGCACGTCGACGACTCCGCGCACGACCGCATCCGGGTCGGGCGTCGGCATCGACCCGAAACCGACGTGGACCGGGGCGGGGCCGGCCGCGAGGAAGCGCTCGACCTCCTCGCCCAGCCCGGTCGGGCCCTCCTCCGGCGTCGCCCGGAACCAGAAACCTGTCTGCCGCACGGCCGGCGGCCAGTCCGGAGCCCTCGGCACGACCACGGGGCTCGCCCCGAGGATCGTCGGAGTCCTGTTCGCGGCGGCCGAGTAGGACCGGAACGTGCGACGCGGCAAGCCTTTTCGCATCCTCACGAGATCGCCGGCGGGCCGGAAGAGGTCGAGCGCCACCCGACCCGCGAGGCTGCTCCACCAGTGGTTGAGCGGTGACGGGTGGTGCCGGACCAGCCCGAGCGCCACCGACTCGCCGTGGGCGCTGGGCCACACCGGCGCGAAGATCGCGTAGACGTGCGGCTTCGGCGCTCCGGCGAGCAACGCGTCGACGAGGTCGAAGGTCAGGGCCCCCGACACCACCGCGTCGGCGCCCGCGACGAGCCGCGTCACGTCGTCGGCGAGCGCTTCGGCCCGGTCGGCCATGACCCGGCGCATCAGCCTCGCCTCACGCACCTGGTACGTCGCCGACCCGCGCAGCGAGTCGCGACCCAGCCCGTCGCGCAGCGGGCCCTCGAGGTCGAACGAGAACGGCTCGAAGTCCACCGCGCTCCCGGCCACGACGTGACCGAGGTCGGCGGGCGCGGCGAGCGAGACGGCATACCCCCGCCGCCGCCGCAGGCGCTCCCCCAGTGCGACGAGGGGCTGCACGTCGCCGCGCGACCCCATGCCGAGGAGGAGCACCCTCACGTCAGGCGTCGTCGAGCATGGCGCGTACGCGCGGCACGACCTCCTCGGCGTAGAGCCGGATGCACTCCATGCGCTGGTCGTGCGGGAGGGTGAACATGGAGTACTTGAGCTGGAAGCGCGAGACCCCGAGAACCCTGACGGTGTCGACGATCTTGGTCGCGACCGTCTCGGGTGAGCCGCAGTAGACGGCACCGTCGGGCCCCAGCTGGGCGAGCGCCTGCTCGTTCGTCATCGGCGCCCAGCGACGCTCGCGGCCGATCTTGTTCATGTAGGGCACGAAGTGCGGCATGAACTCGTCGATGGCCTGCTCGTCGGTCGCGGCGACGTAGCCGGGCGAGTGCACGCCGACGGGGCGCTCGGGCTTGCCCATCTGCGACAGTGCCTGGCGGTAGAGGTCGGCGAGCGGCGCGAACTGGCGCGAGGCGCCACCGATGATCGCGATCACGACCGGGAAGCCGTAGTGCGCGGCGCGGACGACCGACTGCGGCGTGCCACCGACCCCGACCCACACCGGCAGGTGACCGGATTCCGTTGTCGGCATGACCTGCTGGACGTCGACGGGCGGTCGGATCGATCCCTCCCAGTGCACCGGCTTCTCCGCCACGACGGCGGCGAGGAGGTCGAGCTTCTCCTCGAAGAGCGTCTCGTAGTCCGAGAGGTCGAGCCCGAAGAGCGGGAACGACTCGACGAACGACCCTCGCCCGACGGTGATCTCGGCGCGGCCGTTGCTGATCGCGTCGACCGTCGAGAAGCGCTGGAACACCCGGATGGGGTCGTCGCTGCTCAGCACCGTGACCGAGGTCCCGAGGCGGATGCGATCGGTGCGGGCGGCGAGGCCGGCGAGCAGCACGTCGGGCGCGCTGACGGCGTAGTCGTCGCGGTGGTGCTCACCGACACCGAAGAAGTCGAGGCCGAGGCGGTCGGCGAGCTCGCCCTCGGCGAGCACCTCCCGCAGGACCGTGGCCGGGTGGAGCGGGGACCCGTCCGGCCCCAGCGCGATGTCGCCGAACGTGTCGAGGCCCATTTCCAGTCGTCCGGGTGCTCCGAGGCTCATGCGCCCATCGTAGGTATGCCGGCCAGGCGCCGCGCGCGCCCGACGGTCGGGTCCCAGCGGCGCACGCTGTACAGCGCCGAGCGGGCCGGGTCCGACCGGCCCACGGAGTACTCAGGCGACCCGGCTCGGCTCCGGCCGTTCGTCCAGCTGCAGGTGCTCCGCGAGGAAGGTCCGAACGTGCTTGAGCCTCGCCGCACCGCCGCTCGAGGGGGCGTCGTCGACTGCGACGACGAGGGTCGGCAGGTCGAGCGAGCCGACGATCTCGAGCTCCATGGCCCGGCGGTGGCGCATGAGTCGACGTAGCCCTCGAAGCCGCGCAGGCCCATCCGGCGGCCCAGTCCCTGCTCGGTGTGGTAGCCGTCGACCCACTCGGCAGGGCGTTCGGCGGCGGCCTCGAGGACGCGGAGGGGGTCGCCGGCGTCGAGGTAGACGAGCGCCGGGGCATGTGCCCGGACGGCCTCGACGAGGCGGGAGGTGCGCGGGCTGGTCGCCGCGCGCCACGAGGGCACAGCCGGGGTTCTTCAGCAGCACGCACTCCTTGAGCCGGTCGACGAGGGGCGACGGCAGTGTGGGGTGGAGCGCGTGGCGCACCAGCCACGCGTCACCGTGGCGCTCGGCGGCCGAGAGGAGTGCGGACGACGTCTCCGGCGACTCGGCGGCCATCGCCAGCACCTGCTCGGTGCTGAGCACTGCGACCTGCTCGGCGTCGACGGGGTGGTCGAGCCGGCCCTCGGCCCAGTGCTAGGCCCCACCCGGTGGGGGCAGCGCAGTATAGAGCGCATTCGGGTGCCCGCCGCGACCCCGGCTGTGTGACACCGTGGGGCCCGTGGAGGCAACCGACCCGGACGACGGCACCCGCACGGTGCTTCGCGAACCCGCCGAACGCGTCTCGCGGCGGGCGATCCTGATGTGGACCGTCGAGGCGCTCGTCGTCGACGTGGTCCTGCTCGCCGGGCAGGTGGTGTGGTGGTTCGTCGACTCGTCGCCCACACGCACCGCCCACTGGGTCGTCTGCGGCGTGTGGCTCGTGTGCGCCGCCGGCTACACGGCGGTCATGCCCCGGTGGCGCTACCGCGTCCACCGGTGGGAGTCCACCGCCCGCGCCGTCTACACCCAGACGGGCTGGCTCTGGCAGGAGCGGCGTATCGCCCCGCTCAGTCGCGTGCAGACCGTCGACCTCGAGCGCGGCCCCGTCGCCCAGCTGCTCAGGCTCGCCTCGGTCACGGTCACCACCGCCTCGGCGGCGGGGCCGGTCCGCATCCACGGCCTCGACCTGCCGGTCGCCACGGCCCTGGTGCAGGCCCTGACGTCTGCGACCGCGGCCGAGACGGACGACGCCACGTGACCCAGCCGCCCGAGCAGCACGAGCCGGGGGCCTGGCGCCGGCTCGACGCCCGCATGCTGCTCATCCACCCGCTCGAGACGCTGGTGCGGTTCCTGCCGGCCCTGCTGGCGATCTTCGTCGCCCGCCTCGGCTCCGACGGCGACGACCGGTGGGAGCTCGTGGCCCTGCCCGCCATCCTCGCGTTCGGGGTGCTGCGCTGGGCCACGACCCGCTACCGCATCGGCGACGGGCAGATCGAGCTGCGGCGCGGGCTGATGAACAAGCAGACGACCACGGCCCGGCTCGACAGGGTGCGCGCCGTCGACCTCACCGCAAAGGTGCACCACCGGGTGCTCGGCCTGGCCAAGGTGGAGATCTCCACAGCCGGGAGCAGCCATGACCACCTCGTGCTCGACTCGCTCGGCATCGACGCGGCGAGAGCCCTCAGGGCCGAGCTGCTGCACCGCGCCGAGGCGGTGGACGCGTCCGTGGCCACCCTGCCCGCCCCGACCGGCGCCCCCGTGGGTGACGTGCCCGCCGACGCGGCCGGGTCTCCCGAGCCCGTCGACGAGCTCCTCCTGCAGCTCGACCCCAGCTGGGTGCGCTACGCCCCGCTCACGGTCACCGGCCTCGCGGGGGCAGCGGCGGTCCTCGCCTTCGTGTCGCAGGTCCTGTCGCGCTACTCCGAGGAGCGCACCGCCTTCCGCGACGGCGCCCGTTGGGTGGCGGGGCTGCCGTGGTGGGTCGACGTGGTCGTCCTCCTGGCGGTCGTGTCGCTGCTCGCGGTGGCCGGCTACGTGCTGACGTTCTGGGGCTTCCGGCTGACCCGCAACCGGCGCGGCAGCCTGCACACCCGCCGCGGGCTGCTCACCAGCCGCGAGACGAGCATCGACGCCACACGCATCCGTGGCCTCCGCCTGGACGAGCCCCTGGGGCTGCGCCTCGTGGACGCGCGCCGGCTCAAGGTCGTCACCACCGGCCTGGCGCACGAGCAGGGCGGCGGTGGAGCCGGCGCCGACTGGCTGTGCCCGCCGGCCCCCGCGTCGGTGGTGACGCCCCTCGCCGCGCTCATCCGGCCGGACGAGGCCGCTGTGTCCGGCCCCGTCGTCGGCCACGGGCCGGCTGCCCGAAGGCGGCGGTTGACCCGCGCCCTGGTGCCCACTGCCGTCCTGGCCGTCGCCCTCGTCGTGGCCCGCAGTGTGTGGGACTGGAGCCCCGCGATCCTCGTCCTCGTCCCGCTGCTCCTCGCCGCCGCCCTCGCCCTCGGGCTCGACCGCTCCCGCGCGCTCGGCCATGCCGTGACGCCCGACCACCTGGTGACCCGCCACGGGTCGCTCGACCGGCAGCGCGTCGTGCTCGACCGTCCCGGCATCATCGGGTGGACGGTCCAGCAGTCGCCCTTCCAGCGCCGCGCCGGCGTCGCCACGCTGGTCGCCACGACCGCTGCGGGCGCCCAGCACTACGACATCGTCGACGTCCCCGTCGAGCGGGCGTATGCCGTCCTCGCCGCGGTCAGCCCCGAGCTGGTGCGCGAGTTCACCTGAGCGACGAGCGGTTCCGGGCACAGACAGCCGAGCTGCTCAGTCCTCGAAGACGCGCCAGCAGATGTCGTTGCGGCGCGCCTGGTCCTCCAGGACCAGAGCTCTCACCCGCGGGTGGAGCTGGTCGCGCTGCCAGTCGCGTTCGCGCCGTGCGACGTCGAGGTCGTGCGGAGTCGCCGCCCGCGCGGCCTTGATCGCGTAGGCGGCGGCGCCGAGGTCGTGCTCGGCCACGTGGCCGACGCACGCGGCCTGACCGGCGGCATACGCGGCGAACCGGGCGGCCCCCTTCAGGGGACGGGCGGCACCCATGGCATGACCTCCGAGGGCGCGCGCATCCATCATCGTCATCCCTCCGGCGGCCCAGGCTCGCGCCGCGTCGACCGCCTCGCGGGGACGCCGGTCCGACGGAGCCTCCTGCTCGAACAGGTGCAGCACGTGCTCGGCGCACGTGGCCGCCCACAGCGCGAGGAGCCCGTGATCGGCGTCGGTGAGCGTGCCGCCACGGCGGATCGTGACCAGCCGCGGGTCTCGCACGTCGGGAAGGATCACCCGATCAGCCTGCCACGGGCGCTCAGGGCTGCTCGAGGATCCGGGCGACGGCGGCATACCCCTTGGCCCGCGCGTGCTCGAGCGCGGTCACGCCCTCCTTGTCGGCGATCGACCGGTCGGCACCGGCGGCGAGGAGGATGCGGACGATCTCCTGGTGGCGCGACCCGCCGTCTCCGAGGATCACGGCCTCCAGGAGAGCGGTCCAGCCGAGGTCGTTGACGTGGTCGACGTCGATGCCGGTGCTGACGACCCGCCGCACGTAGTCGACGTGCCCGCGCTCGCTCGCCGGGATGACGGACACGCCGCCGTAGCGGTTGCGGATCGTCAGGTCCGGCCCGGCGGGGAGCAACGCCTCGAGCATCGCGACGCTTCCGGTCACGCCGGTGACGAGCCAGGGGGTGTCGTGACGGTCGTCGAGCGCATCGGGGTCGGCTCCCATCGCGACGAGCACCCTGGCGGCGTCGACGTGGTCGCCCGTGACGGCGAGCAGCAGCGCGGTGCGCCGCCTGTCGTCGCGAGCCTCGAGATCGGCACCGGCCCGCAGCGCCGAGGCCACGGCGTCGGCGTCACCGCGGGTCGCTGCTGCGAGCAGGGCGGCGTCGGGGTCGGCGATGGGCTTGGCGGTGGTCGCCTTCACGAGAACTCCTGTCAGTCGGTCGAACCCGCGCTCGCGGGCCATCTGCAGCGGTGTGAGCCCCTCCTGCCGCGAGGGTCGGGTCAGCTCGACGCCACCGGCGACGAGGATACGGAGCGTGTCGACGTAGGTCGTCGTGTCGCGCCCCAGCCACACCGCCTCGTGGATCGCCTGGTAGCCGATCCGGTTCACGTGGTTGCGGTCGATGCGCGCCTGCAGCAGCTCGCCGACGACGAGGCCGTGGCCGCGCTCGGCAGCGCGGATCAGGCCGGTGCCGTTCCAGCTGTCCTTGTCGTCGACCGTCGCGCCGTTCGCGAGGGCGAGCCGCAGCAGCGCGAGCCGTCCCTCGCTCGTCGCCACGAGGTACGCCGACTGCTCGGTCTCGTCCTTGGCGTTGACGTCCGCTCCCCTGGCGACCAGGGCCTCGGCGCGGGTCAGGTCGTTCTTCCACGCGGCGTCGCGCAGGTCGGCGTCGAGGCGCGCCTGCTCTGCGGAAGTCCGTCTCGTCGGCGCAGCTCCCGACGCCGTCGCCGCACCGGGCCTGCCGGACGAGGTGCTCCCCTCGGGCACCGGGGTCGAGGGCGACGTCGCCGCCGGGGTGGTCACGGCACTGCGAGCCGCCGGCGGGCTCGAGCAGCCCACGACGCCTGCCACAGCGGCGAGGGCGAGGGCCGCCGTCGCGACCCTCGCCACCTGCGTGTGCCGCACACGGCTCATCGTGCCACTGGGTCGGTGACGACCTCGTAGGGCGGGGCGGCCACGGTCTCGTCGAACTTGCTGTCCACGAAGAGGATCCGGCCACGGAGCACCTTCGCGGTGGTCAGCACGCGGGTCGGGTCGGTCGCGACCTGGGAGACGGGTCGTGCCGTTCGGCCGTCGCCCGAGAGCTCGAGCGTGGCGATCGACCGAGCGAAGTTGCGCACGACGGTCAGTCGGGAGCCCTGCCGCACGAGACCGTCGGCGTCCGTGAGGGTGATGTCGCCGCTGTCGACCCGCGTGACCGCACCGGTCGCGAGGTCGAAGCGCCACAGGATGCCCAGGTTGCCCTGCGCCGCGACGAGGGCCGATCGGTCGGCACTGACGACGATGCCGCCGAGGTTGAAGCCGGCTGCCTGCGAGATCGTGCCGGTCGCGTCGGCCCACCGCGTCACGGACCAGTCGCCGCCGTCGAGGGCGACGCGGAAGACCTGGGGGGCGTTGGAGTTCGTGAAGTACGCGGCGCCGTCGGGCCCGATCGCGACGTCGTTGAGGAAGACGTTGTCGCCGGGTGCACGCAGCGCGGCCAGCAGCTCACCCTCCGGCGAGTAGACCCAGAGGTCGGGGCGACCGGTACCGATGCCGTTCGGGCCGCCGGCGACGTAGACGCGACCCTTGCTGTCCGTCGTGATGCCGCGGGCCGTGAACCGGCCGTCGGTGCCGTCGCCGGCGAGCCACTGCTGCGTCTGCGACTCACGGGCCGTGCCGCGGTGGATCTCGCCGCCGGTCACCTCGCTGACGTAGAACACGCCGCGGCGCTCGTCGGCGCCGATGCCCTCGAACTTCGAGCCGCCCGGGTCGCCCTGCAGCTCGTACACCGACGGGCGGCCCGACGCCGTGGCGGTCGGGCTGGCGACGAGCGGCAGGGTGGCGGCGACGGCGAGCGTGGCGAGTCTGGCGATGGTGCGCTTCATGGTGGCCTCCGTGTGGGTGGTCCGGGGCGGTCGGTGCTGGGTTCCCCTCCACTGTCGCCTCGCGGGCCACCCGCCCGCGTCGGGCGACCGGCCACACCCGGATAGCCGATCGGATGATGCCGTCGTGCCCCGTCCGTGCCTACGCTGCCCTCGTGCAGGAGGGCATCCTCGCTCCGGTGGCACGCCTCGACCGCTGGCTCGACGGCGTGCTGCTCGTGCTGCTCGTGACCTGCTCGGTGCGCTACCTGCTGCGCCACGACCTCGACGTCACGGCGGTGCTCGTCCTCGGTGGCGCCCTCGTGCTCGGCGTCGCCTACTCGACGCGTCGCCTCGTCGCCGACCACGAGGTGTGGCCGACGGTGTGGGTCGGCGTGGTCGTCGTGCTGTGGGTGGCGCTGACGCTGGTGGCCCCGTCGTTCGCGTGGACGGCCGTGCCGGTGGCCTTCGCCGTGCTCCAGGTGGTCCCGTTCCCGTATGCCGTCACGGTCGTCGTCGTCATGACCGCGGTCGTGAGCGTGGCGTGGAGCCGCATCACCGACGGCCTCGACCCGACGGTCTTCGTCGGCCCGGTGGGCATCGCGCTCGTGACCGTGCTGTCCTACCGGGCCCTCGAGCGCGAGGCACGCTCGCGGCAGGCACTCATCGACGAGCTCACGGAGGCGCAGGCCGATCTCGCTGCAGCACAAAGACGTTCGGGCGCCCTGGCCGAGCGCACACGGCTGTCGAGGGAGATCCACGACTCGGTGGGCCAGGGCCTGTCGAGCATCACCCTCCTGCTCGGTGCGGCGGAGCAGGACTGGGCGCGACGGCCGGACGTGGCGCGCGAGCACGTCGCCGCTGCCGGCAGCGCAGCCCGCGAGGGACTCGACGAGGTGCGCCAGATCGTCCGTGACCTCGCGCCTGCGGACCTCGAGGACGACGAGACCGGCGAGGCCCTGCCGGCCGCTCTTCGCCGCGTCGCGGCGACCGGTGCCCACGGCGTCGACGTGCAGGTGCGCGTGCACGGTGACCCGGTGGGAGTGCCGCCGGCGGTCGCGAGCGCGCTCGTGCGCTCCGCGCGGGGCGCCCTGGCCAACGTCGTCGAGCACTCGGCTGCGCACCGTGCCGTCGTCAGCCTCACCTACCTCTCCGACGAGGTGCTCCTCGACGTGCGTGACGACGGCCACGGCTTCGACCCGGCACGTCTTGCCCAGACCGTCGTACGCGGTGACCCCGGTGACCGGGGCGACCGCGGGAGGGGGCTGGGCGGCATACGCCATCGGGCTGCCGACCTCGGTGGCAGCGCAGACGTCGAGAGCGCCCCCGGTGAGGGCACGACGGTGTCGGTGCGCTTCCCGCTGGACGGGAACGGGGCGCGGCATGACTGACCCGACGCCGGTCCGCGTGGTCCTCGTCGACGACCACCCCGTGGTGCGCGCCGGGCTGCGCGCCCTCGTCGACGGGCAGGACGGCATCGAGGTCGTCGGCGAGGCGAGCGACCTGGCGAGCGCAGAGCAGGTCGTGACCGCCGAGCGCCCCGACGTCGTGCTCATGGACCTGGGCCTCGGCGACGGCCCCGGCGGCGTCGAGGTGACGGCGCGCCTGCGCGGGCTGCCCCGACCACCCAACGTGCTCGTGCTGACGACCTACGACACCGAGGCCGACATCCTGCGGGCGCTCGATGCCGGCGCGGTCGGATACCTGCTGAAGGACGCACCGCCCGACCAGCTCTTCGCCGGCATCCGTGCCACGGCTCGCGGCCAGACCGTGCTGGCCCCCTCGGTGGCGGCCCGGCTCGTCCGTCGCACGGCGTCGCCGGGGCCGGTCGTCACCGAGCGCGAGGTCGAGGTGCTGGAGCTGCTGTCGCGCGGGCTCGGCAACCGTGAGATGGCGCGCGAGCTGCTCGTGTCGGAGGCGACGGTGAAGTCGCACCTGTCGCACATCTACACCAAGCTCGACGTCGACACCCGTGCCGGCGCGGTCGCCGCCGCGATCGAGCGCCGCATCATCCGCTCCGGCGGCTGACCGGCGCCGGGCCCGCCCGGCCCGGCCCGGACGCAGTCGTGCGCCCACCCGGGAACCGGGGGGACGCACGACCTGTGGAGGGGAGCAGGGTCAGAGGCGCATCGAGGCGCCGACCTTCTCGGTGTGCTCGGTGACCTCGTCGACGCCGCCCTCACGGGCGGACCTGACCGGGACCTGCTCGACGGGCTCGACGGACTCGACGGACTCGACGGGCTCGGTCTGGACGAGCTCGCCGACCCCCTCGCCCGGCGCGGTCTCTTGGACCGTGAGCGAGAAGTCGTCGCCGTGCTCGCTGACGCCCGCCACGACGGCGTGCTCGACTGCCGCCACGGCATACTGGCGGCGGACGACCTGCGGGTCGCGCGCGAGGTCCTTCACGAGTGACACCGCGAGCCCGACCATGATGACGAGGAAGGGCAGTGCCGCCACGATCGTGACGTTCTGCAGCCCTGACAAGGCGTCCTCGCCCCCGATGAGCAGCATGATCGCGGCGACCGCGCCGGTGGCGGCGCCCCAGAAGATGACGGTCTTCTTCGACGGCTCGAGCGTGCCCTTCTCCGAGAGCGTGCCCATGACGATCGAGGCGGCGTCGGCCCCGGACACGAAGAAGATGGCGACGAGCACCATGACGACGACCGCGGTCACGGTCGGCCAGGGCAGGTTGCCGAGCATCGCGAAGAGCGAGCCCTCGGGCGTCGACTGGCCGGCGATGTCCTGGCCGTGCTGCTGCTGGTCGATGCCGGCGCCGCCGAAGATGGCGAACCAGACGAGCGAGACGACCGACGGCACGAGGAGCACGCCCGAGACGAACTGGCGGATCGTGCGGCCGCGCGAGATGCGGGCGATGAACATGCCGACGAACGGGGTCCAGCTGACCCACCAGGCCCAGTAGAAGATCGTCCAGCCGGCGAGCCAGTCCTTCATGCCGTCGCCACCCGCGGCGTCGGTGCGGGCCGACATCATCGCGAGGTCCTTGAGGTAGGAGCCGATGGTCGTCGGGACGAGGTTGAGGATGAAGATCGTCGGACCGACGACGAAGACGAAGAACGCCAGGGCGAGCGCGAGCACCATGTTGATGTTCGAGAGCCACTGGATGCCCTTCTCGATGCCGCTGACGGCCGAGAGGATGAAGCAGATCGTCAGCACGACGATGATGCCGATGAGCACGCCGTTGCCGACCTTGCCGATGCCGCCGACGATCTCGAGGCCGGAGCCGATCTGCAGGGCGCCGAGGCCGAGCGAGGTGGCCGAGCCGAAGAGCGTCGCGAAGATCGCGAAGATGTCGATGACCTTGCCGGCCCGTCCGTTGGCGCGCTTCTCACCGAAGAGCGGGGCGAACGCCGAGCTGATGAGGAGCGAGCGGCCCTTGCGGAAGACGCCGTACGCGACGGCGAGGCCGACGACGGCGTAGATGGCCCACGGGTGCAGCGACCAGTGGAACATCGTCGTGGCCATGGCGGTCTGGACGGCCTCCGGGTTGCCGGCCGCGCCGGTGCCGGGCGGCGGCTTCACGAGGTGGGTGAGCGGCTCGGTCACGCCGTAGAACATCAGTCCGATGCCCATGCCGGCGGAGAACATCATCGCCACCCAGGACGACGTGCGGAACTCGGGAGCCTCGCCGTCACCGCCGAGCGGGATGTTGCCGTACTTGCTGGCCGCGAGCCAGATCACGAAGGCGACGAAACCGGATGCGACGAGCGAGAAGAGCCAGCCCGTGTTGTGCACGACGAAGTCGAGGCCGTGCTCGGCGCTGGTGCTGAGGCTCTCGGTGCCGAGCGCACCCCACAGCACGAAGCCGATGGCCACGACCGCGGCGACGCCGAAGACGACCTTGTCCACGCGGGACGGAGCAGCCTCCTCGTGGTTCACCGGTGGCGGCTCGAGCGCCGGGTGCAGTGCTTCGTCAGAAGTCTTGGTCAGTTCACTCATGCATCATGACGGCACCCCGACGAAGGGCGCCGTCTTCTCCTCACGTTGCGTGTCACAGATGTCTCGTAGAACCGTCAACCTTGCCCGCCGGCTCGACACATGGCAAAACGAGAGCCTCTCCCCAACGGCCTGGGCACCGAGAACGTTCCTGAAATGCGTTGTCCCGCAATGGTTCCCACCCAGCGGGGCCAGTCACGTGAGATGGGACACGACGCGCCACGACCCGGCACACCGTCGTGGGCATGCCGGGTCGTGGCGTCGTGCAGATGGGTGCTGTCGTGTTCAGCGACTGCCGACGAGCTCGGGTTCGTGCTGCGGGCCGTCGGGACCGCCGACCGGCGCGTCGTGGCTCGCGTCGAGCATGCTGGCCTCGTCGAAGCGGTCCTGTCCGGAGAGGACGCGGGCGGCCTTGTCGCGGTCGATCTCGCCGACCCAGGTGCCGATGATGACCGTCGCGATCGCGTTGCCGGCGAAGTTCGTCAGGGCGCGCGCCTCGCTCATGAGGCGGTCGATGCCGACGATGATGCCGACGCCGGGCACGAGGTCGGGGCGGTGCGACTGCAGACCGCCGGCGAGGGTGGCCAGGCCGGCGCCGCTGACGCCCGCGGCGCCCTTGCTGGCGATGATCATGAAGACGAGCAGCCCGATCTGCTGGCCGATGCTGAACGGCTTGTCCATCGCCTCGGCGATGAAGAGGCTCGCCATCGTCAGGTAGATCGCAGTGCCGTCGAGGTTGAACGAGTAGCCGGTCGGCACGGTGATGCCCACGACGGGACGGGAGACGCCCAGGTGCTCCATCTTCGCGATGAGGCGCGGCAGGGCCGACTCGGACGACGACGTCGAGAGGATGAGCAGGAACTCGCGGGCGAGGTACCTGAGCAGCGAGAAGACGTTCATGCCCGTGGTCAGCTTGAGGATGGCGCCGAGGAAGACGAACACGAAGATCGCGCAGGTCACGTAGAAGGCGAACATCAGCAGACCGAGGCTCTTGAGCGAGCTGAGCCCCGTGGCGCCGACGAGCGCGGCCATCGCGCCGAAGGCGCCGATGGGGGCGGCCCACATGACCATCGCCATGAGGCGGAAGACGAGCCGCTCGAGGTGCTTGATGCCCCCGAGGATCGGCTCACCGGCCTTGCCCATCTTCTGCAGGGCGAAGCCGACGAGCAGGGCGATGAGCAGGGCCTGCAGCACGGATCCCGAGGTCAGCGCGGAGACGAGGGTGTCGGGGATCAGCCCGAGCAGGAAGTCGACGGTCGTGACGGCCTCCTTGCCGACCTGCTCCTTGCCGGTGGCGGCCATCTCCGCCGTGAGGTTGAGGCCCGAGCCCGGCTTGACGATGTTGCCGACGATGAGGCCGATGCCGAGGGCCACGGTGGACATCGTGATGAAGTAGCCGAGGGCGAGGCCGCCGACCTTGCCGACCTGCGCGGCCTTTCGGACCGAGCCGATGCCGAGCACGATCGTGCAGAAGATGATCGGCGTGATCATCATCTTGATGAGTGCCACGAAGCCGGTGCCGAGGGGCTTGAGGCTCTTGCCGAACTCGGGGAAGAGGGCACCGACGGCGATGCCGGCGACCATCGCGACGATGACGGCGATGTAGAGGAAATGGGTGCGGTCGCGCTTGGGAGCCGAGCCTGTCTGGGCGTCGACGGCGCTGTCGGCGGGGTAACTCACGGGAACCTCCGTTGGCTGGGTCCGTGCTGGGCACGGGACCGGTGAATGTGACGAGGCTGCCGCGGCGAGTGGCTAGGGTCACGATTGTGTTCATTGAGTTCTCGTGGCCGGCCGTGCGCCGTTGAGCTTGCTTCCAAGGACTCTTACCCGCGTGCTGGGTGCACCGGGCCGCTGGAGCGTCGCGGGGCAGACGTTCGCCCTGCAGGTCATCGTGGCCGTGCTCGTCGTCGCGGCGGGTCTCGCGGGGGCGTTCGTGCAGGCCCAGCGGGCGGGCGACCAGGAGGCCCTGGCCCGTGCCCTCGCGGTGGCCCGCACCATGGCGGCCACCCCCGACCTCATCGCGGCCGTGCAGGGGCCCGACCCCACCGCCGCCCTGCAGCCCTACGCCATGCGGGTCCAGCAGGAGTCGCAGACCGACTTCGTCGTCGTGATGAGCCGTGACGCGATCCGCTGGACGCACCCTGACCCGACGCAGATCGGCAAGAGGTTCATCGGGCACACCGAGGCCGCCCTGGCAGGGGGCGTCGTCGAGGAGGACTACACCGGCACGCTCGGCCCGTCGGCGCGCGTCGTCGTGCCGGTCACCGACAGGGGCAGGGTGGTCGCGCTCGTGTCGGTCGGCATCCGCAAGTCGGCCGTCGGCGGGCGGGTGCGCGCCCAGCTGCCGGGACTGCTGCTCGCCGGTGTCGTCGCCGCAGTGCTGTCGGGCCTGGGCACCGCCCTCGTCGCGCGCCGCATCCGCCGCCAGACGCACGGCCTCGGGGAGCAGCAGCTGCGCGAGATGTACGAGTACTACGACGCGGTGCTGCACGCCGTCACCGAGGGCCTCATCATCACCGACCTCGACGGACGGCTGCGGCTGGCCAATGACGAGGCCGCACGCCTCCTGTCGCTGCCGGCGGACGCTGTCGGCCGGCCCGTCGCCGAGCTCGGCCTCGCCGCGCCGCTCGCGGCAGCCCTGACCGACGACGCCACCCACGAGGACGAGCTGCACGTCACGGCGGCCCGCGTGCTCGTGCTCAACCGCGGGCCGGCCCGGTGGAAGGGGCGCCTGCTCGGCCACGTCGCGACCCTGCGGGACCGCACCGACCTCGAGGCGCTCACCGGCGAGCTCGACTCGGCACGCGGCCTCACCGAGGCGCTGCGGTCGCAGGCGCACGAGTCCGCCAACCGGCTGCACACGATCGTCAGCCTCATCGAGCTCGGCCACACCGACCGCGCCGTCGCCTTCGCCACCGACGAGCTCCAGGTGTCCCAGCTGCTCACCGACCGCGTCGTCGGCTCGGTGGACGAACCGGCTCTGACCGCGGTGCTGCTGGGCAAGGCGGCCGAGGCCCACGAGCGAGGCATCGCCTTCGGGATCGAGCCGGGAGCGCACTGGCCGCGCGACGTCGCACCGACGCGCGACGTCGTCACCATCGTCGGCAACCTCATCGACAACGCGCTCGACGCCGTCGGCGGGGAGGTGGGCCCGCCGCGACCCGAGCGGCACGTGTCCTTCGACTCGCGGGTCGAGGACGCGTATGCCGTCCTCGAGGTCTCGGACGACGGGCCGGGGCTTCCTCCGGGCGGGGTCGAGGAGGCCTTCCGCCGCGGCTGGTCGACGAAGGACCAGGGCAGCGCGGGCCGGCGCGGGATCGGTCTCGCACTGGTGAGCCAGACCGTCGAGCGGCTCGGCGGCACGCTCGAGGTCCACGGCCCGCCCGGGGCCACGTTCACCGTGCGCCTGCCCGTGGGCCCCGTCACCGGGGACGGTGTCGGCCATGGGTGACGAGGAGCTGCTGCGCGTCCTGGTGGTCGAGGACGAGCCGATCGCCGCCGAGGCACACACGGCCTACGTCGGTCGGGTGCCCGGCTTCGAGGTGGTGGGCACGGTTGGCACGTCGCAGGCAGCACTCAAAGCGTTGCAGGACAAGCCGATCGACGTCGTGCTGCTCGACATGAACCTGCCCGACCGCCACGGTCTCGACGTCGTGCGCGCCATGCGGGCGGCCGGTCACCGCGCCGACGTGATCGCGGTGACCTCGGCCCGCGACCTCGACGTCGTGCGCGCGGCTGTGTCGCTCGGCATCGTGCAGTACCTGCTCAAGCCGTTCGTCTTCGCGACGCTGCGCGACCGCCTGCTGGCCTACCGCGCCTACCGCGAGCAGGTGTCGACCGGCGCGGAGCTCGGCACCCAGGCCGAGGTCGACGAGGTGTTCGCCGGCGCCCGCGTCGCCACGGAGGCACGGCTGCCGAAGGGCATGGGCGAGGAGCTGCTCGCGCGGGTGTCGCAGGCGCTGCGCGATGCCGACGGTGGCCGGTCGGCGACGGAGCTCGCAGAGACCCTCGGCGTCAGCCGGGTGACAGCGCGCCGATATGCCGAGCACCTCTGCGACACAAGGGTGGCCGTCCGCCGGTCGCGGTATGCCGGGGCAGGTCGGCCCGAGGTCGAGTACCTCTGGGCCAGGTGAGGTCTCGCTGACGCATCGGCGCGTCGGCGTCTCAGGCTGCTCCCATGACCACCTCGGGAAATGGACAGCCACCGTGCAGGAGGGTCGCAGCCGTCGGCCAGCCCGCGGTCACCCTGGGGTGCTTGTGTGAGCCCATGCTGGACCTGACCGATGCGGGGCTGCCCGTCCTCGTCGGCGCTCTCGTCGTCGTCGTCTTCGTCCTCGTCGCGGTGGGGTGGCCGCACCCGCACCGCAGGCCGGTTCGGATCGCGGTGCGCGCCGGCCAGACGGTGCTGCTCAACGCCCTCGTCCTCGTGCTCGCCGGCGTCCTCATGAACGACCAGTACCTCTTCTACGTGTCGTGGGCGGACCTGCTCGGGTCCGGTTCGGAACAGGCGGGCCACGCCGTCACGGCCGGCGACCCGCACGCCGGCGGCACCGTGCGCCTGCGGTCCGCGCTGCACGGTTCGGCCACGCTCCCCCCGCTGCCCAAACCTGGTCAGCGCGCGCAGACCTACACGGTGACGGGGAGGCTCTCCGGCCTCACCGGCCAGGTGATCGTGCTGCTGCCCAAGGGATACGACCCGGCCAGGGCCACGACCTACCCCGTCATCGAGTCGCTGTCGGGATATCCCGGCACGCCGCGCTCCAACTTCCACGGCTTCGCGCTGGACACGACCTTCCAGGACCTCGTCGACCACCACACGATCCGGGCTCCCCTCATCGTCATGCCGCAGATCAACACCCCGAACTCGCTCGACACGGAGTGCGTGAACGCGCCGAGCCGCACCGGCCTGCAGACCGAGACCTGGCTGTCGCGGGACATCCCCACGTGGGCCGCCGCCCACTTCAGGGTCTCGGTCCAGCGCAGCTCGTGGGCGACGATGGGCTTCTCGTACGGCGGGTGGTGCGCCGCGATGCTCGCCATGCACCACCCGGACACCTATGGGGCCGCCATGTCGCTGATGGGCTACTTCCGGCCCGAGTTCGGCCCCGCGTACGACCCGCTGACCTCGGGGGTCGGCAGCTACGACCTCGCCCACCTCGCCCGCACCAGGCCGCCGCCGGTCTCGCTGTGGCTCATGGCGAGCAAGGACGACCCGACGGCCTACCCCCAGCTCGTGGCGTTCCTCAAGAGCGTCCGGGCGCCCATGTCGGTGACGTCGGTGGTGCTGCGCACCGGGGGACACCGCGTCGACACCATCCCGCCCGTGCTGCCGGAGATGCTGTCGTGGCTGCGCGAGGCACTGCCCGGCTTCACCCCCTGACCCGCTCCGACACCGGGACCCGGCGGCCGAGGCGTGCGAGGACGCGCTCCTGGCGATCGGCGCCGTCGGTCGCAGGCACGGCCGGGCGGCATACGCCCTCGTCGTAGAGGTGCTCACCGAAGCCGTCGGCCGATTGCTCGACGACGTCGAGCTCGGCGTCGTTGAAGCGCACCTCGAGCCCGGCGGCCGCGGCGATGTCCCAGCGGTGGACGAGCAGGTCGAAGCCGTAGAAGGCGACGAGCGACCGGCCGACCGTCGTGGTGCCGAAGACGCCGTCGTACGCGTGGTCGCGCACCGCGGGGTGGGCGAGGAGACGCTGCACGCGCGCGTCGTGGGCGCGCCAGACCTCCCCCGGCTCGGCCCGGCCGGGCGACGCGGCGGGCCGGTCACCGAGGTCGGCGCCGTGCTTCTCGAGGAAGTCGCGCTGGGTGGTGATCACATGGTCCAGCACGTCCCACGCGCTCCAGCCCTCGCAGGGGCTCGCGGCGTGCCAGTCGGCGCGGTCGAGGCGGCCGACGACGGCGGTGAACGGGGCGGCGAGGCGCGCGTACGTGGTAGCGATGTCGTTCGTGGTCATGCTGACGACGGTAGGCGGGCCACCGTCGGTGGGTCTTGATACTTTCCGACACGTGACGACCGCACCGGGGAGGCCTGGAGGGCACACATCGACGCGGGACGAGGTCGAGCGAGCCCATCTCGTCGACCCGACCGACCGCACGTGGTCGATCGCGCGCGCCTCCGTGTCGCCGGCTCTCGGCGACCTCGCCCGTCGCTTCTGGATCCCGGTCTGGCACGTGCCCGAGGGACGCGACTCCGAGCAGCAGGTGCTGCAGTACCCCGTCTGCCTGATCGTCGTGTCGAACACGTACGCGCGCTTCTACGGGGTCGTGTCCGGGCTGTCGAGCACCGTCCTGTCGGGTCGCGGCTGGGCCGTCGGGCTCATGCTGCAGCCGGCCGCGGGGCACCTGCTGACCAGGGCGCCGGTGCGCGAGATGACCGACCGCTTCGTCGACCTCTCGTCGCTCGCAACGATCGACGCCGACGGGCTGACCGCCGGCATCCGCGCGGCCATGTCGCCCGATCCCTCGTCCCCCGCGGCGCAGACGGAGGCTCGTGACCTCGTCGAGGCCGCGCTCACCCACCTGCTGCCCGTCGACGACGAGGGCCTGCTCGTCAACGCGGTCGTCGAGGACGTCGAGACCTCGCCCGAGCTGCTACGCGTCGACGACCTGTGTGCGCGGTTCGACGTCAGCGAGCGCACCCTGCAGCGCCTGCTGCACAAGCGGATCGGGCTGGGTCCCAAGTGGCTGATCCGCCGCCGCCGGCTCCAGGAGGCGGCCGACCGGCTCCGCGACTCCGACGCCGACCTCGCCGGCATCGCGGCCGAGCTCGGCTACGCCGACCAGGCGCACCTCACCCGCGACTTCCGCCTCGCCACGGGCCTGACACCCGGAGAGTTCGCCGCGCGCTTCCGCTGACCGCCACTGCCCGGGTTTCAGGAGCTCCGTCCCAGCTCGCTGTCGGCGAACCGGTCGAACGCGTCCGCCCACAGACGCGACCCGCGCGTCATGGTTGAAGTATCCAATTCTTCTGAGCTGCAAGCGAATTCATCGCCTTTGTGCTGGCCATTCTATTCGAACACCTGTACGATTGGGAGGTATGAGCAGCGCGCAGCAGATCGAGCAGGACTGGGACCACGTCGCGTCCCTGGCCGCCGACCTGCACGACGCCCACGCCCGCCTCGTCGACTTCGTCGGCACCGTCCTGACCGAAGGCTCCTGGCAGGCCGCCGGTCTGCGCTCACCCGAGCACTGGCTCATGCTTCGCGCCGGCCTCTCCCGCGGCCAGGCCGCCGCCGTCCTGCTGCTGGCCCGCCGCGCCGACGAGCTGCCCGCCACCAGCACCGCCCTGCGCGAGGGCCGGATCAGCCTCGACCAGGCCGCCGTCGTCGCCCGCCACACCCCACCCGAGTTCGACACCACCGTCGCCGAGCTCGCCCAGCACGCCACCGTCACCCAGCTGCAACGCACCGTCACCCGCTACGACTTCACCCTCCAACCCCGCACTGTCGACGACCACGGCCACGTCCTGCCCGGCGAGCAGGACGCCCAGGCCGGCACGGCGCCGGAGCCGGTCGAGCCGGCCACCCTGACGATGGGCTACACCGACGGCCGGTTCCGGCTGCGCTACGACGCCCCCGCCCACCTCGGCGCCCTCGTCGAAGCCGCCCTCACCGACGCCAAGGACCACCTCTTCCACACCACCAGAGCCCGCAACGACAACGACAGCACGCGGGACGCCACCCGCGACGGTGACGTGCTCGACCCCGACCACCACGTCACCGACGGCGGCCCACCCCGCATCACCTGGGCCGAGGCCCTGACCCTGGTCGCCACCCGCTCCCTCGACACCGCCGGCACGTCAGGCGACACCCGTGGCTCGGGTGGAGCGGCCCGGCGGGCCCGCTACCGCGTCCAGGTCCACCTCGACACCGACGGCGGCTGGCTCACCGGCCGCCCCCGCCTGCCCCGCCACATCATCGACGGCCTCACCTGCGACGGCACCCTCACCCCCGTCTGGCAGACCCACGGCCACCCCGTCAACGTCGGCCGCACCCAACGCGTCGTCCCCCACCGCACCCGCACCCTCGTGCTCGACCGCGACCGCGGCTGCCGCTACCCCGGCTGCACCACCACCGGCCACCTCGAGATCCACCACCAACGCCACTGGCGCGACGGCGGCCCCACCGACACCACCAACCTGCTCGCCCTGTGCCCTTCCACCACGACGGCCACCACCGCGGCGAGTTCACCATCACCGGCGACCCCACCCAACCCCACGGACTCACCTTCACCACCAACCACGGCCTGCACATCGGCCCACCCCAACCACCACCCGCCATCCGCGCCGTCCCCGACACCGACACGTCCCCCGATGCCGCCCGAGCCGGGCCACCGGCCACAGGCCGCCCACGACCGCGGCTCGGCCGGTCCTACCCCGCCCCCACCGGCGGCACCCTCCACCTGCACCTCGTCGACCTCACCCCCACCTGACCAGCCGGGCCCCGGCACCGCTCTCAAGATTTTCTGGAGGTCGGCCGTCTACGGTGCCGGTGCGGGTAGCGAGGTGCGCACGAGGAGCAACGGGGGTGAGGGTGTGACCGGACGGCTGGTGATGGTGGGTGTCTCCCACAGGGACGTTCCGCACGAGGTGCTCGAGCGGATGGCCGTGCGTCATACGGACCTGCCCGCGTTCCTCGGGGTGCTCCGTGAGCACGGATACGACGAGGCGGTCGTGCTGTCGACGTGCAGCCGGACGGAGGTCTACGCCGTCTGCGCGCCCGGGCAGCACGGTGCGTCGCACCTGCGCGAGCTGCTCACCTCCAGGGCAGAGCTGCACGGCGCGACGAGCGATCCCGTCCTCGAGGTCAGGACCGGGGCGCACCTGATCGAGCACCTCTTCCGGGTGACCGCAGGTCTCGAGTCCCGCGTCGTCGGAGAGGCTGACGTGCAGGCGCAGGTGCGGCGGGCCTTCCGGTCGGCGCAGACCGCAGGCACCACCGGGCCGCTGCTCCAGCGGCTCTTCCCGGCGGCGTTGCGCAGCGCCGAACGCGCGCACGCACACGCTGAGCTCGGCCAGTGGAACCGTTCACTGGCCTGCCGAGCCGTCGACATCGGGCTCGAGAGGGTCGTCGGCGTGACGTCTCCCCGCACCCTCGTCGTCGGCTCCGGTCAGATGGCCGCTGCGGCCCTCGCCCGACTCACATCACTCGACCGACCGGCCCGGGTCGCCGCCCGCAACGAGGCCTATGCCGCGAGACTGGCCGGCCCGGACTCCGTCTGCTCCCTGGACTCGCTCGTCAACGAGATCAGGCAGGCGGACCTGCTCATCTGCGCCACGTCGGCGGCCGAGGCCGTGGTCACGGCCGGCCACGTGCACGCTGCGATGCTGGGCCGGGCGAACCCCCTGACCATCGTCGACCTGTCGGTCCCGCGCAACGTCGACCCCGCGGTGGCGAGGGCGAAGCGGGTCGAGGTCGTGGAGCTTGCCGCCCTGCACGACGATGCCCGCAACAACCCTGAGACGCTCGCCGCGGTGCAGCAGGCACGGACCCTGGTGACCGCCGCGTCCAACCGGTTCGTGGACGACCTTGCCGCGCGGGCAGCCGGCCCGCTCATCCGGGCGCTGCGTGAGCAGGTCGAGAGCACCTGTCGGGAGGAGCTGCTGCGGCGGAGCCCGGGCCTCGCCCCGGAGTCGGTCGGCCCGGTGGCGCACGCGCTGGCAGGCAGGCTGCTGCACGCCCCGACGCTGGCGCTCAGGGCCGCGGCCGCGTCCGGCGACACGGCCGCCGTGGACCAGATCGCGGCCGCCTTTGGCCTCCCGCCCCGACAGCCTGTGCCTGCGGGCCACGTGGACCAGCTCGAGACGCCGCTGGGCCCCGGCCCCGCGCGGGACGTCGCGGACGAGTCCGAACCCGCTGCCTGAGACAGGGCGTTCGGGCACCCGGTGCAGCCCGGTCGATGCCCGCGCCCAGCCTGAGCGGCGCGGCCGGGTGGGCCGACCGCGACACTCAGCTGGCGAGCACGTGCGCCCTGCCGTGGGTCTGCCGGCGCACGGCGGCCGCAGTTTCGGCCGCGACCGCCGTCGCCAGCCCCGCAGCCGTGTCGTCGGCAGGTTCCGGGACGATCCGGCTCACGATGCCCCGCGCGGCCAGGTCGAGCACGCCGACCTGCTGGAGCTCGGCCATCTCTGCGGCGTGCGCGACGTCTCCGTGCACGATGACGCTCGCCCCCTCCGGCGGCAACGGAGACAGCCACGCGTGCTCCGCGGCGATCACCTCTCGGGCCGGCAGCAGCGCGAGCGCCCCACCGCCGCAACCCTGCCCGAGCACCACTGACACGGTGGGCACGGTCATCGTCGTCAGTGTCGCGATGCACCGGGCGATCTCGCCGGCGATGGCGCCCTCCTCGGCGTGCTGTGACAGCTCGGCGCCCGGGGTGTCGATGACCGTGACGAGCGGCAGCCCCAGCTCCTCGGCGAGGCGCATCGCCCGGCGGGCCTCGCGCAGCGCTCCCGGACCCATCGGCGTCGACGGCGACTGGCGCGACCGGTCCTGACCGACGAGCACGCAGGGCTGACCGTCGAGCCGGGTCAGGGCGACGAGCATCGTCGCGTCGCGCTCACCCTCGTCGGTGCCGTTGAGCCGGAGGGTGCTGCTGGCCCCGTGCCGAAGCAGCTCGCGCACGCCCGGCCGGTCGGGGCTGCGGGTCAGCTCGATCGACTCCCACGCCGTCAGGTGCCGGCTCGGCTCGCCCTCCCGCAGCTCGAGGCGCGGCAGCGTCGGGCCGTCGACGAGTACGCCGAGGGCCCGGTCGACGAGCATCGGCAGGTCCTCCGCGGGGACCACCGCGTCGAGAACACCCTTGGCCGTGAGGTTCTCGGCCGTCTGCACGTCGCGCGGGAACGCCTCGCCGTTGAGCGCCTCGTAGACCTTCGGCCCGAGGAACCCGACGAGGGCACCGGGCTCGGCGACGGTCACGTGCCCGAGTGACCCCCATGACGCGTACACCCCGCCGGTGGTCGGGTGGCGCAGGTGCACGAGGTACGGCAGGCGCGCGGCCCGGTGCGCCATGAGTGCCCGGGAGATCTCGACCATCTCGACGAAGGCCGGCGTCCCCTCCTGCATCCGGGTGCCGCCCGATGCCGTCGAGGCGAGCACCGGCAGGCCCTCCGCGGTCGCCCGGCGCACGGCGGCGGTGATGCGGTGCGCGGCGGCACGCCCGATCGACCCGGCCAGGAAGCGGAACTCGTTGACGACCACGGCAACCGGCCGGCCGCGCACGAGCCCGCGGCCCGTCAGCACCGACTCGTCGGTGCCGGCCCGGGCGGCCGCGGCCTCGAGCTGGAGCCGGTACGGCTCGGGCTGGCCACTGATGTCGATCGGCTCGTCCCACGACTCGAACGAGCCGGCGTCGAGCACGAGGTCGAGCAGCTCGTGCGCGGTCCAGGGGCGTTGGGCCATCACTCCTCCTTCAGCCAGGCGCGGATGTCCGCACCGTCCTCGTCGAGCGTGGGCGGTGCGGCGTGGTCGCGCCGCGTCACCTCGGTGCCGTCACCGTCGAAGAAGCGCAACGGCGGCCCGGGCAGCGTGAGGGCACCGAGCGTCGGGTGCTCCACCTCGACGAGCAGCCCCTGGCTCGCTGTCTGGTCCCACGCGTACACCTCGTCGAGCGTGCGCACCTTGCCGGCGGGCACCCCGACCTCGGACAGCCGCGCGAGCAGCGGCTCGGCGTCCCAGTCCGCGAAGACGCCCTCGAGCACCTCGATGACGCGCGCCCGGTTCGCCACGCGCTCTGGGTTGGTCGCGAGCCCGTCGGCTGCCGGGTCGAGGCCGAAGGCGGCGCACAGCCGGTGCCACAGGCTCTCGCTGCCCACCGCGATCTGGACCGAGCCGTCACGGCAGTGGAAGAGGCCGTACGGCACGATCGACGGGTGGTGGTTGCCGGCCGACCGGCCGACCTCCCCTGCGACGGTCCACCGGGTGCCCTGGAAGGCGTGGACGCCGACGACGGACGCCAGCAGCGACGTGCGCACGACGGTGCCGCGCCCGGTGCGGTGGCGTTCGTTGAGGGCTGCCGCGACACCGTAGGCGCCGTACATCCCGGAGAGCAGGTCGGCGATCGGCACGCCGACCCGCTGCGGGTCGTCGGGCCCGGAGCCGGTGAGCGACATGAGCCCGGCCTCGCCCTGGGCGATCTGGTCGTAGCCGGCGCGCCCGCCCTCGGGGCCGTCGTGGCCGAAGCCCGTGATCGACAGGACGACGAGGCGTGGGTTGCGCGCCATCAGCGACTCGATGCCGAGCCCGAGCCGCTCGAGGACGCCGGTGCGGAAGTTCTCGACGAGCACGTCGGCCCGGTCGACGAGCGCGAGGAGCACGTCGCGGTCGGCGTCGTCCTTGAGGTCGAGGGTGATCGACTCCTTGTTGCGGTTCGCCGACAGGAAGTACGTCGACTCGCGCCGCCCCTCCTCGCCGACGAACGGCGGACCCCAGCCGCGGGTGTCGTCGCCGCGTCCGGGGGCCTCGACCTTGATGACCCGGGCCCCCTGGTCGGCGAGCATCATGGTCGCGTGCGGTCCGGCGAGGGCCCGCGAGAGGTCGACGACGAGCACGTCGGAGAGGGGGCCCGAGCCACGGGTTGCTGCAGTCATGCGTTCACCATCCGGGGAGGATCAGGGCGGCCCACACGAGCAGCGGGCCCGCGAGGACCACGATGACGCTGTAGGTCAGGATCTGCTTGTAGTACACCGGCTCGCTGATGGTGTCGGGCCGGTTCGCGAGCATCAGGGCACCGTTCGTCGAGAACGGGCTCACGTCGACGATGGTCGAGGCGATCGCGAGCGCCGCGACGAACGTCGCCGCACCGATGCCACCGTTCGCGATGAGCGGCACGGCGATCGGGATGATCACCGGCAGCAGGGCCGTCGACGACGCGAAGGCCGACACGACACCGCCGACGTAGCAGAGCACGAGCGCGCCGATGACGACGGCGCCGAGGCCTGCCGCCCAGTTGCCGACGAACTCGGGCGCCTTCGCCTCGGTCAGCACGGCGGCATACGTGCTCACACCGGCGACGAGCAGGACGGTGGGCCACGCGATCTGCTTGATGGCGTCCTTGTGCTGGTTGGGGGCGAGCATGGCCAGGATGACGGCGGCCGTGATCGACACGAAGCCGATGTTCTTGTCGAAGGCGAGGGCCACGACCGCGACGGCGGCGAAGGCCACGAGGGTGAGCACCTGGTCGCGCTTGACGCCGAGCGTCTCGCTCGTGCGCGTCCGGGTGAGCGTCGCGGTCGCGACGCCGCCGGCGCCGGGGTGCGGCGCGCCAGCAGTGCCACCTGTGCCGCCCGCGCCACCGGTGCCGGCGCCGCCCTCGATGTCGCCGAACTCGTCGGCGCGCTGGCTCATGAGGCGACGGCCGCCGAGGACGAAGAAGAGGATGACGGCCATCGCGAGGTTGACGCCGAGGCTGGCGAGGAACACGGTCATCTCGCTCGACGGGAGGTTGTTCTCCTTCATCACCGAGTTGGTGATGGTGCCATAGATGCTGATCGGCGAGAAGCCGCCACCCTGCGCGCCGTGCACGACGAACATGCCCATGAGCAGCGGGTGGATCTTGTAGCGGGCTGCGAAGCCGAGGGCGATCGGCCCGATGATGGCGCAGGCTGCCGGGCTCGCGGCGCCGATCGCCGTGAGCAGCGCGGTCACGAAGAACATGACCCACGGGATGAGGGCGACGCGTCCGCGCACGGCCTTGACGGCGGATCTGACGATGAGGTCGACGGTCCCGTTGTTCTTGGCGATCGCGAAGAGGTAGGTGACCCCGATGAGCGTCAGGACGAGGTCGCCGCTGATCCCGCCGAGGATCTCCTTCTCACTGAGCTGGAGCGAGTAGACGCCCACGAGCCAGGCGGCCACGTAGGCCAGGGCTCCCATGTTGATCGGCAGCAGCGTGCCGATCACGAAGAGTGCGACGAGCGCGATGATCGAGACCCATTCCGGTCCCATGGTGTCCTCCGTCGGTCGCGGCCAGCACGCCTGGTGTCCACGCCCTTGTGACGAGGCTCATGGCTGGCTCAGTGGCCTAGCCAATAGGTCAGTGGGCCGACTGTCAATACGGTGTTCCCATGTCGACCTCGGGCATGTCCCGCCTCACGCGCACCCGGCTCTACGAGCAGGTGGCCGAGCAGATCACCACGTGGATCGACGAGAACGGTCTCACGGCTGGCGACCGGCTGCCGCCCGAGCGCGAGCTGGCCCAGCGCCTCGGGGTCAGCCGCGCGACCCTGAGCCAGGCCCTCGTCGCGCTCGAGGTGATCGGCGTCGTCACCGTGCGCCACGGCGACGGCACCGTGCTCGCCGAGTCGTCGGGGCAGCGCCGCATCGTCGAGGCGATCCGCGCCCACGCGCACCGGCTGCCCGAGATCATCGAGACCCGCGACGCGCTGGAGACGAAGATCGCCGCGCTCGCCGCGACCCGTCACACCCCCGACGACCTCGCCCGCATCGACGAGGCGCTCGACGACATGCAGCGTGACGTCGAGGCGGGCGGACGCGGCGTCGAGGGCGACGAGCGCTTCCACGGAGCCGTCACCGCCGCAGCCCACTCGCTCCTGCTCGCCCGGCTGATGGACGAGATCCGCGACCTCGTCCGCGAGACCCGCATCGAGTCGCTGAGCCAGCCCGGACGCCCCGTCGACTCGCTCGCCCACCACCGCGCGATCGCCGAGGCCATCCGGTCGGGCAACCCCGATGCGGCCGCGGCCGCCATGCACGCCCACGTCGTCATGGTCAGCGACGTCGCCGTGCTGAGAGACGGGTCGTGACGCCCCCCGAGATGCTGGCCGTCCTCGGCGCAGGTCTCGGCGCCGGCATCCTCACCTCGACGGTGGGGGTGGCCTCGCTCCTCAGCTTCCCGGTGCTGCTCGCCGTCGGCCTGCCCCCGGTCGTCGCCAACACCTCCAACACGGTCGGCCTCGTGCCCGCCGGCGTCAGCGGCACCTTCGGCTACCGCGAGGAGCTGCGCGAGCACCCTCGCATCACCGTGACCGTCGTCGTCACGTGCGCCCTCGGCGCGATCGGAGGCGCCGGCCTGCTCCTCGCGCTCCCCCCGAGCGTCTTCGAGGCCGTCGTGCCGTGGCTGATCCTCTTCACCTGCCTGCTCGTCGGCGTGCAGCCGCGGATCGCGCGCTGGCTCAGGTCCCGCGGCGGCGAGGACGTCGGGCCGCGCACCCGCATGGGTCCGGTGACGACCTTCTTCGCGCTGCTGACCGGCGTCTACGGCGGCTACTTCGGCGCCGGCTCGGGCGTCATGATGGTCGCCGTGCTCGGCCTGGGCCTCGACATCGACCTGCGGGTCGTCAACGCCCTCAAGACCCTCGCGATCTTCGCCGGCAACGTCGTCGCGGGCCTCATCTTCGTCGTCGTCGCCGACCTCGACTGGCGCGCCATCGCGTTGCTGGCGTCGGGCTCGCTCGTCGGCGGCTACGTCGGGGCGCGCGTCGGCCGGCGCCTGCCACCGACGCTCTTCCGCGTGCTCGTCGTCATCGCGGGCGTCGTGGCCGCGGTCCTGCTCCTGCGCTGAGGCCCGCTGCCCTGCCGGGCGAGGGCGTATGCCGTCGGGCGGGCTCAGCCGCCCGTGGCGTCCCGGTGGCGTCGGGTGAGCTCGACGTAGACGTCGGCGTTGGCGCGAATGCGGGCGAGCCCGTCGTCGTCGATCTCGCGGCGGACCGTGCCGGGCACCCCCGCCACGAGCGACCGGGGCGGGATGACCGCGCCCTCGGGCACGACGGCCCCCGCAGCGACGAGGCTGCCGGCACCGACGTGGGCGCCGTTGAGCACGACCGAGCCCATGCCGATGAGGCAGTCGTCCTCGATCGTGCAGCCGTGCAGGACGGCGCGGTGGCCCACCGAGACGCCGGACCCGATCGTCGTCGGGTGGCCGGCGTCGGTGTGCACGACCACGCCGTCCTGCAGGTTGCTGCGCTCGCCGAGCGCGATGGGGTCGAAGTCGGCGCGGAGCACGGCGGTGTACCAGACGCTCGAACCGGCGAGCAGGCGTACGGCTCCGACGAGGTCGGCGCTCGGCGCCACCCAGGCGGTCGGGTCGACCTCCGGGGCGGCGCCGTCGAGGGTGACGATCACGTCAGTGCGCCGAGACCGGGACGGGTGGCGCGGACGGCCCGGACACGTGCAGCTCGGCCGTCGACATCCTGCGGCGGATCCACGGCACGAGCGCGAGCAGGAGGCCTGCGACGACGAGGGTGATGACGCCGTTGACGACGTAGAACGTCGCGTCGCCCAGACCACCCATGGCCCGGATGAGCTGGGCGGCGATCGCCTGGCCGGCCGATCTGGCGAGGAACCAGAGCGCCATCGCCTGGCTCGCGAAGGCCCGCGGCGCGAGGCGCGTCGTGGCGGAGAGGCCGACGGGCGAGAGGCACAGCTCGGCGACCGTCTGCATGACGAAGACGCCACCGAGGACGTAGACGGGCGCGGTGTTGCCCTGGTAGCTCGCGAAAGCCCAGGCCATGGCGAGCGCCGACAGGCCGATGATCGTCACGCCGAGCGTGAACTTCATCGGCGTCGACGGGAAGCGCCCGGCGCGCCGGGTCCAGATGAGGCCGAAGACCGGCGCGAGCAGCACGATGGCGAGCGGGTTGATCGACTGGAACCACTCGGGGTCGACCGTGACGCCGGCCGTCTCCTTGACCGTGTTGTGGGCCGCGAAGATCGCCATCTTGCCGGCGGCCTGCTCGAAGATCATGAAGAAGAGCATCGCGCCGACCCACAACGGGAGGTAGGCGGCGAGGTGCGACTTCTCCACGCGCTCGACCTTGGGGCTGCGGAACATCATCGTGAAGTACGCGATGGGCGTGGCGACCGCGACGATGGAGATGGCGTCGATGACCTGGTCGAGCACGGTGTCGCGCCACAGGCCGGCGAGCGCCACGATCGCGACGAACGCGACGAGGACGCCCACGGCGAGCGCGCCGACGCGGCTGCGCTCCTCGGGGGCGAGCGGGTTGGGCACGTCGTCGACGACCTCCCCGAGCGCACGCCGCCCGACGACGAACCAGACGATGGCGATGGCCATGCCGACGGCGGCCGCCGAGAAGCCGGCGTGGTAGCCGTAGTGCTCGCGCAGCCAGCCGACGACGATCGGCGAGAAGAACGAGCCGATGTTGATCGACATGTAGAAGATCGAGAAGCCGCCGTCACGGCGGCCGTCGTCGGCGCGGTAGAGCGTGCCGACCATGGCCGAGACGTTGGGCTTGAGCAGGCCGGTGCCGAGGGCGACGAGCGCGATGCCGAGCCAGGCCGTCGCGGCGGTCGGCAGTGCGAGGCACACGTGGCCGGCCATGATGACGACCGCGCCGTAGAGGGTCGAGCGGCGGGCGCCGAAGACGCGGTCGGCGGTGAAGCCGCCGATGACGGAGAGCAGGTAGACCGAGGCGCCGTAGATCGAGACGACCGCGGCCCCGGTGGTCTGGTCGATGCCCAGGCCACCGTTGGCCGCGGTGTCGACGAGGAAGTAGAGCAGGATGGCGCGCATCCCGTAGTAGGAGAAGCGCTCCCACAGCTCGACGAAGAAGAGGGTCGACAGGCCCCGCGGGTGGCCGAAGAAAGGTCGGTCGCCGGGACTCGCGTCCCGATCCGGGGTCGGCGGACGGTCTGAGGTCTGTGTGGACATGCTTCGCTCCCAGCCCCTCGTGAGGGCAGTTCGACGGTTGGACAACCCGGCCAAACTAGGTGTCGACGTGCGTCGGACTCAAACCGTCGTGGTGCGTGCCACCCCTCGGCGCAGGGCCAGCGCGTCCTTGACGAGACCGGTCGCCAGCGCCGCACCGACGCCCTCCCCCGCACGGATGCGCAGGTCGAGCAGCGGCTCGAGGCCGAGCTCGTGGAGCACTGCGGCGTGGGCCTTCTCACGTGACCGTTGGCCCGCGACGAGGTGGGCGGCGACAGCCGGCTCGGCCCGTACTGCGGCAAGCGCGCACACCGAGGTGGCGAGCCCGTCGAGCACGACGACGCCACCGCCCTCGGCCACCCCGAGCACCACGCCCGTGAGCACGGCGAGCTCACCGCCACCGAGCCGGCGCACCGCCTCGTGCGGGTCGACCCGCACGTCGGCGGGGGCGCCCGCGCCGACCCGAGCCAGGGCGCGGCCGACGACGTCGCGCTTGCGCTCGATCATGGCGGCGTCGGCCGACGAGCCGCGTCCGACGACGTCGTCGGCAGGAAGTCCGAGCAGAGCGGCGGCCACTGCTGCCGCGACGGTCGTGTTGCCGACACCGACCTCACCGAGCGCCACCGGCCCGCGCCCCGCCAGCGCACGACCGCGCTCGCGACCCTGACCCAGCAGGACGGCATACGTCGGCTCGTCGAGCGCATCGGTGGTGACGAGATCGCCTCTGCTGCAGCCGATCCCGGCATCGACCAGCTCGACGTCGAGGCCGGCTGCGGTCGCCGCGACGGCACCCATCGACGTGCCCTCGCGGGTGGCCCGGGCGACGTCGGCGGTGACCGAGGGGTCGAACGCGGTGACGCCGTATGCGGTGACGGCATGGTCGGCGACCGCGACCACGAGCGTGCCCGGACCGTCGACTGCAGGCAGTGCCGTGACGCGGTCGAGGACCGCGTCGAGCACCCCGAGCGAGCCGGGGACGGTGAGGAGGTCGTCGGATCGGTCGCGGGCGCCGACGACATCGGCCTGGTCGGGTGCACGCAGGTGCGAGGTGGGGGCGTCGCGCTCGGTCCAGCGCTCGCGCATGACGACCTGCTCGAGCGGCAGCCGCCTGCTCCAGCCGGCTCGCTCGAGGCCGGGCTCGGGCGGTCGCTCGTCGGGCCAACCGAGGCACAGCCAGCCGAGCGTCTCGACACCGTCGGGCAGGCCGAGCAGCTCCTTGAGCTCGGCCGGCTCGAAGAGGGTCACCCAGCCGAGGCCCAGACCGTGGGCCCGGGCGGTGAGCCACATGTTCTCGATGGCCGCGGCGCACGACCAGAGGTCGGCGTCGGGGAAGGTCGCGCGGCCGAGCACCCCTGCCGCCGGCGTACGCCGGTCGCACGCGACGACGACGCCGACGGGGGCCTCGCGGATGCCTTCGAGGCGCAGGTCGAGCAGCCCGCGCGCCGACTCCTCGGCCATGCCGGCGGCCTGGCGCAGGCGGCTCCGGTCGGCCATGAGGGCCGCGGTGTCGCGCGTCGCCGCCTCGGTGACGACGATGAAGCGCCACGGCTGGCTGTGCCCGACGGACGGCCCGCGGTGGCCGGCGGTGAGCACCGCGTCGAGCACGTCGTCGGGCACCGGGTCGGGCCGGTAGCGCCTGATGTCGCGGCGCGCGCCGACCACCCGGTCGAGCGCGTCGAGGTCGTCGGGCATCGCCCAGGCGTCGGGGGCCTGGGCGCGCTCGGCCGCCGTCGTCGCGTCGCCGATGGTCGGGACGGGCCTGCGGTAGCTCACCCGGCGACTCTAGTTCGAGGCGGTCTCGATCCACCCGCGGGTCGCGCCGAGCACCCGGCTCCCGTCGGTGTCAGCGAGCGACATGCCGACGAACGCCGTCGCCCCCGCAGAGGTCTGCCAGCGGAACCGGTAGTCGGTGGACAGGGCGGCGTCGGCGATGGCGGCCGCGGCGTCTCGGGAGCTCTGCGCGTTGGCGAACGCCCCGGCCGTGCGGCTGAGATAGGCGGCGAGCTGGGCGGCGTACGGGTCGTCGGGCACCTCGTCCGCGCGGGCGACGTTGGCGACGAAGTCGCTCGCGACGGCGGCGGGCTCGATGACCGAGACGTGCACGCCGTGCGCGAGCATGACGACGGCGAGCGACTGCATGAACCCCTCGACCGCGAACTTCGCCCCGCAGTAGGCGTCGGCGAAGGGCTGGCCGACCGCCCCGCCCACGCTCGTCACGGTGAGCACGCGACCTGCGCCGGCATCGCGCATGTGCGGCAGGACGAGCTTCGTCAGGGCGACCGGGCCGAGGTAGTTGACCTCGAGCTGGTCGCGGATCTCGTCGAGCGAGAGCTGCTCGGCGGTCGCGACGGCGCCGCGACCGGCGTTGTTGACGAGCACGTCGAGGCGGCCGTGGTCGGCGAGCACTCCCTCGACGCACGAACGCGCCGCGTCGTGGTCCGTGACGTCGAGCGCGCGCACGTCGAGCTCGACCCCCGCCTCGGCCGAGGCGTCGGTCAGGGCCGTGGCCCGGGAGGTGTCGCGCATCGTCGCGACGACGGTGAGGCCGCGCCGGGCCAGCTCGACGGCCGTGTGCAGGCCCATGCCGGAGGAGGTGCCGGTGACCAGGGCGACGCCGGCCGGCGCGTTCCGCTGCTCGCTCATGCCGCGACGCTACGCCCGGGCGGGTCAGGCGTCGACGTCGTCGAGGCCCTCGATGACGATCTCGAGCAGGCGGGCGAGCTCGTGCCGCTCGGGCGTCGAGAGGCCCCGGAGCGTGTCGCTCTCGACGACGTTCGACTCACGCACCGCCTCGCTGAACAGCGCCCAGCCGTCGGTCGTGAGTGACACCAGGGTGCGGGTGCGGTTGGACTCGTCGGGGCGGCGCTGGACCAGGCCCCGGCCCGACATCTTGTCGAGCCGGTGGGTCATCGACGACGGGGCGACGTTGGACAGGTCGGCGAGCTGGCTCGGGGTGAGGCACGTGTCGCCGGCCCGGGCGAGCGCCGCGAGCACCGCCCACTCGCCCTGGGTGAGGTCGAGGTCGGCGAACTGGCGGACGTACCACTGGTCGAGCTTCTTGGTGACGGCGTACACGGCCGTGATGACGCGCTGCACCGACTCCTCGCCACCGGCCGCGACGTAGGTGGCGACATCGGCCGCGTGCTCCTGCTGGGCGGACCGCCGTCGCTTCGCTGCCATGGAACCGCATTGTTCCACCCTCGCCGCACTGTTAATGTTCGACATCGAACTTCGAATACGAAATATTCGAGGTCGAAACCGCGTTGTCCAGCGCGTCCCGACCCCCAGACTTCAGAAGGGTGTGAATTCCCGTGCGCACCAGGCTCCTCGTCCTCGCCTCGTCCATCGGCATGCTCGGCTGGGGCACGGTCCTGCCGTACCAGTACGCGTACGCGGCCAACACCCGTGGCTGGGGCGCACTCGCCGCCGCGCTGGCGAGCACCCTCTTCTCCGTCGGCGCCCTCGTCGCCGCACCCTTCGCGGGCCGGCTCAGCGACCGCTTCGACCCGGTCGCCGTCGCCGTCGTCGCCAAGCTCGTCGCGGCCGCCGGCGTCGGCAGCCTCGTGTGGGCCGACGCTCCCGCGACGTTCCTGCTCGGCATGTTCGTCTTCGGCTTCGGACTCACGGCGTCCGGGCCCGCCGCCTCGGTGCTCGTGCTGCGCTGGGCGGGCAGCGAGGACCGGCGCAAGGTCTTCGCCTACAAGTTCACGGCCGAGGCGATCGGCATGGCCGTCGGCGCGTTCGTCGCCGGCCAGTTCGTCGACCTCGCCCGCCCGGACGGCATGACCACGGCGTTCGTGGCTGCCGGCGCGGGCTTCGGCCTGTCGGCCGCGATCATCCACCTCGCCGGCATCGGCGCTCCCGCGGAGGTCACTCCCGACCTCGCGGCGGGAGAGGCCGAGCAGCGGCTCAGCACCGTCGAGGCCCTGCGCCGCATCTTCGCCGTGCCCGCCCTGCGCTGGACCGCGGTCGTCGCCGTCGCGCTGGCCCTCGGCTTCTACGCACAGTTCGAGTCGGGCCTGCCCGCGTACGCGTTGACCGTCCTCGACGTCGACGAGTCGGCCATCGGGCTGGCGGCGGCCGTCAACTGCGTCGTCATCGTCGCGCTCCAGGTCGTCGTCGTGCGGCTCACGGCCCGCCGCAGCGCGGCGAGCCTGCTCATGGTCGTCGGCGGCGTGTGGGTGCTGTCGTGGGTCGTCCTGTCCGTCGCCCAGCTGACGCCCGACGTGGCCGCGGCACTCTTCGTCACGACCTTCGGCATCTTCGCCGTGGGCGAGACGATGTACGCCCCTGTGCTCAACCCGCTCACCGCGAGCCTGGCCCCCAAGGGCCTCGTCGGCACGACGCTCGGCACGTTCACCGCGATCCAGACGACCTTCTCGGCCCTCGGCCCGCTCGTGGCCGGCGCCCTGCTCGGCCTGGGCCTGGCGAACGGGTTCCTCGGGCTGCACCTCGTGATCAGCGTCGTCGCGGTCTACGGCGCCTGGCGGCTGCGTGGGGCGCTGCGCGCCGGCACGACCGAGCCCGAGACCATGGCCGGGGCAGTTGCCGAACCGGTGACCGAACCGCTGACCACCGCCCCGACCGCGCTCGCGGCCTGACGCCGCGCGCGCAGGCGGCGCAGCACAGGGCGTCGCGGTCGGGCAGCGACGCACCCGCGGCCCGCAGCCGGTGATCACTCACCGCGCGTTGAAGGCCTCGATCCGCTCGATGGCCTCGCCGACGGCCGTGCTTCCGGCCGCGAAGCTGAGCCGCACCGAGCGTCCGCCGGCGCGGTCGTCGAAGTCGCCGCCGGGCGTGATGGCGACGCCGACCTCCTCCAGGAGGGCGCGGGCGTATGCCGCCGAGCTCCCCCACCGCTCGAGGCGCGGCCCCAGGTCGGCCCAGTAGTAGAACGCGCCGTCGGGCGGTGCGGAGGCGCCCCAGCCGAGCCGGGCGGCGTTGTCCAGCAACAGCTTCCGGGTGCGGGCGAACTCCTCGACCGCTTCGTCGCACTCGCGGTAGGACTCCTCCGCGAAGGCCGACACGGCGGCATACTGCGCCGGCGCCGGCGGGCAGAGGGCGACGTTGCCGGCGAGCGCGTCGACCGGGCGCGCGAGGTCCTCGGGCAGCAGCAGCCAGCCGAGGCGCCAGCCCGTCATGCCCCAGTACTTGCTGAACGAGGAGACGACGACCGAGCTGTCGTCGGTCTCCCACGCGCAGACGCCCCGTGGGTCGTCCGCTCCAGGCTCGGGGTAGGTGACGCCGTGGTAGATCTCGTCGCTGACGAGTCGGACGCCGTTGGCGGCGCACCAGCCGGTGAGGGCCGAGAGCTCGGCACGGTCGACCATGGTGCCGGTGGGGTTGGCCGGTGAGGCGACGATGAGGCCGGCGAGCGCGCCCTGCGCCTGGGCGGCGTCGAGCAGCTGGGGCGTCGGCTGGTAGCGCGTGTCGGGGCCGCAGTCGATGTCGACGACCTGGCACCCGAGCGAGGTGAGGATGTTGCGGTAGGCGGGGTAGCCGGGCCGGGCGAGCGCCACCCGGTCGCCGGCCTCGAAGGCGGCGAGGAACGCGAGCACGAAGCCGCCCGACGACCCGGTCGTGATCGCCACCCGGGCCGGGTCGACGTCGATGCCGTACCACCGCCCGTAGTGGGCGGTGACCTCGGCGCGCAGCTCGTGGATGCCCAGCGCCGACGTGTAGGTCAGTGCGCGGCCCGACGCGTGGATGCGAGAGGCGGCCTCGGAGACGAGCGTCGGCGCGCCACCGGACGGCTCGCCGGCGCACAGCGAGACCACGTCGCGACCGGCGGCGCGGAGCACGGCGACGCGGTCGAGCACGTCCATCACCTCGAACGGCGGCACCTGCGAGCGCCGGGACGGACCGAGGGGACGAGGCGGGTGGCTCACCCGGCCAGTCTGCCCGACACCCCAGACGCGGCGGCACCGGCAACGCGCTGTTCACCTGCGGTGGCTAGCCTCGGTGCATGACGACCGCGTACCACGCCGACTCCTCCGCCCTCGTCGACAAGGAGGTGCTGACGTGGGAAGGGTTCGGTGTCGCGATCCGCGAGCTCGCGACGCTCGTCGCCGACTCGAGCTTCCGTCCCGAGGTCCTCGTGGCCGTGGCCCGCGGCGGGCTCATCCCCGGTGGGGGCCTCTCGTACGCCCTCGGCATCAAGCTCACCGATGCGATCAACGTCGAGTTCTACACCGACGTCGAGGAGACGCTGCCCGACCCCGTGCTGCTCGCGCCGCACCTCGACACCGACAGCCTCAAGGGACGGCGGATCCTCGTGGTCGACGACGTCGCCGACTCGGGCCGCACCCTCGCGCTCGTGCTCGAGCTCATCCAGGAGCACGGCGCTGAGGCACGCAGCGCCGTCATCTACGGCAAGTCGCGCTCGGTCGTGACGCCCGACTACGTGTGGCGCCAGACCGACAAGTGGATCGTCTTCCCGTGGTCGGCCGAGCCGCCGGTGTCGGGATCCCAGGTCGGGACCGCCGCACAGTGACCGCCGCACAGTGACCCCCGCCCGACCGAGGCTGTGAGCTCGCTGGGAGCGCAGGCCGCCTTCCGCACGTAGTGTGCGAGACATGGATCTCGGACTGCACCTCGCCAGCTTCACGTGGAGCGGCGGCTCCGCGACGTTCGTCGACGACCTCGTGCGCACGGCGCGCACCGCCGAGGACGTCGGCTTCACCAAGCTCTCGGTGATGGACCACGTCTGGCAGATCAGGGGCGTCGGGCCCAAGGAGCAGGAGATGCTCGAGGCCTACACGGCCCTGGGCTTCCTCGCCGCGGTCACCGAGCGGGTCGACCTGCTCGCCTGGGTGACGGCTGCCGTCTACCGCCAGCCCGGCCTTCTCGCGAAGGAGGTCACGACGCTCGACGTGCTGTCGCGGGGAAGGGCCTGGCTCGGCATCGGCGCAGCCTGGAACGAGGAGGAGTGCGTCGGTCTCGGCCTGCCGTTCCCGCCCACGGCCGAGCGCTTCGAGCGGCTCGAGGAGACCCTGCAGATCTGTCTCCAGATGTGGAGCGACAGCGACGAGCCCTACGAGGGCAGGCACTACCGCCTCGGCAGCACCCTCAACTCGCCGCAGTCGGTGCAGCGTCCGCACCCGCCGATCCTCATCGGCGGCGGTGGCGAGAAGAAGACGCTGCGGATGGTGGCCCAGTACGCCCAGGCGTGCAACCTCTTCGACTCCCCCGAGCTCTCCCACAAGCTCGGCGTCCTGCGTGGCCACTGCGAGGCGCTCGGCCGCGACTACGACGAGATCGAGAAGACGGTCATGAGCCGCATCGACCTCGGTCCCGGCGGCTCGAACGTCGACGCGACGCTCGAGCACCTGGGTGACCTCGCCGCACTCGGCGTGACGCACGTGCACACGATGGGCGGCGACGGGTCCCGCACCGACTGGCTCGAGATCTTCGGCGACCGGATCATCCCCGAGGCGAAGAACCTCTGAGCCGGGCCTCGGCGCTCAGCTGAGGATGTCGGTCCGCCGGAACCGGCGGTAGGCGAGCATCGTGAAGGCGACGGCCCACACGAGCGACCAGAGCACGCCGTGAGCCATGTCGTTCCAGTCGGGCGAGACCGCGAGGGCGTCCTGCCACTCGCGCGAGTAGTGACCGGGGAAGGCGTTGCGGTAGGGGTCGAGGGCGTCGAGCTGGTCGAGGATGTTGAGCAGGATGCTGACGAGCACGGCGCCGCCCACCGCGGCGAGCGGGGCGTCGGACCTGGTGCCGAGCCAGAAGGCGATCGCGCCGATCGGCAGCAGGGTCACGAAGATGTAGCCCATCGCCAGCGCGAGGCGCGGCAGGAACTGGGCCCACTCGAGGTTCTCGCCGATGGGGTTGGTCAGCGGGTCCCAGCCGTAGGCGATCCCGCCGACGAACAGCCCCCAGGCGGGCAGCACGATGGTGGCGGCGAGCGTCGACGCGACCCCGATCACGAGCTTGCTCGTCAGCAGCCGGGCCCGCTGGACGGGCGCGATGAGCAGGTAGCGCAGCGACGACCACGAGGCCTCCGACGGCACGGCGTCGCCGCAGAAGAGCGCGGCCAGCAGCACGAGCAGCAGTTCCGAGGCGAGGAAGACGAGCACGAGGCTGAAGTTCGCGGCCCCGCTCTGGGCCAGGTCGAAGATGCGGGTCGTCGTGCCGCCGCGGTTGTTGTTGCTGCGCTGGCCGAAGGCGAACGACGCGACGAGCACGAGCGGCAGCGCCAGCAGCAGCCCGAAGGCCCAGGTCGTACGCCGCCGCCCCCACTGGCGGCGCAGCTCGGACCGCCACGAGAGCGGGTCGCGCACGAAGCTGGTCTCGGCGCTCGGCCCCGCACCGGGCTCGATCGCGTCGAGCAGCGCCTCGCCCGGAGTGTGGCCGGACGTGTGGCCGGATCTCTCGGTCATCGTGCCCTCACCTGCCTCAGCCGCTCGATGAGCGAGGCTCCCTCGTCGCCGGGTTCGCCCGTCGTGCCTGCTCCCGCCGGGCCGGAGGCCGACGAGATGACCCCGAGGAAGACCTCCTCGAGGTGGCGCCGGCTGCTCACGCCGACCACGGGCAGGCCTGCCGCGACCGCTGCGGCCACCACCTCCGCGCGCCCGTGCTCGGCGACGACGACGAGACGGGTGGGCGTGTCGACCCGCACCTCGCTGATGCCGTCGGACCTCTCCAGGGCGTGCACCCCGGCGCTGACGACGTCGTGCCCGGCATGCTCGGGCAGGTCGAGGATCGTGGTGTCGTCGCTGTCGACGAGGTCGGCGACCGGGCCCTGGGTCACCACGCGCCCGGCGTGCATGACGATGACGTGGGTGCAGGTCATCTCGACCTCGGCGAGCAGGTGGCTCGAGACGACGACGGTGCGGCCGGTCTCGGCGTAGCGGCGCAGGATGGGTCGCATGGCCGCGATCTGGGGCGGGTCGAGCCCGTTGGTCGGCTCGTCGAGGATGAGCAGCTCGGGCAGGCCGAGCATCGCCTGCGCGATGCCGAGGCGCTGCTTCATGCCGTGGCTGTAGGACTTCACCGGGCGGTCGACGGCGCCACCGAGCGCGGCGACCTCGAGGGCCTCGTCGAAGTGGGCGTCGGCCCGGGCGCGTCCGGTGGCCGACCAGTAGGCCTCGAGGTTCTGGCGGCCCGTCAGGTGTGGCAGGAAGCCGGGACCCTCGATGAGCGCCCCCACCCTGCCGAGAACGGTCGAGCCCGCGGTGACCGGCTCGCCGAGCACGTGCACGCTGCCGGCGTCCGACGAGATGAGGCCCATGACCATGCGCATCGTCGTCGTCTTGCCGGCTCCGTTGGGGCCGAGCAGGCCGACGACCTGGCCCTTCTCGGCGCGCCACGACACGTCGTCGACCGCGCGGTGCCCGTCGGAGTAGGTCTTGACGAGACCCTCGACGACGAGCGGCACGTCGGCGAGGTCGGGACGCGAGGGCAGCAGCCGGCGCCGGCGCCGGCGCAGCAGCCAGCCGACGAGGGACGCCAGCAGCAGGAGGGCGAGCAGGACGCTCGCGACGAGGGTCTCGGTGTCGACCCCGACCGCCGCTGCACCGCCGACCTCGGCGCCCGCAGCGACGGGCAGCGTGAGTGCCGATGGGTCGCTGATGAGCAGGCGCCCGGGCGTGCGCGAGTTGGAGAAGGTGGACTCGGTGCTCGTGAGCAGCACGCGCCAGCGGGTGCCGGCCGGCATGACGTAGGTCGCCGGCGGCAGCGAGATCGTCACGGGTGTGGGCCTGCCCGGCGTCACCGCAAGGCGGATCGGCGCCACGAGCGGGTTGGTCAGGGTGACGGACCCACCGGTCACCCGCCACACCGAGGCGAAGAGGGTCACGTCGGCGCTGTCGGACGTCACGGTGAAGCGCATCGTCGGCGACCCGACGACCGTCGCAGCCTCGGCGATCGGCCGGGAGTCGAGTGCTGCGGACTGCCCTGGCAGCGCCGCGATCTGGTAGGTCGAGACGGTGATCCCGAGCGCGGCGAGGCCGGGCACGGCGATGAGCGAGGCCGGCTGGCCGCCGGGTGGGTGCAGCAGCGCCCCGGACGTCGTCGACAGCGGCAGCTCGCGGGTCTCGACGGTCGAGCCCGACAGCCCCGGGTATGCCGGCAGCGTGTGCAGCGTGGTCGGTGCGCCCACGCGCCCGCCTCGCGTGCCGTACGTGAATGCCGCTGTGGGCAGGGCGGACTCGCGGTCCGCCTTGTCGCGCACGTAGTGGTCGAGCCACGCGTAGGAGGCCTCGACCTCCTCGGCCTCGTGCGAGCTGGGAGCGTCATGGCCCCCGTCGCTCCACCGGACGGCATACGGGGTGCCCGTGGCCGCGAGCGCCGACGCCGTTGCGTCGGCCTGGTCGAGGCCGAAGAGGGAGTCGCCGATGCCCTGGACGAGGAAGGTGGGCGCGGTGACCGCGTTCATCGTCGCCTTCGGGCTGTGGGCCCGCAGCAGCGCCGTGAGCTGCGGCGGAGGCGTGCCGGTCTCGGACGTCTGGACGAAGAGCCGGCAGATCGTCGGGTCGAAGCGGCCGCAGCCGGTGGCTGGTGCGGCAGGCCCCGTCCCCGTGGCTGCCGGCCCGCTGCCACGCAGCGCCGACAGGAAGAAGTTGGTGGCCCAGACCTGCTTGAACGGGCCGGGCAGGTCGACGGGGCGGCGGCCGGCGGCCGTCGTGGCGGGCGCCGTGACGGCCGACTGGGGGAAGAACGCGTCGGCGAGGTCGTTCCACGTGATCGCCGAGACGACGCCGTCGACGCGACGGTCGGTGCCGGCGAGCATGAGGCCGAGGGCCCCGCCGTAGGAGGCGCCCATGACGCCGGCGCGCGGGTCGCCCGGTGCGTCGAGCTCGACGTCGGCGCGCTTCGCCGCGAGGTCGAGCAGCGTCTTCGCGTCGGCCACCTCGTAGGCAGGGTCGTCGAGGTGGATGCGTCCACCCGAGCGGCCGTGCCCGCGGGCGCTCCACGTGACGACGACGTAGCCGCGCGCGTTGAGCTCGTCGGCCTGCGCCGCCACCGACTCCTTGGTGCCGCCGAAGCCGTGGGCGAGCAGCACCACCGGGTGCCGTCCGGCGTCCCGCGGCCAGATCGAGACGTCGAGGCTGACGGTGGTGCCGTCGGGCTCGGCACCGACGGGCACGCTCGAGACCTCGGGCGTCACCGCGTCGGCGGCGCGGGCGGCTGGTGCGAGGGGGGCCGCCTGGGCGGGCGCCACCGCGAGGCCCGACGCGAGGCTGGTCGCGAGGCCGAGGGCTACGAGGAGGCGTGCCCGGGGCGACATGCCCACATCACATCACGCGTACTTGTCGATGCGGCCAGGTCGTCGAAGGTTGGTCAGCCGTCCTGGGCCCGGCGCTCGAGGGTATAGGCGGCGGCGAGGCACACGACGAGCACGAGCAGGGGTGGGACGAATCGCATGAAGCCCCCCAGCTGCAGCCAGTCGTACGGCGCGGTGGTGAAGCCGAAGTAGGACAGGTCGAGCAGGTAGCGCACGATCGGCAGGGCGCCGAAGACCAGTCCGACCAGTCCGACCAGGTTGACGACGAAGCGCGAGCCGGCACCGGATTCCATGCCCCCAACCTAAGGGTGTTAGAAACGACGCATGGCCACCACCTTGCTCGGAGACACCATCGTCCACACCGTCGGCGACCTGCCGGAGAAGGGCACGACCGCCCCGAAGTTCACGCTCACCAGCGCGAAGCTGACCGACGACGTGACCCTCCCCTCCGACGCGCGCGTGGTGCTCAACATCTTCCCGAGCATCGACACCCGTACCTGCGCGACGAGCGTGCGCCGGTTCAACGAGCTCGCGGCGGGCCTCGAGAACACGACGGTGATCTGCGTGTCGGCCGACCTGCCCTTCGCCCTCAACCGGTTCTGCGGCGCCGAAGGCATCGAGAACGTCGTCACCGCGTCGTCGTTCCGGTCGAGCTTCGGCTACGACTACGGGGTGCGCATGGAGAACGGTGGCTTCGCCGGACTGCTGGCCCGCTCGGTCGTCGTGATCGACACCGACGGCACCGTGCTCCACTCGGAGCTCGTGCCCTCCATCGGCCAGGAGCCCGACTACGACGCCGCCATCGCCGCGCTCGGCTGAGCCACCTCAGGCATGGCCCGCGAGCAGGTTGCCCTCTCAGCCCTGACCGCGAAGGAGCTCGCCTCACTCGACGCACTGCTGCGCAAGGTCGTGCTGCACCTCGTGGAGGGCTGACGGCATACGCCCCCGGTGAGCCCGAGGGCTCAGGCGGTGTCGTCGTCGACCCAGTCGAGGGTGCGCTCGACCGCCTTCTTCCACTGGCGGAAGAGGCGCTCACGCTCGCCCTGCTCGAGCTGCGGCGACCAGCGGCGGTCCTCACCCCAGTTGTCGCGGATCTCGTCGGTGCTCTGCCAGTAGCCGACGGCGAGCCCGGCGGCATACGCGGCGCCGAGCGCGGTCGTCTCGGCGACGACGGGACGCACGACGTCGACGCCCAGCAGGTCGGCCTGGAACTGCATCAGCGTCTCGTTGACGACCATGCCGCCGTCCACCTTGAGCTCGGTGAGGGGCACGCCCGAGTCGGCGTTCATCGCCTCGAGCACTTCGCGGGTCTGGAACGCTGTGGCCTCCAAGGCTGCCCGCGCGATGTGACCCCTGTTGACGAAACGGGTGAGGCCGACCAGCGCGCCGCGCGCGTCGGGGCGCCAGTGCGGGGCGAAGAGGCCCGAGAAGGCAGGGACGAAGTACGCGCCGCCGTTGTCGTCGACGGTCGCCGCAAGCTGCTCGACCTCCTTGGCATCCTTGATGATGCCGAGGTTGTCGCGCAGCCACTGCACCAGCGAACCCGTGACGGCGATCGAGCCCTCGAGGGCATAGACGGGCTTCGCGTCACCGAGCTGGTAGCAGACGGTGGTGAGCAGGCCGTTCTTGGAGGCGACGATCTCCTCGCCGGTGTTGAGCAGCATGAAGTTTCCGGTGCCGTAGGTGTTCTTGGCCGTGCCGACGTCGAGACAGGCCTGCCCGAACGTTGCCGCCTGCTGGTCGCCGAGGATGCCGGCGACCGGGACGTCGATGAGGATGCCCGGCTTGCACGTGCCGTAGACCTCGGACGACGTGCGGATCTCGGGCAGCATCGCCAGCGGGATGCCGATCTCGGCCGCGACGGACTCGTCCCACGCCAGGGTGCGCAGGTCCATCAGGAGGGTTCGCGATGCGTTGGTGACGTCGGTGACGTGCACGCCCCCGTCGGTCGACCCACCGGTGAGGTTCCAGAGCAGCCACGTGTCGATGGTGCCGACGAGCAGCTCACCCGACTCGGCGCGGTCGCGGGCGCCGTCGACGTGGTCGAGGATCCAGCGCGCCTTGGGGCCGGCGAAGTACGTCGCGAGCGGCAGGCCGGTGATGTCCTTGAAGCGCTCGATGCCGCCGTCCCTCGCCAGCTCGTCGCAGATCGACTGGGTGCGGGTGTCCTGCCAGACGATCGCGTTGTGCACCGGCTCGCCCGTGGCCTTGTCCCAGACCACCGTCGTCTCGCGCTGGTTGGTGATGCCGACCGCGGCCACGTGGGTGGCGTTGAGGTTGGCCTTGCCGAGGGCGCCCCCCACGACGGCACGGGTGTTCTGCCAGATCTCCATGGGGTCGTGCTCGACCCAGCCCGCGCGCGGCAGGATCTGCCGATGCTCCTGCTGGTCGACGGCGACGACGCGGCCGCTCCGGTCGAACACCATGGCCCGCGTGCTCGTGGTCCCCTGGTCGATCGCCACGACATGGCTGCGCTGCTCCGTCGACATGTCGGCACCGTACCGTCGAGCGCCTACGACGTCACCCTTTGCGCGGATCACTCTGTCCTGCAAGCGAATTGCGCGTGGACACCTCTTGCGCTCGCTCCGAACACCTGTTCTGCATATCTGCTTAGGTGAAGTCCGGTATGCCGGTTTCTGGCTTCAGCAGGTCCTTGAGCGGGTGCGGGTCGG
>NZ_JBHTKH010000024.1:0-45826 GCF_042676085.1 Terrabacter terrigena
TCGACGGATAATCCACGCCCCGAATTGGATTCACGGTCATCGACAGATTCTACTTCACCCAAGCAGATATGCAGAACGGATGTTCGACTACCTTTCAAGGGGTTCAGCACATCTGTGGAGAATGAATTCGACTGCGCCACAATCGGTCTGGCGACGTGACGCACTACCGGCACCGCTGCGGACCTGGCCGTCCGCGGTTCTGACGCGAGGTCCGGCCCGTCGAGGAACCGGGTCTCAGACCTCCTTGGCCTCGTCGACGTAGCGGCACAGGGCGTTCACCGCACGGAGCTCCTCGGGCGTGTGCACCTCGGCGTCGGTGAGCAACGGGCTGCCGACGATGACGGCGAGCGCCTTGGCCCGCGAGATCGCGACGTTGAGGCGGTGCAGGTCATAGAGGAACGACACCCCACGCGGCGCGAGCGCCGCTGTCGTGCTGGCCATCGAGTAGATGACGACGGCACCCTGCTGGCCCTGGAACTTGTCGACCGTGCCCACCCTTGCGCCCTCGGGGAGCGCCGCCGCGAGCGTGGCGACGTGGGCGTTGTAGGGGGCGACGACGAGGATGTCGTCGATGCCGATGGGCCGGGTCACGCCCGCCGCGTCGGTCCACGCGCCGCGGAGCAGGTCTGCCATGAGCTCGCCCACGACGGCGGCCTCCTGTCGGCTCGACTGCTCGCTGGGCTCGTCGTGCTCGACGGGCACCCACCGGAGGCCGTCGCCGGACAGGGCGCCGGGCGCGTCGACCGCCAGCAGCTCACGGCCGGGCGCAGGCTGGAGGCGGCCCTCGTAGGCCAGCTCGGAGACGAAGGCCGTGAGCGACGGGTGCATGCGGTGGGTGCGGTCGAGGAAGACGCCGCGCTCGGGTGGGATGACGTCGTGCACGCCGCCGTCGGCGTCGGTGCGGAGGTGGTCGAGGGCCGAGACCCCGGAACCGTAGGGGTGCACGGCCTTGGTGGGCTGGGTCAGCTGCTGGGGGTCGCCCAGCAGGACGAGTGAGCGCGCGGCGGGAGCCACGGCGACGGCGTTGGCGAGCGAGAACTGCCCGGCCTCGTCGATGACGAGCACGTCGACGGCGTCGACCATGTCGTCGCGGGACCAGAGCCAGGCGGTGCCTCCGACGAGGTTGGCCTGGCCGCCCGCGAGGGCTGCGGCGATCTCGGCGTTGTCGGTCGTGTGCCGGATCAGCGCGTTGGGGTCGTCGGGCTCGGCGCCCTCCTCCGCGTTGCTGCCGTCCTTGTGCCACGCGGGGCGCTGCACCTCGTCGAGGAGGTTGAGCACGACGGCGTGGGACTGCGCCGTGACGCCGACCCGGAGCCCGGCGTCGAGCAGCTCGCGAATGAGGGCCGAGCCGGCATACGTCTTGCCGGTTCCGGGCGGGCCCTGAACCGCGAGCACCTCACCGTGGAGCCCTCGACCGACCCGGACGACGACGTCCTTGGGCGTCTCGTCCTCACGGGCGGCGAGCATGTCGGGGGCGGGGACGACGCGGTCGAGGAGCCGGGTGGCGAGGTTGCCTCCGCCGGACAGGGCCAGTGCGGCGGTGCGGGCGATGCTGGCGCGGAGGACCTGGTCCATGACGGGCCCGGGACCGCCCAGCCCGCGAGGGTGCGGCGGGGCGAGCGACTTCTTCATCGACAGCTCGACCCAGCCCTCGACCGGGTCGAGGTCGACGACCTTGCCGACCGGCGCATGCGTGTCGACGTCGGGGACGTACTTGCCGATCGACACCTTGCAGTCCTGCGGCGGGAACGGGTAGCGCCAGACCTTCGAGAGCTTGACGATGCGCATCTCCTCGGGCTCGCCGAGGTCACCGATGGCGGTGCCGTCCTCGACGAGCTCGGCGGTCTCGAGCTCCTTGTAGCGGAAGAAGTCCCACCACTCGGGGCGCTTCTCGCGCCGGTGCCAGCCGACGAGCCCGGCCAGCAGGTGGTGCCCGGCATCGACGAGGGCCTCGGCGAGCTGGATCTCGGCCCGCTCGTCGTCACCGATCTCGCGCAGCTGCTCGGGCACCGGCCGCGACAGGGTGTGACCGCATGCGGCGAGCTCGGCCCGTCGGGCCTCGAGCCAGTCGTGCAGCGCGAGCGTGGAGCGGACGTCCTCCTCGTTGTAGCGGCGGATGTCGTCGAGGATCGCCTGGTCGGCCTCGCCGTCCTCGCGGCCGGCGAGCCAGCGTTCGTACTCGACGACGGAGGAGAGTCCGTCGGCCACGCCGTCACCCTCGGCCTTGCGCGTGTGGCCCCAGTAGAACTCCTCGAGCTTCTTGATCGAGTAGGAGCCCTTGCTGATGCGGACGCCCTGGCGCACGACGGCATACAGGTCGACGAAGACCTCGTGACGCAGCAGCTGGTCGAGCTCCGCCTCGCGCGTGGCGTGCTGGCCGACGAGCCGTTTGAGGGCGGTCGTCTCGTACGGCGCGTAGTGGTAGACGTGCATGCCCGGGTGCAGGCGCCACCGCTCCGTGAGCCAGTCGAGCAGGTCGGTGGTCAGCCGGCCCTCCTCGTCGAAGTCGTGGGCCCAGAAGTCGACGAACTCGCCCTGGCGCGTCCAGATGCCTGCGAGGTACTCGCGGCCGGCGCCGCCCTCGGCCCACGGGTCGCCCTCGCAGTCGAGGTAGACGTCGCCGTCGTCGGGCTCGGGGAGCATCTGCAGGCCGCGCGCCGGCTCGGGGTCGAGCAGCTCGAACTGCGCCTGCCCCGTCTCGCGCTCGGCGAGCTGGAGCCGGGCCTGCTGGAGCAGCCTGCGCCGGGTCGTCGTCGAGAGGCGGGGCGCGAGCTGCTCCTCGGTGGAGCCCGCGAGAGCGCGAAGCGTGGGGATGCCGAGGTCGATGAGGGCCGCGCGGTGGTCGGCGCGCATGCCGGCGACCTGGATGAGGTCGTCTCGGTCGAGCCACTCCTGCGCGCACCTCTCCTTCCAGCGGCACTGCCCACAGTGCTGCACGCGGGACGACTCGGTCTCGCGCGGGTTGGCGATGGCGTCGAGCAGCTCCGCGCGGCGGCGACGCGCGTACGGGGCGACGTCGACGAGACGCCACGGGTGCGCCTCGGTGTCACCCGTTACGACGGTCAGCCACTGCGGAGGCACGCCTTGGAGCGTCTCGAGGCGGGCGGCGTACGTCGCCATCTGCAGGAGGGCGGGCACCTTGAGGCGACGGGCGAGCTTGGTGTCGGCGACGTCATAGCGCCACGTGCCGAAGGCGCTGCGCTCGCCTTGGGGCAGGTCCACGCGCAGGAGGAAGTCGGCGAGACCGACCCAGTGCCCGTCATAGAACGTCGCCTGGTAGACCACGTCGACGCCGCGGCGCATGGCGTCGACGGTCGCCGCCTCGGCGGCCGGCCCGCGCAGCGCCAGCGCGGCGATGTCCTCGACGACACGGCCCTCGGCCACGAGCCGGTCGAGGTAGGCGCGCTCGTGCTCGAGCCCCTTTGCGAAAACGAGGTTGAGCGAGTCGTCGGTGCCCGACGGCCGGCCGCCGCGCCCCGGTGCAGCGTCGAGCGCCGCGAGGTCGAGCGTGGTGATGTGCGCGCAGGCGACGTGCTTGGTGAGGTCCGTGGGGCTCAGGACCAGGTGACCGTCGATGCGCTGCATGGCGCCGAGTATGCCGTCCGCCACCGACATGACGACGTCCACCCGGTGCCGCCCGGCGCTGGCCAGCGCCGGGCGACGCCGGTCGGGGCCGGGCCGACGCCGATCGTCCCCGCCGACGGCTACGGTCGCCGTATGCCGCTCGCGACGTACAAGGACCTCTGCATCGACGCGTCGGACCCGCACGCCCTGTCGGCGTTCTGGGGTCCGCTCCTCGGCTGGGAGTCCCACCCGCACGACGACGGCGACTCGTGCCTGCGGGTCGGCGACGAGGTCCGGGTGTGGTTCAACCGCGTTCCCGAGCCCAAGACCGTGAAGAACCGGCTGCACATCGACGTCAACGCGGGCTCGCTCCAGCCGGCGCTCGATGCCGGCGCCGTCGTGCACGACGAGCAGCCGCGCTGGACGGTGATGCTCGACCCGGACGGTCAGGAGTTCTGCGTCTTCGTGCGCGACAAGCCCGTGACGCAGCCGTTCTACGAGCTCGTCTGGGACGTCACCGGCGACGCCGACGCCGCCCACCGGCTCACCGAGTGGTGGGCCGAGGTCCTCGGTGGCAGTGCCGTCCGCGACGACGGGTTCAGCCACGTCGAGGGAGTCGCGGGCCTGCCCTTCGAGGCGGTCGTCTTCCAGCCCGTGCCCGAGGAGAAGACGACGAAGAACCGCATCCACGTCGACGTGACGGCGCTCGACCTCGGCCCCCTGGTGGCAGCAGGGGCGACCGTGACCCGCCGGAAGGGCGACGGCGACATCGGCTGGACCGTGATGCTCGACCCGGCGGGCAACGAGTTCTGCGCGTTCACCCCGGACTGAGCACGGCGGCATACAGGGAGGCGACGCCTGGGTCGCGCTGTGGTCGATGGCTCAGCGGCGCGAGCGGACGAGGGTCGGCACCTCGAGCTCGCCCGGTGAGTCCACGAGCTCGCGCACCAGGTCGGCGAGCGCGTCGAGCGACCTGCACACGGCGGCATACGACCCGTCGAGGCGGATCGGACGGCAGAGGATGCGCGTGCCGGCGTTGCGGATGACGATCTCGGACTCTGGCGCACGGTCGGTGTTGCAGTGCACGAGCATGCCCGTCGGCAGCCCGAGGGCGGTGGTGTACGCGATGAGCTCGAGGTAGTCGCGCGAGGCCATGTAGCCGTCGGCGCCCATCGAGTACTTGGCGTCGCCGACCAGCACGACATCGCTCCCGCGGCGCACGACGAGGTCGGGAGCCATCGTCACGGCGCGCCCCTCGTCGAGCCAGACGTCCTCGTCGGTCTCGATGCGAAGGTCCGGGGCGAGGCGCAGGTCGAGCTCCTGGGAGATCCAGCGCTGGAACAGGTCGTCCATGTCGACCATGAGGCTGTTCGCCTGCTGGTCACCGGCCTCATGGCTCAGCGACATCGCTTGCAGCACAAGGCGACTGAGGCGCATCGCGTCCTCGTAGTGCTCGTTGAGGCGGGTGATCGGCAACGGAGCCGCGTGCCTCGTGGCGGGCGTGTCGGCGACTCCGTCGAAACGGCCGAGCACCCGCAACGCCTCGCGCCGGACGTTCGGGGCGAGCTGCGGCCAGGCGAGCATCGCCTGGAGGGTGCACCGGAAGAGCTGGTTCTCGACGATGTCGGCGGTGAAGTCGTCGAAGCGGCACTGTGGCTCGGCGGCGCTCCACGGGCGGCGGGCGAACTCCTCCACGAGCAGGCGACCGCGGATGGTGCGCATCCGCTCCTCGCGCGGGACGTAGCCGTGGACGAGCCCGCGCATCGTCGCCGAGTCGATCAGGCGGATCGCGAAGTAGGCGACTCCGTCGATGAGCTCGTCGGTGTCGCTCCACGTCACGTGCTCGTGGTCGAAGGCGTCGGGCGAGACCCCGGCGCCGAGCATCGCGAAGAAGTTGGTGACCGACACCTTGGGGGCGACCCGGACGACGAGGCCGGGCACGGCGAGGGCGCCCACCCAGCTCGTCGCGCCGATCGTCACGACGTCCGGGTCGGCGGTGGCGTGGATGACGAGCCGCTCCCCCGCGGCCACCACGAGGGCGGCACGTGTCTCGCGGGACAGGCGGACCGGCCCCGAACGTCCGTGCTCGGGGATCGGGGGCAGCTCGATCGTCATCGGCGGGTCGGCGCGACGCGGTGTCGCCGAGTCCGGGAGGCGGTCGGGGTCGTCGCCGTCACGGTCGCGACAGGTCGAGCTGGCCGTAGCGGGCCTTCACGTTGTCCCAGCGGAACTGGGCCAGCTCGTGCTCGCGGCCGTAGAGCTGGTCCTCGATGAAGGGGTAGACGTTGTAGTCCCAGATGCGGCGCAGCGTGGCCTCGTCGCCGTCGAGCCCGGGACGCATGAAGTACGAGTGCCCGATCTGCAGGTGCGGCCCGCGCAGCGCACGCCGTAGGTCCTCGTTGACGCGGTCGACGAGGTTGGCGACCCAGACGGGCCCGTCGTGGGCCTCGAGCCAGCGACGGAGCAGGCCCTCCATGGGCCCGTCGTGCGGCATGAACGGCACGAAGTCGAAGCGGCGGCGAAGCGCGGCGTCGACGAGGGCGATGGACCGGTCGGCGGTGTTCATCGTGCCGATGAAGTAGAGGTTCGGCGGCAGCTCGAAGCCCTCGTCGGGGCGGTAGCTCGTCTTGACCGAGTGCGAGCGGTACTCGAGCAGGAAGAGCAGCTCGCCGAAGACGCGCGGCAGGTTCGCGCGGTTGATCTCGTCGATGATCATGATGTGCGGCGTCAGCGGGTCGGCCTCGGCCGCCTCGGCGAGGAGCGCGAGCGGGCCCTTGCGCAGCTCGTAGACCATCTGGCCCTGGTGGTCGATCTGCGGCCGGAAGCCCTCGAAGAAGTCCTCGTAGCTGCTGCTCGGGTGGAACTGGACGATGTCTCGCTTGGCGGGGTCGGGCTGCAGGGCCTGGGCGAAGCGCTGCGCGAGGTACGTCTTGCCGGTGCCGGGAGGCCCGTAGAAGATGACCTGCTTCTTCTCCTCGAGCAGCGCCCGGATCTCGCGGAGGAAGTCCTCCTCGATGAGCAGCTCCTGGGCAGCGTCGCCGAGCGCGTCGTGGTCGGGCATGAGCGCCTTGTCCGAGCGGCGCATGAGCCAGTAGGCGAGCTGCGCCTGACCCCAGGGGTCGTCGGGCAGGAGCGGGTCGAGGGTCTGCTTGAGCAGGGCGTTGGTCTCGACGTGGGTGCGACCGCGCGACTTGCCCTCGGTCCAGCGGGCGGGGCCGCCGAGGCGGGTCAGCATGGCGATCTTGCCGGAGTCGCCACCGAGGGCGAAGAGCGGCAGCCAGTGCTCGGGGTGCGCGATCGCGAAGAGCTTGAGCACGACGCTCTCGCCGAACCCCTGGACCGGCACGTCGTCGGAGCCGAGGACGCGGTTGATGCGCTCCTCGTCACGTCCCTCGCCCCAGAGCAGGTCGCGCACCATGAGACGCAGCTCGTCGATGCCGGTGGCGTCGAGGGCGTTGATGCTGCTGATGAGCACCGACTGGGCGCCGATGTCGCCGTAGCCACGCGTCGAGACGATGCGCTTGAACGTGGCGAGGTCGAAGTCCTCGAGCCCCTCGCGGGAGAGGCAGGCGGCGAAGACGCGCCGCTGCTCCTGGTGCCAGGCGTCGCGTTCGCTCGGGTAGGGCCGCTCGGTCTTGAAGATGTCGACCTCGCTCTCGAGGTCGACCATGGCGGCGAGCTCGAGGCTGGGGTCGTCGAGGGGGCCGCGCTGGCTGGAGGTCATGAAGCGCAGCAGGGGCGTGAGCGTACGGGCGGTGGCGATGATGTCGTCGGCGAAGTCGGCACGACCGAGCGCCTCGTCGCCCTTCCACCAGCGCCCGACGAACGCCTCGCCGGACGGGTACTCGCGCCCGACCGGCTCGAGCCGGTCGGTGCGGCCGTCCTCGTGCACGCGGAAGAAGGTCAGTCCGCGGGGCAGGTGCTCCTGCACGATGGTGCCGACCTCGCGGTGCTGCTGGTCGCTCTCGCCCTCCCAGCCACCGTGGAGGCCGAACGCGACTCCCGAAGGGGTGACCCACAGGCGGAAGCCGGGGGCTCCGGCGCCGCCGACGAGGATCCACGCGGCATACAGGTCGGAGCGGTAGGCGGCGTCCTCGCCGGCGTGCTGCTGCAGGGCCAGCGTCGGGGCCTCGAGGTAGAGGCCCGTCTCGGTGGAGAGGCGCTCGATGAGGCTGTCGGAGATGTGGTCGGCCTCGCCGCGCAGCTGGCGTGCCAGGTCGGCGGCGCGCTCCTCGCGCTTGTCGTTGCTGTAGCCCGAGGACGGGCGGAAGTCGGCCGCGATCTCGGCGGCCTCCACGCACACGTCGAGCGCCTTGGGCGCGATGCCCACGAAGGCCTCGGTCTCCTTGAGGTACCAGAGGATGCGAGCGGCGTACTTGGGGTCCTCGGGACGCAGCGCGCCGCAGAGGTCGGCGAACGCGACGTAGCGCTCGGCGTGGCTCAGGCCGCGCTCGAGCCAGCCGAGGCGCTGCAGCATGTGCGGCGCGTTCTCCCACATGAGGGGCCACTCGCCACCGTCGTCGGTCGACCAGAAGAGCGAGAGGACGTATGCCGTGTGGCCCGGTCCGGGGGCCCGCTGGCCCCGTGCGCCGCCGCGGGCGAGGAAGGCCTCCATGGCCTGGAGCTTGTCGGAGGCGTCCTGCGGGGAGGCCGGTGTCTGCAGGGTGAGCTTGAGCAGGCCCACGACCTCGGCGTACTCCTCCTCGGCGCGACGGACGAGTGAGGCGAGCCACGGGCCCCCGATGGGGCCGAAGCCGACGTAGGGACCGTCCTTGCGGGTCCACTGGTTCATCGCCTCCTTGAAGGCGAGCAGGTCGCTGGAGGCCACGAGGTCGGCGAGGATCTCGCGCAGCTCGCCGTTGCGGGACGCGCGCTCAGAGTCGAGCTCGGCGAAGAGTGCCTGGGCGTCCTTGTCGGCCTCGGCGGCTCGCTCGATGAGCGCGTACTTCGCGCGCCAACGCTTGACGTCGACGCTGTCGGTGCGAGACATGGGGCTCCTTGCACGCCCACTGCTAGGGCGAATAGCTACTGCGCGCGTGGAGGTGCGCGCAGGACCGCGGAAAGGTTACCTGCCGGTCGCCCGTGCTCCGAAACTCGTGGGTGTGTCACCGGCGAGTCCCCGGAATCGCAGCGTCGAACGGCCCCTGACGGCAGCGAATCGTCACCATTGTGACCTGTCCCACCGGAGGATGCGCACCCGGGGGGCTGTGGACGGTGGGGGTCGCTCGGCGTGCGTGTCGGGCAGGATGGCCATAGGTTCCGAGGAGGAACAACGGGGGCGAAACGCCCTTCACAGACGCACCGCACACGATGGTCGACGATCGACAGGGGATGCCGATGACCGCCGCCGCCAGGGCCGACCGACACCGGAAGCTGCTGCCGTATGCCGCCGCGCTCGTCGCGCTGGCGACGCTCGGTGCCTGCACGGGCAGTGACCCCGGCCAGGACACGGCCACTCCCCCGGTGACGTCGTCAACGCCGGCGACCACGACGGCCGTGCCGTCCACCACGACCAAGCCCACCCCGACGGCCACGGTTGACCCAGTGATCGCCAAGATCCCCGCCGCCGCCCGGGCGAAGACCGAGGCGGGAGCCCAGGCGTTTGCGCGCTTCTTTATCGAATCGCTAAACACTGGCGCTACGACGGCAAATCCTCAGGTTCTCGAGGGCTTGTTTACCCCGGCCTGCGAGACTTGCAAGGCCATGCACGACTCCCTGCAAACGCTCAAAATGAAGCATCAGCGACACACCGCACCCTCAATCAAAGTCACGGGAACGACCGCAGTGGCCACCACAGGCAGCGCACGCCAGGTGCTGATCGACGTGCAACAGATTTCGGTCGCGGTTATCGACTCCAAAGGCAACACGATTCGCACCACGGCAGAGGGGCCTGGGGCTTTCGTCATGACCTTGGGAGTGGCTCACGGCCACTGGGTCGCACAACGACTCCAGACCGCCTCATGATCCTCAGTCGCGCGATCGCCTCGATAACGATCGCGCTCTCCCTTCTGTCCTTGGAACCTCACTCAGGCGCGACCACCGGAGCGAACCCGTGTGACGGCGAATGGGTCGACTGTGGAAACGATAAGGACGGCGCCTACGCTCAGCTCCTCCCACGCCAGGACGTAATCAACCTGCCCAACTTCCCTGGCGACGACGGGGGTGTTGTCGTCGACAGAGACGCCAAGTTGCCGCGCTACGAGTACAGGTCCCTGGCCGACTGCTATGAGGCAAAGCCGGGATCGAGCACGGAAGGCGTCACGTGCACCGGCGCCCTAAGGTCGTGCCCACCGACGGAAGTCGGGCCGCGGCTGCGCATTTGGCGGCGTGTGGTCGCAGCCGGGAAGTCCCCGGGCCCTTGGATCCTGATCGGCCTAACATGCGCAGCGGATGTGGCGCCGGGGGCTAGGCCGACGCTGACTATGGCGGATCTCAAGGGAGCCTTCATGCGGACGCCGTGGTCGAAACCGCAGGTCTCCAGCCAGCCGGCCGGCAATACGACCCTCGTGAACCTGCGGACCTTCTACAAGGTCAACTGGACGCCGAAGGGCTTCCAGCCCGGCGAGGTCGACCGGTCCGTGCTGCGTGGGATCCCTGTGCAGATCCGGCCGAAGCTCGTCGGCTTCACCTACGTCTTCGGCGACGGGTCCTCGGTCGGCCCGACGACATCGACAGGCGGCGTCTACCCGGACGGCGACATCACCCACGTCTACGGCGCCAAGGGGCAGTTCCCCGTCCGCGTCAACACCACGTTCGGGGCGGACTTCAGCCTCGACGGCAGCACGTGGGACGAGATCCCGGCGACCGTCACCGTTCCAGGCCCTCCAACGGTCGTGACGGTGCGGGAGGCGAAGGGCGTGCTCGTCAACAACTGAGCATGAATCGCTCCGCGACCACTGTGCGTTGAGTCATCGGATGACGCACGTGGGCGGATGAGGGCGCCGCCTGGGGGCTGCGCGATCGTGAGTCACGGGGCGAACCAACGCAGAGTGGCCGGCGGCAGCCTGGCGAATGCGTGGGTCTACGTTCCCTGGGCCGGCTTGTCGCCGACGCCATCGTCGGCCGCACCCTCGTCGAACACGAACGTCCCCTGCTCGGACTCGCGTGGCGCGCGGCTGGGAGCCTCGACCTGCTTCGCGGCCTCGGCATCAACCTCGACCGCATCGACAGCCCGGATGGCTTCAGGCTCTCCGAGTCCGGCCACGTCGCCGTAGGGTGTCGCCTCAGCCACGGGCGGGACGTGGGCCTCCACATCGCCCACTTCTGACGCGGGCTCGCGGGCCAGCAGTGCATCCTCGTCCTGCGCGTCGCGGTGCCAGCTCTCTGCCGACCCGAGCTGGGACGAGAACTCCGTGGGCGCACCGCCGAAGGCCGACGCGTCGTCGACCTCGCCCTCGTACGCGTCGCCGACACCCGCGTCGCGTGACGGGGAACGGCCCGCCTCACCCTGACCAGACCGTTCGCTTCCTGAGACCGGGGATTCACCGCTCGGGACGGACTCGCCCTCGCGCCTCGTCAGGAACCAGGTCACGACCGCGCCGATCAGCAAGGCCACGAGGACCAGCCACCACTTCATCGCACACCTCCAGCCGTACCGGACGCGCCGGGGCTCGCCTCGAGATCGAAGTCGCCGCCCACCGCCGCGGCGCCCCCGGCGAGCGCGAGGGCGGCCCACCACTGCCAACCGATCGAGCCACGCGGACGCGCTGTGGACGTCCCCGGTGCATGGGCCTGCGTCATCGGTCCTCCAAGGTCGGGTCGTGGCCGCGATGGCGGTCACCGCTTGGACGGTACCCCGATGAACCGCACCAGGGACGGAGGAGGCCGTAGGTCTCTGCAGGTCGTCCGACCCGAGCCGGACGACGCCGCTCAGGCCGCTGCGCTGTCGCCCTCGCTGGGCAGCACCCCGACGGCCTCGGGCGCCGCGATCGCAACCGCGTGCAGGGTCACGCCGGCACTGCGGCAGGCCGCCTCGAAGGCCGCGCGCAGGTCGCGGTCGCGAGGCGTCGGCGTGGACCGGCCCGGCCGCGCGATCACCATCACGACGTCGTGCACGCCGTGCCGCGCCGCCTCCGCCAGGGCCAGGGAGACTCGCTCGCCGACCGCGGCCGTGTCGACCTGTCGTGGCTCGTCAGGCAGGCAGACTGGCTGCAGCAACCGCCTGTTGTGATGGCAGAGGAGCAGGTAGGTGGCGCCGCCCACCCTCGACCGGTCGGTGGCGATCAGGTCGACCACACCCTCGAGCACGGCGGGGTCGGTGATCGGTCGTTGGGCCCAGTCCCGCGGCAGATCGTCGAAGCGCATGGGTTGAGCATGACGGCGACCGGTGACAGTGGGCCGTCGTTGTCCACATGCCCCGAGCGCCGGTCGGCGCCGAGCCACGGGCTCAGGTCGGCGGTGTGTACCTGCCGTCGACAGCGGTCCACCCGCCGTCGACGAAGAGCTGGCTGCCCGTGACGAACGAGGAGGCGTCCGAGGCGAGGTAGACCACGGCGCCGGCGAGCTCGTCGGGCCGCGACCAGCGTCCGAGTGCGCTCTTGCTCGCGTACGCCTCCGACCACTCCGGCACGGCGTGGATCTGGGCGGTCAGCGGTGTGTCGACGATGCCAGGGGCGACGGCGTTGACGCGAACGCCCCGCGGTCCGAGCTCGGCCGCCGCGGTGCGCAGCAGCTGCACGAGCCCCGCCTTCGTGGCCGCGTAGACACCCTGACCGGGCTCGACCGTCACCGCACGGATGGAGCTGAAACCGATGATGCTCCCCCGCCGGCGCTCGGCCATTCCCGCGCCGAAGGCCCTCACGAGGTCGAACGGGGCACGCAGGTTGAGCGAGACGACACGTTCGAACTCGTCCGCGGAGTAGTCGAGCAGCCGCTTGCGCACGTTCGTGGCCGCGGTGAAGACGAGGACGTCGACGGCACCGAGCTCCTGAGCAGCTCGAGCGACCGCGTCCCCGTCCGTCACGTCGAGCTCGTACGCGTCCGCGCCGGTTCCCAGCGCCGCGGTCTCACGGGCAGCGGCGAGGTCGCGGTCGACGCACACCACGTCGGCGCCCTGGGCGGCGAGCGCGAGCGCACTCTCGCGCCCGATGCCGCTGCCGGCACCCACGACGACGGCTCGCCGGCCGTCGAGCCGGAACAGCTGCGAGTAGTCGGGTCGGTCGAGCTCAGACACGGGTGGCCCCCTGTTCCTCCGGCTCGGGCGCCGGGTCGGTTGCGGTTGGAGCGGCTGCGTGGGCCGCCGACGGGCGGATGATCGCCATCCGCGTCACGGTCAGCTCCTCGATGGCGAACCGGGGTCCCTCACGACCGACACCGCTGTCCTTGACGCCGCCGTAGGGCATGACGTCCGAGCGGAAGCCCGGCACCTCGTTGACCACGACGCCGCCGGCCTCGATGCGGTCGACCGCCGCGAAGGCCGAGCCGAGCCCCTCCGTGAAGACGCTGGCGTGCAGGCCGTAGCGCGAGCGGTTCACGGCGTCGATGGCCGCGTCGAAGTCGGTCACCGACCGCACGACGACGACCGGGCCGAAGATCTCCTCGTCCCAGGCCAGCTGTCCGTCGGGCACGTCCAGCAGCACCGTCGGCTCGATCACGCCCTCGCGGACGCCGCCGCCGTGCACGAGCGTGGCCCCGGCGTCGCACGCGGAACGCACCCACTGCGACACCCGCTCCGTCGACCGCGCGTCGATGAGGGCCGAGACCCGCGTCGCCTCGTCGCGCGGGTCGCCGACGACGACCCGGTCGATCCGCGCCGACAGCGCATCGAGGAAGCGGTCACGCACCGACTCGACGACGACGACGCGCTGCACGCTGATGCAGGCCTGCCCCGACGCGTAGTAGCCGCCCCGCACGACGGCATCAGCCGCAGCGTCGACGTCCGCGTCGGCTGCCACGACGAGCGCTGCGTTCGAGCCGAGCTCGAGCAGCACCTTGGTCGGTGCTGCGTCGCGGGCGATCTGGTGCCCCACCGCGGCCGACCCCGTGAACGACACCGCGGCCACCCGCGGGTCCGTCGTCAGCGTGACCCCGACCTCGACCCCGCCCGTCACGAGCTGGATGCCCGCGCGGGGACCGCCCGCCGCCGCCAGCGCCTCGCGCAGCACGTGGACCAGCCACAGCGTGGCGAGCGGCGTCTGCGGCGCAGGCTTGACGACGACCGGGCAGCCGGCGGCCAGCGCCGGCGCGAGCTTGTGCACGGCGAGCAGGAGCGGGTAGTTGAACCCGGCGATCCCGACGACGACGCCGACCGGCTTGCGCACCCAGAACCCGACCAGCCCCTCACCGCTCGGCAGCAGGTCGAGCGGCACGGTCTCACCGTGCAGGCGGGCCACCTCCTCGGCCGCGGTCACGAGCGTCAGGAGCGTGCGGTCGACCTCGACCCGGCAGTCGACGAGCGGCTTGCCCGTCTCGAGCACGAGGAGCTGCTCGATGTCGGCCCGTCGCTCGGACAGCAACCGATGGGTCTCGGCCAGGGCCGCCCGACGGACGTGCGACGGGAGGGAGCCCATCTGCTCACGGATGGCGGCGGCATACGAAAGCGCTTGTGCTGCAATCTCACTGGTACCGATGGGCGCCAGGGCAACGGTCTCGCCGGTGAAGGGAAAGGTCACCCGCGCTGTCTCGTCGACGTCGACCCAGCCGTCTCCGACGGGAAGGCCTGCGGGGTGTTCGGGTGCGTACGCGATGGTCACGATGGTTCTCCGAGAAGGTCGGCTGCGCCCGCCCCGGCCAGGGCTCTGCGCATGCTCGGCGCCGCCCGCAGGAGGCGCTGGGTGTAGGGGTGCTGTGGGTCGTCGAAGACCTGCTGCGTCGGGCCCGTCTCGACTATCTCGCCGGCGGACATGACGGCAACGCGCTCGCACACGTGACGCACCACCGACAGGTCGTGGGAGACGAAGACGAGGGTGAGGCCGAGCTCGCCGACGAGGTCGGTGATGAGGTTGAGCACCTGTGCCCGCACCGACACGTCGAGGGCGCTCACGGGCTCGTCGGCGAGCAGGATCGACGGCTTGGGCGCCAGCGCCCTCGCGATGGAGATGCGCTGGCGCTGCCCGCCCGAGAACTGGTGCGGGAACCGCTCCCCTGCCTCGGCGCTCAGCCCGACGGCCTCGAGCAGCTCACTGACGCGTGCCCTGCGGTCCGGCAGCCCTTGGGCGACGAGCGGCTCGGCGATGATGTCGCGCACGCGCATCCTCGGGTCGAGTGAGCCCATCGGGTCCTGGAAGACGAGCTGGAGGCTGGAACGCAGGAAGCCGAGCCGCCGCTCCGGGAGGCCCGACACCGTCTGCCCCTCGACCTGCACCTCGCCGCTCGTCGGCTGGTCGAGACCCGCGAGCAGGCGCATGAGCGTCGACTTGCCGCACCCGGACTCACCGACGATGCCGAAGCGTTCGCCCGGAGCCACCTCGAACGACACACCCTTGAGGGCTTCGACGACGGGGGCGGGGCGCCGCAGCGAGGTGCGTGGCCGTCGGTACTCGCGGCGCAGGTCGCGGACGCTGATCGCCGGGGACGTCATGACGCACGCTCCTCGTGGGCGGGGTGGTGGCAGGCGAACCCCTTGCCCGGGTCGGGACCGGTCCAGGCCGGCGTCGTGGCGCACTCCTGCGTCGCGTGGTCGCAGCGGCTGCGGAAGACGCAGCCGTCGGGAAAGGCTCCTGCCGCGGGAACGGTGCCTCGGATGGTCGGCAGGCGTCCGCCGGGCGAGGCCGCGGCGAGGTCGGACGCGGCGAGCAGGCCCTGCGTGTAGCGGTGCCGCGGCCGGCGGAACACGTCGTCCACGGGGCCCGCCTCGACGACCCGTCCGCCGTACATGACCAGGACCCGTTCGCACACCGTGGCGACGACGGACAGGTCGTGGGTGATGAAGAGCATTGCGGCGTCGCGGGACTCGACTCCCCGCACGATGAGGTCGAGCACGCGCGCCTGGACGGTGACGTCGAGCGCCGTCGTCGGCTCGTCGCACACGAGCAGCGCCGGGTCGTTGGCAAGGGCGATGGCGAGGACGACACGCTGACGCTGGCCACCGGACAGCTGGTGGGGGTACGCCTTCGCCGCGTCGGCGGGGTCGGGCAGGCCCACCTGGTCGAGGAGCTCCACCGCTCGCGCGCGCGCCGCCCGCCTGTCGGGGCCGCCGCGTCCGGCGTGCACCGTGATCGCCTCGGCAACCTGGTCGCCGACGCGCATCGTCGGGTTGAGTGCCGTCATCGGCTCCTGGAAGACCATCGCGACCTCACGCCCCCGCACCGCGGCGAGGTCGCGCTCCCGGGCACCGACGAGGTCCCGCCCGACACCTGCAAGCCGGATCGAGCCGCCCACGGCCGCGTCGTCGGGCAGCAGGCCGAGCAGCGCGAGGCTCGTGAGCGACTTGCCGGAGCCCGACTCGCCGATGAGCCCGACCCGCTCGCCACGGTCGATGCTGAACGTCACGTCGTGGAGCAGGTGGTGGCGACCGATGCGCACGTCGAGGCCCTCGACGTCGAGCACTCGTGCAGACGGGACGTCCGTCGGGCGGGTCTGTGCTGCAACGGCGCTCATCGCCGGTCCTCCATCCGCGGGTCGTAGTGGTCACGGAGCCCGTCACCGAGGAGGTTGAAGCCGAGCACGGCGAGTGCGATGGCGATGCCGGGAACGACCGCCAGCCGAGGGGCGGCGAACAGCAGCTCCTGGCTCTCCTGGAGCATGCGGCCCCAGCTCGGGGTCGGTGGTGGTGTGCCGAATCCGAGGAACGACAGCGCCGCTTCGGCGAGCACCGCGATGGCGAACGAGACCGAGGCCTGGACGATGACGAGGCCGCTGACGTTCGGCAGCACGTGCCGCAGGCCGATCGCCCACGGCCCGCGGCCCGCGGCCCTGGCCGCCATGACGTACTCCGTGCTCAGCACCTGCAGCGCGCCGCTTCTGACGAGGCGCACGAAGCTCGGCACCGACGCGATGCCGATGGCGACCATGGCCACCAGCGTGCTGCCGCCGTAGACGGCGCTGAACATGATCGCGAGCAGCAACGCCGGGAAGGCGAGCAGCAGGTCGATGCCGCGCATCAGCGGCTCCCCCAGCATTCGCGGCGCCATCGCGGCGACGATGCCGAGCGGCACGCCGACGAGCCCGGCCACGCCGACGGCGACGAGCCCGACGAAGAGCGTGGTCCTCGCCCCGACGAGCACCTGGCTCAGCACGTCACGGCCGAGCTTGTCGGTGCCCAGGAGGTAGTCGGGGTCACCGATGGACCGCAGCCGCGCGGAGGCGTCGACGAAGGTGGGGTCGTGGGGGGTCCACACGAACGACACGAGCGCCATGAGCACTACGACGCCCACGATGGCGGCACCGACGAAGAAGCTGGCTCCGGGGCGCCGGCGTGGGCCCGCGGCCGCGCCGGCGTGGTCAGCGGGGACCGCTGGGACACTGGGCCCGTCGAGCGAGCCGGCCGGGCGAGGCGTGGCGTCGGTGCTCATCGTGCCACCTTCAGTCTCGGGTCGATGACGAGGTAGAGCAGGTCGACCACGAAGTTGACGACCAGGACGGCGAGCACGAGCAGCATGACGATGTCCTGGACGAAGATCAAGTCGCGGTTGGCCACCTGGTCGAGCAGCAGGCTGCCCAGCCCCGGGATGACGAAGACCCGCTCGACGACGACCGCGCCGATGAGCAGCGTCGCCAGCTGGAGCGCCAGCACCGTGACGACGGGTATCGCCGCGTTGCGGAAACCGTGCCGGCGCAGCGCCTGCAGGGCGCCGAGCCCCTTGGCGCGGGCCGTGCGGATGTAGTCCTCACGCTGCACGTCGAGGATGGCGCTGCGGACGTACCTCGTCAGGACCGCCCCTTGCACGAGCCCGAGCGACAGGACCGGCAGGACGAGCTGGCGCAGGAACTGTGGCGGGTCCTCGTTCGGCGGCGTCCAGCCGTTGGCCGGCAGCCACTGGAGCTTCACGGCGAAGACGGTCACGAGCAGGATGCCGGCGAGGAAGGCCGGAACCGCCACACCGACCTGCGAGATCGCCGACAGCACCAGGCCGCTCGGCTTGCGGTGCCGCAGGGCCATCACCGTGCCGAACGGGACGGCGATGACGAGCGCGAGCACCATGGCGCACACCACGAGCCACAGGGTGACCTGGAGGCGGTCGACGATCTGCGGTGCGATCGCCACCCGGGAGACGTAGCTCGAGCCGAGGTCGAACTTCAGGAACCCGCCCATCCACGAGAGGTACTGGCTCACGAGCGGCTCGTCGAGGCCGAACTCCCGGCGGAGCTGGGCCACCGACGCCTCGGACGCGTTGACGCCCAGGGCGACCCGGGCCGGGTCGCCGGGCAGCAGCGCCATGAAGACGAAGACGAGCACCGAGCTCACGACGAGGCTCGCGACGAGCGTCGCGGTGCGTCTGGCGATCTGGAGCAGCATCCGTCAGGAGCGGGCGAGCCCGGCGAGGTCGAAGGACTCGGTGATCGCGTTCTTGGGCAGGCCGGTGATCCCCTTCTCGGCCACCATGAGGTTCGGCAGGATGAACAGCACGTCACCGGCTGCGTCCTCCGAGAGCTCCCGGGCGGCCTTCTTCATCAGGGTCACCTGCTCCTCGGGCGTGCCGGAGTCGGCGGCCTTGAGGTCGGCCTGCAGCTGCTTGTTGTCGTAGCGGGTGTAGTACTTCGGGTCGCCGAAGACCGCCGGCAGGTCGCGCGGCTCGACGTGCGCGACGATCGACATGTCGTAGTCCGCGTCGGTGAACACGGTCGAGAGCCACACGGCCGGGAACTCGAGCTGGTCGAGGGTGACCTTGAAGCCGGCCTGCTCGAGCTGGCTCTTGACGACCTGGCCGCACGAGACGGCATACGGCAGGGACGGGATGCGCAGCCGCACCGGCGTCGCAGCCGCACTCGTCTGCGCGAGAAGGGACTTGGCCTTGTCGAGGTCGTGCGGGTAGAGGCCGGTGAGGTCCTCGTACCACGGGTCGGTCGGCGGGACCATGCTGCCGGCGAGGGTGCCGCGGCCGGCCCAGCAGGTGTCCAGGAGGGCCTTGTGGTCGATGGCGTAGCGCGCAGCCTGGCGGACCTTGAGGTCGTTGAACGGGGCCTTGCCGTTGTTGAACGACAGCAGCACCTCGCCGTTCGTCGTCCCCTCGACGATCTCGTACGCGTCGTTGCCCTGGAACTGGGCGAGCGACTCGGGCGCCTGCACGGTGCCGATGACGTCGATCGTCTTGGTCAGCAGCGCGTTGTTGAGGGCCGTCGGGTCCTTGAAGTACTTGAGCGTGACGTTCTGGAAGTAGGGCTTCGTCCCCCAGTAGGTGGGGTTCGCCTTGAGCGTGATCGAGTCGCCGCGCCGCCACTGGTCGAAGACGAACGGGCCCGTCCCGACCGGCTTGGTGGCGAGGTCGGCGACGGCCTTCTCGGTCATCATCGCGCCGACGCGCGTGGACATGCGGTAGAGCCAGTCGTTGCTCGGCTTGCTCAGGGTGACCTGCAGCTTGGTGTCGCTGACGGCCTTGGCGTCCGAGACGACGTCCATGGCGGCCTTGAGCGAGATCGTCCAGTCCTTCTTGACCCGGTTGATCGAGTAGACGGCGTCCTTGGCCGTGAAGGCCTGCCCGTCGGTGAACTTCGCGTTGTCGACCAGGTCGAAGGTGTACGTCTTGCCGTCGTCGGACACGGTCCAGGACTTCGCGAGCGACGGCTTGATCTTTCCGTCCTGGTCGACCGTCACGAGAGTTTCGTAGACGTTGTCGAGCAGGGCCTGTGGGATGGCGGCGCCGTCCTTGGTCGTGAAGTCGAGACTCGCGGGCTCGGCCACGAGACCGACCGTGAGCGAGGTGTCACCGCCTCCCGAACCTCCGGTGCCTCCGGTGCCTCCGGCGCCTCCGGAGCCGGACGACCCGGAGCCTGCCGAGCAGGCCGCGGTGAGGGCGAGGAGCAGCGCCGCAGACGCCGCCGTGCCGATGCGGGTGGGCTTCATCGTGACTCCATCTCGTGCAGGACCGCTGCGGCCAGCTGCGAGGTGCTCGCGGTGCCGCCGAGGTCGGGGGTGTGGTGCTGTGCTGAACGCAGGGTGGTGGCCAGGGCGGTGCGGACCGCGTCGGCCGGTGCGGAGTGCCCGAGGTCGTCGAGCAACATGGCTCCGGAGAGCAGGCACGCGGTCGGGTTGGCGATGCCGCGCCCGGCGATGTCGGGGGCGGAGCCGTGCACCGGCTCGTAGATGCCCGGCACCGCGCCGCCCGGCAGCACGTTGGCGCTCGGTGCCATGCCCATGCCTCCGGCGAGAACCGCCGCGAGGTCGCTGAGGATGTCGCCGAAGAGGTTGCCGGCCAGCAGGACGTCGAGCGAGTGCGGTGCCTGCACGAGGCGGGCCGCCATCGCGTCGACGAGCACGATCTCGAGCTCGACGTCGGGATGGCGCTGCGCGACCTCGCGCACGACGGAGTCCCAGAGCGGGTAGCCGTGACGCATGGCGTTGGACTTCGTCACCAGGGAGAGCCTCCCCCGGCGCTGCTCGGCCAGCCCGAACGCGTACTCGGCCGCACGCTCGATGACGCGCCGCGAGTGCACGGCCACCTCGATGCCGAGGTCGTGGCCCGTGCCGGCGTGCGCGAGGCCACCGGCGCCGACGTACTCGCCCTCGGTGTTCTCGCGGACGATCACGAGGTCGACGCCCTCGACGTCGCGAACGCGACTCGGCACACCCTCGAAGGCTCGCACCGGGCGAACGTTGACGGCGAGGTCGAGCTGCTGGCGCAGACCGATGATCAGGCCCCAGACGAGCTCGTGGTCGGGGACGTCGGGTCGACCCACCGCGCCGAAGAGGACGGCGTCGTGACGGCGTACGGTCTCGGCGCCGTCGGCGGGCATGGCGGCGCCTTCACGGACGAAGCGGTCTGCGCCCCAGTCGAGCTCGGTGACCTCCAGGTGCTCGCCATGACTCTCGAGCGCGGCCGACAGCACGGGCAGGGTGGCGGCCACCACCTCCGGGCCGACGCCGTCGCCGGGAATCGCTGCGAGTCGAACCGTCATGGCTCTCCTGTCCGTGGAGGGGTCGTCGTCGACCCACCGGAAGTCACTGGTCTGACCAGTAGACTTTTTCGCCGTGAGAGGTACCGTTGCTCTCATCAGGCCGGATGTCAAGACCTCGTCCGGCGGCCCAGGCGGCCCGAGAGCCGTCCGACGCGGAAGGACGCCCATGCCGCACCCGTCTGGCCGACCGGCCGGCCTCACCGCCACCGACCTCGTCCGCGCGTACGCGTTGCGCGACCTCTCCCCCGTCGAGGTGCTGCACGACGTCGCCGACGTCATCAGGACCCGCGAGCCCGAGGTCAACGCGTTCTGGCGGCTCGACCTGGAGGCCGCCGAGGCTGCGGCTCGCGAGAGCGAGGCCCGTTGGCGCAGAGGCGATCCCGCTGGTCCCATCGATGGCGTGCCGGTCACGATCAAGGAGAACCTCGGACGCGCCGGCGTGCCGATGCCGGCCGGCAACGCCGGGGTCGAACCGGTCGTGCCGACCCGCAGCAGCCCCGTCGCCGAGCGCGTCGAGGAGTCGGGCGGCGTCGTGCTCGGGTCCACGGTCATGCCCGACTGGGGGATGCTCAGCTCGGGCGTCTCGAGCCTGCACGGCGTCACGCGCTCACCGTGGAACCCGGCGCTGACGACGGGCGGCTCGAGCTCGGGCGCCGGCGCCGCGGCCGCGGGTGGCTACGGCCCACTCCACGTCGGCACCGACATCGGCGGCTCGATCCGCCTGCCCGGCACCTGGCTGGGGCTGACGACGCTCAAGCCGAGCGCCGGCCGCGTGCCGCTCGACACGCCCTACCTGGGTCGCGCCGCCGGCCCCATGACCCGCTCCGCCCGTGACGCCGCGCTGCTGCTGTCGGTCATCAGCCGGCCCGACCCGCGGGACTGGACGAGCCTCCCTCCGACCGACCTGGGCACCGTGCTGCCGCCGGAGCCGCTCGACGTCCGCGGCCTGCGCGTCGGGCTGCACCTCGACGCCGGGTGCGGGCTCGCGCTCGACGCCGAGGTGCGGTGTGCCGTCGAGGCCGCTGCGAACGTCTTCGCGGAAGCCGGTGCCGAGGTCGTCCCGCTCGACCCCTTCATGACTCCCCGCATGCTCCGCGACCTGGACGAGTTCTGGCGGGTGCGGTCGCTCAACGACTTCGACGCCCTGCCGCCCGACGCCCGCGAGCGGGTGCTCCCGTTCATCCAGCGGTGGGTGCTCGCGGTGCGCGACGTCGACGGTGGCTCGGTCCTGCGTGACTACGCCAGCATCATGGCCCTGCAGCAGGCGACGGTCGCGGCCACCGAGGCCTTCGACCTCGTGCTGTCCCCGGTGGCGCCGGTCGCCGCGTTCCCGGCCGAGTGGCCGATGCCGTGGGGCGAGGATGACCTGGGAATGGCGCACATCGGCTTCACCGTGCCCTACAACATGTCGGGCCAGCCGGCCGCGTCGGTCAACTGCGGGTTCACCGCCGACGGACGCACGATCGGGCTGCAGGTGTCCGGCCGCCGGTTCGACGACGTCGGGGTGCTTCGCGCCGTCGACTGGTACGAGGAGCACCGGGGTGCCGACGCGACGCCGGTCTGGCCCATCCCCGCGGCAGGAGAGAACCGTGGCTGACACTCCCGTGTCCTCCCCCACCCCGCCCGCTTCGGTCGCGCAGGCCGCCCGGGGCTTCGAGCCGGTGCGCTCGGTCCGTCTCTACGAACGCATCGTGGAGCAGGTCGAGGAGGCGATCGCGCGCGGCGAGCTGCGCCCGGGCCAGCGCCTCCCGAGCGAGCGCGAGCTCGTCGTGCAGTTCGGTACGAGCCGAGCCACGGTGCGCGAGGCGCTGCGCGTCCTCGAGAGCAACGGCGTGGTGCGGTCGCGACCCGGCGACCCGAACGGACCCGAGATCCTGCCCTTCACCACCGGCGGCCTGACGAAGCAGATGCGACGCCTGGCCCGCGCGGACGGCCTTTCGCTCTCCCAGCTGCTCGTGTCCCGGATGATGCTCGACTCGACGGCCAACCGCCTCGCCGCCGTCCTGCGCACGGAGGCACAGCTCGCCGAGATGGACGCAGCGATCGAGCAGATGCGCACGTCCGTCGACGGCGGCTACGGCTCGTTCAGCGAGGCCGACTTCGCCTTCCACGAGGCGATCGCGCGGGCGAGCGGCAACACCCTCATCCAGGTGTGCAACGGCGTCGTGCGCGACACCGTCCTCTCGCTCATCTCCGACAAGATCGCGCACGCCCGCAACGCGCAGGCGCTGATGAAGCGCTCGCTCGGCCACCACGAGCAGGTGCTGGCGGCGATCCGGGCCGGCGACGGTCCGGAGGCCGGACGAGCATCGCTGCACAGCCTCTACGACTACTACGCCAGCTACGTCCCCAAGGCCGAACGCGCTGCGCTCGAGGCCCTGCTCGACGACTGACCCTGCTCGACGCCCCACCGGGGCGGCACGGCAGAATGCGTGGCTCGGTCAGGTCGTCGACAAGGAGAACAGCCCGTGAGCGTGCAGGTGAAGGTCGCGTCGATCGAGCGTCGCATCGCGGAGGAGCTCGGTGTCCGCGACGGGCAGGTGACCGCTGCGGTCGGCCTGCTCGACGGTGGCTCGACGGTCCCCTTCGTGGCGCGCTACCGCAAGGAGGTCACGGGCGGCCTCGACGACGCGCAGCTGCGCACCCTCGAGGAGCGCCTGGGCTACCTGCGCGAGCTCGAGGAGCGCCGGGCTGCCGTGCTCGCCTCGGTGGAGGAGCAGGGCAAGCTCGACGACACCCTCCGCGCCCAGATCCTGGCCGCCGAGACGAAGGCGCGCCTCGAGGACATCTACCTGCCCTTCAAGCCGAAGCGGCGCACCAAGGCCCAGATCGCCCGCGAGGCGGGCCTCGAGCCCCTCGCCGACCTCCTGCTCGGCTCGCCCGACACCGAGCCGGCCACGGCCGCAGCCGGCTTCGTCAACGCGGACCGCGAGGTGGCCGACGCGGCTGCCGCGCTGGACGGCGCCCGAGCCATCCTCGTCGAGCGCTTCGCCGAGGACGCCGACCTCATCGGCGACCTGCGCGAACGCGTCTGGAAGCAGGGTCACGTCGGCTCCAGCGTGCGAGCGGGCAAGGAGGAGGTCGGCGCCAAGTTCTCCGACTACTTCGACTTCTCGGAGCCGCTCTCCACGCTGCCGTCGCACCGCATCCTCGCGCTCTTCCGCGGCGAGAAGGAGGACGTCCTCTCGCTCGACATCAACCCCGACGACCCAGCCGCCGAGGCGCAGCCCGGCCCCACGGCATACGAACGGGCGATCGCGCACCGCTTCGGCATCGAGAGCTCCGGCCGCCCGGCTGACCAGTGGCTGGCCGACACGGTGCGCTGGGCCTGGCGCACGAAGATCCTCGTCCACCTCGGCATCGACGCCCGCATGCAGCTGCGCCGGGCGGCCGAGGAGGAGGCCGTACGCGTGTTCGCGGCCAACCTGCGCGACCTGCTGCTCGCCGCCCCCGCCGGCGCGCGCGCCACCATGGGTCTCGACCCGGGCTTCCGCACCGGCGTCAAGGTGGCCGTCGTCGACGGCACGGGGCGCGTGGTCGCGACCGACGTCATCCACCCGCACGTGCCGCAGAACCAGTGGGACCGCTCGATCGCCACGCTCGCGCGCCTCGCGAAGGAGCACGACGTCGACCTCGTCGCCATCGGCAACGGCACGGCGTCGCGCGAGACCGACCGCCTCGCCGCCGATCTCGTCAAGCGCCACCCCGAGCTCAGGCTCACGACGGCAGTCGTCTCGGAGGCGGGCGCGTCGGTCTACTCGGCGTCGGCGTTCGCGTCGCAGGAGCTGCCCGGGATGGACGTCTCGCTGCGCGGCGCGGTCTCCATCGCCCGCCGCCTGCAGGACCCGCTCGCCGAGCTCGTCAAGATCGACCCCAAGTCGATCGGCGTCGGGCAGTACCAGCACGACATCTCGCAGACGGCGCTCTCGCGTTCGCTCGACGCCGTCGTCGAGGACTGCGTCAACGCGGTGGGGGTGGACGTCAACACCGCCTCCGCTCCCCTGCTGACCCGCGTCTCGGGCATCACCGCCGGGCTGGCCGACAGCATCGTCGCGCACCGCGACGCGACCGGGCCGTTCCGCAGCCGCACGGCCCTCAAGGACGTGCCGCGCCTCGGCCCCAAGGCCTTCGAGCAGGCCGCCGGCTTCCTCCGCATCCCCGGCGGCGACGACCCGCTCGACGCGTCCGCAGTCCACCCCGAGGCCTACCCCGTCGTACGCCGCATGCTCGAGTCGACCGGCCAGAAGCTCACGTCTCTCATCGGCAACACCGCTGCGCTCCAGGCGATCCGTCCCGCCGACTTCGTCGACGACACGTTCGGGCTCCCGACGGTCACCGACATCCTCCGCGAGCTCGACAAGCCGGGGCGCGACCCGCGGCCCACGTTCAAGACGGCCACCTTCAGGGAGGGCGTGGAGGAGATCAAGCACCTCGAGCCGGGCATGACCCTCGAGGGTGTCGTCACCAACGTCGCGGCCTTCGGAGCCTTCATCGACGTCGGCGTCCACCAGGACGGCCTCGCACACGTGTCGGCACTGTCGAAGAGCTTCGTCCGCGACCCCCACGACGTCGTGAAGTCAGGCGACGTCGTCAAGGTCAAGGTGCTCGACGTCGACGTGGCCCGCAAGCGGATCTCGCTCACCCTGCGGCTCGACGACGAGCTGCCGAGCGGCGGGTCCAAGGCCGACGCCGCCGGCTCCCGCCAGTCCGGGTCGGGCGGCCAGCGACAGGGCGACCGGCAGGGCGCCCGGGGTCAGCGGCGGGACGGCCAGCGGCAGTCGCGCGGCGCCCAGGACGGCCGTCCGCGCCGCGACGACGCCCCGGCGAACAGCGCGATGGCCGACGCCCTGCGCCGCGCCGGCTACACGGGCTGAGCCTGCCCGCAGCCGGGTCCGCCGACGACGCGGCAAGTAGCCCGATGGGGGGCCTTGTCGTCCGGCCCGACGTCTGGTCGACTGGACCCACGATGGGTCCGGCCCATCAGGGGCCGGTCCGAGTGCCGCGGAGGTGTGCCCATGAGCAGTTCGACCCAGTCCGTCCCCGACGCCGAGGACGCAGAACCGGACCAGTCCCTTGCCGGCGTGCATGCGAGCGTGACCGTCGACCGCCCGGTCGACGACGTGTGGCGCCACCTGATCAGCTCCCGAGGCACCGAGGCCCTTCTCGGCCGGGGGGTCTCCCTGGGCAGCAAGGGCGAGTCCTGGCACAGCGACGACGGTCCGCACGGCGTCGTGCGCAGCTGGCACCCGATGGAACAGATCCGGGTTTCGTGGCACCCCCACGTCGACGGCCCCCTCAGCATCGTCGACCTGCAGCTGAAGCCCGAGGGCGACGGCACCCGCGTCGACCTCTACCACGAGGGCGAGGGCATCGCCGAGGACGGCGCCGGCCACAAGCACCGCTGGGACGACGCACTGGGTCGCTTCTCCACGTCGATCGACGGGTGACCGTGCGCGGTCCGGTGCGCGAGCACTGAGATTGACTTCCGCATTGCAGAAGTTAGCATCCGCTATACAGAATTCTGCAAAGGAGCAGTCCATGCCCGACCTTGACCTGCCCACCGTCGTCGACGCGCTCGGAACGGAGCTCGACGGGCTCCTGCACGAGGCCGACGAGGCGCTCGCACGGGACTTCCCGGGCCCGCGCGCCGGACGCCAGCCCGTGCACACGGTCTACGTACCGGCGCACCGGTTCGAGCCGGACCTGGCCGCGGCCTGGGGCGCCGCTGCCCTCCAGGCCATCGACTCCGACGCCGAGGCCTTCGCCCGCATCGCCGGTGACTCCGCCACGGTCGAGGCGGTCCGCCAGAAGCTCGTCTCCGAGCCCGTCGAGGACCTTCGCATCGACTTCGAGGACGGCTTCGGCAACCACCCCGACCCCGAGGAGGACGCCGCCGTCGACCGCGCCGCGGCACTGTTGCGCGAGGCCGTCGCGGCGAGGTGCGCACCACCGTTCACCGGCATCCGCTTCAAGTCGTTCGAGGCTTCGACGCGACACCGGGGGCTGCGCACCCTGGCCCGGTTCCTCTCGGTCCTCGCCGTCGACGGCGCCCTGCCGGACGGCTTCGTCGTCACTCTGCCCAAGGTCACGAGCGTCGCCCAGGTCGAGGCCATGGCCGTCGCGCTGACGCGGCTCGAGGCGACCGTCGGGCTCACCGCACGCGTCGGCTTCGAGATCCAGGTCGAGACGCCGCAGGCCGTCCTGGGGCCCGACGGCACCGCGCTCGTGGCCCGCATGGTGCACGCCGCCGAGGGCCGGTGCACCGGCCTGCACTACGGGACGTACGACTACTCGGCCTCGCTGGGCATCGCCGCCCACCACCAGTCCATGGACCACCCCGCCGCGGACCACGCGAAGGCCGTCATGCAGGTGGCTGCGGCCGAGACCGGGGTCCGCGTGTCCGACGGATCCACCAACGTGCTGCCCGTCGGCTCGCCCGAGGCCGTCGCCTCGGCGTGGAGCCTGCACCACCGCCTCGTCGGGCGATCGCTCGCGCGCGGCTTCTACCAGGGCTGGGACCTGCACCCGGCCCAGCTCCCCACCCGTTACGCCGCGACGTTCTCCTTCTACCGCAACGCCTTCGACGGCGCGGCCCCCCGGCTCGCCGCCTACCTGAACCAACGGGACTCCGCGTTCATGGACGAGCCTGCGACCGCCCGCGCCCTTGCCGACGTCGTGCTGCGCGGGGTCGACTGCGGCGCGGTCGACGAGCAGGAGGCGCTCGAGCGCTGCGCTGCCGACGGCGCGACCCTGGCGCGCCTGGCCCGCCGAGCCTGACCGACGGCAGCCCTGTGCGACCGGGTCGCGAGACGACCACCCGTCGACGGTTGACGGTCGCCGTAAGCCTTCCTATCCTTCCATTATTCGATAACTTGCTTCCACATCATGGAAACAAAGACATGCGTTGATCAACGCACCATCGCGACCGCGACAACGGCACCCTGTTGGGAACGACAGCCTCGCGTACAGAACCGCCTCGCATCGACAACGGAGTTGAACCATGAGCATCGTTCTGGGACCGAACCAGTACGGAAAGGCCGAGAATCGCGTCGTCCGCATCACGCGCGACACGGCCAGGCACGAGATCACCGACCTCAACGTGTCGACGTCCCTGCGCGGCGACTTCGCCGACGCACACGTCACGGGTGACCAGTCCAAGATCCTGCCGACCGACACGCAGAAGAACACCGCCTTCGCCTACGCGAAGAAGCACGGCGTCTCCTCCCCGGAGGACTACGCCCTGGCCCTCGCCGGCCGCTTCCTCGACGCCACCCCGGCCGCGACGAGCGCTCGCATCGAGGTCGAGCAGTACGCCTGGGACCGCATCCCCGTCGGGGAGTCCGGCCACGACCACGCGTTCGTCCGCCGTGGCGGCGACACGCGCACCACTGTCGTCACGCTGGAGCGTGGCGCCGAGGGTGCGGCCCCGACCCCGCACGTCATCTCCGGCCTCAAGGACCTCGTCGTCCTCAAGTCCACCGGCTCGGAGTTCAAGGGCTACCTGCGTGACGAGTACACGACGCTCGCCGAGGCCGACGACCGCATCCTCGCGACGTCGCTCGTCGCCCGGTGGCGCCACACGAGCACCGACGTCGACTGGAACAAGACCTACGACAGCGTCCGGGACACGCTGCTCGAGCTCTTCGCCACGACCTACAGCCGCGCCCTGCAGGAGACCCTGCACCTCATGGGCCAGGCCGTCCTCGAACGCCACCCCGACATCGCGGAGATCCGCTTCTCGGCACCGAACAAGCACCACTTCCTCGTCGACTTCTCCGCCTTCCCGGACGTCGACAACCACGGCGAGGTCTTCATCGCCGCCGACCGTCCGTACGGGCTCATCGAGGCGACCGTCCTGCGCGACGACGCCCCCGCCGCCCCCGAGGCCTGGCTCGCCACGCCGGGCTTCTGCTGAGGAGCCAGCCATGAGTGCGACCGCCACGACCGAGCGCCCCCGCAGGTCCCGCCACCCCGTCGACGAGGTGCTGCCCGCACCGAGGCTCTTCGTCTACGGCTTCCAGCACGTCCTCGCCTTCTACGCCGGCGCGGTCATCGTGCCGATCCTCCTCGCGAGCGCCATCGACCTGAGCACCGAGGAGCTCATCCACCTCATCAACGCCGACCTGTTCACGTGCGGCATCGCCTCGATCATCCAGTCGATCGGCTTCTGGAAGGTCGGCGTGCGGCTGCCGCTCCTGCAGGGCGTGACCTTCACGGCGGTCTCCCCGATGATCGCCATCGGCCTGGCCGCCGGCGGCGGCACCGACGGCCTGCTCGTCATCTACGGCGCCGTCATCGTCGCGGGGCTCTTCACGTTCTTCATCGCCCCGTACTTCAGCCGCCTCATCCGGTTCTTCCCGCCGGTCGTCACCGGCACCGTCATCACGATCATCGGCATCGCCCTGCTTCCCGTCGCCGCGGCTGATGCCGTCGGCGGCGCGGGGCCGACGCTCGACCCCCCGAGCGGGCGCAACATGGCGTACGCCTTGGGCACCCTCGCGCTCATCGTCGTCATCCAGCGCGTCTTCAAGGGCTTCATGGCCACGGTCGCCGTGCTCGTCGGCCTCGTCGCCGGCACGCTCGTGGCGTGGGCGCTCGGCGACGCGCACTTCGACAGCGTCTCGGGCTCGAGCTGGTTCGGCGTGACGACGCCGTTCTACTTCGGCTGGCCGAAGTTCTCGGTCGCCGCCATCGTCTCCATGGTCGTCGTCATGCTCATCACCGCGGTCGAGACCACGGGCGACGTCTTCGCCACGGGCGAGATCGTCGAGAAGCGCATCGAGCGCGACGACATCGCGCGCGCCCTGCGCGCCGACGGTCTCGCGACGACCATCGGTGGCGTGCTCAACTCCTTCCCCTACACGTGTTTCGCCGAGAACGTCGGGCTCGTGCGGCTGACGCGGGTCAAGTCCCGCTACGTCGTGGCGATGGCCGGCGCGATCATGATCGTCATCGGTCTCATCCCGAAGGCCGGGGCGATCGTCGCAGGCATCCCGCACCCTGTTCTCGGCGGCGCGGCGCTCGCCATGTTCGCGACCGTGGCGGTCGTCGGCATCCAGACCCTGTCGCGGGTCGACTTCCACGACCACCGCAACGTCGTCATCGTCGGCACGAGCGTGGGCCTGGCCATGTACGTCACCGCCCAGCCGGACGTCGCCAAGGCGGTGCCGGAGTGGGCCCAGATCATCCTCGGCTCGGGCATCACGCTCGGGAGCATCACGGCGATCCTGCTCAACCTCGTGTTCCACCACGTCGGCCGCCGTCGTGGCCCGGCCGTCGCCGGCACGCCCGGCTCGCTGATCCGCCTCAGCGACATCAACGCCATGACGCGAGAGCAGTTCGTCGACACGTTCAGCGGGCTGTTCCAGGGGCCCACGTGGGTCGTCGAGCGGGCCTTCGACCAGCGGCCCTTCCGCGACACCAGGGACCTGCGGCAGGCCTTCCAGGAGGCTCTCTTCTCGGCCACCACCGAGGAGCAGCTGCTGCTCGTCAACGCCTACCCCGACCTCGGCGCCGAGGCCGTGGCAGGGGGCGACGAGGGCGAGGGCTCGCTCCGCGACCAGGCCTCGCTCGGGCTGACTCGTCTCGACGAGCGCAGCCACGACGAGCTCTCCGAGCTCAACCACGAGTACCGCGACAGGTTCGGGTTCCCGCTCGTGACGTGCGTGCGAGACCGCGACTCGTACGCCCAGGTCCTGCGCCACGGCTGGGAGCGGCTCAACAACTCGCCCAGCCAGGAGCACGCGGCCGCGCTCGTCGAGATCTCCAAGATCGCCGCCTACCGCTTCGACGACCTCGTCGCCGACGCCAACCCGATCCACAGCGCGCGCCAGCGCATCGTCGACGTGGACCAGATGGCATGAGCACGACCACCGCCCTGGCTGAGTTCAACGACGCAGCGCCCGAGGACCTCCGACCACGGCTGCACGCCTGCCTCGGCGTCGACCGATGGGTCGAGGAGGTCCTCGGGGGGAGGCCGTATGCCGACCGCGACGCCATGCTCGCGGCCGCCGACCGTGCTGCGCGCACGCTCGACGACGCCGAGCTCGCGTCCGCGCTGGCCGGCCACCCACGCATCGGGGAGCGCGCGAGTGCACCGGAGCACGACGCCGCGCAGTCGGCGAGGGAGCAGGCGGGTGTCGACTCCGGTGACGCCGAGGTGGCCAGGGCCCTCGCCGCTGGCAACGCGGCCTACGAGAAGCGGTTCGACCGCGTCTTCCTCATCCGCGCCGCCGGGCGGTCGGCGGCCGAGATCCTGGCCGAGCTGCGCCGGCGCCTCGACAATGACACCGACACCGAACGCGCCGAGACGGTCGACCAGCTGCGCCAGATCGCGCTGCTGCGGCTGGAGGGAGTCCTCTGATGGGAACGCTGAGCACCCACGTGCTCGACACCAGTGCCGGGCGCCCGGCGGAGGGCATCGCGGTCGCCCTGCGCGACCACCGGGGAAGGGTCCTCGACCAGGGTGAGACCGACACCGACGGGCGCATCGGCGCGATCGGTCCAGAGCGGCTTGCACCCGGCGACTACTCGCTGCGCTTCGACACCGCGGCGTACTTCACGGGATCCGGCACCACGGGCTTCTACCCCGAGGTGACGATCGCCTTCACGATCGCCGACGCCGGCCAGCACTACCACGTGCCACTGCTGCTCAACCCGTTCGGCTACTCGACGTATCGCGGCAGCTGACCACGCACACGTCCACGCCGACCCGAGGGGCCACCGCCGACAACGGCGGCGGCCCCTCATGCGTGTCAGACGAATCCTGCTGACGCTCAAGGCATTCCGGCAGCCAGCGCAACTGCCCAGTCGCTGAGACGGCGCCCCGCAGCCCTTGACCGCAGGGCTCAGCGGTCCCTACTCTTTTGCAGAACGGAATATGTTTTCCACTATTCGGAAGAGTGAACGATGTCGATCCTGACCCACCACCACGGCCTCCGCTACCTGGCGAACTGCTCCATGCTCTTCACCGAGCTGCCCCTGCTCGAGCGCCCCGCGGCCGCCCGCGCCGCCGGCTTCGACACGATCGAGCTGTGGTGGCCCTGGCCCGAGCAGCCGGTGCCGGCCGACCGCGACGTCGACGCGCTCGTGACCGCCGTGCAGGACGCCGGAGTGCGGCTCGCCGGCCTCAACTTCTTCGCCGGCGACCTGGCCGGGCCCGACTGCGGCGTGCTGTCGATCCCCGCGCGGTCGCAGCAGTTCCGCGACAACGTCGAGGTCACCCTCGGCATCGGCGAGCAGCTCGGCACTCGCGCCTTCAACGCGCTCTTCGGCAACCGCGTCGACGAGTCCTCTCCCGAGGAGCAGGACGCCCTCGGTCGCGAGAACCTGGCGTTCGCCGCCCGGGCCGCCGAGCGCATCGGCGCCACCGTCCTCGTCGAGCCCGTGAGCGGCCCCAAGCCCTACCCGCTGCGCACCGCCGCCGACGCCGTCTCGGTCGTCGACGACGTGCGCGCCGCCGGCGCACCCAACATCGGCTTCCTGCTCGACCTCTTCCACCTCGCCAACAACGGCGACGACCCGGAGGCGGCCATCGCGGCATTCGGCGACCACATCACCCACGTCCAGGTCGCGGACTGGCCCGGTCGCGGTGAGCCCGGCAGCGGCGGCCTCGACCTCGACGGCCTCCTCGCCCGGGTCGCGGCCACAGGCTACGGCGGCTTCGTCGGACTCGAGTACAAGCCGACCACGACCACTCTCGAGAGCCTGTCCGCCTTCGGCGCGCTACCCGCCGCCACCTGAACCGAGCCATCCGATGACGGCGCCACGGACACCGCGGCACCAGCCGGCGCCGGGCCACCACCAGCGCCACCAGCGCCACCAGCGCCACCAGAACGACCACATCCCCACCTCGAAGGAGACCGACATGTCCACCATCGCCTTCATCGGCCTCGGCATCATGGGCAGCCCGATGTCCGTGCACCTCGCCCGCGCGGGCCACGACGTCGTCGGCTACAACCTGACGCCCGACCGCTACGGCCCCCTCGAGGAGGCCGGCGGCCGGGGCAGCGGCTCGATCGCCGAGGCCGTCAAGGCCGCCGACGTCGTCGCCGTCATGGTTCCCGACTCCCCCGACGTCCAGGCCGTCCTGCTCGGCGACGACGGCGTCTTCGCCAACGCGCAGCCCGGCACGCTCGTGATCGACTTCTCCTCGATCCGGCCCGACGTCACGGCCGAGCTCGCGAAGGAGGCCGCGACCAAGGGCTTCCGCCTGCTCGACGCCCCCGTGTCCGGTGGGGAGGCGGGTGCCGTCAACGCCGCCCTCTCGATCATGGTCGGCGGTTCGGCGGACGACTTCGCCGAGGCCCAGCCGATCCTCGAGGTCGTCGGCGGCACGGTCGTGCACGTCGGCGGCAACGGCGCCGGCCAGACCGTCAAGGCGGCGAACCAGCTCATCGTCGCGGCCAACATCGAAGCGCTCGCCGAGGCCGTCGTCTTCCTCAAGGCGTACGACGTGGACATCGACGCGGCCCTCACCGTGCTCGGCGGCGGCCTCGCGGGCTCGAAGGTGCTCGACCAGAAGCGCGGCAACATGCTCGAGGAGTCCTTCGCCCCCGGCTTCCGGATCGACCTGCACCACAAGGACATGGCCATCGTCAGCTCGGCCGCTCGCGAGGCCGGGGTCGTGCTCCCCCTCGGCAACCTCGTGGCCACCCTGATGGCCGCGGCACGCGCCAACGGCGACGGCGGCCTCGACCACTCCGGCCTGCTCCGCGGCGTCCAGCGCCTCTCCGGACAGCCCACCCACTGACCCCCACCGACCTACCGCGCCCACCCGGGCGCCCCACGCAAGGACACGAACATGGCACGCATGACTGCAGCGCAGGCCGCGGTGGAGATCCTGAAGAAGGAGGGCATCACCAACGTCTTCGGCCTGCCCGGCGCCGCGATCAACCCGTTCTACAAGGCGATGCAGACCCAGGGGGGCCTGCACCACACGCTCGCCAGGCACGTCGAGGGCGCCTCGCACATGGCCGAGGGCTGGACCCGGGCGAGGGCCGGCAACATCGGCGTCTGCATCGGCACGAGCGGCCCGGCCGGCACCGACATGATCACCGGGCTCTACTCCGCGAGCGCCGACTCGATCCCGATCCTGTGCATCACCGGCCAGGCGCCGGTCGCCAAGCTGCACAAGGAGGACTTCCAGGCCGTCGACATCGCCTCGATCGCCAAGCCGCTGACGAAGATGGCCGTCACCGTGCTCGAGCCGGCCCAGGTGCCTGGCACGTTCCAGCAGGCCTTCCACCTCATGCGGTCCGGCCGTCCGGGACCCGTCCTCATCGACCTGCCGATCGACGTCCAGATGACCGAGATCGAGTTCGACGTCGAGACCTACGAGCCGCTCCCGGTCTACAAGCCGGCGGCGACCCGGGCGCAGGTCGACAAGGCGCTCGACATGCTCCAGTCGTCCGAGCGGCCGCTCATCGTCGCGGGCGGCGGCATCATCAACGCAGACGCCGCCGACCTGCTCGTCGAGCTCGCCGAGCTGACCGGTGTCCCCGTCGTGCCGACCCTCATGGGCTGGGGCACGATCCCCGACGACCACGAGCTCAACGCGGGCATGGTCGGGCTGCAGACGAGCCACCGCTACGGCAACGCCACGATGCTCGCCTCCGACTTCGTCCTCGGCATCGGCAACCGGTGGGCCAACCGTCACACCGGTGACGTCGAGACGTACACGGCCGGGCGCACGTTCGTGCACGTCGACATCGAGCCGACCCAGATCGGGCGCGTCTTCGCCCCCGACTTCGGCATCGTGTCGGACGCGAAGGCCGCCCTCGAGCTCTTCGTCGAGTCCGCCCGCGAGCGTCGTGACGCCGGGGCGCTGGCCAACCGCGCGGACTGGGCCGGTGAGTGCGCCGAGCGCAAGCGCACCCTGTGGCGCAAGACGAACTTCGACGCCGTGCCGATCAAGCCGCAGCGGGTCTACCAGGAGATGAACACGGCCTTCGGCAGGGACGTGCGCTACGTCAGCACGATCGGGCTGTCGCAGATCCAGGCCGCGCAGCTGCTCCACGTCTACGGTCCGCGTCACTGGATCAACGCCGGTCAGGCCGGTCCTCTCGGCTGGACCGTCCCGGCCGCGCTCGGTGTCGCCACGGCCGACCCCGACTCGACCGTCGTCGCACTGTCGGGCGACTACGACTTCCAGTTCATGATCGAGGAGCTGGCAGTCGGGGCGCAGTTCAACATCCCCTACATCCACGTGCTCGTGAACAACGCGTACCTCGGTCTCATCCGCCAGGCGCAGCGCGGCTTCGACATGGACTACTGCGTGCAGCTGTCGTTCGACAACATCAACGCTCCTGAGGTGAACGGCTACGGCGTCGACCACGTCAAGGTCGCAGAAGGCTTGGGCTGCAAGGCAATTCGGGTGACGGAGCCGGATGGTATCCGACCTGCGCTCGAGCAGGCGAAGAAGCTGCTCGTCGAGCACCGCGTGCCGGTGATCGTCGAGGTGATCCTCGAGCGTGTCACGAACGTGTCGATGGGCACCTCCATCGCCAACGTGACCGAGTTCGAGGAGCTCGCCTCGAGCGACCTCGACGCGCCGACCGCCCTCTACGCCAACCTCGACTGAGGAGTCCCCCGTGCCCCGCGTCGTCATCGCACCGGACAAGTTCCGGGGCTCACTCACCGCCTCGGCCGTGGCCGGGCACCTGGCCCGCGGCCTGTGTGCCGCCGTGCCCGGTGTCGAGGTCGTCCTCGCCCCCGTCGCCGACGGGGGCGAGGGCACGGTGGAGGCGGCCGTCGCGGCCGGCTTCGAGCGCATCCCTGCCGTGGCGACCGGCCCGACGGGCGAGCCCGTCGAGACGTCGTGGGCCCGGCGAGGGGCCGACGCCGTCGTCGAGCTCGCGGCGGTCAGCGGTCTCGACCTGCTGCCCGGCGGGGCGCCTGCGCCGCTGACGGCGACGAGCCGCGGCACGGGCGAGCTCGTCAACGCCGCTCTCGACGCGGGGTGCGTGCGGGTCGTCGTCGGCATCGGCGGCAGCGCGTGCACCGACGGTGGGGCGGGCCTGCTCCGCGCCCTCGGCCTGCGAACGCTCGACCGCGACGGGCACCCCGTGGTCGAAGGTGGCGCGGCCCTCGTCGACGCCGATCGCGTCGACCTCAAGGGTCTCGACCCACGCCTGGGCGACGTCGACCTCGTCGTCGCCTGCGACGTCGACAACCCGCTCACAGGACCGTCCGGCGCGGCACACGTCTACGGCCCCCAGAAGGGCGCGTCCGCCGACGACGTCGCCCGGCTCGACGGCGCGCTCGGCCACTGGGCCGACCTCGTGGCGGCGGCGACGGGCGTCGACCGCCGTGACGCACCCGGGGCAGGCGCCGCCGGGGGCGTCGGGTTCGGACTGCTCGCGGTCGCCGGGGCCGGCACCCGGCCCGGGGCCGACATCGTCTTCGAGCTGACCGGCCTGGCCCGGGCCGTGGCCGGCGCCGACCTCGTCATCACCGGTGAGGGCTCGTTCGACGCCCAGTCGCTCAGAGGCAAGGCACCCACCGCCGTCGCCCGCGTCGCCCATGAGCAGGGCGTGCCGGTCGTCGCCGTGGTCGGCCGCTGCCTCGTCGACGCCGCCGACGCCGAGCTCGCGGGGTTCGACTGCGTCCTCACCACCACGGAGGAGGCCGGATCGGTCGAGGCGTCTCTCGCCGACCCCGGCCCGGCCCTCGAACGCATCGGGGAGCGCCTCGGCACCCAGCTCGCCGAGCGGCTCGGAGCATCCCGATGAGGCTGGCACGCGTCGGCCGGCCGAGCGCCGAGCGCCCGGTCGCCGAGGCACCGGACGGGGCGCTCCTCGACCTCTCGCCCCTGACCGAGGACATCGACGCAGACTTCCTCGAACGGCTCACGGCCAGCGGGGGCGCCTTCGTCGGCGAGGCCATGCGGGCCGGCGCCCTGCCACCACTGGCGACGTCCGCAGCCACCCGCTTCGGACCACCCGTCGCGCGGCCGGGCAAGGTCGTCGGCATCGGGCTGAACTACCGCTGCCACGCCGCCGCGATCGGCGCCCGCGAGCCGGCCGACCCGGTCGTCTTCCTCAAGGCCTCCACGTCGGTGTGCGGGCCCGACGACACGGTTCACCTGCTCCCGGGTTCCACGACGACCGACCACGAGGTCGAGCTCGCCGTGGTCGTCGGTCGCGTCCTGCGCCGCGCCTCGACCGACGAGGCCATCCACGCAGTCGCCGGCTACGCGCTGGCCGACGACCTCACCGACCGCACGCTCCAGCTCGGCGGCGCCGCCACCTGGGCCCCGGGCAAGTCCGCCGACACGTACTGCCCTCTCGGCCCCTGGCTCGTGCTCCCCGAAGCGATGCCGGCTCCGGACGGATCCGGGGTTCGGCTCACGCTCACCGTCAACGACGAGCGGCGGCAGGACGGCTGGACCGACCACATGGTCCACGACGTCGCGACGTGCCTCGCCCACGTGAGCACCCTCATGACGCTCGAGCCGGGCGACGTCGTCATCACCGGCACGCCGGCGGGGGTCGCGATGGCTGCCGCCGAGCCGCGCCCGTACCTGCGCCACGGCGACGTCGTCCGGGCCGACGGCGGCGCGCTGGGGCGGCAACGCTCCCCGATCGCGGCCACACGGCATACGGTCGGACACGAGACCACGACGAAGGAGTCGGCCGCATGGCTCTCGACACGCTGATCCGCGCCGCCCGCGCCGTCGTCGACGGCGCCGAGACGGCCGCGCTCGTCGGCGTGCGCGACGGTCGCATCGCCGTCGTCCGCACGGGCGCCACGCTCGCGTCGGCCGCCGAGGCCGTCACTCCCCTCGAGCTCGACGCCGCCGTGGTCGTCGACCTCGCCGACGACGAGGTGCTCCTGCCCGGGCTCGTCGACACGCACGTCCACGTCAACGAGCCCGGCCGCACGGAGTGGGAGGGCTTCGCGAGCGCCACCCGGGCTGCGGCCCGTGGTGGCGTGACGACGATCGTCGACATGCCACTCAACTCGGTGCCGCCGACGACGACGCTCGAGGCCCTGCGCACGAAGCAGGACGCCGCCCGCGGCCAGGCCTGGGTCGACGTCGGCTTCTGGGGCGGTGCGATTCCCGGTAACGTGCCAGACCTCGAGCCGCTCCACGCCGCAGGGGTTTTCGGCTTCAAGTGCTTCCTGCTCCACTCCGGCGTCGACGAGTTCCCGGCCCTCGATCCCGAGGCCTTCGCCGAGGCAATGTCCGAGACGGCGCGCCTCGACGCCCTCATGATCGTGCACGCCGAGGACGCCCACACGATCGACCACGCCCCGCCGTCCGACGGGCGCGCCTACGTCGGCTTCCTCCGCTCCCGGCCGCGCGCGGCCGAGGACCTCGCCGTCGCCCGGGTCGTCGAACAGGCCCGCCGCACCGGCGGACGCGCGCACGTGCTCCACCTGTCCAGCTCCGACGCGATCACGACGATCCACGCCGCCCGCGCCGACGGCGTACGCCTCAGCGTCGAGACGTGCCCGCACTACCTCACCTTCACGGCCGAGGACGTGCCCGACGGCGCGACCGAGTTCAAGTGCTGCCCGCCCATCCGCGAGTCGTCGAACCGCGAACGCCTGTGGCAGGGCCTCGTCGAGGGCGACATCGACCTCGTCGTCACCGACCACTCGCCGTGCACGGCCGACCTCAAGGCCCTCGACACCGGCGACTTCGGCACGGCCTGGGGCGGGATCGCCGGGCTCCAGCTCGGCCTCGCGGCCACGTGGAGCGGTGCGCGCGCCCGCGGGCTGGGGCTGCCCGACGTCGTCCGCTGGATGGCCGAGGCCCCCGCCCTGCAGGTCGGGCTCGAGCGCAAGGGACGCATCGCCGTCGGTGCCGACGCCGACCTCGCGGCGTTCGCGCCCGACGAGACCTTCGTCGTCGACCCCGGCGCCCTCGAGCACCGCAACCCCGTGTCCGCGTACGCCGGGCGCAGCCTCACCGGCGTCGTCCGCCGCACGTGGCTCGCCGGCACCCCCGTCGACCTCGACGCCGGCCCGCGTGGCCGGCTCGTCCGCAGAGGAGAGGCATGAGCACCCCCCGCTACTACGCCCCCAAGGGCGGCCTGCCCGCCCAGACCGACCTCACGACCGACCGCGCCGTCTTCACCGAGGCGTATGCCGTCCTCCCACGCGGGACGATGCGCGACATCGTCACCAGCGCCCTCCCCTTCTGGGAACGCACCCGCACGTGGGTCATCGCCCGCCCACTCTCCGGATTCGCCGAGACGTTCTCGCAGTACATCGTCGAGGTGTCACCCGGCGGGGGCAGCGACCGGCCCGAGCCCGACCCGTCTGCCGAGGGGGTGCTCTTCGTCGTCGAGGGATCTGCGCGGCTGACCGTCGAGGGGGCCGACCACCCGCTGCGCCCGGGCAGCTACGCCTACCTCCCGGCCGGGTCGGGCTGGTCGCTCGCGGTCGACGGCGAGGCCGACGGTCCGGCGCGCTTCCACTGGATCCGCAAGGCGTACGAGCCCGTCGACGGCATCGACGCACCCGAACCGTTCGTCACCCACGAGGACGACGTCGACGCGGCCGAGATGCCCGGTACCGAGGGGCGCTGGAGCACGAAGCGCTTCGTCGACCCGCTCGACGTGCGCCACGACATGCACGTGACGATCGTCGGCTTCGAGCCCGGCGGCGTCATCCCCTTCCCCGAGACGCACGTCATGGAGCACGGCCTCTACGTGCTCGAGGGCAAGGCGGTCTACCTGCTCAACAACGACTGGGTGGAGGTGCAGGCGGGCGACTTCATGTGGCTGCGCGCCTTCTGCCCGCAGGCCTGCTACGCGGGCGGCCCCGGCAGGTTCCGCTACCTGCTCTACAAGGACGTCAACCGGCACGCGAAGCTGTCACGCCAGTTTCTCTGATCGGAACAACTAGTCCACATCGCGGAAAAGAAGGAGCCTGAACCCTTCCTCTGGCACGCCCTCGCGCGTACCATCGATGCAGCGCCCGACCGCTGTTCGGCATGGATAACCAGCGGCTCGGTTCACTCCCAACCATGCGGCCGACCCACCCGGGCCGGTCCGAACGGTGCACGACGCACCACGAGGAGTAGACGATGGCGTCACTGTCTCCCGCCACACCGGCGGCACCCACGGCACCGGCCACCACGACCGGCGCACCAGGCATCACCGTGAACGGTCGCACGGTCGACCTCACGGGCGTCCCCGCCTGGACGAGCGCCCTCGACGTGCTCCGCGAGAACGGCCTCACCGGGGCGAAGGAGGGGTGCGCCGAGGGCGAGTGCGGCGCGTGCTCCGTCCTCGTCGCCCGTCCTGCCACCGACGGTGCCGCGGGCACCACGACGTGGACGGCCATCAACGCGTGCCTCATCCCCGCCGCCTCGCTCGACGGCCAGGAGGTCGTCACGGCCGAGGGGCTCGGCACGCCCGAGCACCTGCACCCCGTCCAGTCCGAGATGGCCGTCCGCGGTGGGTCGCAGTGCGGCTACTGCACGCCGGGCTTCGTCTGCAGCATGGCCGCGGAGTACTACCGACCCGGACGCAGCGACGCGCTCGACGACGACCACGACCACGACGACCACGACGAGCACGACCACGAGCACGACCACGGTCCCAACGGCTTCGACCTGCACGCGCTGTCGGGCAACCTCTGCCGCTGCACCGGCTACCGCCCGATCCGCGACGCCGCGTACGCCCTCGGCGAGCCCGGGCACGACGACGCCCTCGCGCAGCGGCGCGACCGCCCCGCCCCCGAGCCGGTCGCCACCCGGGTCGCCGCAGCCGGGGGCTCGTACGCCCGGGCCGCCGACGCCGCCGACCTCTTCGGCCTGCTCGCCGAGCACCCCGACGCCGTCCTCGTCGCCGGCTCGACCGACTGGGGCGTCGACGTCAACCTCAAGGCGGCCCGGGCGCCGTTCGTCGTCGGCATCGACCGGGTGCCCGAGCTGCGCACCCTCGAGATCGGCGACTCGTCGGTCGAGATCGGCGCCGCCCTCACCCTGTCCGAGGTCGAGGCTCGACTCTCTGGCCGTGTGCCCCTGCTCGGCCAGCTCTTCCCGCAGTTCGCCTCGCGGCTCATCCGCAACGGCGCGACCATCGGCGGCAACCTCGGCACCGGTTCGCCCATCGGCGACACGCCCCCCGCCCTGCTCGCACTCGAGGCGGCTGTCGTGCTCGCCTCGGCCGAGGGTGAGCGAGACGTCCCCCTGGTCGACTACTTCACCGGCTACCGGCAGACGGTGAGACGCCCCGGCGAGATCATCCGCGCCGTGCGGATCCCCTTGCCGCTGAGTCCGATCGCCGCGTTCCACAAGATCGCCAAGCGCCGCTTCGACGACATCAGCAGCGTCGCCGTCGGCTTCGCCGTCACCGTCGACGGCGGCACCGTCACCAAGGCCCGCATCGGCCTCGGCGGCGTCGCGGCCACACCGATCCGCGCCTTCGAGACCGAGGCCGCCCTCGAGGGACGCGCGTGGACCAAGCCGGTGGTCCGCGAGGCGGCCGCGGTCATGCGCCGCGAGGGCACGCCCATGGACGACCACCGCGCGAGCGCGGCCTACCGCAGCGCCATGCTCGGCAGCGCCCTGCTCAAGCTCCATTCCGCGACAGCCACCCGGCAGGAGGTGGGGGCATGAGCACCCTGTCCGACCGACCCGACCGCGCCGTCGTCGGCGAGGCCCTCCCGCACGAGTCGGCAGCCCTGCACGTCACGGGTGCCGCGCTCTACACCGACGACCTCGTCGGGCGCACCGCGGGTTGCCTCCACGCGTACCCCGTGCAGGCACCGTACGCCCGCGCCACCGTCACCGCGATGCGCGTCGAGCCCGCGTACGCCGTCCCGGGCGTCGTGCGCGTGCTCACCGCCGCCGACGTGCCCGGCGTCAACGACGCCGGGGTCAAGCACGACGAGCCCCTCTTCCCCACCGAGGTCATGTTCGTCGGCCACGCCGTCGCCTGGGTGCTCGGCGAGACGCTCGAGGCCGCCCGGCTCGGCGCCGCGGCCGTCCAGGTCGACTACGTCGAGCACCCGGCCCTCGTCACGGTGCGCGAGGCCATCGCGGCAGAGGCGTTCCAGGGCGCGCGGCCGCACATGGAGCGGGGTGACGTCGAGGCCGGGCTGGCCCGCTCGACCCACGTCTTCAGCGGCGAGTTCGAGTTCTCCGGCCAGGAGCACTTCTACCTCGAGACCCACTGCGCCCTGGCGCTCGTCGACGAGAACGGCCAGGTGTTCGCGCAGTCGAGCACCCAGCACCCGAGCGAGACGCAGGAGATCATCGCGCACGTTCTCGGGCTGCCGAGCCACGCCGTCACGGTGCAGTGCCTGCGCATGGGTGGCGGCTTCGGCGGCAAGGAGATGCAGCCGCACGGGCTGGCCGCGATCGCCGCCCTCGGCGCCACGCTCACCGGACGTCCGGTTCGGCTGCGGCTCAACCGGACCCAAGACCTCACGATGACCGGCAAGCGGCACGGCTTCCACGCCCAGTGGCGCGTCGGCTTCGACTCCGACGGCCGGCTGCAGGCTCTCGACGCGACCCTGACGGCCGACGGCGGCTGGAGCCTCGACCTGTCGGAGCCGGTGCTCGCACGCGCCCTGTGCCACATCGACAACGCGTACTGGGTCCCCGACGTCCGGGTCAACGGCCGCATCGCGAAGACGAACAAGACGTCGCAGACCGCGTTCCGCGGGTTCGGCGGGCCCCAGGGCATGCTCGTCATGGAGGATCTCCTCGGCCGCTGCGCGCCACTCCTCGGCCTCGACCCGGTCGAGCTGCGCCGCCGCAACTTCTACGTCGAGGGGCAGTCGACGCCGTACGGCCAGCCCGTGCGCCACCCCGAGCGCATCGTCGCCGCGTGGGAGGGCGTCCTCACGACGGGCGAGGTCGGGCGCCGCCGCGCAGAGATCGCCGCCTTCAACGCGAGCCACGACGACGTCAAGCGCGCCCTCGCCGTGACACCCGTGAAGTTCGGCATCTCGTTCAACCTCACCGCCTTCAACCAGGCCGGCGCCCTCGTGCACGTCTACAAGGACGGCTCGGTGCTCATCAACCACGGTGGCACCGAGATGGGCCAGGGGCTGCACACGAAGATGCTGCAGGTGGCCGCGACGACTCTCGGCATCCCGCTCAGCCGCGTCCGTCTCGCTCCCACACGCACCGACAAGGTGCCGAACACGTCTGCGACTGCAGCGAGCTCGGGCGCCGACCTCAACGGTGGCGCGGTGAAGAACGCGTGCGAGCAGATCAAGGAGCGCCTCACCGCAGTGGCCGCAGGACGCCTCGGAGTGCACCCCAACGACGTGCGCTTCGTCGACGGCCGGGTGCGCGGGCTCGGCGACGCCGGCGAGTCGGTCGGCTGGGACGAGCTCGTCGGGCAGGCGTACTTCCAGCGCGTGCAGCTCTGGGCCGCGGGCTTCTACCGCACGGAGGGGCTGCACTGGGACTCCTCGCGCATGCAGGGCTCGCCCTTCAAGTACTTCGCCTACGGCGTCGCTGCCACCGAGGTCGAGGTCGACGGGTTCACCGGGGCCTACGCGACGCGTCGGGTCGACATCGTCCACGACGTCGGCGAGAGCCTGTCACCGCTCGTCGACATCGGCCAGATCGAGGGCGGGTTCGTCCAGGGCGCGGGGTGGCTCACCCTCGAGGACCTTCGCTGGGACGAGTCCGACCGGCCCTCGCGCGGCCGCCTGGCGACCCAGGCGGCGAGCACCTACAAGCTGCCGTCCTTCTCCGAGATGCCGGAGGAGTTCAACGTCTCACTGCTCGAGCACGCGCACGAGGACGGCGTCGTCTACGGCTCCAAGGCCGTCGGCGAGCCACCCTTGATGCTCGCCTTCTCGGTGCGCGAGGCTCTGCGCGAGGCCGCTGCAGCCTTCGGCCCGGCCGGCGCGGCTGTCGACCTCGCCTCGCCCGCCACCCCCGAGGCGGTGTACTGGGCCGTCGAGTCGGCCCGCGCGCAGGCGGCCGACGAGCCGCTCGCACGTCGGGCCGGGCACGCCCACCTCGTCGTCGGCGGCAAGGGGGTCGAGCCCGAGCAGCCCGAGCCCGGGGCCCCGGTGCTCGAGCCCGAGTCCGAACGCGCGCTCGACAGCGCCGTCTCGGCAGGGGCCCGGCGATGAACTGGGTGCGCGCCGTCGAGGCGCTGCGTGAGCAGCGGCGTGCCGGCGTTCTCGTCACCGTGACCACGGTCCGCGGTCACGCACCGCGCGACGCCGGGGCCAAGATGGTCGTCGCCGCCGACACCGAGTGGGACACGGTCGGTGGCGGCAACCTCGAGGCCACCGCGGTGGCCCGGGCCCGCGAGCTGCTCGCGACCGGTGGCGCCACGCCCGAGACGCTGACGATGTCGCTGAGCGACAAGGCGCCGAGCGAGCACGGCCGGCAGTGCTGCGGTGGCGAGGTGACGCTGCTCCTCGAGCCGCTGCCCGTCGTACCCGCGGTCGCGATCTTCGGCGTCGGCCACGTCGGGCTCGAGCTCGCGCGCATCCTCGCCCGGCACGACATCGAGCTGCACCTCGTGGACTCGCGCGCCGAGCACGTGGAGCCCGCCAGGCTCACCTGTCTCTCCGACGCGGTTGCGCGTATCCACGTGCACCACTCCTCCGTGCCCGAGGTCGTGCTCGGCCAGGTGCCGCCGGGCACGCACGTCCTCGTCATGACCCACGACCACGCCGAGGACGCCGCGCTGTGCGACATGGCGCTGCGCTGCGCGCACCTCGGGTCCATCGGCCTCATCGGGTCGAGCGCCAAGTGGCGCCGGTTCGAGGTGCTCCTGCGGCGCGAGGGTCACGACGAGGCCGCCCTGGCCCGCATCACGACCCCGATCGGGATGCCGGAGATCACCGGCAAGGACCCCGCGACGATCGCCGTCAGCGTCGCTGCGCACCTCGTGACGCGCTTTCGCGCGGAGGTCGCAGGCGTCGAGGCGCGCGGCACCACCGCCACCGCGGAGGTGCGGGCATGACCCTCTTCCTCGGCACGTTCCTCGACACCCCCGACGCGAACGCACCTTCGGGCGTGCGGCTGCGCTCCGACACCGACACCGCCCTGCGCGTCGCCGACGGTGTCATCACCGCGCGGGGGCCGGCGGCAGACCTCCGGGCCGCCCACCCCGGCGACGAGGTCGTCGACCTGCGCGACGGGCTCGTGCTCCCCGGCCTCGTCGACACCCACGTCCACTTCCCACAGGTGCGGGCCATCGGTGCCCTCGGCATGCCCCTGCTGGAGTGGCTCGACCGGTGTGCGCTGCCGGAGGAGACACGCCTCGCCTCGGCCGACTACGCCAGGGCGGTCGCCGCGGAGTTCGTCGGCGGCCTCGTCGGCGCCGGCACGACCACGGCCCTCGTCTTCGGGTCGCACTTCGCGAGCGCGGTCGACGTGCTCTTCGAAGAGGTCGACCGGGTCGGGCTGCGCGTCACGTCGGGCCTCGTCGTCAGCGACCGCTCCCTACCCGAGCCGCTGCTCTCGACGCCTGACCGCACGTACGACGAGTCCGTCGCCCTCGCGCGGCGCTGGCACGGACGCGAGCGCACGAGGTATGCCGTGACGCCCCGCTTCTCGTACTCGGCGAGCGACGACCTCCTCGACGCCTGTGCCGCAGTCATGAAGGACGTCGCGGGCTCGTGGTTCACCTCGCACGTGAACGAGAACCAGGCCGAGGTCGCCGAGGTCGCCCAGCTGTTCGAGGAGGCCGAGGACTACGTCGACACCTACGACCGCCACGGCCTCGTGGGACCGCGCAGCGTGCTCGCCCACAACGTCCACGCCACCGACCGCGAGCTGAGTCTCCTTGCGTCGCAAGGCGCGTCAGTGGCGCACTGCCCGACGAGCAACGCGGCCCTCGGCAGCGGGCTGTTCCCGCTGCGGTCGCACACCGAGCACGGGGTACGCGTGGCGCTGGGTTCCGACGTGGGCGCCGGCACCGGCTTCTCCCTCTTCAAGGAGGGCCTGCAGGCGTACTTCATGCAGCAGCTGCTCGGGCCGGCCGGGCTCCCGCTCGCCTCGCCCGACCTGCTCTTCCTCGCGACCCGGGCCGGTGCGCTGGCGCTCGGTCTCGGCGACGAGGTCGGCGACCTGTCGGTCGGCCGGCAGTTCGACGCGGTCTGGGTGCGACCCCCCGTGGGTGACCCCCTGGACGTCGGCCTCCGCCACGCGTCGTGCGCCGAGGACGCGCTCGCCAAGGTGTTCGCCCTCGCGACGCCCGGCCACCTGGGCGGTGTCTGGGTGGGCGGAGACCGGGTGCGCGGCTAGCTGTGATGCCCAGTCACGTTGGTCGAGTCAGTGTGACGACACGATCTGACCTTCATGGCAGATGAAGACCTCCCGGTG
>NZ_JBHTKH010000025.1:0-37327 GCF_042676085.1 Terrabacter terrigena
CGACGGATAATCCACGCCCCGAATTGGATTCGCGGTCATCGACAGATTCTACTTCACCCAAGCAGATATGCAGAACACCTGTTCTAATGGAGTATGCCGTTCACCTTCGCTTCGTCACCCCTCGAGGTCGCGCTCGGGGCCGTGCTCGAGCGCGCTGGGGTCACCGTCGACGAGGGCGACCGGCTGCCGTCGCTCTTCACCGCGGGTGAGGCCGCACTGAACGAGATCGGACGACTCGAGACCGAGAAGGCCCGCCTGGAGGGTCGGCTCGTCGACGCGTACGCCACGCTGCACACCGTCCTCGAGCAGCAGCACGACGTGCTGGGGCTGTCGCGCGGCCCGGTGCCCGTCCGGGCAGACACCGTCGTGACGCAGGAGATCGCGTGCGCGACGGGTGTCGGCGCGGCCGAGGTGTCACGGCGTCTCGAGCTCGCGACGGCGCCTCGTCGTCACCGCGTGCTGCGCGGAGCACTCCGGGCAGGCACGGTCAGCCTCTACCGCGCTCTGCACGTGGTCGCCGAGACGCGCCTGCTGCCCGACGAGGTGCTGGCCGACCTCGAGACCACGGTGCTGGCGCCCGCGCCGGACGGCTCGGTCTCGTCGCAGCGGCTCTTCTCCTCGCGGCTGCGCCGGTGCGTGCGCTCCGCCGACGACCGGTCCGGTGACGAGCGTCGCCGGTCGGCCGAGGTGTCGCGAAAGGCCCACGGCCGTCTCACCGAGGACGGCATCGGCACCTTCACCGTGACGGCGCCGGCCGAGACCGTCGTGGCGGTGCTCGACCGGGCCGACGCTGTGGCGCGTGCTGCACGCGCGGCGGGCGACCCGCGCACTCTCGACCAGCTGCGGAGCGACGCGATCTGCTCACTGGCGCTCTTCGGTTCCCTTGCGGCAGAGCACAGCTCGTTCGGTGCCCCGTTGCCGACTGCGACGGTGCGCATCGTCGTGCCGTTCGAGGTCGCGGTCGGGCTCTCCGACGCGGCGTGCGAGCTGCCCGGCTACGGGTGGGTCACCGCGGCCCACGCGCGCCGCATCATCACGGCTGACGGCTCCGTGTGGCAGCGGCTGGCCGTCGACGTGAGGACCGGCCGGACGCTCGAGCTCTCCACCGACCGCTACCGGCCCACCGCGGCCATGGTCGAGCACGTGCGTGCCGTCGACGGCGTGTGCCGCGCGCCCGGCTGCCAGGTCCCCGCCGACCGCTGCGACCTCGACCACGTGGTGCCATGGCCGGCAGACACCACCGACGTGACCAACGCGCAGTCCCTGAGCCGGGGCTGCCACCACCCGAAGACTGCCGGCCTCTGGTCGGCGGCACGCGCTCCCGACCACGGCATCCGGTGGACGACCCTCACCGGTCGCGAGTACGTCACCTATCCCCGCGACTGGCGCGAGGCCCTCACCGACCCGGGCGCTTCACCACCGTCGCCCGAAGGTTCGCCACCCGACGATCCGCCGCCCTTCTGAGCAGGGCGCTGCGCTCCGGTCAGAACGTCACGTCGCGACGACGGGCGCCAGCCACCAGGGCATCGAGGTCGACTCCGTGGGCCGGACGCCCGGTGGCGGCGAAGTCGGCCAACCTTCCTGCAGCGCGCTCGAACAGCCGGTCGGCGCCGACCTCGTTCCCGCGAGCCGCATGGGTCATCGCGACGCAGAGCTGGGCCAGGCCCTGCCACAGGTCTCGTTCATCGGAGGGCCCGGCCTTCCAGCGTGCCTCGAGAACCTCGTGGGCCGAGAAGGGCCGGCCGGCCCGCACCAGCTCCCGCGCGACCCTGAGCGCCTCGTCGGGCGGCAGCGCCTCCTCCGACACCGGCTCGACACCCTCGGCGCCGTAGGGCAGGGGGCGCCCCAGCGCGTCGCGTGGCCGCGCCTGACGCGCTCGGCCCTGGATGTCGCGGTCACGGTCCGAGGTGGTCACGCACCCAGCCTGTCACCACCCGCCGTGTCGACGCGTCCGGATGCGCGGTGCCGCGGGCGTCAACCGCTGAAGGCAGCCCCCCGACGGGCAGCGGTTCACGCAGGCGGCCTCGTTAGAGTGGCGGTCTCGACACCGACTGAAGGGGTACCGATGACGAGTCCGGTTCGGCTGGACCTCGACTACCGCGCCCGGGCGTGGAAGCGGCTCGCCACCAAGGAGTTCGACGTGCTCGTCGTCGGCGGCGGGGTCACCGGGGCCGGCGTGGCACTCGACGCGGCCACGCGCGGCCTCTCGACCGCGCTCGTCGAGCAGCGCGACTTCGGCTCGGGCACGTCGTCCCGCTCGTCGAAGCTCTTCCACGGCGGCCTGCGCTACCTCGAGCAGATGAACTTCGACCTCGTCCGCGAGGCGCTCAAGGAGCGCGAGCTGATGCTGAGCCGCATCGCCCCGCACCTCGTCAAGCCGGTCTCGTTCCTCTACCCGCTCACCAACCGCGGCTGGGAGCGCCCCTACGTCACGGCCGGCCTCACGCTCTACGACTCCATGGGCGGCGCCCGCTCGGTGCCGCGGCACAAGCAGCTGACCCGCACCGGCGCCCTCAAGCTCGCACCAGCCCTCAAGCGCGACTCCCTGACCGGCGGGCTGCTCTACTACGACGCCCAGGCCGACGACGCCCGACACACGCTGACGACGGTCCGCACGGCGGCGGCATACGGCGCGACGGTGCTCTCCAGCGCGCGCGTCGTCGACCTGCTCCGCGCCGGCGAGCGCGTCGTCGGGGCCGTCGTCGAGGACGTCGAGACGGGCGAGACCGTGCAGGTCAGGGCCTCCGTCGTCATCAACTGCACCGGGGTGTGGACCGACGACATCCAGACCATGGCGGGCGGTCGCGGCCGGTTCCACGTGCGGGCCAGCAAGGGGGTGCACATCGTCGTAGCGCGCGACCGCATCAACTCCGAGACCGGCCTGATCCTGCGCACCGAGAAGTCCGTGCTCTTCGTCATCCCGTGGGGCACGCACTGGATCATCGGCACCACCGACACCGACTGGGAGCTCGACCGCTCTCACCCGGCGGCGACCCGCGCCGACATCGACTACATCCTCGAGCACATCAACACCGTGCTGAAGGTGCCGCTCAGCCACAGCGACATCCAGGGCGTCTACGCCGGACTGCGTCCGCTGCTCTCGGGCGAGAACGAGGACACCAGCCAGCTCTCGCGTGAGCACGCCGTCGCCCGGCCGCAACCCGGACTCATCTCGATCGCCGGCGGCAAGTACACGACCTACCGCGTCATGGCCGCCGACGCGGTCGACGCCGCCCGCGAGGACATCGGCGGCGACGTGTCCGACAGCGTCACGGAGTTCATCCCGCTCTCGGGCGCCGAGGGCTACGTCGCGCTCGTCAACCAGATCGACCGGCTGGCCCGCCACCAGGACCTCCCGGTCTGGCGCATCACCCACCTGCTCGAGCGCTACGGCTCGCTCGTCCACGAGCTCTTCGCCCTCGCCGAGGACGACCGCACGCTCTACGACCCGCTGCCCGGCGCGGAGGAGTACGTCAAGGTCGAGGCCCTGTATGCCGCCACGCACGAGGGCGCCCTCCACCTCGACGACCTTCTCGCCCGCCGCACCCGCATCTCCATCGAGACTCCGAGCCGCGGCATCGACAGCGCCCGCGCCGTCGCCGAGATCGTCGCGCCCGTGCTCGGCTGGGACGCCGACCGGGTCGAGGCTGAGGTCGACGCGTACGTCGCCCGGGTCGAGGCCGAGCTCGAGTCGCAGAAGGAGCTCGCGGACTCCGAGGCGAACGCCGAACGACTCAGCGCCCCCGACGTACGCCGCATCCCCGTCAGCCGCGCGGCCGATCCGTCCTGACCCGCCCCGCCCGCCGACTTCCTACACTGACCAGGTGAGGACTCGACGCGCGCTGGCCGCGGTCGCCGTGGCGGCTGGCGCCCTGCTCGCGGCTGCCTGCGGCGGCCCGGCCCCGGCGTCGGCGCCGCATGCCGCCACCGCCTCGGGCACGACGAACGCGGCGAGGGCCCCGGGCACCGCGAACGGCTCGAGCACCACGACTGGCCACGCCGGCCACGCCGGCCGCTCGACCCCCGCGACACCCAGCCCACTGCGCGCGGGTGAGACTCTGCGCACCGTGGCGGCACCCGTGTCGTACACACCCGCTGCACCCACCGTCGGCACCGACGACTACCGCTGCTTCGTGCTCGACCCGAGGCTCACGAGGGACCAGTTCGTCACCGGCTTCGACATCACACCGGGCCAGCCGCAGGAGGTCCACCACGTCATCCTCTTCCGCGTCCCACCGTCCGCCGCGGCGGCGGCTCGGGCGCGTGACGCCGAGAGCGGGGGCAACGGCTGGACGTGCTTCGGAGGCACCGGCCTCGGCTCGCGCGGCGCGACGCTCGACGACGCCCCGTGGGTCGGCGCGTGGGCTCCGGGCGGGCGCGAGAACGTGCTCCCCGCCGACGTCGGCATCCCGATGGAGCGCGGGTCGCTGCTCATCATGCAGGTGCACTACAACCTGCGCCACGGGGTGACCCCCGACCGCACCTCTGTCTCGCTGCGGCTGTCGTCGGCACCGCGGCTCAAGCCGCTCGAGACGATGCTCTATCCCGCGCCCGTCGAGCTTCCTTGTCGCACAGGCAAGTCCGGACCCCTCTGCGACCGCGCCAAGGCCGTCCAGGACGTCAGCGAACGGTTCGGCGCGATGTCCCCGCGCATCGTCAACGGCCTGCTGCTCGTCTGCACCGGCACGCTGCTGCCGTCGCCGGGGCCGACCCAGTCGTGCACGCGCACGGTCGAGCAGGCTGCGACCGTCCGCGCCGTGGCGGGTCACATGCACCTGCTCGGCTCCTCGCTGCGTATCGAGCTGAACCCCGGCACCGCCTCGGCCCGGACCCTGCTCGACATCAAGGTCTGGGACTTCGACAACCAGGCCGCAGTCCCCGTGCCCGCCACCAAGATCAAGCCCGGCGACTCGATCCGCGTCAGCTGCACGCACGACCAGTCCTGGCGAGACAAGCTGCCCGACCTGCAGGGCCAGCCCGAGCGCTACGTCGTCTGGGGCGAGGGCACCACCGACGAGATGTGCCTCGGTCTGCTGAGCGTGACGCGTCCGTGAGCGACAACCTGGGTGACGACATGAGCGAGAACGTGAGCAAGACCGTGGGTGAGGGCTCGAACGACGTGATGACAGACGTCCTCGTCGTCGGCGGCGCCGGTGTCGACACCATCGTGCGCGTCGACGACCTCCCCGTGCCCTTCGCCGACTCGCACGTCGTGCCGCGCATCGACACCGTCGTCGGTCACACCGGCAGCGGGGTCGCGCTCGGCTGCCACCGGCTCGGCCTCGCGACGTGCTTCGTCGACGTCATCGGCGACGACCACGAGGGCGCCATGCTCCGTGATCGCTTCACCGCCGAGGGCCTGCGCTTCGAGCACGTCCTGCACCAGAGCGGCACGCGTCGGGCCGTCAACCTCGTCGACGCCGCCGGGCGCCGCATGTCCTTCTACGACCCGCGTCACCCCTACGACCTGGCTCCCGACCCGTCCCTGTGGCGCGGCCCCCTCGAGGGCGCCCGCCACGTGCACGCCTCGATCATGCCGTGGACCGTCGGGGCCCTTGCCGATGCTGCAGGCGCGGGCGCCACGACATCGACCGACCTGCACGACTGGGACGGCCACAACCCGCACCACCGGCCGTTCGCGTATGCCGCCGACCTCGTCTTCGTGTCGGGCTCGCGCCTCGGGTCGGCCGAGGACGACGTCGTCGCTGACGTCCTCGACCGTGGCCGCGCCCGGCTGGTCGTCGTGATGGACGGCGCGAAGGGCAGCCGTGTCACCGTGCGCGAGGGCGGCTCGTTCGCAGTCGCAGCGGTGGACATCCCGGGCAGACCGGCCGTCGACTCGAACGGCGCGGGCGACGCGTACGTCTCGGCCTTCCTGCACCGGTGGCTCGGGGGCGGCGACGCCCGGGCAGCCGCCCGCGCCGGGTCGGTCGCGGGAGCGTGGGCGTGCGGCACCGCCGGCACGCACTCGAGCCTCATCGACGGGGCGGAGCTGGGCCGCCAGCTGGCCACCGCCTACGGCGGCGCGGGCCGAGCCTGAGGCCGACCCGCGCACACCTCGTTCAGCCGTCGGTCACGCTGACGGCGCGCTGCCCGACTGCTCGCCGGCGATGTTGACGAGCCAGCCGATGCCGAACTTGTCGGTCAGCTGCCCGAACTCGTCACCCCACATCTGCTTCTCGAGGGGCATGCCGACGGTGCCGCCTTCGGCGAGCTTCTCGAAGTACCCGCGCAGCTCGTCGGAGTCGTCACCGCTGAGGCTGACAGTGATGTTGTTGCCCGGCTCGTAGGGCCTGCCGTCGGGCGTGTCGGAGGCCATGATCGTGTAGCCGCTGGGCGTCTCGAGCTGGGCGTGCATGATGTTGTCGGCGCCGGGGCCGGTGTCGCCGTACTCGCCGAAGGTGTTGACGGTGAGCTCACCGCCGAAGACGGACTTGTAGAACTCCATCGCGTCGCGGGCGGTGTCCTTGAAGCTGATGTACGGGTTGAGGCGGGAAGACATGTGGCCGTGCTCCTCTCGGGAAATGGGTGTCTCTCACCCTAGGACCGGTATCCGACAGCGGGGTGGAGTTCCGCGGAGGATCCGGTGTCGTCAGTACGAACGGCGCGAGCGACCGGCTCCCCTGCTCGACCCGAGCGGCGCCTGGCGACGCCCGTCGTCGGTCGGGCCGAGGCCGCCCTGGCACCCGGGGCAGTAGAACATCGTGCGCTCGCGGGTCGGCTCTCCGATCGGCGCGACCCGTACGGTCGTGCCGCAGCGGCGACACGGCCGACCGCTTCGCGCGTGGACGTAGTGCGCCTCGCCGAGCTGGTAGCTGCCGGTGCTCGACTGCACGGCGTGCCGGCGTCCGTGGTCGATGAGCCGGTGCACGCGGGCCACCAGGCGTTCGACGACGTCGCGGCCCAGCTCGTTCGCCGGCGTCCACGGGGCCGTGCGCTCGAGGAAGAGTGCCTCGGCGCACCACATGGTGCCCACGCCGGCGAGGTTGCGCTGGTCGAGCAGGGCCTGCCCCACGGGCATGCCGGAGCCGAGCACGTTGTCCACGGCGCGGGCGAGGTCCCAGTCGGGACCGAGCACGTCGGGCCCGAGGTGCCCGACGAGGTCACCCTCGCGGGCGGTCGGGACGAGGTCGAGCATGCCGAGGCGCAGACCGAGGGCGGTCCAGTCCTCGGCCGCGACGAGGGCCCGCAGCTGCGGGTTGCGACGCCAGCGTGCCTCGAGTCCGGGTGTCGCCTCGACGCGCCACTGCCCCTCCATCCGCAGGTGCGAGTGCAGCGTGAAGCCGCCCTCGACGCGGTGCAGGATGTGCTTGCCCCGGCTGACGATCTCGAGCGTCGCGCGGCCCGCGAGGTCGGCCGTCGCGATCTCGCCCGGCCAGCGCAGGTCGGACTCGACGATCTCGCGACCGGCGAGCGCCTCGTTGAGCCGCGAGGCGGTGCGCCACACCGTGTCTCCCTCTGGCACGGCACCTCCTCCGTCGCTGGTCCCGCCAGCCTAGGCACGGTGGGCCGGTCGTTGCGCGATGGTCCGTGGCACACGACAACTCGGACACAAACGCTCACCCTGCCCGTACCCGCCGGAGCCGTCGGGGCGGTCGGCGTCTTGCTCGCCTTCGCGCCGGGTGGAACGGTGACGCGGCCACCCGCTGGGAGGGCCTGCCTCACCGGCGGAGCCGAAGACCTCGTGGCGTCATGTGGAAACCGGCCTGCGACAGGGCCTGCACGAGAGGGTGGCCCGACCCGAGCACCGAGGCGCCGTCGGCCTTCTCGACGGTCAGCCGCCCGAGGGCACCCTCGCGCACGGCGAGGGCCAGCGCGTCGGCGGCGGCCTGGAGTCGGTCTGGGTCGTCGGACCAGCAGAGCATGGTCTTGCCGCCGCGCTCGACGTACAGGACGAGGTCGCCGTCGACGAGCACGACGAGGGCGCCTGCCTTGCGGCCGGGCTGGTGTCCCTTGCGCCGAGAGGCCTTGCCCGTGTCGTTGGTGCCAGCGCGGTCGGCCGAGTCCTCGGTGGCGTCGGTGACACCGCGCTCGGGCCATGCGATCGCGGCGCCGTAGGGGTTGGCGGGGTCGCTCGCGGCCAGCACGAGGGCGGGTGGGCCGTTGCGCTCGGGCGCGGAGCGGCCGCGGGCCGGCCCGCGGCCCTGCCCTGGGCGCTGGGGCGCGGACGGGCTGGGGCTGAGCCACTCATCGCCCTCCGCGGGGTCTACGCGATGGCCCCCGGCATCCCGACTGCCACCCGCGCTGCCGCCACCGCTGTCGGCGCCGGGCAGGCGGGACATGGACCTGAGGCGGTCGACGGCGCCGGTCGAGGCGAACTGGGAGGCGCCGAGACCCTCCACGAAGTAGCCGCGACGCACCTTGCCGGCCTCCTCCGCGGCGGCGAGCACGCGGTAGACGGCGGCGAAGCCCCCGGGCACGTCCTCGGTCGCGACCGAGCCACGGGTCAGCACGCCGTAACGGTCGAGGAGCAGCTCGGCGTTGGTCACCGCGCGCACGGTCGGGTCGGTCTCGGCCGGCGGCAGCGCCGTCCATCGCCCGACGCCGGTGGACGGCCCGGACCCCACGGCCCGTCCGGCGGCGATGGCCTTCGACGTGGCGGCGTCCTCGGCCGCCTCGACCCGGGCGGACGAGGTGCCGGCGAGGGGGCCGCGCAGCGAGCCGAACCGTCCGAGGGAGCCGCGGCGACCGGCATACCTCGTGGAACGCGGGCCGGAGGTGGCGCGTCTGTGTGCCGTGCGGCCGCCGGCAAGGAGCGCGCGCAGGGGCGCGATGGTGTCGTTGGTGACGCGGCCCGACCACAGCAGCGACCACAGGGCCTCGTTGAGCTCGGTGTCGCCGAGGCCGACGCGCGTCGACAGGGCGCGGAAGAAGTACGCGCCGCCACCCTCGAGCGCGTCGAGGACGGCTCGCTCGTCGTCGGTCAGCTCGGTCACCTCGGGCGGGGTGAGCGTGAGGTGGGCGGAGTCGGCGAGGTGCAGGCTGACCCATCCGTCGTCGCCGGGAAGCGCGCCGTGGCCACGCCAGACGACCTCGCCGGCGCTCATCACCTCGTCGAGCAGCGCCGGGGTGTAGCCGGCGACCCGGGCGGGCAGGACGAGGGACTCGAGCGCGCTCGCCGGCACCTCGGCACCGGTCAGCTGCTCGACGGCGCGCAGCAGGCCCTCACGACCGCGCAGGCCGCCGCCGACGCCCTGCCACTGCGGCAGGAACCGCGCGAGGTCGGCCTGGGCGACCGGCTCGACCTCGTGCCGCAGCGCGGCGAGCGAACGGCGCCGGAGCAGCCGCAGCACCTCGGCGTCGCAGAACTCGGGGCCGTGACCCCCGCCGTTCTCGGTGGGCAGCAGCTCGCCCTCGACGACCCGACCGGCGGAGACGAGGCGGCGCAGGGCGTCGTGGACCACGGCCGGCCCGAGCCCCCACCACGCGGCGACGGTCTGCACCGCGAACGGGCCGTGCGTGCGGGCGAACCGGGCGACGAGGTCGGCGAGGGGGTCGGGCACCGACTCGAGGAACGCCTGCGGCACGCCGACGGGCAGCGCGGTGCCGAGGGCGTCGCGCAGGCGTGCGGCGTCCTCGATCGCGGCCCAGCGGTCGTCGCCGCCGACGCGTACGGCGATGACGCGGCGAGCGGCCTCCAGCTCGGTGAGGGCGGACTCGACGGCGGCGGGCTCGAAGCCCTCGGCCGCCCGGGCCACGACGTCGCGCAGCGACAGCGGGCCCAGCACGCGCAGCAGGTCGGCCACGTCTTCGGCGTCGCGGGCCCCGCGCTCGGGCGTGAGCCGCTGGAGCTCGGCCTCGGTGCGCGCGACGGCCTCGGGGTCGAGCAGGTCGCGCAGTGCGAGAGCCTCGCCCTGGCCGAGCAGCTCGGAGAGCAGGGAGGGGTCGAGGGCTAGGGCCGCGGCTCGACGCTCGGCGAGAGGCGAGTCGCCCTCGTAGAGGTACTGGGCGACGTAGCCGAACACGAGCGACTTCGCGAACGGGCTGGGCTGGCTCGACTCGACGTCGACGATCCTGACCGACCGCGAGCGGATGTCGGTCATGAGCTCGACGAGGCCCGGCACGTCGAAGACGTCCTGTACGCACTCGCGCACCGCCTCGAGCACGATCGGGAACGAGGGGTACTGGCTCGCGACCTCCAGCAGCTGCGCGGCTCGCTGGCGCTGCTGCCACAGCGGCTGGCGACGGTCGGGACGGCGCCGCGGCAGGAGCAGGGCCCGCGCCGCGCACTCCCTGAACCGCGCCGCGAACAGGGCGGATCCGCCGATCTCCTGGGTGACGAGCTCGCTGACCTCCTCGGGTTCGAGGGTGACGATCTCGACGAGCTGCTGGCCGATGGCGGCGCCCGCCATCGACTCGTCGAACTCGAGGTCGGGCAGGCGGAAGACGATGCCGTCGTCGCCGTGCATGGCCTGGACGTCGATGCCGAACCGCTCGCGCATGCGCGCCGCGACGCAGAGCGCCCATGGTGCGTGCACCTGGCCTCCGAAGGGCGACAGCACCGCGACCCGCCAGTCGCCGATCTCGTCGCGGAAGCGCTCGACGACGATCGTGCGGTCGTCGGGGACGTGCCGCGTCGCCTCCTTCTGCTCGGTGAGGTAGCCGATGAGGTTGTCGGCGGCCCACTCGTCGAGCCCGGCGGCGGTGACCCGCTCGCGGGCCCGCTCGGGCGTGAGCCCGACGATCTCGCGCACGAAGCCGCCGAGGGCACGGCCGAGCTCTGCCGGCCGGCCCTGCTGGTCGCCCTTCCAGAACGGCAGCCGACCCGCCTGACCGGGCGCCGGCGTGACGAGGACGCGGTCGTGCGTGATGTCCTCGATGCGCCACGTGGACGTGCCGAGCGTGAAGACGTCGCCGACCCGCGACTCGTAGACCATCTCCTCGTCGAGCTCGCCGACCCGGCGACCGGGCCCCTCGCCGGAAGCGAGGAAGACGGCATACAGGCCGCGGTCGGGGATGGTGCCGCCGCTCGTCACGGCGAGCCGCTGGGCGCCCCGGCGACCGGTCAGGGTGTCGGTGACGCGGTCCCAGACGATGCGGGGGCGCAGCTCGGCGAACTCGTCGGACGGGTAGCGACCGGCGAGCATGTCGAGCGTCGCCTCGAGCACGGAGCGCGGCAGCGACGCGAAGCTCGCCGAGCGGCGTACGAGGGCCTCGACGTCGGCCACCGACCAGTCGTCGAGGGCACACATCGCGACGACCTGCTGGGCCAGCACGTCGACGGGGTTGGCGGGGATGCGGAGCGACTCGATGGCCCCGGCCCGCATGCGCTCGACGACCACGGCGGTCTGCACGAGGTCGCCCCGGAACTTCGGGAAGAGGACGCCCCGGCTGACTGCGCCGACCTGGTGACCAGCGCGGCCCACGCGCTGCAGGCCGCTCGCGACGGACGGCGGGCTCTCGACCTGGATGACGAGGTCGACGGCGCCCATGTCGATGCCGAGCTCGAGGCTGCTCGTCGCGACGACCGCGGGCAGGCGCCCGGCCTTGAGGTCCTCCTCGATGGCGGCGCGGTGCTCCTTGCTCACCGAGCCGTGGTGCGCTCGGGCCAGCACGGGGGGCGCGCCGCGCGAGGCGCCGGACTGGGCCATGACCTGCGCCGGCGGCTGCGTCGACAGGGCGGCGAGGCTCGGCGACGGAAGGCCCTCCTGCTCGGCGAGGCGCTCCTCCCAGATCTCGTTGAGGCGCGAGGTGAGGCGCTCGGCCAGGCGGCGTGAGTTGGCGAAGACGAGCGTCGAGCGGTGGTCGGCGATGAGGTCGACGATGCGCTCCTCGACGTGCGGCCAGATGCTCGCCTGCGGCGCGTTGCCCGCGGCGGGCCCGGAGAGGTCGGGCACGCCGGGCGAGATCTCGGCGGCCGGCCCCGAGAGCTCGCCCATGTCGGGCACCGGCACGACGACGTCGAGCTCCCACTGCTTGGTGGACTCGGGCTGCACGATCTCGACCGGGCGGCCGCCGGCGAGGTAGCGCGCGACCTCCTCGACCGGGCGCACCGTGGCCGAGAGCCCGACCCGCTGCGCCGGCCTGGGCAGCAGAGCGTCGAGGCGCTCGAGGCTGAGGGCGAGGTGGGCACCACGCTTGGTGCCGGCCACCGCGTGGACCTCGTCGACGATGACCGTCTCGATGCCCTTGAGGGCCTCGCGCACCGACGAGGTGAGCATGAGGAAGAGCGACTCGGGCGTGGTGATGAGGATGTCGGTGGGCGTGCGGGCGAAGGCCCGGCGCTCGTGGGCGGGCGTGTCGCCGGAGCGGACGCTGACCCCGATGTCGGGCGGCGGCAGCTCGAGCCGGGTGGCCGCGTGGCCGATGCCGACGAGGGGTGCCCGCAGGTTGCGCTCGACGTCGACGGCGAGCGCCTTCATCGGCGAGACGTAGAGCACGCGGCAGCGCTCGAGCCGCTCCTCCGGCACCGGCTCGCTGGCCATCCGGTCGATGGCCCACAGGAAGGCCGACAGCGTCTTGCCCGAGCCCGTGGGCGCGACGACGACGCAGTGGTGGCCGGAGCTGATGGCGTCCCACGCGCCCTCCTGCGCGGTGGTGGGCGCGCTGAAGCTGCTCCGGAACCACTCTGCGGTCGCCGGAGAGAAACGGTCGAGCACGTCGGCTCGCTTGCCCTTCGCCATCGGGGCCAGCCTGCCATCCGGCGCCGACACCCGGGCTTCACGGGCCCTCAGTACGCCGGCAGCTCGCCCTCGCCGGGCGTCACCCTGAGGTCGGACTCGTCGATGCGCACGTCGTTGATGCTCGCCTCGCGCCGGCGCATGTAGCCGAGGTCGTCGAACTCCCACTGCTCGTTGCCGTAGGAGCGCCACCACTGCCCGTCGGCGTCCTGCGACTCGTACTGGAAGCGCACCGCGATGCGGTTGCCCTCGAAGGCCCACAGGTTCTTGCGCAAGCGGTACTCGCGCTCGCGGTCCCACTTGCGACGGAGGAACTCGACGACCTGCTCGCGGCCGACGAGGTGCTCGTCGCGGTTGCGCCACTCGGTGTCCTCCGTGTAGGCGCCCGCGACGCGCTCGGGGTCACGGGTGTTCCAGGCGTCCTCGGCGGCCTGCACCTTCTGGCGCGCGGTCTCCGCGGTGAACGGCGGGAGCGGGGGTCGCGGGTCCATCGTCGTCTCCTCCTTCGGCGGACGCGACCAGCGTAGTCACGGCGCGCCGGTCAACGGGGTCTGCGGACCTCGCGGTGCGAGCCGTCGAGGCGGCGCGTCCAGCCACGGCCGTCGAGGTGCTCGAGCAGCGGGATGACGGTGCGCCGCGTCGACTCGAGCGCCACCCGCGCCTCGCTCGTCGTGAACGGTTGCGGCAGCCCTGCGAGCACGCGCATCGCGCGGGCCGGTGTGGTCGGCAGCAGCACGACGTCGTCGTCGAGGCGCAGCAGCCGCCCGGCCCGCACGGCCGCAGCGACCTCTCGCGGACCCAGGCCGAACGCCTGCAGCTCGCGCTGCTCGGGCGCGGCGAAGGGCTGGTCGGTGAGGCGCGCCTCGAGGTCGCGAAGCGCCGTGTCCACGTGCTCGGGGAGTGCCTCCCGGTGGCCCGGCGTGCCGATGCGTCCGTCGCGCACCTCGAGGCCGGCGTATGCCGTCAGGTCGGCCAGCAGCGAGCGGTCGGGGACGTCGGCCGCGGCGCGCGCGGCCTCGAGCGTCAGGGTCGGTTCGAGCGGGTCACGGGATGCCTTGTGCTGCAACGCTTCCCGCAGGCGGCCGGCCCACAGCTGCCACGCCGAGTCGGAGACGAGCCATTGCCCGTGGCGTGCGACGTTCGCGGCCGGCCTCTCACCCTCGAGGACGGCTGCCCCGAGCGCGAGCGCCGCGTCGACGGTCATGGCCCCGCGCCGCTCGACCTCCTGCTCCAGGCTCGGCGTACCGGCCTGTCGGGCCACCACCTGGGCCCGCACGGCAGCAGCACCGCGCCGGGTCAGGGGTGGTGGGTCGGCGTCGACGACGACCGCACCGTCGATGCGGCGCGAGCCGGGGTCGCGCAGGATGAGGCGGTCACCAGCGGTGAGGGGCAGGGGCTGGGGCAGGGTGAGTCGCACGGCTGCTCCGCCGAGGGGTCGCACCCGGGCCTCGACCGCGCCCGTGCCGACGTGGACCATGAGGTGGAGCGGCAGCCTCTCGGGCACCCCACCTGCCAGACGGACGTCGAGCTGTTCCGTCGTCGGCCAGGCGGCCGCGGTGAGCAGCAGGTCACCGCGGCGGACCTCCTCCGCGGCGATGCCGCGCAGGTTGACAGCCACCCGGGCGACCGCGGCGACGGCGTCGCGCGGCTGCTCGAGCGACTGCAGGCCGCGCACCGTCACGGGCCGCTCGCGCCCTGAGGCGTCGTGCAGCACGAGCTCGTCGCCCGTGCTGATCGTGCCCTCGCCGAGGGTGCCCGTGACGACGGTGCCCGCGCCACGGATGGTGAACGACCGGTCGACCCAGAGGCGGGTGCGACCGTCGACGACCGGCGCGGGCAGCTCGGTGACGAGGGCGTCGAGCGCCTCGCGCAGCTCGTCCAGGCCGTCGCCCGTGCGCGCCGAGACCGCGACGGCCCGACAACCGCCGAGGGACGAGCGCCCTACGCGCGCAGCGGCATCCGCGAGTGCGGGTGCGGGGTCGGCGAGGTCGCTGCGGGTCACGACGACGAGGCCCCGGGTCAGGCCGAGCGCGTCGACGGCTGCGAGGTGCTCGGTGGTCTGTGGCCGCCAGCCCTCGTCCGCCGCGACGACGAGCAGCACTGCGGGAGCGGGTCCCAGCCCGGCCAGCATGTTGCCGATGAAGCGCTCGTGGCCGGGGACGTCGACGAACGCGACCTGCTCGCCCGACGGCAACGTCGTCCACGCGTACCCGAGGTCGATCGTCAGCCCACGTCGGTGCTCCTCGGCCCAGCGGTCGGGCTCGATGCCGGTGAGTGCCCGCACGAGGGTGGACTTGCCGTGGTCGACGTGACCGGCCGTCGCGATGACCCGCACGTCAGCCTCCGACGGCCAGCGCGGCGCGTACGGCTCGCTCGACCTCGCCGTCGGACTCGCTCGGCACACAACGCAGGTCGACGAGGCAGCGGCCGCGCTCGATGCGCGCCACGACCCCGGGGTCACCGGTGCGGAGGCGCTCGGCACACGCCTCGGGCAGGACGACGGCCCACCCGGGCAGCGGCACGCCGGGAGCGCCCCCTCCGCCGACGCGCCCCTCGACGGGCACGACCTCGCGGCCGACGGACTCGGCCAGTCGCTCCGTGCGGGCGCGGAGGGCGTCGGCGTCGGCGTGGAGGTAGGCGGTGACGGGCGACGCCGGTCCGCGCAGTGTCGCCTCGAGGGCAGCGAGGGTCAGCTTGTCGACCCGCAGCGCCCGGGCGAGCGGGTGACGCCGCAGGCGTTCGACGGTGGTGGCGTCGCCGAGTACGAGCCCGGCCTGCGGGCCGCCGAGCAGCTTGTCGCCGCTCGCGGTGACGATGGTGGCGCCGGCTGCGAGCGTCGACGCCGCGTCGGGCTCGTCGGGCAGCAACGGGTCGCGGCGCAGTAGGCCGCTGCCGATGTCGACGACGATCGGCACCGGGGCGCCGTCGGGTCCCGCGAGGCGGGCGAGCTGCTCGACCGGGGCGGCGCTGGTGAAGCCCTCGACCCGGAAGTTGCTCGGATGCACCTTGAGGACGCACCCGGTCTGGGGGCCGAGCGCGGCGGCGTAGTCGTCGACGGTCGTGCGGTTCGTGGTGCCGACCTCGCGCAGCCTCGCGCCGGTGGACGCGATGAGGTCGGGCAGCCTGAACCCGTCGCCGATCTCGACCATCTCGCCGCGGCTCACGAGCACCTCGCGACCCGCCGCGAGCGCCGTCGTGGCGAGCACGAGCGCGGCGGCGCCGTTGTTGACCACGAGCGCGTCACCGGCCGCGGGCACGGCGTCGCGCAGGGCAGCGAGGGTCCCCCGCCCGCGTCGGGCCCGCGCACCGGTGGCCACGTCGAACTCCACGTCGACGTATCCCGAGGCAGCGACGACGGCCTCGACAGCGGCGGCCGACAGCGGCGCCCGGCCGACGTTGGTGTGCACGACGACGCCCGTCGCGTTGAGGAGCGGTCGCAAGGACGTCGAGCGAGAGGGCAGGGCCGCGCGGGCAGCGTCGGCGACCTGGCCCGGCTCGATCTCGCCGCTGCGCGCCTGCTCCTGCGCCACGCGTACGGCTGCCTTGACCGCGTCGGCGCCGTGCCGGTCGACCGCGGCAGCGAGCACCGGGTCGGCGAGCAGCGCGTCGGTGCGCGGGATGCGCCGCCGCGGGTCGGTCTGCGTCACGCCGCCCTCCTGAGAAGTGTGTGGCGGAGGTGGACGGGAATCGAACCCGCCAGACCGAGATGCTCGGTCTCACCGGTTTTGAAGACCGTGGGGACCACCAGGTGCCCAGACACCTCCACGGGCCACCGTACCCACCGGCCGCGCGATGCAGGCAGCGACCTACCGTGTGGGTATGAGCGCCATCGTGAAGCACGGGGAGCATGTGGAGCCGGTGAGACTGACCCAGCTCGCGCACGGCGGCGGCTGCGCCTGCAAGATCCCGCCGGGCGAGCTCGAGGAGATGGTGCGCGACCTGACCGGGTCGACCCACCCCGACCTGATCGTCGGCCTCGACACCGGGGACGACGCGGCCGCGGTCCGCATCGAGGGCGGGATCGCCGTCCTCGCGACGGCAGACTTCTTCACCCCCGTCGTCGACGACCCGTACGACTGGGGACGCATCGCTGCGGCGAACGCCCTGTCCGACATCTACGCGATGGGTGGCCGGCCGGTGCTCGCGGTCAACCTGCTCGGCTGGCCGCGCGGCGTCCTGCCCCCTGAGCTGGCCGCCGAGGTGCTGCGAGGCGGACTCGACGTCGGGCGCCTCGCCGGCTGCCCCGTCGCGGGTGGCCACAGCATCGACGACCCCGAGCCGAAGTACGGCATGGCCGTGACGGGCATCGCCGACCCGGACCGCCTGCTGCGCAACGACGCCGCGGTCGCCGGGCTGCCGCTCAGCCTGACCAAGCCGCTCGGCGTCGGCGTGCTCAACAACCGGCACAAGGCGACCGGCGAGGTCTTCGCGCACGCCGTCGCGTCGATGGTGGCGCTCAACGACGTCGCGAGCGCCGCCGCCGTGGCGGCCGGCGTACGCGCCGCGACCGACGTGACCGGCTTCGGGCTGCTCGGGCACCTCTACAAGATGGCGCGCGCGTCAGGGGTGTCGGCGGTCGTCGACGCCGCCGCCGTGCCGTACCTCGAGGGCGCGCGAGAGTCGCTCGCCGCGGGCTTCGTGCCGGGCGGCAGCCGCCGCAACCTCGACTGGGTGCGGCCGCACCTCGACGCGTCCGTTCGCGAGGACGAGCTCGTGCTGCTCGCCGACGCCCAGACGAGCGGCGGCCTGCTCGTCGCCGGCGAGGTGCCGGGCGGCACGGTGATCGGCGAGCTCGTCCCCCGGGGCGAGCACGTGGTCATGGTTCGCTGAGCGCAGCGCGACCCTGCGGGACGTTGCGTGACCTGCCTGACGTTGCGTGACCTTGCGTGACGGAGCGGCGGGGCTGCCCCTGTCAGGCAGCCCCGCCGGCGCACGCGACCAGCCGGGTCAGCGACGCGCCGAGTCCGCGCGACCGGAGTCCGTGCGACCCTGGGACCGGCGGCCACCCCGCGCATCGCCCGTCTCGGCGGTGCCGACCGCGTCGTGCCGTGGCTTCTTCGTGATGAGCGGCAGCACCAGCGCGACGAGCGTGATGATGCCGATGACCGTGAAGCCGAGGTTGTACGCCTTCTGGCTGCCGATCAGCGAGGCGATGAGCAGCGGGCCCACGACACCGCCGATGCTCCACCCGATGAGCATGAGGCCGTAGATGGCACCCACGTTCCTGACGCCGAAGAACGTGCCCGCCGTCGACGGCATGGTGCCGAACGCCCCGCCGTAGCAGAGGTAGACGAGCGCGGCGAGCACGGCGAACAGTGCCGCGCTGGAGGCGTGCGGGATGAGCAGCAGGCAGACGCCCTGGATGCCGAGGATGCCGAGGAAGGCGGGCATCTTGCCCACGATGTCGGACAGCCAGCCCCAGAAGATGCGGCCCGCACCGTTGAAGAGGCCGAGCACGCCGACCAGCGCGGCGGCGCTCGTCGCGGAGTAGCCGGCGACGTCGCTCGCGGTGCCCGCCGCGACGGCGATGAGCGAGATGCCGGCGGTGACGCTCATGGTGAGGATCGCGGTCAGCAGGTACCACTGCTTCGTGTGCATCGCCTCGCTCGGCGTGAAGTCGCGCGAGCCCGTAGCGCGGCTCTCGTCCTTCGTGGAGTCCTTGGTCGCGCTGCTCGTCGCGTCGGGCACGGCGGCCGGGTTGCGGAAGACCGACGTGCAGACGAGGAGGATGACGAGGTAGCCGATGCCGAGCCAGAGGAACGCCTTCGTGGGCACGCTCGGCGAGTTGTCGATCAGGGCCTGGCCGACGGGCGCCGTGACGACCGCGCCGAAGCCGAACCCGGCGACCGCGAGACCGGTGATGAGCCCCGGCTTGTCGGGGAACCACTTCTGCAGCATGGCGATCGGCACGATGTAGACCATGCCGAGACCGAAGCCGCCGATGACGCCGTAGCCGAGGACGAGCAGCCAGAAGGCGTCGGGCGACTGGGCGAACGACGCGAGGATGACGCCGACGGCGTAGATGACCCCGCCGGTCATGGCCACGACGCGGGGGCCCCGCGCGTCCTGCAGCCGGCCGCCGACGTAGGTGCCGATGAAGATCATGCCGATGACGACGCTGAACGGCACGGCGGCCTTCGACTTCGACCAGCCGAACGCCTGGTCACTCTGCAGTGCCTTGGCGAAGACGCTCCATGCGTACACGGAGCCGATGGACAGCTGGACGAGCACGGCGCACACGAGGATCACCCAGCGGTTCGCGCCCCGGCCGGTGGTATCCGGCCCTGTTCCCAGCCCTGTGTCGGTCCTGCTCACAGCACTTCCCCTTCCGGTAGTCCGGCGGCGCGTCGTTGCGCCGTCGGGGGCGGCGCCTCAGCGCGCCGTGGTGATGGAGTCGTTGACGATGCCCTTGGCTCGTCGCGCCTCGAGGCGCTCGCGCTGCGGCTCGACGGTGTACTTGGGGTCGATCGCTGACGTCATACCCGCCTCGAACACGCCGAAGCGCGTGCAGGCCGACCCCGCCATGAGGGCCAGGCCGCTCAGCGCGGCACCGACACGCGTACGCCCGACCGTCACCGCACCGACGGCGCCCGCGATCGTGAGCACCTTGCTCGCTCTGAGCAGGCGCGCGGCCTTGCCGGTGCGGAGCGGCTCCGAGAGGGTCGGCCCGAGCTTGTCCTGCATGCGCTCGAAGGCGACGGTCTCGACGAGGGCGCTGACGGCGGCGAGCCGACGCGCCGGGCCGTTCTGTCGCGCCGGGACGGTGAGCAGCGCGAGACCGGACGCCGCAGCGTTCGCCGAGCTGACGAAGACGAACGGCAGCTCACGGTAGGACTCGTGCCAGGTCGGCGTGGCGGTGTCGGCCAGCAGCACCGCCGTGTAGGCCGCGAGCGGCGGCGCGAAGAATGCCGAGCCGACGGTCGCCGGCCCGTCGGCGATCTCGAGCAGCCGGGAGACGCGGGCGAGTGCGGTGCCGGGTCGGCTCGTGCCGGAACGGCTCTCGATGAGCGCCTGGCCGAGCTCCGACGCGAGGGCGAGGCTGGAGAAGCCGCTGAACGCGGTCAGGATCCACGAGCCCACCGACATCGGCGAGGTGAGCTTGACGGTGCGCATCATGTTGAGCGCACGGCTCGGCTTGCCGAGGTCCTTGGCGAGGGCCACCCCGCCGAGAGCAGCGGCCCCGACGGCCCCGATGCGGCCCACGCGCCGCAGCGCCGGGTAGCCGAGCACCTTGCCGCCGGCAGCGAGCAGGGCGGAGCCGCCGGCGACCCCACCGAGGAAGAGGTACGCCGCGATCTCCTTCTCCCACGGCGCCGGCTTGACGATGTGTCGCCCGTAGTAGCTGTCGAACGTCACGTCGGGCACCATGAGCGACTCGTCGCGCCGGCGGCGCCCGCCGTTCTGGCCGGACGTCGAACCCGCGTCGCGGGCGCTGCCGTGGCTCGCGTCGTCGCGGCGGCGTTCCCGCTCCGGCGGGCGGTCGGCGTCGAAGGGGTTGGTCGTCATCGCTTCCTCCCGACGAACGCGGCCGCGGCCATGCCGAGCATCGCCAGGCCCGCGAGCCCCGCCTTGCGGAACATGTCGGGCAGGTCGGCCGTCGTGACGCGCGGGTCGGGCGGCAGCCCGTAGACCTCAGGCTCGTCGAGCAGCAGGAAGACCGATCCGGTGCCGCCGACGCCGTCGTTCTCGTCGGCGCCGTAGAGGCGGGCCTCCGTGTAGCCGAGCTCGTGCAGCTCGGCCACGCGGGCCTGGGCGGTGACCCGCAGGTCGGCGAGGTCGCCGAACTTGATCGAGGTCGTCGGGCACGCCTTGGCGCAGGCGGGCGTCTGGCCGTCGGTGAGCCGGTCGTAGCAGAGCGTGCACTTCTGGGCGATGCCGACGTTCTTGACCTCACCGTTGGTCGCCGGGTCGGCACCACCTGCGTTGATGGTGATGCCGTGCGACTGGCGACCGCCCTCGTGCCCCTCGTCGCCGCGGCGCCGCTCGATGACGCCGAACGGGCAGGCCGCCACGCAGTAGCCGCAGCCGTTGCACACGTCGTCCTGCACGACGACGGTGCCGAACTCCGTGCGGAAGAGCGAGCCCGTGGGGCACACGTCGAGGCAGGCGGCGTGCGTGCAGTGCTTGCACACGTCGGACGCCATGAGCCAGCGAACGTCCGGCACGGCGGTGTCGGTGGGTCCCGGCCCGGCGGCAGCGCCGGAGCGGACGTCACCCGGCGCCTCGAGGGTCGCCGTCGCCGTTCCACCGCCGCCTGCGAGGGCGGGCTCGTCGCCCTTGCGGACCGACGGCATACCGAGCTGGACGAGCCGGCGACCCGACTCACGCGCCTGCTCGATGCGGTCGCTGCCCTGCTCGACGAACGCGACGTGGCGCCACGTGCTCGCGCCGAGCGCCCCGGTGTTGTCGTAGGACTGGTTCAGCAGGTCGAGGCCGTCCTCGGGGATGCCGTTCCACTCCTTGCAGGCCACTTCGCACGCCTTGCAGCCGATGCAGATCGAGGTGTCGGTGAAGAACCCCTTGCGCGGCTCGTGGCGGTCCCACGCCGCGTCCGACGCGGGGTCGGTCGGCCCGGACAGCTGGTTGCGCCAGAAGGCCACGCCTCAGCCCTCCTTCTTCTCGGGAACGGACTCGGGGTGCCCGGTGCGCAGCTCGTTGCCCGTGGTGACGGTCGAGCCGGCCCGCGACTGGTACTCGGCGACGAGCCGCAGCAGCGCCTCTCCGGTCGGGCGGCGGCCGGGCACGATGTCGCACGAGCCCGCCTTGCTCTCCTGGATCTGCACGTTCGGGTCGAGCGCGACGCCGAGCAGGTCGTTGGCGGCGTCACCGCTGACGACTGCGGCGCTGCCGACGCCCCAGTGGTAGGGCAGGCCGACCTGGTGGACCGTGCGACCGCGGATGACGAGCGGGCTCATCCGCTCGGTGACGAGCACGCGCGCCTCGACGGCGGTGCGGGCCGAGACGATGGTGGCCCAGCCGCCCGGCTCGAGGCCGCGCTCCTGCGCGAGCTCGGGCGAGACCTCGCAGAAGAACTCCGGCTGCAGCTCCGACAGGTAGGGCAGGAAGCGGCTCATCCCGCCCGCCGTGTGGTGCTCGGTGAGCCGGTAGGTGGTGAAGACGTACGGGTAGACGTCGGCACCGGGCTCGTCGCCCGACGGGCTCCACAGGTTGTCCTTGCGCGGGAAGACCTTGCGGGCCGGGTTGGACTGCTGCCGGTAGAGCGGGTTCTGGACCGGCGACTCCTGCGGCTCGTAGTGCGTCGGCAGCGGCCCGTCGAGCATGCCCTTCGGCGTGAAGAGCCAGCCCTTTCCGTCGGCCTGCATGATGAACGGGTCGTCGCCGGCGAGGCCGTCGGGGCCGCCCGTTCCCGGCTCGGGACGGAAGCTCGGCGCCTTGGTCGGCGGAAAGTCGGGCACGTCGTGACCCGTCCACTTCTCCGCCTCGGCGTCCCACCACACGTACCTCTTGCGCTCGCTCCACGGCTTGCCGTCGGGGTCGGCCGAGGCGCGGTTGTAGAGGATGCGGCGGTTGGCCGGCCACGCCCAGCCCCAGTCGAGCGCCGTGAGGTCCTGCTCCTGGCCGGGGCGGCGGTTCGCCGCCTGGTTCTTGCCGTCCGCGTAGACCCCCGTGTAGATCCAGCAGCCTCCCTCGGTGGAGCCGTCGGCCTTCATCTCGGTGTACGACGACAGGGGCCGGCCGGCCTTGTCGCCCGTCAGGTGGCGCCCGTTGACCTCGGCGAGCACGGCCTCGGCGTCGATCTCGCCGTCGGCGTCGAGGGGGTAGTCCCACGTGAGGTCGAGCAGCGGCCGGTCGCGCGGGTCGGTCGAGTCGGCGAGGATCTCCCGCACGCGCTTGCCCAGCTCGTAGAAGAACTCGAGCTCGCTCTGCGCCTCACCGGGGGGCGCGACGGCCTTGTGGTGCCACTGGAGCATCCGCTGCGTCTGCGTGAACGAGCCGGCCTTCTCCGTGTGGGCGGCGGCCGGCATGAAGAAGACCTCGGTCTCGATGTCCTCGGCGCGCATCTCGCCCGTGGCGATCTCGGGCCCGTCCTTCCAGAACGTCGCCGACTCGATCATCGCGAAGTCGCGCACGACGAGCCACTTGAGGTGCGACATCGCCTGTCGCTGCATGCGACCGTGCGCCGAGCCGACAGCCGGGTTCTGGCCGAGCAGGAAGTAGCCCTCGACCTGGTCCTCGAGCATCGCCATCGTCGTCTGGTAGGTGCCGTGGGCACCCGACAGCCGCGGGAGGTAGTCGAAGCACCAGTCGTTCTCGGCCGTCGCCGCCTTGCCCCACCACGCCTTGAGCAGGCTGACGGCATACGTGTCGGCGTTGGCCCAGAAGCCCTTCTGCTCCTTGCTGCCGATGGCGTTCACGTAGTCGTCCCACGTGTCGTGCAGCCCCGCCACGGGCATCGCGAGGTAGCCGGGAAGGATGTTGTAGAGGGTGGGGATGTCGGTCGAGCCCTGGATGCTCGCGTGCCCGCGCAGCGCCATGATCCCGCCACCGGGGCGGCCCATGTTGCCCAGGAGCAGCTGCACGATCGCGGCCGTGCGGATGAACTGCGCACCGAGGGTGTGCTGGGTCCAGCCGACCGCGTAGACGAACGCCGTCGTGCGGTCACGGCCGCTGTTCTCCGTGATGGCCTTGGCCAGGTAGGCGAAGTCGTCGACGCTGACGCCGCACGTGTCGGCGACCATCTCGGGCGTGTAGCGCGCGTAGTGGCGCTTGAGGATCTGGAAGACGCACCGCGGGTCCTGCAGGGACTCGTCGCGCAGCACGCGGGCGTGCTCCAGTGCGGGTCCGCCGGAGCCGTGCTCGTCACCGGCCGCGCGCTCGGACTTGCTGTGTCCGTGCTCGTGGCCACCGCCGCTCTCGTGCGCCGCAACCGGGCCCCCGATCGTGCCGGGCGACTCGTCGTCGTCCCCGGAGGTCGCGTACGCCCAGGAGTCAGGCGCGTACGACCCCTTCTCGTCGTCGTAGCCCGAGAACAGGCCGTCGAGGTCCTCGGTGTCCTGGAACTTCTCGCTGACGAGGGTCGCGGCGTTGGTGTACGCGACGACGTACTCCTTGAAGTACAGCTCGTTGGACAGGATGTGGTTGATGAGCGCGCCGAGCAGCACGACGTCGCTGCCGGCCCGGATCGGGATGTGCTTGTCGGACGTCGCCGACGTCCGCGTGAAGCGCGGGTCGACGTGGATCACCTTGGCGCCCTTGAGGCGCGCCTCCGTCACCCACTGGTACGCCACCGGGTGGCACTCGGCCATGTTGGAACCCTGGATGACGATGCAGTCGGAGTTGGAAAGGTCCTGCACGTACTGTGTCGCGCCGCCGCGCCCGAACGAGGACCCCAGACTGGGGACCGTGGAGCTGTGTCAAATACGCGCCTGGTTCTCGATCTGGATCGCGCCGGCCGCGGTGAACAGCTTCTTGATGAGGTAGTTCTCCTCATTGTCGAGCGTCGCGCCGCCGAGGGAGGCGATGCCCATGGTCCGCCGCAGCGGACGCCCCTTCTCGTCGTGGTCCTGCCAGCCGGCACGACGGCTCGCGACGAAGCGCTGCGCGATCATCTCGACGGCCGTCGCCCTCGACATGCGCTCCCAGTCGGTGCCACCCGGGCGCCGGTAGAGCACCTCGCGAACGCGGCTCGGGTTGTTGACGAGCTGCTCGCTCGCCGACCCCTTGGGACACAGACGCCCTCGCGAGACCGGCGAGTCGGGGTCGCCCTCGATCTGCACGACCTTCTCGTCCTTGACGTAGACCTTCTGGCCGCAGCCGACGGCGCAGTAGGGGCAGACGCTCTGGACGACGCGGTCGGCGGTGGAGGTGCGCGGCTGCAGGGCACGGGTGCGCTCGGACGTGACCGACGGTCCTCGACCGAGGAAGTCACCCGATCGGACCTGCCGGACCACGGGCCACGACAGGAACGTCTTCTTCGCCTCCATGGGCGCCACCTTTCGCAGCGTGCGGGCACGCCGGCCGAGTGCCACGACCTCTCGTACCTCTGTATTCCCACAAGGCACGTCGTCGTAACCACCCTAGGCACGCGGACGCCGAAAAGGCGGCTAGGCGCCCCGCCTAGAATCGGAGCCGATGAGAGCGCGAGGAGTGGCCACCGGCCTGCTGCGCTGGGGGCCGCACGGCGGGGCTCACCGCGTCGCCCTGCGCGCCGGGGTCTCGGTCCTCGTCCCACTGCTCGTGCTCGTGCTCGCAGGTCGCGTCGAGTGGACGCCGTATGCCGCCTTCGGCGCCTTCACGTCGCTCTACGGCCGCAACGACGCCCGCGCACAACGCGCCGGCATGCAGGTGGTGGCCGGTGTGGCCCTGACGATCGCCGTCACCCTCGGGGCCCTCGTCGCGCTCACGCCCGACTCGCGCTGGCTCGTCGTGCCGCTGGGGGCCCTGGTCGCCGCGGTGGGGTCGCTCACGTCCGACGCCTACCGCTGGCACCCACCCGGACCGCTCTTCCTCGTCTTCGCCTTCACCGTCTGCGCCATGGTGCCGGCAGCCCTGACGACCGTGCTCGTGGCCCCGGCCGTCTCGAGCGGCAGCGTTCTCTTCTCCCTCGCCGTGTCGCACGTCGGCGTCCTGCGCGGACGCGGCGAGTGGCAGCGTCCGGACCTCCCGGCACCGACGTTCCGCGAGGCGCTCGACGCGCCGGGCGCGCGCACCCACCTGCTGCGCCACGTCCTCGCCCTCGGCATCTCCGGGGCGATCGCGACGACGCTCGCCTGGCAGCACCCGTACTGGGCGATGGTCGCCGCCGTCACCGTGCTGTCGGGACCCGACCTCGCCTCGCGGCTCACGCGGGGACTGCACCGCGTGGTCGGCACGGCCCTCGGGATCGCCGTCGCCGCACCCGTCCTGCTGTGGTCGCCGCAGGGCGCGTGGGCCGTGCTCGTCATCGTCGTGCTCCAGGTGCTGACCGAGCTCGTCGTCGGGCGCAACTACGCCGTCGCCCTGCTCTTCATCACGCCCCTGGCGCTGATGATGGGCCAGCTGGCACACGCGGCCCCCGTCGGTCCCCTGCTGCGCGACCGCCTGTTCGAGACGGTGCTCGGCGCGCTCGTCGGTGCCGTGCTGCTGCTCCTCACCCCCGACCGCCGTCGCTCCGACCGGGGCGAAGGCCGGTGATTGGGCCCTCGACCCGGCCCGACGGCATACTCGCGTGGTGACGAAGAACCTCAGCGAGCGCCTCCCGCGGGACCCCGACCCCGACGGCCTCTACGAGGTCTTCGCCGAGTGGACCGCAGAGCGGGGTCTGACTCTCTACCCGCACCAGGAGGAGGCGTTCCTCGAGGTGCTGAGCGGCAGCAACCTCATCCTCTCGACGCCGACCGGCTCCGGGAAGTCGCTCGTCGCGACGGCCGCACACTTCACGGCGCTCGCCGAGGACCGGGTGTCCTTCTACACGGCGCCCATCAAGGCGCTGGTGTCCGAGAAGTTCTTCGCGCTGTGCGAGCAGTTCGGCGCCGACAACGTGGGCATGATCACCGGCGACGCGTCGGTCAACGCCGATGCGCCGATCATCTGCTGCACAGCCGAGATCCTGGCAAACATCGCTCTGCGAGAGGGCAGCTCGGCCGACATCGGGCTCGTCGTCATGGACGAGTTCCACTTCTACTCCGAGGCCGACCGCGGCTGGGCCTGGCAGGTGCCGATCCTCGAGCTGCCCCAGGCGCAGTTCGTGCTCATGTCGGCCACGCTCGGCGACGTCGCGATGTTCCGCGACGACCTGACCCGCCGCACCGGCCGGTCGACGGGCGTCATCACGGGCACCGAGCGCCCCGTCCCCCTCGAGTTCTCGTATGCCGTCACCCCCCTCCACGAGACCATCGAGGAGCTGCTCGAGAAGGACCGCGCCCCCGTCTACGTCGTGCACTTCACGCAGGCGGCCGCGCTCGAGCGCGCCCAGAGCCTGGTGGCCGTCAAGATCACGACCCGCGAGGAGCGCGAGGCCATCGCCGAGCGCATCGGCGCCTTCCGGTTCGGGGCCGGCTTCGGCCGCACCCTCTCTCGGCTCGTGCGCCACGGCATCGGCGTGCACCACGCCGGGATGCTCCCCAAGTACCGCCGCCTCGTCGAGCAGCTCGCGCAGGACGGCCTGCTCAAGGTCATCTGCGGCACCGACACCCTGGGCGTCGGCATCAACGTCCCGATCCGCACCGTGCTGCTCACCGGGCTGACGAAGTTCGACGGCACGAAGCAGCGCACGCTCAAGGCGCGTGAGTTCCACCAGATCGTCGGGCGGGCCGGACGAGCGGGGTTCGACGCCCGCGGGTGGGTGGTGGCGCAGGCCCCCGAGCACGTCATCGAGAACCTCCGCGCCGTCGAGAAGGCCGGTGACGACCCGAAGAAGCAGCGCAAGGTCCAGCGCAAGAAGGCGCCCGAGGGCTTCGTCAGCTGGTCCGAGGAGACCTTCGAGCGCCTCATCGCCGCAGAGCCCGAGCCCCTCCAGCCGCGGCTGCGGGTGTCGCACTCGATGCTCGTCAACATCCTTGCCCGAGAAGGCAACCCGGTGGCCCACGCGGTGCGGCTGCTGTCGGACAACCACCACGAGGCCAAGGACCAGCGCCGCCTCCAGCGGCACGCGCTGGTGCTCGCCAAGGAGCTGCTCACCTCGGGCGTCGTCGAGCGGCTCGCCACCGCCGAGTCCTCGGGGCGGCGCCACGCCCTCACGATCGACCTCCAGCGCGACTTCGCCCTCAACCAGCCGCTCGCACCCTTCGCCCTCGCGGTCATGGACACGCTCGACCCGGAGTCCGAGACCTACGCCCGCGACCTCGTCTCCGTCATCGAGGCGATCCTCGAGGACCCGCGGCAGGTGCTCTGGGCGCAGGAGTTCAAGGCGCGCGGCGAGGCGGTCGCGGCGATGAAGCTCGACGGCATCGAGTACGAGGAGCGGATGGAGCGGCTCGAGGAGGTCTCGTGGCCCAAGCCGCTAGCCGACCTGCTCGAGGTGACGCTCGCCGCCTACCGCCAGACCCACCCGTGGATCTCACCGGACGCGCTCTCCCCCAAGTCCGTGGTGCGCGAGATGTACGAGCGCGGCATGACCTTCAACGAGTTCGTCTCGTACTACGGCCTGTCCCGCTCGGAGGGACTCGTCCTGCGCTACCTCACCGACGCGTACCGGGCGCTGCGGCGAACCGTCCCCGAGTCGCACCGCACCGAGGAGCTCGAGGACGTCATCGAGTGGCTCGGCGAGCTGGTGCGCCAGACCGACTCGAGCCTGCTCGACGAGTGGGAGGACCTCGTCAACCCCAGCGAGGCGGTCCTGACCACGGCTGACGTCGCACCGCCGGCGCGCCCGGTCACGGCGAACGAGCGCGCGTTCACGGTGATGATCCGCAACGCGATGTTCCACCGCGTAGAGCTCGCCGCACGCGACGAGTGGGAGGCGCTCGGCGAGCTCGAGGCGCGGGTCGCCGAGCTCACCGACCCGCCGCAGAAGGTCGCCATGAGCGCCGACGCGTGGAACGAGGCCCTCGGCTCCTACTTCGACGACCATGACGCCATCGCCACCGACCAGGGCGCCCGCTCCCCCGCGCTGCTCCAGGTCGAGAAGGTGCCCGGCGAGTGGCGGCTGCGTCAGGTCGTGGTCGACCCCGACGACGACCGCGACTGGGGCATCACGGCGGTCGTCGACCTCGCAGCGAGCGACGAGGCCGGCGCCGCGGTGCTCAGGGTCACCGGCTTCGAGCGCCTCGGCGGCTGAGGTCAGGCGTTGGACTCGGCGAGCCGCTTGAGCTCGGTCATCGCCCCCGTCGTCTGGCCGGGCAGCTGCCGCTTGATCATCGGCGTGAACACCTTGCCGAGACCCTTGGTGTCGATGGTGATCGTGTGGGTGAGCGTGGTCTGCTCGGGCGTCGACCCGGGAGCCACGTCGAAGTCGACGGTGACGTCCATCATCTTGTCGGTGAAGCGGTTCGTCAGTTTGCGGTCCTGCTCGCGCGCGACGACGGACCCGTCCATGACACCGGTGCGGCTGCCGTCCTTGTAGTGGTACTTCAGCCTCGTGCCGACTGCCGTCGGACCTCCGGAGAGGTTGTCGAGCCGCGTGCAGCGCTTGAGCCACTCGGGCGCTCGCGTGACGTCGTCGAGGATGGCGAAGACCGCTGCGGGAGAAGCGTTCACGGTCTCGGTGTGCGAGTAGTGGGGCATGGGTCCATGCTCCCACCATCGGTAGGTTGGGGAGGTGGATCTTCGAACCCGGCCTTTCGACCAGGACGGCGTCGTCGTGGCCCCGGCAGACGGCGGCAACGGCACCGGCGTGCTCGTGCTCGCCGGCTCGAGTGGCCGCGTCGAGACGGGACGAGCCGGTGTGCTCGCCTCCGCCGGCGTGTCGGCCGCCCTCACCTACCGGTGGTTCGGCGGCGCGGGCCGGCCGGCTGGTATCTGGGAGCACCCGCTCGACGCCTTCGACGCACCCGTGGAGGCGCTCGCCGCCGAGTGCGACCGGGTGGTCCTGCTCGGGTCGTCGAAGACAGCCGAGGGCTTCCTGCTGTATGCCGCTGACGACCCACGCGTCGACGCCGTCGTCGCGCTCGCGCCGAGCCACGTCGTCTGGGCCAACGTCGGACCCGGTCCCGACGGGGAGCTGAGGCCGCAGCACTCGTCGTGGAGCCGGGGCGGTGGGCCGGTCCCGTTCGTCCCCTACGACGACGACGCCGAGCCCGTCGGTGACCCGCCGGCGTTCGCGCCGGTGTACTCGCAGAGCCTCGTCACCGCCGCCGACCGCGTGGCGGCCGCGACGATCGCCGTCGAGCGCTTCTTCGGCGACGTGCTGCTCGTCGCCGGTGGAGACGACCAGGTCTGGCCCGCCGTCACCTCCGCACGGGCCGTCGAGGCTCGTCGGCACGCCTACGGCCTGCCGACGAGCGTCGTGACGCACCCCCGAGCCGGGCACCGGGTCATCCTGCCCGGCGAGCAGGCGGCAACCGGCGGGCGGCCGATGGCTCGAGGCGGCACCGACGCCGCGGACCGCGAGCTCGGCGAGCGCGCGTGGCCCGAGATCCGTCGAATCCTCGGGCTCGCGGCCCATGACGGTGCGGTCTAGGACTACCTCAGGCCCGGCCCGACACGGTCGGCCGCTCATGGTTACGCCGTTGTCCCGATGTGGCGGGTGCCACCTCAGACCGACGCTGGAGAGGTCAGCACCACCGACCACGAAGGACCGGACCCATGCTGCCTCCACACATCGTCAGCGCCCTCCTCGTCGAGCGCGAGGCCGACCTGCGCCGCCGCGCCGAGCAGGCACGGCTGCGCCGCCCCGACCCATGGACCGACTGGACGCTGAGCGGGATCACCGCTGCACCGGAGCGCGCACCGGAACACGGGCCCCGACCCCGGTGGCGTCGCCGGCTGAGCCACCTACGACCCGTGTGAGCGCGTCCGGGGTCCAAGCCGCCGACGATGGGGTCCGCGTGGGTATGTTCTCCAATGCCCACGGGGACCCCATCGACCGACAGGACACGCGCATGGACTCCACAGACGTCAAGGCCGCCTCGCGGCGCGCCGGCGACCACCCGGCACTCGAGACGACCGCGCGGATCGGCTACGCCGTCAACGGCGTGCTCCACATCCTCATCGGTGCGATCGCCCTGCGGCTCGCCTTCGGCTCGAAGGGCTCGAGCGCCGACCAGTCGGGCGCACTCGGCTCCATGGCCCAGAACGGCTTCGGCGTGTTCGTCCTCTGGGTCGCCGTCGTCGCCTGGCTCGGCCTCGCCATCTGGCAGGTCACCGAGGCGATCTCCGGCGGCCTCCAGACCAGTGACCGGCTCAAGGCGGCCGCCAAGGCCGTCGTCTACCTCGCCCTCTCGTGGACGGCCTTCAGGTTCGCGAGCGGCAGCGGCACGTCGAGCAAGAAGCAGTCGGCGGACTTCACGGCGACCCTGATGAAGCAGCCGGCCGGCACGTGGCTCGTCGCCGCCGTCGGCCTCGTCATCATCGGTGTCGGCGTCTACCACGTCGTCAAGGGCTGGAGGCGCAAGTTCCTCGAGGACCTCGAGACCCACCCGAGCCCGTGGACCGTCAAGGCGGGCCGCTTCGGCTACATCGCCAAGGGCGTCGCGCTGGCCATCGTCGGAGGCCTGTTCATCCTCGCCGCGGTGCGGCACAAGCCGAGCGAGGCCCGCGGCCTCGACGGCGCGCTGCGCAGCCTGCTCGGCGCCCCGGGCGGCCAGGTGCTGCTCGCGCTCGTCGCCCTCGGCCTCATCGCGTTCGGCGTCTACAGCTTCGGCCGGGCCCGCCACGCGCGGGTCTGACGCGGGGTCTGACGCGGGGTCTGACGCGGAGTCCGAACAGCCCGAAACCCGCCCAACCCGGGCGGGTTTCGGGCTGTTTCGCTCTCTCGTGCATCAGGAACGCTCCTCGGCCCTCTGTGCCGTGACGCATCACGAGTGCAGGAGGAGCACCATGAACACGCAGTACCTGAACGAGGCCGTGGCCCGTCAGCGCACCGCCGACCTGGGCCGCCGGACGCGGCGCGCGCAGCATCCGGTCGTCCACCCGCCGACGACTCCGCGCGGCGGGATCGTGCTCGCACTCGGGTGGCTCACGCGCCCGTCGCAGGTGCTGCCGGGCTCACCGGCCTAGCAGACGAGACGCCGATGGCCGGGACCCGCGAGGGGGTTCCCGGCCATCGGCCTGCCCGGACGGCAGACGGCGTGCCCGGACGGAGCTTCGCGTCGTCAGCGCGAAACCGCCTGGCGGGCCTTCGCGCCCATCCGGCCGCTGTCGGTGCGACGGCGCAGGTAGTGCCACGCCAGGAGGAAGCAGACGATGCCGTTGACGGCGCCGACGAGGATGTCGACCAGGTGGTGCATGCCTCGGTAGAGCCTCGCCCAGGCGACGAGGAACGGGATGACCGCGCAGACGACGGTGACGAGCCGGCGCAGCCACGCGCTCTCGATGCGCTGGGCCATGAGCGCGAAGGTCAGGTAGAGCGCCGTGGCGGCGCCGACGTGACCACTGGGGTAGCTCGACGTGGGCGGGGCGGGGTCGAGGTGGGCGACCTTCGGGCGCGGCCGGTCGGCGATCGTCGTGGCGGCCACGAACACGCTGGCCTGGACGGCGATCGCGATGGCGGGGACGACGGCATACCACCACTGCTTGGTGCGCCACCAGATCAGTGCCACGGCGATGACGCAGACGCCGATGATGATCTCGGTGTTGCCGATGCGCGACCAGACCATCGTGATGGAGTTCCACAGGTCGGTGCGCCCCGAGGCGACGGAGCGGCTGACGTCCTCCTCCCACGGCAGGCCGCCGAGCGGACCGGTGATGAGGAAGCCGAAGCCGGTGATGGCGGCGAAGAGGACGAGCGCCGGGGCGAGCACGCGCAGCGCGGCGTCACGCAGGGCCGACCCGGGGGTCGGCCGGGACGAGTCGATCTCGTACCGGTGGATGAAGGTGTGGTTCACGTGCTGCCTTTCGCTTGCTCGGGACCCGACCTGCCCTCTGGCGGAGGAGCATCGTCGGGGTTCTCGGGGTTCCACCCGAGGTATCCGGCGTAGGACGCCGTGCCCAGGCCGATGCCGAACAGCACACCGGCGAGGACGTCTGAGGGGTAGTGCACGCCGAGGAAGACCCGGTCGAGCATGGTGAGGACGACGTATGCCGCGAGGCCGGCCACGAGCCAGCGGCGCGCGGCCGCCGTCAGCACCGGCCAGAGCAGGACCGTCAGCACCGTGGCGATCACCGCGGCGTTGGCGACGTGGCCCGACGGGAAGCTGAAGCCGGGGGCGTGCGAGACGGGGTCGCTGACGACGGGCCGGGCCCGGCGCACGACCTCCTTGAGCACGAGCTGGAGGTTCCAGCCGACCATCATCGTGATGAACGCCCAGAGGCATCGGGTCGTGAGCTCACGGTGCCGGCGCCACAGCACGAGGCAGACGGCGGAGGCGATGATGTAGACCCACTTCGGCTGGGTCGCCTCCTGCCAGGCGAGCAGCGCCGTGCGCAGCCACGGGTTGTCGCGGGTGATGTCGGTGCCGGCGACGATGAGCCGCTCGTCGAGCTCGATCACCGGCAGGAACTTCTCCCGGACCACGAACGCCAGCGCCGTCACCGGCACGGCGAAGGCCAGCCCGAACCCGACGGCCTTGAGCAGCCGACGGGCGCGGCCCGGTGACCGTGTGGAGACTCGCCGCCGGTCAGCCAACGCGCACCACCAGGGAGCCCGGGAGCACCCGGGCCGCGAGTGCGCGGTGCTCGCCGACGGGGTCGCCGTCGATCTCTGCCTCGATCGGGCGCTGCGCCACGACGGTGAGCCCGGCCGCGACGAGCCGGTCGAGACGCTGGTGGCCCGCACGGTGCCGCGTCGCGACGTCGACGAGCACGGACGCCCAGCCGAAGGGTCCGCGCGGCGCGAGCACGACGGCGTCGAGCACGCCGTCGTCGACCTTCGCGTCGGGCATCAGCTCGACGCCGCCCTGGAGCGTGCCGCAGTTGCCGACGATGACGGCGCGCGCGTGCCTCGTGGCGGTCGAGCCCTTGGCACCGACGACACCCTCGCCGCCCTCGGCGCTCACGTCGACGGTGAAGCCGCGGCCCGACACCTTCTTGAACGCGGCCAGGACGTAGGCGGCCCAGCCGACGGCCTCCTTCACCTTCTCGTCGGTGTCGGCCATGATCTCGCCGTCGAGGCCGAAGCCGGCCATGACGAGGAAGACCTCCTCGTCGTCGGCCACGCCGGCGGGGCTGTCCTTGGTCGCCCGGCTCGACTCGGGCTCGGGCAGGTCGTCGGCGAGGCGCACGGCCCCGACGTCGATGCGCCGGTCGCGGCCCTCGACGAGCGCTCGCGCGGCGTCCTCGAGGGAACCCACGGGAACGCCGAGGTTGCGGGCGAGCAGGTTGCCCGTGCCGCCCGGCAGCAGGCCGAGGGCGACGTCGGTGCCGACGAGGGCCGACGCGACGGCGCGCACGGTGCCGTCGCCGCCGAGCGAGGCCACGACGTCCGCTCCGTCGCGCACCGCCTCGCGCGCCTGCTTCTCCCCGGTCTCCTCGGCGGTCGTCTCGACCCAGCGAGGCTGCGCCCATCCGTTGTCGGCACATGCCTTGGCCACGGTCGCCTGCGCGTCCTCGAGGTCGTCGACCCGGAGCGGGTTGTAGACCACGGTGAGGCTTCGCCGGGCGCTGGGGACGTCTGACATGTTCGGATCCTAGGGCTCGGCGTCGGAGGGGCTGCGGCCGTGAGCTCGCCCGACAGATGTCATACCCGCACGCGCACCCAGCGGACCACCAGCCTGCTTACAGCCTGCAGGGCGCGGTCGGCGGTAGCCTCCGGAACGTGCCCACCATCCGGCGCCGCCTCGCCATCGCCGTCGTCGTCGGCGCGCTGGTCGGAACCCTCGTTCCGCTCGCCGGCCTCGGCGCGACAGGTAGTGCCGGCGGGGGTGCCGGCGGTGGGCCCGGACGGGGGTTCCTCGTGCACGCCCTCGCCGGCTTCGTCGTCGGTGGGCTCACCTTCGCCCTGCCCATGCTGCTCCACGTGCTCGGGCACGACGCCCCGGCGACGCGCGAGAAGGTGCAGGGCCGCGACGGCGACGCCGCCTGGTACGACCTCGTCGTCATCCTCGTGGGGCTGGCGAGCCTCACCGGGGTCGGCGTCCTGCTCGTCGGCGGGCACGAGCGCGGCGGCGAGGCCGTCGTCGACGCCCTGGTTGGCGTCGGTGCGGTGGCCGTGGGCTGGCTGTGTGTCCACACGGTCTACGTGCTGCGCTACGCGCGGGTCTACTACGCGAGCCCGCGGCCACCGATCGACTTCAACCAGGACGAGGACCCGACCTTCTCGGACTTCGCCTACTTCTCGTTCAACCTCGGCATGGCCTACCAGGTGTCCGACACCGACCTTTGCAGCTCCGACATCCGCCGCGTCGTGCTGGGCCACACGATGCTCGCCTACCTCTACGGCACCATCGTCATCGCGTCGACGATCAACCTCGTCGTCGGCCTGGGCGGAGCCCTCGGCTAGGGCAGCCCGGTCGCGTTCGGACCGATTCGTGGACACGCCCACGGAGCGGGAATAGCGTTGGTTGGTTCACCGAGTACCGGGGGGCAGAGAGGAACCTGACATGGGCGCTACGGAAGACATCGACGTCATCCACCGGGGGTTCGCGGCCTTCAGCGCGGGTGACATGGCCACGCTGAACGACCTCTTCACCGAGGATGCCGTCTGGCACGTACCGGGCAGCGGCTCGCTCTCGGGGCCGAAGGAGGGCAGGGACGCCATCCTGTCGTTCTTCGGCGAGCTGATGACCCGGTCGGGCGGCAACCTCAAGGTCGAACTCGACGACGTGGTGGGCGGCGGCGACCACACCGTCGCGATGAGCCGCAACCACGCGTCACGCGACGCGAACACGCTCGACCAGCGTGCGGTGATCGTGTTCACACTGCGCGACGGACGCGTCGCCGAGGCACGGCAGTTCTTCGAGGACACCGCCCTCAACGACGCCTTCTGGGACTGAACGCCGCGTTCTGGGACTAGTCGCGGGCAGCCTGCTCGGAGACCCCTAGGCGGGCCTTCTCGTCCTTGACCCAGAGGCCGAGGAGCCCGCCGAAGTGGGCCATGAACTTGTCGCGCTCGTGCGCCGGGTAGGTCGTGACGACCGTCGAGCGCAGCAGGTTCTCGAACGCGTCCGACTGGACCCACTCGAGCACCGCCGCGTCGAGGTGCGGGAGGTGGCGCTCGCACCAGGCCCAGTACCTGTCGGTCTCGAAGTACTCGTCGGCGATGGCGATGTAGGCGTCGAGCTTCTGCTCGTCGTCGAGGTCGTCACGGTCGGCGACGTCGAAGTAGCGGCGCATCTCGAGGTCCATCGGGCCGCGTCGGCCGGTGACGACGCAGTAGGCAGACCAGCGGACGAGCGCCTTGATCGCCCACGGGAAGTAGTAGTGGAGGGAGGTGACGGCGACGTCGGGGCACGCGTTGGCGTAGTCGATCGGGTAGACGTCGTCGCCCTTGACGAGCATCTCGCACGAGTTGAACTCCCAGCCGAACATCGCGTTCACGATGCGGCTGATCGCGGCTGCCTGCCGGCCTGCGGAAGGCCGGAGGAAGTCGTAGCTGACGGCATACCTGTTGTGCATCGGCTGCTCGGGGCGGAAGTCCATGACCATGGTCTCGGGCCCGATCGACAGCGCCCGGGCGAAATGGTCGTACTCGATGGTCGACTGGAGGTGCATGAGCATCTCGCCGGAGTCGTCGTAGGCCTTGACGAGGTCCTTCTCGTCGTCGATGCGCGAGACGCCGCGCCAGCCGCCGCCGTCGAACGGCTTCATGTACATCGGGTAGCCGAGCTTGTTGGCGATCTGCTTGAGGTCGAAGGGCCGGTTGTACTTGGCGCTGGTGTAGGCCCAGCGCACGTTGTCGACCGGGTTCTTGTACGGGACGAGCCAGGTCTCGGGGACCTTGAGCCCCAGTCGCATCAAGGCCACGTAGGCGCTGTGCTTCTCCATCGACTGGAAGGTGAACGGGCTGTTGAGCAGGTAGGTGTCGTTCATCAGCGCGGCCTTCTTGAGCCACTCGCGCGGGTGGTAGTACCAGTAGGCGAGGCGGTCGATGACGAGCTCGGTGCGCACGGGCTGGCGCAGGTCGAACGGCTCGATGGTGAGTCGCTCGCTCGTCAGCTCGTGCGTGACGCCGTCGTCGGTCGTGATCGGGCCGACGAGCTTCATCAGCTCCTCGAAGGCGGTCGGCCAGTCCTCCTCGGCTCCCAGCAGCAGTCCGATCAGGTGGTTACGCGTCTGCGCCATGTGCCTCTCCTGCTCGACGGTTCAAGTGCACCGATCCTTGCAGCAGTGTCAACAGGAACGGGTCGAACGCGGCCTCCCAGTGGCGCCAGTCGTGGCGCCCCGGCAGCTCGTGCAGCACGACGTCGTGGCCGCTCGCGGAAAGGGCCTGCGCCATCTGCCGGTTGTTGGTGAGGTTGCCCTCGTCGACGTTGCACGTCATGACGATGCGGGCGTCGGTGCGGCGCTTGCGGGCCCTGCGGACACCCGTGACGAACGCCGTGACGCGGTTCCAGAACTCGAAGTCCTCCTCGTCGTCGACGCGCTTGCGGAAGAAGGAGCCCGACTGCAGGAACAGGGCGCCGAACGTGCCCGGGTGCCGCCACTCCGCCTGCAGCGAGGCGAGTGCCCCGAGGCTCGCCCCCATGACGGTGGGCCTGCCGGCGCTCGCGTATGCCGCCCGGATCGCCGGGAGCACGTGTCCGGTGAGCGCGTCGGCCCAGTCGGGGTTGGCGGCGTAGCGCTGGTTGCGCGCGCCGGGCTCCAGGAGGGCGACGCGGGTGGGCGGGATGCGCCCGGACTCGATGGCCGCGCGCAGGGTGGAGACGAGGTGGGCCCGGCGCGAGTACTCCGGCCCGTCGTGCGCGACGAGCAGCGGGAGGGGGTCGGCGCGACGCGAGCCGACGGGCGTGACGACGGTGAGGTCCACGTCTCCGACGGGGGTCCCCGTCACGGTCAACCTGTTCCTCGCCATGGGCCAGACCTTAGGTCTAACCTCCGACGACGGGCGAGCCGAGATCCACCTCAGGCTGGTGGACGTCGGTCGAGGCACGCTGGGCCGCAAGCGAATTGGTTGTCCACACCTGTGAGTTGCGCCTTCCGGTTTTATCGAACATGTGTTCTGCATATCTGCTTAGGTGAAGTCCGGTATGCCGGTTTCTGGCTTCAGCAGGTCCTTGAGCGGGTGCGGGTCG
>NZ_JBHTKH010000026.1:0-30566 GCF_042676085.1 Terrabacter terrigena
TGAGCCGGCTCCTCAGGAGCTCGAGCGTCGACGGTTCCGGGTCCATGAGTCGAACATATCTTCGACCACCGACAGTGCTCGGGCCGTCGCCCACACGCCTTGACGCCGACCGACGCGCGCAGACAGGGGAGCCGTCAGTTCATGGCGCGGATCGAGCCTCGCACCTGGAGCGGCATCTCGACGAGGTGCTCGCCCGGCGTCGGGTCGGGGGCGAGCAGCAGCTCCAGCGCCCGCCGCCCCATCTCGAGGTAGGGCAGCCGAGCGGTGGTCAGGCCGGGCCGCAGGTACGAGGCGATCTGGTCGTCGTCGAACGACGCGACCGACAGGTCGTCTGGAACGCGAAGCCCCTTCTCGTGCATGGCCTGCTCGGCGCCGAACGCGACCCGGTCGTTGAGGCAGAGCAGCGCAGTCGCAGGGGCGCCGGACTCGAGCACCCCCTTGGCTGCGTCGTAGCCGTTCCACGGCTCCCACTTCTCGATGTCCGCAACCGCCACGGGCGTCACGCCGGCTTCGGACAGCGCCCGGTGGATCCCGTCGAAGCGGCGGCCGATCGTCACGGAGACCTGGGGGTCGGTGCGCGCGATCGGGGCGTTGCCGATGATGGCGATCCCGTCGCGGTGTCCGGCGTCGAGCAGGTGGCGCGTGACGGCATACCCGGCCTGCTCCTCGTCGGGGAGGACGGCGACGCGCACGTCGGGGCTGACGCAGTTGACGGTGACGGTGCGCATGCCGTCGGGAAGTGGCGGGAGGTCGATGAGGCGTGCCGACAGTGCTCCGAAGATGAGCCCGTCGACCTGCCGGTCGGCCATCGAGTCCAGTGCCTTGCGCAGCTGCTTGGGGTGGTTGAAGGTCTCGGCGATGAGGACGCCGCGGTCGCTCTCGTCGGCGGCGTCGAGGAGGCCGCGGATCATGGCCGAGGCGAAGCGGGTCACCGTGACGTCGTCGGAGATGAAGCCGACGGTGCCGGTGGTGCCGAGGCGCAGCGAGCGGGCTTGGGGGTTGGGGCGGTAGTTGAGCTCGCGCGCGGCCTCGTGGATGCGAGCGACGGCGTCGGCGGACAGGCGCGAGCCGGGTCGGTTGTTGAGCACCAGGCTCACGGCCGTCTTCGACATGCCCGCCCGCTCAGCCACGTCGGCGAGCGTCGTCCGCTTGTTCACTCCCACCCCTTCGTCGTCGCGTCGTCGCGACCTCGCGTATGCCGTGTGCACCCTTCCCGGGTGTCCGGCGCAAGCGTACGCCACGGTAACCGCACTCGACGGCATACCGGCAGGTGAAAAGGTTTTAGCAATCTCTTGTGCGACCGACTGGCCGACCGCTACCGTCTGCGCTGAAAGGATTTAGCAACGATGCTGGCCTGACCACTCACGGAGGAACCGATGAAGCTCACCCCCACCCACAAGCGCATCGCCGTCGGCCTGCTCGCCGCCGCGCTGCCCCTGTCCATGGCCGCCTGCACGAAGGGCGGCAGCTCGAGCTCCGGTGGCGGGGGCGAGCTGACGATGTGGACCCACAACGCCGGCAACAAGGCCGAGCTCGCGGCGATCCAGAAGATCGTCACCGACTACAACGCCAGCCAGAGCAAGTACAAGGTCAAGGTGCAGGCGTTCCCGCAGGACTCCTACAACCAGTCCGTCGTCGCGGCCGCGGCCAGCAAGAAGCTCCCGTGCATCCTCGACATCGACGGCCCGAACGTGCCGAACTGGGCGTGGGCCGGCTACCTCGCCCCGCTCGACGGCCTCGAGGGCACGCTGTCGAAGTACCTCCCGACCGTGCTCGGCAAGGTCAACGACAAGATCTACTCCTACGGCTACTACGACGTCGCGCTCGTCATGGTCACCCGCAAGAGCATCCTCGACAAGTACGGCATCCGCGTCCCGACGATCGAGAAGCCGTGGACGAAGGACGAGTTCACCGCGGCCCTCAAGAAGATCAAGGCCTCCGGCGACTTCCAGAACCCGCTCGACATCGCGACGAGCTTCACCGGCGAGTGGTGGCCCTACGCCTACTCCCCGATGCTGCAGAGCGTCGGCGGCGACCTCATCAACCGCGACGGCTACAAGACCGCCGACGGCGTGCTCAACGGCCCCAAGGCCGTCGAGTGGGCGACGTGGTTCCGCAGCCTCGTCACGCAGGGGCTCGTGCCGCTCAAGTCCGGCGCCGACCCGGCCAAGGACTTCATCAACGGCAAGTCCGCGATCCTCTACAACGGCACGTGGACGGCGGTCGACACGCGCAAGGCCTTCGGCAAGGACACGCTCTTCCTCCCGCCGCCGGACCTCGGCAACGGCCCGAAGATCGGTGGCGGCTCGTGGCAGTGGGGCATCTCGACGAACTGCTCCGACCAGGCCGGCGCTCTCGACTACATGAAGTTCGCGGCGCAGGACAAGTACGTGGCCTCGGTGGCTCGCGACACGAACAACATCCCGGCGACCGACGCCGCGGCGGCCCAGGTCAAGGGCTACGAGAAGGGCGGGGAGAACCAGCTCTTCCTCGACTACGCGAAGAAGTTCGCCGTGCTGCGTCCGGTGACGCCCGGATACCCCTTCATCGCGACGGAGTTCACGAAGACCGCCCAGGACATCCTCAACGGCGCCGACCCGAAGCAGGCGCTCGACCAGGCCGTCAAGAACATCGACGCCAACCAGAAGTCCAACGGCTACTTCCAGTGAGTGACTGACATGACCACCATCACCGCAGCCGAGAACGCCTCGGCGACGACGCGACAGGGGAGGCGCGCCCGGCGCGCCACCCCGGTGAAGGGCTCCCGCTCGTCGACGACGACGGCGCTGCTCATGCTGGCACCCGCCGCGGTCCTGCTCGTCACGTTCCTGCTCGTGCCGATCGGGCTGACCTTCGGGCTCGCGTTCACCAATGCGCGCCTGATCAGCCCGCGGCCGGCGGAGTTCATCGGCGTCGACAACTTCGTGCGGCTCTTCGAGGACGAGACGTTCTGGAAGTCGCTGCGCAACACGATCCTCTTCGCGGCGGTCATCGTGCCGGTGCAGTCGGCGTGCGCGCTCGGCCTGGCGCTGCTCGTCAACGTCAAGATGCGCGGGGTCAACTTCTTCCGCACGATCTACTTCCTGCCGGTCGTCACCTCGATGGTCGTCGTGTCGATGCTGTGGCTGTTCATGTACCAGAAGAACGGCCTCATCAACCAGGTGCTCCTCAAGTTCGGCATCGAGGGGCCCGACTGGCTCGGCGACCCGAAGACGGCGCTGCTCGCGATCATCCTCATGTCGGCGTGGCAGGCGATGGGCTTCCACATGGTCATCTGGCTCTCCGGCCTGCAGACCATCCCCGGCGACCTCTACGAGGCGGCCGAGCTCGACGGCGCCGGCACGTGGGAGAAGTTCCGCTACGTCACGTGGCCCGGGCTGCGGGCGACACGGACCTTCATCCTCATCACGATCACGATCTCGGCCTTCGCGCTCTTCACGCAGGTCAACATCATGACCCAGGGCGGTCCGCTCGACTCGACCTCGACGGTCGTGCTCATGGCGGTGCGGACCGGCTTCCAGCAGCAGCAGACCGGCTACGCGTCGGCGATCTCCCTCGCCTTCTTCGTGCTGGTGCTGGCCGTCACCCTCGTCAACCGCCACCTCACCCGAGACAAGGACGTCTGATGAGCACCGCGACTGCACCCGGCCTCGGAGCCGACCACCTGGCCCACGTCGCCGAGTCGGCCACGACGGCACCGCGCCGCGGGGGAGACGGACGACACGGCATACGCAAGCCGCTCGCTCTGGTGGGACGGCTGGTGCTGTGCCTCGTCTTCGGGCTGCCGCTGCTCTTCATGTTCGTCAGCAGCTTCAAGCCGGACCTGCAGATCTTCGGCGACCTCGGCAGCTTCGCGGCGTTCCTGCCGACCGGTGACCTGTCGCTCGACAACTACACGGGCGTCTTCGGGCGAGTTCCCTTCGCGCAGTTCATGACCAACTCGGTCGTCATCACGGTCGTCACGGTGGTGCTCGGTGTCGTCGTGAACTCGATGGCGGCTTTCGCCTTGGCACGCATCAAGTTCCGGGGGAGCGGGCTCGTGCTCGGGCTCATCCTCGCGACGCTCATCGTGCCCTTCGAGACGCTCGCGCTGCCGCTGCTGTGGTGGGTCAACAAGCTGCCGTTCCTCGGGCCCGACGGGCTGACCGAGGGGTGGCTCGACACCTACCAGGTGCAGATCATCCCGTTCATCGCGAACGCGTTCTCGATCTTCCTCTTCTACCAGTACTTCGACTCGATCCCGAAGGAGCTGGACGAGGCGGCGAAGGTGGACGGGGCCGGCTGGTTCCGGATCTACCGCAGCATCGTCATGCCGCTGTCGGGGCCGGCCGTCGCGACCGTCGCGATCCTCACCTTCCTGCCGACCTGGAACCAGTACCTGTGGCCGCTGATGTCCGTGCAGTCGGAGGAGCTGCGGCCGGTCATGGTGGGTATCGACTACTTCAAGCAGCTCAACACCTCGTGGGGTCAGATCATGGCGTACGCGTCGATGATCACCGCGCCGGTGCTCGTCCTCTTCATCGCCTTCCAGCGATCGTTCATCAACTCCATCGCCTCATCCGGCGTGAAAGGCTGAACCGTGTTTCGTCTACCCGAGGCGTGGGTGTGGGACTTCTGGCTCGTCGACGACGGCGAGCAGTACCACCTGTTCTTCCTGTACGCGTCACGTGCCCTTCGCGACCCGCACGCCCGGCACTACCGGGCGTCGATCGGGCACGCGGTGTCTTCTGATCTTGTTCACTGGGATCGGGTGGTCGACGCGCTCGTGCGCTCCGACGCGCCGGCCTTCGACGACCTCGCGACGTGGACCGGGTCGGTCGTGCGGCACCCGGACGGGCGGTGGTTCATGTTCTACACGGGGGCGACCTTGAATGCCTTCGGGGCCAACGTGCAGTCCATCGGGTATGCCGTCTCGTCCGACCTCTACGAGTGGGACAAGGCGCCGGGGCCGGTGCTGTCGGCTGACGGTGAGATCTACGAGAAGTGGGCGCCAGCGCCGGAGGCGAACTGGCACGACGAGGCGTTCCGCGACCCGTGGGTGTTGGCCGACCCGGATGGAGACGGCTGGCACATGCTGATCACGGCACGGTCTGCTGTCGGGCCTGCTCACGATCCTTCGGACCGAGTGGACCGCGGCGTGGTGGGGCATGCGTGGTCGGCCGATCTCGAGAACTGGGAGCTGCGAGAGCCTCTGTCTTCGCCCGGGGCCGGTTTCGGGCAGCTCGAGGTGTTCCAGACGCACGTGGTCAATGGAAAGCAGGTGCTGCTCTTCAACTGTGCGGTTGGAGACATGCCGGAGGCGGCGCGAGCGGCCGGGATTTCAGGCGGAGTGTGGATCGCGTCTGCCGATTCGGTGCTGGGACCCTACGACCTGGCCGGCGCTCACGAGATCGACGATCCGACGCTCTACGTCGGCAAGTTCATCGACGACCGTGAAACCGGCGAGACCAAGTTCATGGCCTTCCGCAACGAGACCGGCGGCCAGTTCATCGGCGAGATCACCGACCCGTATGCCGTCGCCTGGGACGGCGACCGCCTTGTGTTTGCGCCCAGTCACTCGAAGGTGGACGTCCCAGCCTGAGCGGCGCTCACTGCCGGCCAGTTGGCGTCGATTTCGGACGCCAACTGGCTAGGCTGCCCGTGTCATTGCGGCCCGACGGGCTTCCTCCCGGACATGCCCCCACACCGCACGAGTTACTTCGTGCTGCCAGGGGACCTGTTCGTGCACCTCCTTCGTACGTCCGTCAGAGGCTTTTCGGCTTTGGAGGCCCACTTGGCCGATCGTCTGGCCGAGCAGATGAGCATCCAGACCGGTCGGCGGCCTGCTGCGGGTGAGGCCCGTAGCTGGGAACGCAGCCTTCCCGCCCTTCGAGCGGATCTCGTGTCGGCGGGCCTCGAAGACGTCGAGATGCTCATCGAGTACCAGCTGCCACTGACCAGCAAGCGGGCCGATGTTGTGCTCGCCGGTAAGCACCCGACGTCCGGTCAGCCTTCCTATGTCGTCGTTGAGCTGAAGCAGTGGAGTGCCGCGGAGAGCTTCGAGGGCAGTGACACTCTTGTCTCGGTAGAGCAGTACGGCCGACGTGCCGTTACTCATCCAGCGCTTCAGGTGGCCGACTACTGCGACTACCTCTCGTCGTTCACCGTGATGCTCGCTGAGCAGCCGCACTCGCTGGCCGGCGTGGCGTACCTGCACAACGCCACCGATCTAGGCGTCGCCGACCTGCTCGCAATGCCGCGGACCAAAGACGGGGCCGTGTTCACGGGGCAGCGTCGAGGTGCGTTCGTGGAGTACCTGCGCTCGCTCTTGGCGCCAGGAGAGAGCGGAGCTGACGCGGCAGATGCACTGCTCCGAAGCAAGATCGCACCGAGCAAGCAACTCCTGACCGTTGCGGCCGAAGAAGTGCAACACCGAGAGCAGTTCGTCCTTCTTGACGAGCAGCGAGACGCGTACGAGCACGTGATGCATGCCGTCGAACGGGCCCGACGAGCCAATACGAAGACGGCTGTCGTCGTCAGCGGAGGCCCGGGCAGCGGAAAGTCGGTCATCGCTCTATCCGTCATGGGGGAGCTCTCGCGGCAAGGTCGATCGGTCATGCACGCCACCGGCTCGCGATCTTTCACGATGACCCTGAGAAAGGTGGCTGGTAGACGTGCTCCTCGCGTGCAGAAGCTCTTCACCTACTTCAACTCGTTCATGTCGGCGGAGCCGAACGATCTCGACTGTCTCATCCTCGACGAGGCTCACCGCATCCGCGAGACCTCCGTCAGTCGCTACACGCGCAAGGAGCTTCGGACTGCTGGGCGGCCGCAGATCCACGAGTTGCTCGCCGCGGCGAAGGTGCCGGTGTTCCTCCTCGACGAACACCAGGTCGTCCGCCCAGGCGAGATGGGAACGGTCGAGGACATCGAGGCGCACGCAGGCGGCCTCGGACTACGCGTTGAACACATCAACCTCAATGACCAGTTTCGCTGCGGTGGCTCAGAGGTCTACGTCGAGTGGGTGTTGCGACTGCTCGGTCTCAAGCCGGGCGGCCCGATCGAGTGGAAGGGCGATGACGGGTTCAGCGTGTCGGTGGCTGACACGCCGCAGGAACTTGAGCACATGCTCGCGACGCGGCAAGGCGACGGGTACTCGGCGCGAATGGCGGCTGGCTACTGCTGGCCGTGGAGCGACCCGCGCCCTGACGGCTCCCTGGTCGACGACGTCGAGATTGACGGGTGGTCGCACCCGTGGAACCTCCGCGGCGACCGCTCAGTCGGCGGTGCGCCACCAGCCGCTCTCTGGGCGAGCGACCCCGCCGGATTCGGTCAGGTTGGCTGTGTCTACACCGCGCAAGGCTTCGAGTACGACCACGCTGGAGTCATCATCGGCCCGGACTTCGTGTGGCGAGATGGGCGCTGGTGCACCGTGCGCGACGCGAACAAGGATCCCGACTTCCGGAATCGCACCAAGGTGAGTGACCAACAGTTCGATCGGCTCGTCCGAAACGTCTACAAGGTGCTGCTCACCCGGGGAATGGAGAGTGTGACGGTCTACTCCACTGACCCGCAGACTCGCGATTTCCTCCGTCGGCTGATCCCCTGACTCGGTGGCTGGCCGACGCTGGACGCGGTAGCAACACCGACTGCTGCCCGCTCCCGGCCTGGAAGAACTCGCCGGGACACAGCCTCGCCCCAGGGGACACCCATGGCCCATTGCCGGTGTTCAGAATGGCGAAGTCCGCGCGTACGGCATTTGGGAGTCGGATGACTCGCGGCGGAAAGACGCTGCACGCGGCTGGCCAGTAGTGACAATGTGGGGCATGGGGAAGCGCCATCAGCGGCAGACGTTTGCCGACTTGGTCAAACAGCCGACGTGGTCCGAAACAGATGCGTCGCGGACGCGTCGGCACGTGCCGAGGCCTGGCCGCTTCAATGCTGCTGGCGATTTCTTCGACTTGGATGGCGAGCGCCTTGAGCTCGTGTCAGAAGATGTTAAGGAGCAGGAGGCCCAGGACTTGTGCGACGCAGGGGCGAGCGTCGTCTTCGAGACGTGCGGGTGCAGTGGATCCTATGGTGGCTGCACGCCGCAGTGGCTTACCGATGAGCAGCTTCACGACTTGAAACGGAGTTCCGGGCCGCGATTCACCGGACGCTATGGTGCGCCGTCTTGGCTCGACGTCTGGGCTAGTGACGAGCGCACGGTTGTATTCGCGCATGGGGATGTGGCGTGGGGCCGGGTTTTGACCTGACACCGGTCCGTGGCAGGGCGAGCCGTGTCGCCTCGCGGTGAGGTGCCGCATGTCTTCTGCCGTTTCTTCAGGTTCGTGAAGGCATCCCGCATACGGTGACCCCATGGACGGGGGACTAGACGAGAAGCGCATGCGCTTGCGCTACGCCGGGATTTGTCGTGTCTGTCAGGCGGAGTTGCCGGCGAAGGCGCCGGCGATCTACGAGCGGATGAGCAAGACGGTTCGATGCGTCGATCACGACGCCAGTGGTGCGACGCACCAGATTGCCGGGGGAGCTGTCGAGCCGGCCGTCGTGGACGTCGTCGACTCCGGGACCGCGGGAGCATCGGCGCGGCGGGAGTTCGAGCGTCGTAAGGCAAAGCGTGAAGAACGCATTAGGGCCAATCACCCCAGGCTTGGTGGCCTCATCATCGCGCTCTCGGAAGAGCGACAGTCGACGACGGCCTGGGACATCGGTGCTGCGGGCGAAGAACGACTCGGTAAAGGCCTCGACGGGTTGGCATCGGATACCGTCCGCCTGTTGCACGACCGGAGGATCCCGAGAACCAGGGCGAACATCGACCACATCGCGGTCACCGCCACCGGTGTCTACGTCATCGACGCTAAGAAGTACCGGGGCCGTCCTCACCTCAAAGTTGAAGGTGGGCTCTTCCGGCCCCGCGAGCAGCGACTGCTCGTCGGGTCGCGTGACTGCACCAAGCTGGTCGACGGCGTGCTGAAGCAGGTAGAGGTCGTGCGCGCCCTGCTCGACATCGAGGTCCCCATCCACGGAGTGCTTTGCTTCGTCGAAGCAGACTGGCCCCTCATTGGCGGCGCCTTCACCACCCGTGGCGTCCAAGTTCTCTGGCCGCGAAGGCTCTACGCCCGACTCGAGGCCGAAGGGTCCCTCGAAGCTGACGTGGTCGCTGAGGTCCATCGCATACTCGCCCACGCACTTCCTTCTGCATGAAGGGACGCATGCGCGGAAGAAGGAGACGTAATACGCGGGCCCGAAGAGCCGCGAACCAGGCGATCTAGGGCCCGGCCCTCGGCGCGCAGACGACCCTCGACGGCAGTTGACGACTCGTGCGCGATGGTCGCGGACGCCGCAACAAAAGGTGGCTCGCGTCGCGAGACCAAAACGAGTGACGCTCGAGCGTTCAGAACCGGCAGAGACGAGTCTTCGTGACGAACAGTCTCGACGGCGGCGCGGTCGTCGCCGAAATCCCGTCGTGCAGAAGATCGACGGAAGTGATTACTTGGCCACCGAGCGTCGCGCCCGCAGGGCATGACCCATCAGTGCTGATAACCGTCACGCCATGGAGCAGCTGCTGCAGGTCAAATGCCGTGAGTACGGTGCCGGCCGCGCCGTCCTCGCCAGCTATACCCGCCGGCCCCGCCGGTCCAGCTGGCCCGGGTGAGCCTGCGGGACCGGCGATGCCCTGTGGTCCCTGCGCTCCCGTGGGTCCGGGATGTCCCCGGACCATGTCTTGCACCGCTGGAATGTTCGCGGCGGCCACGACGCCACCGATCCCGCACACAGCGCTCCAGACGCCGAGCCCCACAACAGTGAGCGCCCGCTTTGTCCCCATGCCTGCAAAGAGTGCCCGATGCCAAGACGGTTCGGGGCAGGAACGCGAAAAGGTTTGGGCACCTTCGGAGTCGGCCGACGGCCACTATGCCGGAGAGTTCCCGCCGTCGTTCCACCCCTCTTGAGCGCCACCCCCACCATCGCCCGCGAGGGCGACGCGCAGCGCTGACGCCGCAGAGTCGACCGGTAGGGACTTCCGCGGGAGACTGGCCTCCTCAACCACAGTCACCACTGGCGCCGTGCCTGCCGTGACGCGGCGATATGACGCCTGTGGCGACCTCCAGCCAAAGCCGCCACGACGACTCCTGTCGGCGACGCGCTGCGCGATCAGGCCGGTCGCCGAGCCTTGAGCCCTCCCCGACGTATTAGCCCAGCGGTCGTCGCTTACCGGCAACCTCAGTAACTCAAGGACGTGCTCATCCCAGCATGTCCGCCTCCTCTGACGCATTTGGCAGACATCGTGACAACTGCCACATAAGGTTTGCCGGCATGCGGACATTGATGGGTGGTCTGGTGCTGGTGCTCCTATCAGGCTGCGCTGCCGCTCCAGACGAAAGCGCTCCGGAAGTCGGCGCCGTCGGTGCGACGCAAGAGAAATGGAACTCACTCCACGCTCAGGACGCCCGAGGCCATATCGCGCCGAATGTGGCCTATGATCGCGATCCGAAGTTCGCCGTTGATGGAGACTCTGTCCATGACGCCCGCTTCTATTCGGCAATGTGGACCGGCGATCCACAACGCTTATTTGTTATCCGCATGCGCGAAGTGAGCGGTACGCCGTCCGAGGCCGCTGTCGCTGATGCGTTGAAAATGTTGCCCTCAGACGCGCAGTTCACTGGCCCTCTGCGAGTGCTAGATGTTTGTGCAGTACAGACGCTTGAATCCGAACGGCTCGCCGAAGCATTTGGTGCAAGCGGGGTGGAAGACGGAGGAGGAGTGGCGATCTACCTGTCGAGCGGGGCTGCCGCCGATCACTATGACCCGACCAGCGTCACGGACGTCACCATTGCCAACACGTTCGGTAACACGGACCCGGCCTGCTAGCTGTCACCCGTCCAAGCTCTACCGCACTCATCGGTGCTTTCCACCCTGGCGGGTGCGTGTCGATTCCAAAGCATCCGCATGGATGCAGCACGTCGATGGGCAGCGAACTCGCGGCGATATGACGCGCCCGCCAGGGTCCCACTCCGCCCCCACGTTAGATGTCAGGTCAGCGGGTCCCGCTCGACTCAGACCGAACTGGGCACCGGGGTGTCGCCGACGGCTGAAGACTGATCAGAAACGACGGGTGAAATCTGACCACCTGCCGTGACCCTGTGGAGGGTGATCAGTGTGGAGGACTGGGCCGAGGTTCGTCGGTTACGCCGGGCGAGCGGTTGCCGATCGCGGCGATCGCCCGTCGGCTGGGGATCGCGAGGAACACGGTGAAGAAGGCGTTGTCCACCGATGACCCTCCGAGGTATCAGCGCCCGGCCAAGGGCTCGGCGGTGGACGCGGTCGAGGCCCAGGTGCGCGAGCTGCTGGCCTCGACGCCCACGATGCCGGCGACGGTGATCGCGCAGCGGATCGGGTGGGAGCGGTCACTGACGGTGCTCAAGGACCGGGTGCGGGTGCTGCGGCCGTTGTACCTGCCGCCGGACCCGGCCTCCAGGACGGAGTACCTGCCGGGTGAGCGGATGCAGTGCGACCTGTGGTTCCCGCCGGTCGAGGTCCCGCTCGGGTTCGATCAGGTCGGCGCTCCTCCGGTGCTGGTGATGGCCTCGGGGTACTCGCGGATGCTGTTCGCGGTGATGGTCCCCTCCCGGCAGGGCCCGGACCTGATCGCCGGACACTGGCAGCTGCTGCAGCAGGCCGGTGCGGTTCCGCGGATGTTGGTGTGGGACAACGAGAGTGCGGTCGGCTCGTGGCGGGCCGGCCGACCGAAGCTGACCGATGACTTCGAGGCGTTCCGTGGCACGTTGGGGATCGCGGTGCACCAGTGCCGCCCCCGCGACCCGGAGGCCAAGGGCATCGTCGAGCGGGCCAACGGCTACCTGGAATCCTCGTTCCTGCCCGGGCGGGCCTTCAGCCCCCCGGCCGACTTCAACATCCAACTGACCGACTGGCTCGCGGTGGCGAACACCCGGCACGTGCGCCGGATCGGATGTGCCCCGACGGCCCGTTGGGCCGCCGACCAGGCCGGCATGCTGGCGCTGCCGCCGGTCGCGCCAACGATCGGATGGCGCACCCAGGTCCGCCTACCGCGGGACCACTACGTGCGCATCGACAGCAACGACTACTCCGTCGACCCGGCCTGTGTCGGGCGCAAGGTGGACGTGCTGGCCGACCTGGCGCAGGTCACCGCCACCCTCGACGGACGGGTGGTGGCCGTGCACGACCGGTGCTGGGCGCGACACCAGAGCCTGACCGACCCGGTCCACCACCAAGCCGCGCTCGAGCTCGCGCACCGCGCCAGGCGGCGACCCGGCACCACCGACCGCACCGACCCAGGTGAGGTGGAGCAACGCGACCTCGCCGCCTACGACGCAGCCTTCGGCCTGAACGCCCGGACCGAGGACGAGGTCGCCTGATGGCCACCACCAACACCGTCAAGAGCACGGGCAGGACACCGCGGGCCGTGAACGGGCGCGACATCGCCAGCGAGCTGGCCTACGTGACCCGAGCATTGAAGGCCCCCAGCCTGCGCGAGGCCATCGACCGGCTCGCCGAACGGGCCCGGGCCGAGTCCTGGACCCACGAGGAATACCTACTCGCCTGCCTACAACGCGAGGTGTCCGCCCGGGACGCGCACGGCGGCGAAGGCCGGATCCGCGCCGCCCGTTTCCCGGCCCGCAAGTCCCTCGAAGAGTTCGACTTCGACCACGCCCGCGGCCTACGACGCGACCTGATCGCCCACCTCGGCGCCCTCGACTTCGTCACCGCCAGAGAGAACGTTGTTTTCCTCGGCCCGCCCGGCACCGGCAAGACCCACGTTGCCACCGGGATCGCGATCCGCGCCTGCCAGGCCGGGCACCGGGTCCTGTTCGCGACCGCGTCCGAATGGGTCGACCGACTCGCTACCGCCCATCGCGACGGACGCCTGCAGGACGAGCTGCGCAAGCTGGGCCGCTACCCGCTGCTGGTCATCGACGAGGTCGGCTACATCCCGTTCGAACCCGAAGCAGCGAACCTGTTCTTCCAGCTCGTCTCCTCCCGCTACGAACGCGCCTCCCTCATCGTCACCAGCAACAAGCCCTTCGGCCGATGGGGCGAAGTCTTCGGCGACGACGTCGTCGCGGCAGCGATGATCGACCGGCTCGTCCACCACGCCGAGGTCATCGCCCTCAAAGGCGACTCCTACAGGCTCAAGAACCGCGACCTGGGCCGCGTCCCCGCGGCCAGCGGATCCGAGGACTAGCAAGGCCAGGTGGTCAGATTTCAGCCGTCGATCCCTGGTCAGATTTCACCCGTCGTTGACACGGGTTGGAACCTGGCACCGCCGGGTACTCCGCCCTCATGAAGTTGATACGAAGCGCCGCAGCAATCGCCATCGCCAAGAGGCTGTACGAGGAGGCCCGCAAGCCGCAGAACCAAGCGAAGCTCAAGGCTGCTATAGACCGTGCGAGGTCGAAGAACAAACCTCGCGCGAATTGATGAGGACTGCTTGGGGAGCGCAACACCTCAGGCATGAAGGAGTAGTAGCCGGTGGCAACCGCCGACTGAGCGGTGGTCGAGTCGCTCTCGGTGGATCGACGCAGCCCGGCCGGCGGCAATGGCCCCTACTCGGCGAAGAGGACCGCGAGAGGTCGACCTTGCTGTGTTGAATCCGATGAAGGATGCTTCAGCGATGCGCTTATCTGGAACCCTCGTCCGGTGCGCGCCGAGGGCGCATCGCGCCGCTCAGTGGCGTGCGTCGAAGGCGGAAACGACCTTCTGAGGGATCCGTCCCCGTGCCGGCACGGTGTGCCCGTTGGTGTGCGCCCACGCTCGGATTTCTGCGTTGCGGGAGTGTCCAGTCGAGGGAATCGTGACTCGGTTTCGCCCGGTGGCGGCCTGCGCACCGGCTTTGCGGGCCGCCGCTACGTAACGCCTTAGAGATTCCCTCATCGCCGTCGCGTTCTTCTCGGACAAGTCAATCTCATAGGTGCCGCCATCGACGGCGAACGTAATGGTTTCCGCAGCTTGCGTACCGTCTAGGTCATCGATCAGGGTGACGACCTTCTGTTGGGCCATGGCGCGATCGTACGGGGCGGCGCGGAAGGCGAGGATAGGGCTCGAACATAGAGCAGACGGGGAGGGGTGTGCGGCGCGCCCGGCTGGCGGCGTTATGACGCGGCGGCGTGGGTCGTGGGAAGTTCGCGATCGGGCGATCTGGATGGGCCGCACCGCTTCGCTGCGAGGGGGTGCTACACCGTTTGAGGGCACGGGGTGTGTTCGCAGGGGGTGCTACACCGTTTGAGGGCACGGGGTGTGTTCGCAGGGGGTGCTACACCGTTTGAGGGCACGAGGTGTGTTCGCAGGGGGTGCGCGACCGCCTCTATGGGGACGATGCCCAGCCCTGCCCAGCACCGGACGAGTTGTGTTGCTACTTCGAGTCAAGCGGTCTCGCTCGCTGCCGGCTTCTCGATGGGAAAGCGATAGCTCATGAGCAGTTGTGTGACCGATTGACTGAACTCCCCTTCGGATGCGTCCATGCGCAACGCCTCGGCAAGCGATGTGCGGAGGGGCTCTTCAGCGGAGTGCCACCTTTCCAGCAGTTCCCTCACATCTTGCAACCGCTTTGCGCGCTGCTTCATGAGGCCAAAACGATTGAGCTGCAACTTTTTCACGGTGAGCTCTCCCCGCTGACTGCCCAAGGCCCATTGCACGATCGACCCATGAAACGCAAGGTGTGCCGAGGGATCGTCTTGATACGGGTCAAGGAGGCCCTCCGTTTCATGATAAAATGCGCCCTTATGCGTATTGCATGGGCCACACGCTGTGGTCAGATTGTGCCAGCGATGAGCCAGATCCGGCTTGCTGGCGCGAGGAATTATGTGCTCGACGTGCGGATGCACGACATCATCAACGAAGCCCTCACAATACGCACACTTGGCATCAGTCTCCTGTGCTAGGGCTCGCTTTATATCAAGATGCCTCCATCTCTCGTTGCGCTTCTCATGAGGTGTACCTCTCGCCGCCAGGTAACTAACGGTCCACGCGTCTTCATTCGCGACCAGCACTGCAGGCTTGGGACCCTTCACTAAGTGCCTCACCGATAGTCCCCTCGATACGGCGAGTCATCCGTCACGCTGATGATCGCATTAGGGAACTCAGACTCGAGGCCATTCTCCTCAAGTTCCCGACGAAGACTGCGAAGCTGTTCGGATGTCAGCGAATCCGAGACGTAGCGCTCAATGATCGAGTCGAACTTCTCCTCCGCCCATCGAGGGGTAGTGCTCTCCAGTCCAAGTACCCGTGTGAGCGTCCTCTCCGCGCTTGCAGCCTTGTTGGCGTAATCAAGCTTCGCGGAGTTGACTCGGCGATTCTCGTCGTAGTCCAGGACGTAGACCGCGGAGTCGGGACTCGCGGTCACTACGAAGGGACTATGGGTAGCGACAACGAACTGCACCTTTGGGAAGGCTCTCAAGAGGCTGGGTATAATCTCTTTTTGAAGGCTCGGGTGCAGATGATTCTCTGGTTCGTCAATAAGAACGACGAAGTCAGGTTTGTCCCTTGATCGCAGGAAGATCTGCCAAGACATCTCGATTATTGAGGATAACCCTCCCGAGGCTTCTTCGAAAATGAAATCTCCGGATCCTGTTTCGAGGAGAACATCTGGCATGCGTATGCGGAGCCTTTGAAAGCCTAAGGACGCAGGCATCACGCTTCGAAGTACCTCTTGGAAACCGACCCAAATATCCTGAGCGGTCGGGTTTGGCTCGACCGACTGATTGCCTTCTCCGAAGACGGCCGCCGATATAAGGCTCTCTTTTAGGGCAAGCGTAGGTGTCCGTCCAGAATAACCGCCGAGCCACCTAGTCCGCACTTCGGTCGTGAACTGCTCAAGAATTTGTTCAGGAGAACTGAACAGTGCCGGAATAGCACTGATACCCGCATAATTGCCAGGTATCGCTCGATGCGATGTCAGGTAGATGCCGCGCACCTGCTGTAGCCCATTATCGAACGAGACCTCATACTGTTGCCGCTCGCTGGGCGTACCCTCTGGGACGCTCATGTTCGTCATATGGCCGGTTCCGTAAGTCAATTGGCCAATCCATGGCGCAGTATTCCGCACGAAAGGGCTCCCGCCGGGAGACCACACGTTGACGCCTTTTCGGGCGATAGGTGCGAAAGAGAATGCACGCGACCAGTTGAAGTGCCTCCCCAAGATGTTGAGAAGCGTGCTCTTGCCGCTGCCGTTCGCCCCGGTCAGCACCGTCAAGTTCGGGTGGAAGTCGATCTCAACCTCGCCAAACTGGCGCCAGTTGGACAGTGTCAGCCTGGCAAAGGGTGCAAACCTGCTGTCGATTGCGTCCATGTAGATATTCTTAGCAGGCTTTCACTTGCGCTTCGTGATTGGGCGGAGGCAGATTGGGAGTTTGTGGGGTTGCCGGCCTCGGTGCCCCCGGCGGCGAGTACGTTGAGGCCGCTGGTCCCACGACCTCGAGCGAACGTCCCCCTGTCGTGTCATCGTGCCGGGACGGACAGGTCGTCGAGATGGTCCCCCTTGACAACGAACTTGCGGATGCTGCCCCGCCAGGGGACCTCGGCTGATGTGCGGGATGACGAGATGGAGGCGGGAGCCGTCTGCCGGCGTCGTCCGAGAAGGGACGGCTGAAGGTCCGACGCGCCGACCGCTGCTCTTCAGCATGCGTTCGACGAGGTCGCGCACGTCCTCGGCCGTGAGGTTCGTGGGGGTCGGCTCGGCAATGCTGCCGCCGCGAGCCACGAAGACCCGAGTGGGCTCGTGGATACAGACCCCCCGGCCCAAGGGTCACGCACCCGGGATCGTGCACAACGCGGCCAACGTCATATTGGGCGGAATGAGCGCGGCCAGGGGGCGCAACGGCCTGCCGTCCGTGGCGAGACGGCCAACCGGCGACCCTTGCCTGGATGACGTGGCACTGCGCTGGTTCGAGGGGCCAAAACCCTTGGTCGGGGTGCGCACCCGTCCGGCTATTGAGGTGGCTTGTCGCCTTGCCCTCAGCGGGGGGCGACGCACGCGTACGGCCTGAGCAAGATGAACCCCGGCCCATGAGATTCGACCTATGGTCGAGACACCACGACACGAGAGGGGACGTCATGCCGCAGTACAAGGTCGTCGAGCTCCGCGAGGGAATGATCGGCGGGAAGATGTCCGGCGACAAGCTCGAGAAAGTGCTCAACGAGTACGGCTCCAAGGGCTGGTCGCTCAAGGCGATCACCTCCGTCGACGTGAAGGGCCGCATCGGCCCCGGCGGCGTCAGCGGCGTCCTCGTCACCTTCGAGAAGGAGTAGCGCGGCGCAGCCGGGCGCTGTAATACCGCAAACCGGCCCCCAGCCAGCACACGGCTTTACCATCGTCTGACGGGCTCTTTACGTCCGCGGTCGAGGGGAGCACGACATGGGGACGGATCGGTCTACCCCTTTGATCGGGGCCGGCGGTCCGCGCGAGGCCGACGTGCTGCGACTGGCCATCGACATCGCCCGCCAGATCGCCGCAGGTGAGCCCTTCAAAGAGGACCTCGTCCGCCGCATGGAGGTCGTGCTCTCGGCGGACGGCGGCTGCGGTCTGGCCACCTTCAGCGCCGACCTCCAGCCCGGCGACGGACCCGACATCGTCGTCTCGGAGGGCTGCATCGTGCTCCCCGGCATGGCCGAGCGCGCCGCGCAGTTCGTCGGCACGCACCCGTCGTTCGCCGCCATGTTCCAGTTCGGCGCCACCCGCCCCGTCCGAACCAGCGACCAGGTACGGATGGATGCGTTCTGGGAGACGGAGGAGTTCGACGCGATGCACGGCTGGATGCCGACGGCCCACTTCCCGGCGTCCATCGCCCTCCAAGTGGCCCCCAGCGGATTCGCGTTCCTCGGACTGCACCGCGACCGTCGCGACTTCACCGACGACGACCTCGACGCCCTCGCCCTGGTCCAGAGCATCATCGCCCCAGCCCTCGCGCTCAACGCGCGCCTCAACGAGGCCACGAGCCGGCTTCGGGCCCTGGCCCTCGAGGACGGATCCGGCCTTCTCGGCCACGAGCAGCTCACGTCACTGACCCCCCGCGAGGAGCAGGTGCTGGCGCTCGCCGCCGGCGGGCTGACCAGCGGCGCCATCGCGCACCGCCTCGGCCTCAGCGAACGCACCGTCCGCAAGCACCTGTCAGCCGTGTACGCGAAGACGGGCCTCCGCGGGCGCGCCGCGGCCACGGCGTGGTGGGCGAAGCAGGGCCGGCGCGGCGACGAGATGCCGACGCCGTCAGGACGCCCCGGCTAGGTGTCGTTTCCGACACCTAGCGCCCGGCTCCTCCTCATTCCATCCTTAATGAGCGGCGTCGCCGTCCTCTCCCCGCGAGGGCACGGCGTCGACGCGAGAGGGGGCCAGAAGTTGGTCGGACCGCCGGCAGCCGGACGACCCACTCCTGGGGGAAATCGAGGGGGATACACAGGGTGCGCCTGGTGGGGCTACTGGGCGCACCCACCCTTGCCCCGCCTACCTCACTCGCGGGACCGAACCGGCGGCGGCTCACTGGCAGTTCGGGCAGACGCCCGAGAGCGGCATCTCCATGAAGCACGTCGGGCAGACGGCGCCGCGTCGCTCTTCGTTGGCGGCTCGGGAGGTCGCGCCGGGCACCGATCGGGAAGTGCGCGGGCTGCGCTCCCGAGCCTCACGCGTACGCGTGTGGACCGTCGGGCGTGCGTCCGCGGGCACGTCGGCGCCCCAGTGCCGGTAGCACTCGAGACGGGCGTTGGCCGCCTGCGTCTCCCGCTCGTCCGGGTCGTCGAGGGGGCGCTGGCCCGCGAGGCGACGGGCCTCGTCGTAGCCCGAGCTGGCCCGCCCGTCCTGCTTGTGCACGACGAGTGACGTCAGCGGCGGCTCGTCACGCGCGTGGTTGACCTTCGCCATGTCGGCGAGCAGGCCACCGATCCACGTGCGCATCTCGGACTTGCTCCACAGTGACGACCGCCGCTGGACCTCCTCGGCCAGCTCGGAGTAGGTGATGACGGCGTCGTAGCGACCGGCCGTCTCCACCAGCACCTCGTACGCGTGCTTCGCCCAGTAGGGGTGCGCCACCTGGGGTGTCACGTAGGTGCCGTTCTCAGACACGGCCGACCCTCCCATTCCGTCACGATCACGACCCGACCAGTCTCCACCTTTGCGCCAAGGGGCTCCACGGCGGGCTGAGCGGCCGTCGGGTGCGTCAGGCCCCGCTGTGAGGAACGGCGTCGATGTGCACCAGGGACAACCGTGGTCGCAGCCGCGGCTCGACGCCGGCGCGCCGGTCACCCACGCCGTGCCACCCGGACGGGGTGACGGCGAAGACCTGGCCCACTGCGGCGTCGATGCAAGGGTCGGCATGAATCCACGCCTCTGCCCACCACTCATCGACTGCCGACCGTGAAGAGGGTGCCCGACGGCACACGACGGTGATGAGGGCGCCTCGACGACGTCGACCCGGTGGACGTGACGGCAGCAGGGCCAACGCGACATCGGTCAACGCGCAGCCGGCCGCGTGGAGGTCCCAGCCGCCAGACGGCTCCTCAGGCAGCGGCGCCGCCGCCAGCATCACCTGCTGCTCGAGGTCCACCGAGGCGACCACCACCAGACCCGAGACGAACGGGTGGAGCCGGTCGATGTCTGTGAGGGTGTCGGCGGGGTCGTCGAGCCTCCGGTACTCCGGTCGTGCGTCCATGGGTGACACGGTGCCATTGCGACCGTGTGGTCCGAGCGCGTCGTCCCCAGGCTGCAGCTGGCGGTCCTCAGCCGCGAGTGCGGAAGGCGTCCCAGACCTCGGGGCGCAGGCGCCCGCGGTCACTGACGGGCAGGCCGTTCGCCAGCGCCCAGGCGCGCACCACCGCGGTGGTCGGCTCCGGCTCGGGCATCGGGCCGGCCTCCGCGAGCTGCCCGATTCGCTCGCCGGCGGCGGCCTCGTCATCCAGCTCACGCAGCGCCGCAGCGAGGAACCGGTACGTCCACTCCTGTGCGAGGGCGCGCGTCTCGGCGAAGACGACCGGCACGCTCGGGTGGCGCGCCTGGCACTCCGCGATCGCGTCCGCCACCACCGCCGGCCGCACGTGCGTGAGGGAGAAGACGCGCGAGTAGCGCTCCTCCACCACCACGGCAGCCCGAGGTATGCCGCTGAGCTCGGCGAGCGCGTACCGGAGCCTTCCGTCGAGCAACGACGACGTGAGGTCCTCGAGGCTCTTGCGCTCGACCGCGGCGACGACACGTCCGTCGACCTCGACGGCGTAGTCGCCCACGTCGAGGCGCTCCTTGCGGGTGGTGACCTGCTGGTGGCTGAACCGCCACGCGTAGCGCTCTCTGGCGTCGACGAGGATCTCGAGCGGCCCGGCGACGGCGTCGGCCACGATGGCCGCGCGGGCCGTCGGGAGGCGGACGGAAGGGCGGGCCTGCTTCGCCGTGCGGGCGCTCTGCCAGAAGATGGCCTCGCGACCCTTGACATGCGTCAGCACGAACTGCGACCGGCTCTCTCGGGCTCGGTCGAGGACGAGCTCGATGGCGGCCCCGCGACGCACGCAGACCCGGGTCGCCACCCGCTCCACGACGTCCGCGTCTGCTGGCCACTCCGCGGCGCGGTGGCAGTAGACCTTGCTCGTGCGCGGCCAGGTGTCCTTGCTCTTCAGGACGATCCCGTGCTCGCCGAGCGGGATCCGCACCAGGTAGGGCAACGTGCTCGCCTCGTCCGGGTTGCGGGCGATGAGGAAGTCATCTGGCACGAACCCATCGTGGCCCAGTCAATGCCGATCCGCTCCGCCGACGGGACGAGCCCCGTCGGATCTTGCTCCGCTGAGGGGAGCAAGATCCGAGCGGCCGACCGATCCCTAGTGCGCTCCGGTCTCCGTCGCGATGACGTGCATGACCGCGTTGATCAGTGCCAGGTGGGTGAACGCCTGCGGGAAGTTGCCGAGGTGCCGGCCGGTGTGGGTGTCGATCTCCTCGGCATACAGCTCGAGGGGCCCGGCGAGCGAGAGCAGCTTCGCGCACAGCTCGTGCGCGCGCTTCGTCTCGCCGATCTCCGACAGCGCCGACACGAGCCAGAACGAGCAGATCGTGAAGGTGCCCTCCTCGCCAGAGAAGCCGTCGTCGGTCTCCTCGACGCGGTAGCGCAGCACCAAGCCATCGACGGTCAGCTCGTCGGCGATCGCGAGCACCGTCGCGCGCATCACCGGGTGGTCGGGCGGCAGGAACCGCACGAGCGGCGCGAGCAGCAGCGACGCGTCGAGCGCATCCGTGCCGTAGTACTGCGTCAGCACGCCTCGCGAGTCGACGCCGTGCTCGAGGATGTCGGCCTTGATGTCCTCGGCCGCCAGCTCCCACTCCGACGCCTGCGAGTCCTGGCCGATCATCGAGGCCAGCTTCGCGCCACGGTCGACCGCGACCCAGCACATGATCTTCGACGACGTGAAGTGCTGCAGCTCGCCGCGCACCTCCCAGATGCCGGCGTCCGGCTCGCGCCAGTGCTTGAGCGCCGCCTCGACCTGCTTGCCGAGGATCGGCCAGATGCGACCATCGAGGTGGTCGGCCACCTTCGAGTGCAGGTAGACCGAGTCGAGCAGGGCGCCCCACACGTCGTGCTGCACCTGCGAGTGCGCCGCGTTGCCGATGCGGACAGGGCGTGAGGCGGCATACCCGGGCAGGTGGTCGAGCACCGACTCCGGCAGGTCGCGCTCGCCACCGATGCCGTACATGATCTGCAGGTCGTCGTCGCGTTCGGCCATGTCGGCGATGAACGAGAAGAAGTCCACGGCCTCCCAGTCGAACCCGAGCGAGTAGAGGCCCCACAGCGCGAACGTCGCGTCACGGATCCACGTGAACCGGTAGTCGTAGTTGCGTGCCCCGCCGATGGTCTCGGGCAGCGAGGTCGTCGACGCGGCCGCGATCGCCCCGGTCGGCGCGTACGTCAAACCCTTGAGGGTCAAGGCACTTCGCTGCAGGTAGCTGCGCCACGGGTGGTCGGGGAACCGGCCACGCGCGAGCCAGTGCTGCCAGTGGTGCGCCGTCCACTCGAGGCGGTCGTGCGCCTGCCCGTGCGTGAGCGGAGGATCGATCGCACCCCACGACAGGGCCACGAACCGCTCGTCGCCCTGCTTGAGCAACGTTCTGGCAGAAGCCTGCCCACCGTCGAAGCCCATCCTCATGTCGCTCGTCAGCGTGAGCCGGATGTCCGACCCCTCCGAGTGCGAGACGCACTGGTGGTAGCCGCGCTCGGTGTACTCCCACGTCACCGACTTGCGCCCGTAGTCGAGCACCGGCTCACAGTCCATCACCGTCTGCACCTCGCCCGACACGCAGCGGATCGTGCGCAGCAGCGTGTGCTGGGCGTCATAGTCCATCGGCGTGCGATGGTGCTTCTCCGAGACGCCGTCGTCGTGGTGCCACGGCCCGATCAGCAGCACGTCGCGCACGATGATCCAGCCCGTCGACGTGCCCCAGCTCGTCTCGAGCACCATCGTGCCCGGCAGGTAGCGCCGCGCCGTCGGCACGCTGACATCCGAGGGTCCGAGGCGGAACCGCCCCGCGTGCCGCCCGAGCAGGCAGCCGAAGATGCTCGGGGAGTCCAGGCGCGGCAGGCACATCCAGTCGATGTCGCCGCCCGGCGTGACCAGCGCCGTCACCTCACCGTCCGACAGGAACCCGTAGTCCGCGATCGGCACCGCCTTCGCGTGAGTGACAGGAGCAGGTGCCGCCGAGTACCCATGACCGTCCATGACCACACACTGCTCCCGGAACGGGAGTCAGGCAACAGGCTTCACGCGTGGCCAGAGGCCGGCAAGCTGCTGGGGTGTCTGGACCACCGAACCGTCCGCGGTCGCATAGGCGAGATAGCACTCTGGCATGGCCACGCAGTGGAGGAAGGCGATCGTCCCGTCCGACGTCCACGACGGCTGCGCGGCCATCGCCGGCCTGACAAAACGGGTCACCTGTCGGAGCTCACTGCCGTCGGGCCGCACCGTCCACAGGTTGCGCTCCGCCCCGTCCTGCTGCACGACCTCCGGATCGTTCGTCGCGAAGATGATCGTGTCCGTCTTCCAGCTCCAGTCTGGGTGCCCGCCGGGCAGCTGCGGAGCCAGTACGCGAGGCGCCTGGCCGGGTGGCCCGGCGACGTCGACGACGGCCACGCTCGGCGCGCCGGAGCCATCGCTCGTCGCCGACAGCGGCTCCTTCAGTCTGGTCACCTGCACGACCAGACGCCTGCCGTCGGGCGACCAGCGGGGATAGGCGAAGTCGACCAGACGGTCTCGGGACTCGACCACCACCCGGGGCCTTCCCGAGGCAACCGACACGACCTCGACGGCACTGCGCACCCCCACCGTCCGGGACGCGTCGGTGTCGGTGACCACGTAGGCCAGCTGGTCTCCTCCCGGTGACCAGGCCGCGATGCCGGCACGCTGGCACGGTGCCGGGCACGAGTAGACCTGGCGCGCGCCCGACCCGTCGCTGTTCGCGACCCACACCGAGGCCCGGAGGATCGTGCCGCTCCTGTCGACGCGCGTGAACGACAGGCGGTTGCCGTCCGGTGACCAGTCGCCGAGGAGCACCTCGTCCTGGGTGCCCTCCGCGTCGATGCTCGGCACGGCGACCTTCCCCCCGGTGCCGTCGGCGCGAAGGATGCGGAGATGCCCGTCGAGGTTGGTGAGGACCGAGGCCGACGGCGCGACCAACGGATCCACGGGGGTCTCGCTGGCCGTTCCGGCGGTCTCGGACGGGCTACGTGGCGCGACCCCGGAGCTGCTTGTCCCAGAACTGGTTCCGGTGACCGTGCCGGTCGTGCACCCGGCCAGCACCGTTGCCGTCAGCACGACGACCGAGATACCTGCCGTCCACCGCCGCGAGCCTGGCGCACCCATGACACACCTCCACCCTGCGGCGGTCCGCGTCCTTCCAGTGTGCGCCGGCACGGTCGCGCCGGCCGTGCTTTCGGGAGGTCCGCTCGGTGCCGCCCGGACAGGCGGACGTCCGGCGTCGCCGCAAGGCGACCGCAAGAGTTTCACAAGGTCGACGGAATACCTTCGTAGTGACCCGAAAAGCGCCCTTCACTGGACGTATTCGTCAGGGGTTGACGAAGGACTTTGACGGTTGGCCCGTTGTGGTACGTGAACCGTCGCGGGGCCCGGAGCTCGCTCAGCGAGACGGGCCCCTTCGTCGCGGTAGAACCGTCTGCCCGCTCAGGCGACGGCGATGTCGACGAGCAGCTCGGTCGCGAGCTTCTCGAGGTCGGCGCGCAGCGCGCCGGTGTCGGACGCGGCCGGTACGCGCACGACGACGTGCGCCTCGAAGAGCAGGCCACCGGCCATCGGGGCCTCGCGCGTGCCCGTCGTCATCGTCTCGATCGACAGCTCGTGCCGGCTCAGCACTGACGACACCTCACGGACGATGCCGGGGGAGTCGTTGCCGAGCAGGTCGAGGGTGAGCCGCTGCGACCCCGAGTCGTCGGGCACGGAGTCGACCTCGGCCCCCGGATGCGTCGTCACCTCGAGCAGCCCGTCGAGCTCGTGCAGGGCCCCGGTCAGCTCGTCGACGCGACCCGCCGGGACGCCGACGACGACGATGCCCGCGAACTTGCCGGCGAGCTCGGCGAGCTGGCTGTCCTCCCAGTTGCCGTCGTGCGCGGTGACGACGTCTGCGAGGGCGTTGACGAGGCCGGCGCGGTCGTCGCCGATGACGGTGAGCACGAGTCTGGGCACACCCGCAGCCTACTGACGCGGGGTCGCCGCGTCCCGGCGGTCGGGCCTTCGTCCAGGCGGTCGGGCCCTCGTCCCGGCGGTCGGGGCCATCCGGCCCCGCTCGACCTCTGGATCAGGTGAGGGGCTGGCACCCGGCCGCCGCCGGAGTAGCGTCAGGAGGATGCGGGGCGACCCGGCGGCCGCGCGCTTCGCGGCGATGAGCTCGGGCTACGAGAGCCACTACCTGCGCGCGGTCGCGCCCGGCGGCGGACTCGGTTTCTGGCTGCGGCACACCGTGCACGTCGAGCCGGACGAGCCGCCGCTCGCGTCCACCTGGTTCACCCTCTTCGACGCAGACTCCCCAGGACCGACCACGGCCAAGACCACCGTCGAGGGTGCGCCGAGCTGCGACCCGCACTGGGTCGGGGTCGCCGACGCGACCCTCGGGCCGACCCGTGCCACCGGTTCGATGGTGCCGCCACGCGACCGGGTGCGCGTCCACGTCCCTGTCTCGTGGGACCTCACCTTCCTCGGCGAGCCCGCGCTCGAGCACCTCCCGTCCCCGTGGATGTATGGCGCCCGCCTCCCCAGGACGAAACCCGTCAGCCTGCATCCCAGCGCCCGCTTCACCGGCACCGTCACCGTCGACGGACGCGAGATCGACGTCGACGGCTGGAAGGGCATGGTCGGCCACAACTGGGGCACCGAGCACGCCGAGCGGTGGATCTGGCTGCACGGCCTCGGCTTCCAGGGCGAGCCCGCCAGCACGTGGATCGACGTCGTGCTCGGGCGCATCCGCGTGCGCGAACGCACCATGCCGTGGGTTGCGAACGGCGCGCTCTCCGTCCGCGGCGACCGTCGCCGGCTCGGCGGCATCGCGCACGCCCGATCCACCACGGTCGAGGAGCGCCGCGACGGAGCCCACCTCCACCTTCCCGGCCGCGGCGGCCTCGCGGTCGACGTCGAGGTCACCGCACCGCCCGAGCAGTCGGTCGCCTGGCTCTACGCCCAGCCCGGCGCCCACGCGACCGACACGGCCGCCTCGGAGGCCGCCGCGGCACACCGAGCGGCGCCTCCGGCGGCGCGCCACGCGTGGCCCCGAACGGCACCCCGGGCCCAGACCCACCACGACCACGCCGTGCTCAACTGCTCGATCGCCGACCTCGAGCTGACCGTGACCCTGCCGCGACGCGAACCGCGCGTGCTGACGGCAGCCGGCCAGGCGGCATACGAGATCGGGATGCGTGAGCGACCCGCCGAGGTGCCGCTGCAGCCCTACCCGGACGGCCCGCACCCGCGACCGGACGCCGACCTCGACCCCTGACCGGGCCCCGACAGGGAGGGCACCGGGCCGGGTGCGACCGCTTCTTGAGCGGCACCCGGCCCGGTCAAAGGTGGCCGCTCAGAGGGCGGCCTTCTCCCCGACCGGGTCGCCGGACCCGTCGGGGTGACCGGGGGAGCCAGGGTGATCGGGGGAGTCGGGCGAGTCCGGGGTGTCAGGAGACTCGGGCGAGTCGCTGGGCCGGCGCTCCGCGAGGCCGGCCATGCCCCAGCGCACCGCCGCCGTCCCGAGGTGCCCGAGCGGCCGCGCCACGAGCGTTGAGACGACACCGGGCAGCGGGATGCCGAGCATGTCGCGCGCCCACCCGGGCAACAGGGACACGCCGCCGGACGCGATGGTCGCGTAGCCCGGCCGCGCGTAGAGGGGGAGCGGCGGGTTGAGCAGCAGGAAGCGCGCGGCCTCGCGAGCGGCGGGCGTCGCCTCGAGCTCGGGCCGGTACGCATCGAGCACCTCCCGCAGCCCGTCGACCGAGGTGGGCGGGTCGACGACGCCGAGCCGAGCGGCCGGGATGCCTGCCTGCGTGACGTAGACGTCGGCCTCGTCAGGGGTCAGGGGAGTGGCCGCGAACGCCTGGAAGGCCCGCAGGAACGAGTCGATCTCGGCCGCGTGCACCCACATCAGCAGGTGCGGGTCGTCGGCTCGGTAGGGGCGGCCGTCCGGTGCCTTGCCGCGCACCCGCGTGTGGATCGAGCGCACCGCGGCGATGGCCTCCTCGGCGTGCTCGACCGTGCCGAACGTCGTCGTCGCGAGGTAGTGGCTCGTGCGCTGCAGCCGCCCCCACGGATCGCCCTTGTAGCCACTGTGTCCGGCCACCCCGGCCATCGCGAGCGGGTGCAGCGACTGCAGCAGCAGCGACGTGACGCCCGCCGGGAACATCGACGCCTCCGCGTGCACGCGCCACACCGGGTCTGCCGCGGTGAACCAACGCTCCCCGCGAGCACTCCAGATGCGCTGCGCGCTCGCCGGCGCGTCGTCACCGGCGACCTTGCTGCGCAGCATCCTCCCCAGCTGGCGCTGCACCAGCCGGGCACCCGTGGCCGAGCTCATGGAGATCACCGTAGGCGCAGGTCAGCGCTCCGGAGAAACCGCGTGTCCAACCTTGGGCGCCGAGCGTGTCGAACGTTGGGTGGCGCGTCCCCGTGCGCCGGCTCAGGACAGTGTGATGCGGATCCCCGCGCGCGGACCGCGTGGACGTATGGAGTCGGTGACCATGGCGATCGCGTCGCCCAGCCGCGCCATGACGTACTTGCGCCCCATCGCCCGCTTGACCGCGGCGACGCCCTCCGGGGTGCGGTCGACGACGGCCGTGCCGGCATACGTCGGCGCCCCCTCGGGCACCCGCCCGCGCAGGTCGCACGGTCGCAGCTCGACGCGTGGCGTGTGCGCCAGCCGCTTGAGCTTGCCCGCCGGGTCGACCGTGATGACGACGAGCTCGGCGCCGTCCTTCGCGATCCACACCGGCGACGACACAGCCGTGCCGGTGCGGCGGAACGTCGTCAGCTGCACGTAGCGGTTCGCGTTGACGACGTCGACGTCGTCCGGGAGGGGTGTCGAGTTCACGCAGCCAGCGTATGCCGTGTGCTGCCCCACAATGAGGCATGGCGCTCGCGCTCTGCCTCCTCCTCGACCGGCGCTCCGACGCGCTCGTCCGCGACCTGTGGAAGCGCTTGGAGGAGAACGGGATCCCGACGCTGCTCTCCCACACCCACGGGCGTCACGTGCCCCACCTGTCGTATGCCGTCCTGCTCGACGGCGCCGTCGGCGCGGTCCGCGACGTCGCCCTGGCGCTGCCCGACGCGGGCCCGGTGGACGTCTCGGTGCAGGGCACGGTCGTGTTCCCCCGCGGACGGGTGGCGCTCGCCGGCTCGGCGGAGGCAGGGCTGGCCGTGCGGCATGCCCGTGTCGTCGAGGCCCTGCGGGGCACAGGCGCGACGATCCACCGGCACTACGAGCCGGGGCACTGGATGCCGCACGTCTCGGCGTCGACCGGTGTGCAGATGGCGGAGGTGGGGACAGTCGTGTCGGCCGTCTCCGACCGGCTGCCGCTGACCCTGCACTGCAACGGCGCCGCGCTCATCGACACTACGGACGGCACCGCGTGGCCGCTCGCCGGCGTGCCCTGACGCTGCTCGTCTGCCGTGGGACCTGCCGGCGTGCCCGTTTTGAGTACGTGTGCCCAGTACTCCCGAGCCTCTCCGGCGCTCTTCTCCCCGAACGATCCACCAAGGGGAAAGGCACCACCGTGCGCATCAGCTTCACACCCGCCGAGAACGGCTTCGCGTTCAGCAACGGGTTCACGAACCACGTCCTCCGCATCCCGGCCCTCGGCATCGACGTCACGACCCGCGGGCGCTGCGGTGGCATGGCGGCAGCGGCCATGGACTACTGGCACGCCGGACTGGCGATGTCGACGAACGGCACTCTGCCGCAGGACGGCTCGCTCGTCGCCGACTACGTCTACTCGCGGCTCATGGACACCTTCGTCGACAACGGCACGAAGTTCGTGCAGTACGCGACGAGCCTCGACCACCCGACGTGGCTGCGCGGCAAGGGTGTAGCCCGGATGACCCGCGAGGACGAGCTGCCCAAGCTCAAGGCGCGCCTCGGCTCGGGACAGCCGGTGCTGCTCGGGCTGACCCAGGCCCGGGACGTCACCCAGCTCGGCAACGACCACCAGGTCGTCGCGTACGGCTGGGAGCAGGACGGCCGCTACACCTACGTGCTCGTCTACGACAACAACAACCCCGGCCAGGAGGTGCGCCTCAAGCTCACCACCGTCGACGACCCGGCCGAGCGCGCGATCACCGGCAGCAACGGCAAGACGTGGCGCGGGCTCTTCGTCGAGAGCTACACCCGCAAGACACCGGGCTTCCTCGCGAACGGACGGCTCATCCACGACTCGACCGACCCGAAGATCCACGTCATCCGTGGTGGCGGCGCGTTCTGGGTGCCGTCGCCGGCCGAGTTCGACGCGTCCGGGTTCCGTTGGGACGCAGTCGTCGCCGCGAAGCCCGGTTCGATGGCGCACGTCGCCACCCACCCGGCCAACGGCACGCTGGTCCGTGAGCGCGGCACCGACCCGATCCACGTCGTCTACGGCGGCAAGGCCTTCTGGATCCCCTCGCCGGAGGTCTTCGAGGGTCTCGGCCTCGACTGGAACGCCGTGCGCGAGATCCCGCAGGGGTCGCTCGCCGGCCTGCGGCGGGTGCCGCTCGACCGCACCCTGCTGCGCGAGCGGTCGGCCGACCCGGTGTGGCTCGTCGATGGCGGCCGGCTGCGCCACGTGACCAGCCCGGCGGTCATGGACCGGCTCGGGCTCGAGTGGGGCTGCGTGCGGGCCGTGCCCGACGGCGCGCTCGCCGGTCTGCCGACGGGGACGCCGATCTACTGAGCGCGATCCGCTGAGCGCGATCCACTGAGGCTCGGTGGGTGACTAGTCATCAATGGTCCGTTCGGACCAAATGTCCATCTTTCCAATGACGCTGCCTCCATCGGCGTGTCAACCTGACCGAGTAGTCGCGGAACGGGACACTTTTCCCAGCGACACAAAGACTTCGGCGGTTGGCCCGTTGTGGTACGTGAACCGTCACTGATGGCCCGGTCTCGCATGGCGAGCCGGGCTTCATCAGTTCCCGGGCCGGTTTCTGCTGAGCCGCCTGCCCACGAATCCGTCCACAGGGCAACGGGATCCGGACTACCGTTGATGGCATGAGGCGACTCACCGCCCCTCTCCTTGTCGGTGCCGCGGCCCTGTCGGTCGTGACCGCGCGCTGGTCGGCGCTGCACTGGGGCGCCACCACGGAGGAGTCGCGAGAGTCGCTGCCCGGCGACGAGCACATCGCCGACCCCGGCCTCGTCGCGACTCGTGCGATCACCATCGAGGCGTTGCCCGAGGCGGTCTGGCCGTGGGTCGTCCAGATCGGCGCCGACCGAGGCGGCTTCTACAGCTACGACGTGCTCGAGAACCTTCTCGGCTGCCGGCTCCGCAGCGCCGACTCGGTCGTGTCGGAGTGGCAACAGCTCGAGCCCGGAGACCTGGTGCGGTTGCACCCGCAGGTCGCCCTGACAGTGGTCGCGGTCGATCCGAACCATTCGCTCGTGCTGCGCTCCGCACCCCCATCCGAGCCCGGTGCCGCTTCCGGAGCCGCTCCGCCCGACGGCGTACGGCCTGGAGAGTCGACGCACGACGCGCCCTACGACTTCACGTGGGCGTTCGTCCTGCGCCGGCACCCGCATGCCGCGACGCGGCTCATCGCCCGCGAGCGGTTCGGCTACACCCACCGGTGGTCGCCGCTGCTCGTCGAACCCCTCTCGGTGGCGAGCTCGCTGATGAGCCAGAAGATGCTGCGCGGCATCCGTGACCGCGCGGAGCGTCAGGCGTCGGCAAGCGCCTGAGCGACGGTCTGTCACCGCGAAGATCGCAGGCCACCTGGCCTTGCTGCCAGGGATCGCCTCGACCGGCCGGCACTGTCGGTGGTCGAAGATATGTTCGACTCATGGCACCGGAACCGTCGACGCTCGAGCTCCTGAGGAGCCGGCTCACCGACCTCGAGGCGCGACAGCGCGCCACGGGTGGTGC
>NZ_JBHTKH010000027.1:0-29060 GCF_042676085.1 Terrabacter terrigena
ACCACCGGCCCCACTCAGCGATCGGGAAAGTCGCACCCATCACCAGGCTGGACAACCTGGCTGGACATCACAGCTAGAGGGCGCGGAGGTCGAGGAGGTAGCCCTGGGCGGGGCCGATCACCGGAACCGGTAGGCCGACCTCGGTCAGCACCGCTCCCGGCACGACGAGCCCGTCGCCCTCGAGCGCACGCCCCCACCAGGCCGGGTAGGTGTTCTGCACGACGGCCGGCAGCCCCGCCTCCGGGCGGACGCGGACGGCATACGACCTCGTGGGGTCGAGGCCCGGCAGCGGCACCGACCCGGTCACGGCGTCGCGGCCCGTCATGAGGCGGGCCACGCTGTAGACCGCGTGGCCGCGGTCGGCGTCGACGGTTCCGGTCACCTGCAGCGTGCCGTCGGGGGTCTCGGACCGCACCAGGTCGCCCGTGTGGAGCAGCGGTCGCAGCTCCCGCGCGAGCGACGTCCACGCCGTGAGGGCTTCGAGCTCCCCGGCGGAGCACGTCGTGATGTCCCACTCGAGGCCGGGGTGGCCCTGCAGGGCCATGAGCATGCGGAAGCCGAGGTCCAGCGTCCGGTGCGTCGTGTGGGCCGTGCCCGGGCCGACGTGGGTGCCCATCAGCTCGGCCGGCACGAGCAGGCTCGTCCAGCGCTGGATGTTCGCCCGCTCGAGGGCGTCGTTGCAGTCGCTCGTCCAGATGCGGTCGGTGCGGTCGAGCACCGCCAGGTCGACACGTGCCCCGCCGCTGCTGCACGACTCGATCTCGAGGCGGGGGTGGCGCGCCCGGAGGTCGTCGAGCAGGCGGTAGAAGGCCAGCGTGTGGGCGTGGACCGCGGGGGCGTCGACGAGCCGACCACCGGGCCCGTCGACCGTGTGCACCGCCTCGAGCAGGTCGCGGTTGTGGTCCCACTTGATGTAGTCGATGCCGATGTCGGCGACGAGCCCGCTGATCCGCTCGAGCAGCTGCTCACGGGCGGCGTCGTTCGTCAGGTCGAGCAGCTGCTGCCAGCGCCACTCGCGCGGCGAGCCGGCGGCCGGGCGCAGCACCCACTCGGGGTGGGCGCGCACGAGGTCGCTGTCCTCGTTGACCATCTCGGGCTCGAACCACAGCCCGAACTCGAGACCGAGTCCCTTGACGTGGTCGACGAGCGGGCCCATGCCCTCTGGCCACACGTCGGTCGAGACGACCCAGTCACCGAGGCCGGCGCGGTCGTGGCGGCGGCCGCCGAACCAGCCGTCGTCGAGGACGAAGCGCTCCACACCGATGCGGGATGCCGTGTCGGCCAAGGACTTCAGGTGGTCGAGGTCGGTCTCGAAGTAGACGGCCTCCCACGTGTTGAGCACGACGGGCCGCGGCCGCGAGGGGTGGCCGGCACGGGACCGGAGGCTGCGGTGCAGGCGCCGCGAGAGCCCGTCGAGGCCCTCGGTCGAGTGGACGAAGACGACCGTCGGGGCGGCATACGACTCCCCCCGCGCGAGGCGGACCTCGCCCGGCGCGAGCAGCTCGCCGCCACCGATGACGGCGTGGTGGCGTCCCGCGCCCTCGGGCAGGGCCTCGACGAGGTGCTCGTGGTTGCCGCTCCACGCGGTGTGCACGGCCCAGACCTCGCCCGTGCGCCAGTCGAACCCGCGCGTGCCGGCCATCATCAGAAGGGTCGCGTCGTGGCCGGTGCGGCCGCGGCGGCTCGCCCGCAGGTGCGTCCCGTGGTCGAGGTGGCTGCGCTGCGGTGAGCGCTCGCGGCACCAGCGGCCGGTGAGGTCGAGCACCTCGTCGGCGCGCAGCGGCAGGGGCAGGATCGCGCGCAGCGCCGAGACGTCGAGCGGCGCCGCGTCGTCGCTGGTGCTCGTCACCGACGCGTCGACCCGCAGCACCCCGTGCTCGTCGAGGGCGTGCCGCAGCTCGAGCCGTATGCCGTCCGGTGAGCTCGCGCGCGTGACGACCGTCGCGCCCTCCGCCTCGCAGGTCACGTCGAGCCAGCGCACCGCGCCGGAGCCGCCGGCGCGGTGGCCGGCCCAGCCGGGCGTGCCCGACCAGCCGTCCGCCTCGCCCGGGAGCAGCGTGAGCGGCCACGGCTCGTCGAGGGCGCTGTGGCCGACGGGTGCCAGCGTGATCGCCGACAGGGCGGCATACGTGCTCGCCCCGCCCTCGAGCGCCGGGCCCCAGTGGATCACCTCCGGCAGCCCCGAGCCGCCGGGGCGCGGCTCGAGCACGAGCGCGGTCCCGGCGGACTCGATGTGGACGATGGACGAAGTGGTGCGTGGGGTCTGGTCGGTCACGTCATCCCTTGGTCGCGCCGAGCGTCAGGCCCGCCACGAAGTGTCGTTGGAGCACGAAGAAGATCACCAGGGTCGGGATCGCGACGATCATCGACCCGGCGGCGACCAGGTTGTTGTCGGTGAAGAACTGGCCACGGAGGTTGTTGAGCGAGCTCGTCACCGGGAACTTGTCACCCTGCTGGAGCAGCACCGTGGCCCAGAAGAACTCGTTGTAGATCCACGTCGTCTGAAGCACCGCCAGGGCAGCGAGAGCGGGTCGGCAGAGTGGCAGCGTGATCTGGAAGAACTGGCGCGTCACGCTCGCGCCGTCGATGACGGCCGACTCGTAGAGCTCCTTGGGCAGCGCCTTCATGTAGTTGCTGAGCACGAAGGCGCAGAACCCGGTCTGGAAGGCCACGTTCACGAGGATGAGCCCCTGGAAGCTGTTGAGCAAGGTGCCCGACTCGCTGAACCAGAACGGCACCTCGATCGACCGGAACATCCGGTAGACCGGGATGAGCAGCGCCTGCGGCGGCAGCAGGTTCGCGGCCATGAAGAAGCCGAGCAGCGCGACGTTGATCCTCCAGGAGAAACGAGCGACGACGAACGCGATGCAGGCCGAGAGGAAGAGCGTCAGGATCACTGCCGGCACCGTGATGATCGCCGAGTTCCAGAAGTGCAGCCCGAAGTCGCCCTGGTCCCAGGCGTTCTTGTAGTTGTCGAGCGTGAAGCCTCCCCACGAGATGTAGCCGTTCTTCGCCGTGTACGCGTAGTCACGGAACGAGTTGACGAGGGCCAGCACGAGGGGGCCGAGCCAGATGAGCGAGACGACGGTCAGCACCACCGGGAGGAACCATCGGCGGCCGGACCGGACACCCCCTTCGCGCGGCTTGAGCAGCGCTGTCTCGCGGGCCTCGACGGGGTTGGACGTCAGTGTCTGGTCGGACATCTCAGTCCTCCTTCATGGCGATGCGCAGGTAGACGAAGACGAGCACGCTCGAGATGAGCAGCATGATCGTCGCGAGGGCCGACCCGAAGCCGATGCGGCTCGCCTCGCCGACGACGTTCTGCGTGACGAGCGTGGATATGAGCTCGAGGCCGTTGCGGCCCTTGTTGATCACCCAGACGAGGTCGAACGCGCGCAGCCCCTCGATGAAGGTGACGACGAGCACGATGATGTTGATCGGGCGCATGACGGGGAACACGACACGGAAGAACGTCGTTCGCTCGCTCGCGCCGTCGACCTTGGCCGCCTCGCGCAGCGACGGGTCGACGCCCTTGAGGCCGGCCAGGTAGAGCAGCATGATGTAGCCCGCGTGTCTCCAGCTCGCCGCGACGAGGGCGGCCCAGAGGTTGACGTCCGGGTCGCCGTACCAGTCCGTCGACCCTCCCGTCACAGCGTTGATGAGTCCCTGGTCACGCGAGTAGATGAGCTGCCAGATGAAGCCGATGAGGGCCAGAGACAGCACGACCGGCAGGTAGATGCTCGTCTGGTAGAAGCGTGAGCCCGCGGCCCCGCGGTCGATGAGCACGGCGAAGAGCATGCCGAGCGGCGTCGCCACGAAGAACAGCACCGCGAGCCAGATGAGGTTGTGCTGGATCGCCGGCCAGAACGGCGGGTAGATCGTCGCGATGTCCTGGTAGTTCTTGAGGCCGACCGTCTTGATGCCGGAGAGCGGCCCAATCCCGTCCCAGTTGGTGAACGAGAGCAGGACCGAGCCGATCGCCGGGAGCCAGACGAGCCACAGGACGATGAGGGTGGGCACGACCACCATCAGGGCGACGACGATCCTGTCGCGGCCTGAGAGCTGGTCGATCCCCTTGTACTTTCGGGTGGTCGCCATGGCAGGTGCCTCCTCAGGAAGCGAAGATGCTCTTCTTCTGGGCCTCGACCTTCGTCAGGATGCCGTCGACGTCCTTGGGGTTCTTGATGAAGTCCTGGATGGCCGGGATCATGACCGTCGACGCGAAGTCGGGTCGCGTGTCGCGGTCCATGAACTGGGCGATCGACTTGGCGGACTTCACGAACTCGGCCGACTTCTTCTGGAGGGCCGTGTAGCCGCTCGTGTCTGCCTTGTCGTTGGTCGCGATGACGCTGGGGTCGGCCTTGAGGGCGAGCAGCTGCGCCTCGGGCTGCGAGATGTACTGGAGCAGCTTCTTGGCCGCGCCCTCGTTCTTCGGGCGGGCGCTCATCATGTAGCCGTCGATGGGGGCCTCGATGGCGTCGGTGCCGATCGTGGAGTCGACCTCGGGGAAGGTGAAGAAGTCGAGGTCGTCCTGCTCGGCGCCCTTCCCGAACTGCTGGGCGACGAACGCGCCGAGGAGGTACATGCCGGACTTCTTCTGCTGGAGCGACTGGGCCGCCTCCTGCCACGTGCGTCCGAGCGAGTCGGCCTGGTGGAGCGGCAGGATCCCGGCCCACGTGTCGAAGACCTTCTTGACCTTGGGGTCGGTCCACGCCTCCTTGCCCGCCATCAGGCTGACGTGGAAGTCGTAGCCGTTGACGCGCAGGTTGAGCTGGTCGAAGGTGCCCATGGCGGGCCAGCCGTCCTTGTCGCCGAAGGCGATCGGGTCGAGGCCGTCCTTCTTCATCTTGGCACCGAGGGCGGTGAGGTCGTCGAGGGTCTTGGGGACCTCGTAGCCCTTCTCCTGGAAGACGCTCTTGCGGTAGAAGATCGCCCACGGGTAGTTGGTGATCGGCACGAAGTACTGCTTCCCGTCCTCGGCCGTCGACGCCTTCTTCATGGCGTCGCTCATGCCCTGCATGTTGGCCCACACGTCGGAGATGTCGCCGACGAGGCCCTTCTGCGCGAAGAACTGCATGCGGTAGCCGGCGAACCACGTGAAGACGTCGTCGGGCGAGCCCTGCAGGTAGTTGTTGATGTTCTCCTGGAAGGTGTTGTGGTCGACGGTGTTGATCTTGACCGTCGTGCCGGCGTTCGCCTTCGAGAACGCGTCCATGTACGCCTTGACGGCCGCCTTCGGGACGGCGTCGGACTGGTTGGAGCCCACGGTCACCGTGCCGGTCACGGCACCGGTCGGGACACCTTGGCCGCTGGTGCCGCCGTTGCCGCAGGCCGCGAGGCCACCTGCTCCGAGGAGGGCGCCGACGCCGAGGGCGCCACGCAGCAGGGTCCGACGGTCGACGCCGCGGACGGAGGGGGGAACCATACGCGCGAGGTACTCGGCCTCACTCGTGGGGCGGGTCATTGCGGTCTCCTTTGACGCTGTGCGGGAATGTGTCAGAGGCAACGGATTCCAACATCCACCACCAGAAACCTCCAACAACAAACAGAGGATGTCGAGGTGGGCACCGTGCTGTCAAGGGGTCTGTCCACCCTCCTTCGTGTCCGCAACGGAACTGAAACCCAAGCCAATACGCTCCGCACCGCGCCGACAGGGCCACACCGTCCGCTCCTCGGACCGATGTGTTCGAAATTGTTGACATCGCCCACCGCGGCCCGACAGTCTGTGTGCCATGCGCTCATGGCCGACGAAGACCCTGGCACTCGGTGGCGACTACAACCCCGAGCAGTGGCCACGCTCCGTGTGGGACGAGGACGTCGACCTCATGCGCCGCGCGAACATCTCGTTCGTCAGCCTCGGGATCTTCTCGTGGAGCTGGCTCGAGCCGGCCAAGGGCGAGTACGAGTTCGAGTGGCTCGACGTGATCATGGACAAGCTGCACGCCGGCGGGGTCGCGGTAGACCTCGCCACCGCGACAGCCACCCCGCCGCCGTGGCTCTCGGCGGCGCACCCCGAGATCCTGCCCGTCGACGTCGACGGCCACACGCTGTGGCCGGGCAGCCGGCAGGCGTGGTGCCCGACCTCCCCCGTCTTCCGTGAGTATGCCCTGGCCCTCACCCGCCAGATGGCGACGCGCTACCACGAGCACCCCGCCCTCGCGATGTGGCACGTCTCCAACGAGTACGCCTGCCACAACCTCCCCTGCTACTGCGACGAGTGCGCCCGCCACTTCCGCACGTGGCTCGAGCGTCGCTACACGACCCTCGACGCCCTCAACGACGCGTGGGGAACGGCCTTCTGGAGCCAGCGCTACACGGCGTGGGACCAGGTGCTGCCGCCGCGCCGCTCGACGACGTTCAACAACCCGACGCACGTCCTCGACTACAAGCGGTTCTCCTCCGATGCGCTGCTCGACTTCATGCGGGCCGAGCGCGCCGTGCTCGACGAGCTGTCCCCCGGCGTCCCGGTGACGACGAACTTCATGACGCTCGACCACTTCCGCCACCTCGACTACGCGCAGTGGACGCCGACGGTCGACGTCGTCAGCACCGACCACTACATCGTCGACAGCCTCGAGCACCCGCGCTCCGAGCTCGCCTTCAGCGGCGACCTCACCCGCGGCCTCGCCGGCGGTGCCCCGTGGATGCTCATGGAGCACTCGACGAGCGCGGTCAACTGGCAGCCGACCAACCACGCCAAGTCCCCCGGCCAGACGATCCGCGACGCGCTCGCCCACGTGGCCCGTGGCGCCGACACGATCGGCTGGTTCCAGTGGCGGCAGTCGCGGGCCGGGTCGGAGAAGTTCCACAGCGCCGTCGTGCCGCACGCCGGTGCCGACAGCGCCCGGTTCCGCGAGGTCGAGGAGCTCGGTCGCATCGCCGGTCGCCTCGGCGAGCTGGTCGGCAGCCGGGTCGAAGCGAAGGTCGCCCTCCTGCACGACTACCAGGCGATCTGGGCCGCGGAGGGCCCGTGCATGCCGAGCACCGAGCTCGACGCACAGGAGGCGGCGCACACGATCCACCGCCTGCTGCACGACCGCGGCGTCACCTGCGACGTCGTGCACCCGTCGGCCGACCTCACGGCCTACGCCGTCGTCGTGGTGCCGCAGCTCTACCTCGTCACCGACGCGCACGCGGCGGCCGTCGCGGCCGCGGCCGAGGCAGGCGCCCAGGTTGTCGTCACGTACTTCTCCGGCATCAGCGACGAGAACGACCACGTGCGCCTCGGCGGCTACCCCGGCGCGTTCCGTGACCTGCTCGGCGTCCGCGTCGAGGAGTTCTTCCCGCTCGGTCCCGACAGCGACGTCGCCCTCGCCGACGGCACCGGCACGTGGTGGAGTGAGGACGTGACCACCCTGCCGGGCACCGAGGTGCTGACCACGTATGCCGGCGGGCCCCTCGCGGGTCGCCCCGCGGTCACGCGTCGCGACGTCGGCGGCGGAGCTGCGTGGTACCTCAGCACCCTCCCTGACGACGCCACTCTCGGGACCCTCCTCGACGACGTCCTGTCCGCCGCCTCCGTCGAGCCCGCCGTGGCGGACCTCCCGCGTGGTGTCGAGGCCACCCGGCGCAGCGACGGCACGCAGTCCTGGCTCTTCCTGCTCAACCACACCGACACGGAGCAGACTGTGGCGGCCAGCGGGTACGACCTCGTCACGGCCGCCGCCGTCGACGGCTCCGTCCGGCTCGCCGCCGGCGCCACCGCCGTGATCAGGCAGGAGTGAAAATGCTTGCCAGCCAACGACGCTCGGTCATCCTCGAGCTGGTCGAGGAGTCGGGAGCCGTGAAGGTCTCCGACCTCGTCGAGCGCCTCGGGGTCTCCGACATGACGATCCGTCGCGACATCGAGCGGCTGTCGAGCGACGGGCTGCTTGAGCGCGTGCACGGCGGCGCGCTCGCGCTCGGCGACTCGCGCAGCAGCGAGGAGCCGGGCTTCTCCGCCAAGTCGCTGCTGCAGCTCGCGCAGAAGCAGGCGATCGCGAGGGCGGCGGCTCGCCGGGTCGAGGCGGGCAGCGCCATCGGGATCTCGGCCGGCACCACCACCTACGAGCTCGCGCGCGCCGTCAAGGACGTGCCACAGCTGACCGTCGTCACGAACTCGGTGCCCGTGGCGCAGCTGCTGCACGAGTCGGGCGCGCCGGGCCAGACCGTCATCCTCACGGGCGGGGTGCGCACACCGTCCGACGCGCTCGTCGGGCCGGTGGCCGTCGCCGCCCTGCGTGCGCTCCACGTCGACCTGCTCTTCCTCGGCGCACACGGCGTCGACGACCGCAGCGGCCTGACCACCCCCAACCTCGTCGAGTCCGAGACCAACCGAGCGCTCGTCGCGTCCGCGCGCCACGTCTGCGTCCTCGCCGACTCCTCGAAGTGGGGCACGGTGGGCCTCAGCACCTTCGCCGACCTGGCGGAGGTCGACCTGTTCGTCACCGACGTCGGACTGCCCGGCCGGGCTCGCGAGACCCTGCGCGAGGTCGTCGGCTCCCTCGAGACCGTGGAGACCCCGTGACCACCCCGAGCCGCACGACGAGCCGCATGACGACGAGGCAGCTGGCCGACGGCCGCGAGATCATCTACGTCGACGAGCCGGGCACCCCGGAGCGTACGGCCGAGGACCAGCGTCCCGTCGAGCCGCGCGTCCGGTCCGGCGAGGTGCGCCACGACGCGCTCGTCGACGACTGGGTGGCGGTCGCAGCGCACCGCCAGCACCGCACCTTCATGCCGCCGAAGGACGAGTGCCCGCTCTGCCCCGCCGGCCACGGCTCCGTGCCGTCGGAGATCCCCGAGAGCGACTACCAGGTCGTCGTCTTCGAGAACCGCTTTCCCTCGTACGCCGTCACCTCCCTCGGGAGCGACGTACCCGACCCCTCGGGCATCTTCGGCACCCGCCCGGCCGTCGGGCGGTGCGAGGTCGTCTGCTTCACGAGTGACCACGAGGCGTCGTTCAAGGACCTGCCGGTCGAGCGGGTGCGCACCGTCATCGACACGTGGGCGCAGCGCACCGAGGCACTCGGGGCCATCCCCGAGGTCGAGCAGGTCTTCGCGTTCGAGAACCGCGGCCGCGAGATCGGCGTGACGCTCCCCCACCCGCACGGCCAGATCTACGCCTACCCCTACGTGCCCGACCGCACCAAGGCCTTGCTCGGGGCGGCTCGTCGCCACCACGAGCGCACCGGCCGGCTCCTCGGCGCCGACATCCTCGCGGCCGAGCGGGCCGACGGCTCACGGGTGGTCATCTCGGGGACGCACTGGACGGCATACGTGCCCTTCGCGGCGCGTTGGCCCGTCGAGGTGCACCTGGCCCCGCACCGCGACGTGCCCGACCTCGTGGCGCTCGACGACGACGAGCGCGACGAGCTCGCCGTGGTCTACCGCGACCTGCTGGGACGGCTCGACCGCTACTACGTCGCCGAGGACGGCTCGCCCGTCAGGCTGCCCTACATCGCTGCCTGGCAGCAGGCGCCGGCCAAGACCGGTCGTGACGTCTCGCGGCTGCACCTGCAGCTCATGTCGGTGCTGCGTGGTCCCGGCCGGCTGAAGTACCTCGCCGGCTCCGAGTCGGGCGTCGGCGGCTGGGTCAACGACGTCGCGCCCGAGCATGCAGCCGCGCGGCTGCGTGAGGTCGCTCCGTGATCGACCGGCTCGCCGCCGACTTCGAGCGCATCTTCGGTGCAGCGCCGACGGGCGTGTGGTCGGCACCCGGGCGGGTCAACCTCATCGGCGAGCACACCGACTACAACGGTGGTCTCTGCCTGCCGATCGCCTTGCCGCAGAGGACGTATGCCGCCGTGTCCCGTAGCGGCGACGGAGTGCTTCGCATGGCGTCGGCCCAGCAGGACGGCGTCGTCGAGGTCTCGCTCGACGAGATCTCGCCCGAGCGGCCCGGTGGCTGGAGCGCATACGTCGCCGGTGTGCTGTGGGCGCTTGCGAAGGACGGGCTCGAGGTCGGCGGCCTCGACGTGCTCGTCGACTCGACCGTGCCCCTCGGCGCCGGCCTGTCCAGCTCGGCCGCTCTGGAGTGCGCCGTGGCAGCCGCGTCCAGCGACCTCTTCGCCCTCGGGCTGCTCGGCTCCGCCGACGGGCGCGGCCGCCTCGCCGCCCGCTGCGTCGAGGCCGAGAACACCATCGCCGGCGCGCCGACCGGCGGCATGGACCAGTCCGCGTCGCTGCTCTGCGACGAGCGGGCCGCACTGCTTCTCGACTGCCGTTCGGGCGACACCCGCCAGGTGCCCTTCGACCTCGGCGGCGCCGGACACGTCCTCCTCGTCACCGACACCCGCGCCGAGCACGCCCTCGTCGACGGCCAGTACGCCGCCCGACGCGGGGCCTGCGAGCAGGCCGCCCGCGACCTCGGCGTCGAGACGCTGCGCGAGGTCGACCCGACGGCGCTCGACGAGGCCCTGGCCCGCCTTAGCCCCGGCGAGGTGCGCCGCCGTGTGCGTCACGTCGTCACGGAGATCGAACGGGTGGAGGCTGCGGTCCGTGCCCTCGAGGCTGACGACCTCACCGAGGTCGGCCGCCTCTTCGACGCGTCCCACGCCTCGCTGCGCGACGACTACGAGGTGTCGTGCGCGGAGCTCGACGTCGCGACGTCCACGGCGCGTGCCCACGGCGCGCTCGGCGCACGCATGACCGGCGGCGGCTTCGGCGGGTCGTGCATCGCCATCGTGCCGAGCGACCGGGCCGATGCGGTCGCGACGGCGATCGAGGCAGCCTTCGCCGAGGCGGGTTTCGCTGCGCCCCAGTCGTTCACGGTCACGGCGTCAGGTCCGGCCGCGCGCGACCGCTGAGCACGACGGAGGGCGGCCACCCGGTCTCGGGTGACCGCCCTCTCGAGGCGTCTGGAGCAGGCTGGCTCAGGCCGGGATGATCAGGCCCGAGGTCGCCTTGGCGCGCTCGAGGCGGGCCGAGACGTCCTCCCAGTTGACGACGTTCCACCAGGCCTTGACGTAGTCGGCCTTGACGTTCTCGTACTGCAGGTAGAAGGCGTGCTCCCACATGTCGAGCTGGAGCAGCGGGATCTGGCCGACGGGGATGTTTCCCTGCTGGTCGAACAGCTGCATGATGTGCGGCCGCTGCGCGATGGTGTCCCAGGCCCAGATCGACCAGCCGGAGCCCTGGATCGCGTTGGCGTTGGCGTTGAAGTGCGCCTGGAACTTCTCGAAGCCGCCGAAGTACTCGTCGATCGCGGCCTTGACCTCGCCCTCGGGCTGGCCGCCACCGTCGGGGCTCATGTTCTTCCAGAAGACGGAGTGGTTCGTGTGCCCGCCGAGGTGGAAGGCAAGGTTCTTCTCGACGCCGTTCACGGCGGCGTAGTCGCCCGACTCACGAAGCTCCTCGAGCTTGGTGACCGCGGCGTTGGCGCCGTCGACGTAGGCCTTGTGGTGCTTGCTGTGGTGCAGCTCCATGATGCGAGCGCTGATGTGCGGCTCGAGGGCTGCGTAGTCGTAGTCGAGATCGGGAAGCGTGTAAGCCACTTGTCGTTCCTTTCTGGAGACCATCCGGCTCCGCCCACTCTATGCCGGGGCAAACCGCCGTCGACAGTGGTGTCCGTGAGCACGGGCTGTGGGTCACGTACCCACTGGCCCACCCTCGGACCTCAACCTCGCTCGAGGTCAAATCCTTGTGGCTCAGGCCTTCTCGAGAAAGGTCCGCAGCACCTCGACGACGAGGCGGTGGTCCTCGACCTGCGGCAGGCCGGACACGGCGATGGTGCCGACGCAGCCGACCTCACGCACGTTGACCGGAAAGGCCCCGCCGTGGGCGGCATACGCGCCCGCGTCGAGGCGCGAGTCCTCCTCGAACGACTTGCCCCTCGCCCGGAAGCCCTCGCCGACGCGCAGCGACGACTGGCCGTAGCGGTCGACGACGGCGCTCTTGCGCTCGAGCCAGCTGTCGTTGTCGCACGACGCACCCGGTAGGGCCGCGTGGAAGAGCCGCTGACCGTTGCGGCGGATCGAGATCGCCACGGGGTGGCCGGCCGCGACGGCCGCGTCGCGCAGGGCGACACCGAGGCGCCAGGCGGTGTCGTCGTCGAACCGGTCGAAGACGAGGGCGGACTCGTGGGCGGCGAGCTCGTCGAGCGTGAAGTTCTGGGTCACGAGCCCGATTCTCCCCCTCGCGCCGCGCGGTGCGCCACGCGTCTCAGGGCAGGCCGAGCAGGTCGCGCACGTCGTCGGCGGTGATGGCGCCCGACAGCGAGCCGCCCTCGTCGACGACCCGCTGGAACAGGTCGCGCTTGCGCTCCTGGAGGGCGACGACCTTCTCCTCGATGGTGGCCGCCGACACGAGGCGGTAGACGGTGACGGGCCGGTTCTGGCCGATGCGGTGCGCCCGGTCGATGGCCTGGGCCTCGGCGGCGGGGTTCCACCACGGGTCGAGCACGTAGACGTAGTCGGCCTCGGTGAGCGTGAGCCCGAACCCACCGGCCTTGAGGCTGATGAGGAACGCCGTCGCGTCGCCCTCGCGGAAGCCACGGACGACCGACTGCCGGTCGGTCGTCGACCCGTCGAGGTAGGCCGTGTCGAGGCCGGCGCGGGTCAGGGCGCTCTCGACGATGCGCAGGAACCCGGTGAACTGGCTGAACACGAGTGCCCGGTGACCCTCGGCCGCCAGCTCGCGCAGCTGGTCGACGAGGAACTCGATCTTCGACGGTGTGCCCTTGCCGGCATGCACCTCGTCGACGAGCACCGGGTCGAGGGCGAGCTGGCGCAGCCTGGTGAGCGCCGCGAGGATCGCGACCCGGTTGGCCTCGGGGTCGTCGAGCAGGCCGAGCACCCGCTGCCGCTCGCGCTGGAGGTGCTGGTCGTAGATGTGCCGGTGGACAGGGTGCGGGTCGAGGGCCACCACCTGGATCTGCTTGGGGGGCAGGTCGATCGCGACCTGCTCCTTCGTGCGACGGAGCATCAGCGGCCGGATGCGCCGCCGCAGGAGGTCCAGCAGCTCGGGCCGCTCACCGGACTCGATGGGCTTGCGGTAGCTCTTCGTGAAGACGTCGGGCCGCGGGTAGAGGCCGGGAGCGGTGAGCGACAACAGCGACCAGAGGTCCATGAGGGAGTTCTCGAGCGGCGTGCCGGTGACGGCGATGGTGAACGGGGCACCGAGCCGTCGCGCCGCGAGGTGGGTCTTGGCCTGGCGGTTCTTGACGAACTGCGCCTCGTCGAGCACCACGCCGCCCCACCCGACGCCGCGGAACGCGTCCTCGTCGAGGCGCAGGACGGCATACGAGGTGATGACGACCCCGGCACCGGCGACGACGTCGGCGAGCGGCACCCCGCGCTTGCGCTCGGTGGCGGTGACCGCCACCGCCGCGAGGTGCGGTGCGAACGTCTCGAGCTCGCCCATCCACGTGCCGACGACGCTCGTCGGGGCGACGACGAGCACCGGCCCGCGTGCCTCGGCGCCCGCCGACCCGAGCTCACCACGGTCGTGGGCGCGCACGAGGGCCGCGATGACCTGGAGCGTCTTGCCCAGCCCCATGTCGTCGGCGAGGATGCCGCCGATGCGGGCGTCCCACAGGCGGGCCAGCCAGCGGTAGCCGTCGAGCTGGTAGGGCCGCAGCGTCGCCCGGAGGTCGGGTGGCACGTCGGCGAGCGGGCCTGACTCGAGCGAACCGAGGGCCTCGACGCTCGCGGCCCATCGGGCACTCTGCTCGTCGACCACGCCGAGGGCGACGAGCTCGTCCCACAGGTCGGCGTGGTGGGCGCTGAGCCTCAGCTCGCCGGTCTCGGGGTCGGCGATCTCGCGGGCCTCCTCGATGAGGTCGCGCAGCCGCAGCAGCTCGGGACGGTCGAGCCGGAAGAACGAGCCGGAGTCGAGCAGCATGATCTCGTCGCCACGGGCGATCGCGGCGAAGAGCGGTTCGAAGGGGACGTCCTCGCCGTCGACCTCGACCGACACGTGCAGGTCGAACCAGTCACCGGGATCGGAGCTCGGCCCGTGCTGCGGCTCGCCCGTGCCGAGCCGCACGACCGGCGCCGAGGTGACCTCCTCGTAGGGCGGCAGGTCGCCCTCGACCTCGACGGTGACGTGCTCGTCCGACTCGAGCTCGGCGAGGGTGTCGCCGACGAAGCGGGCCGCCTGCAGCCCGGTCAGCACCACCCGGGGCACGAGGTAGGGGTGGCCGCCGAGGTCGGAGCGCAGCGCCCCCGGCACCTGGCGCAGTGAGGTCGCCGCCCGCACCGCGGCGGCCTCGGCGTCTCGGTCGCGGCCACCCGCGGTGCCGAACCGTGCCGTCGTGAAGGGACGGGGGCGGCCGTCGTAGGCGTGGCCGAGGTCGAGGCGCACCTCCCCCGGCACGTCGCTGACGACCCTGACGTGGACCGTGACCCGCTCGGGCTGAGCGGCCTGCGCCACCTCGGGCGCCGGCAGCGGCACCTCGGAGCGGATGCGCAGCCGCTGCCGCAGGCCCGGCACCACGGAGCGCAGGAAGCGGGCGCGCTCGTCGGCCGGCACCCGCAGGCCGGCGAGCGCCGACTCGAGGGCCGCGGGTCCGAGGTCGAGCTCCTGCTCGAGCGGCACGAAGGTGAGCTCGCCGTCCTCTCCCTCGACGGCCAGGGCGTGCACGGGGTCGCCCAGCAGGAGCCGCTCGCCGGTCGCCTCGGGCGGGAGCCCGTCGATCTCCACGTCGAGGTCGAGGTCGCCCGTGCCGTCGGCGGCCCGCCTGACGTGGAGCACGAGGGTGGCGGCATCGTCGACGACGTGGACCGGGCCGGTGACGCCCTCGCCGGGCAGGATCTCGATGCCCGCGGCACGCGCATCGCGCAGCAGTGGCCACACGTCCGCGCTCGCGTCGAGGGAGAGCGGCGGCGTGGCGGAGAAGTAGGTCGTGCCGCCCGAGCCGTGGCGGGCGACGTCGTGGAGCCGGCCCATGATGCGCTCGTGCTCGGGCAGGAAGCGGATGCCGGGACGCCACTGCGGCAGGGCGTCGTGCCACGACAGGGTGCGGTGCCACGTGCCGGCGCGGGTCCAGCGCGTGGGACGCAGGCCGTAGCTCAGCTCGGGCACGCCCCGGCGCCCGCGCTGGTCGCGGTAGACGGTGTCGACGAAGAGCCCGGCGGGCATGAGGTCGCCACGTGGCTCGGGGCGCGAGGCTGTGGGGGCGGCCTCGACCCGACGCTGCCGGATGTGCCCGAGCACGTCGGCCCAGTGCGGGGGCACGACGACGCCCGGCGAGGTCACGGCCTGCACGGCGGCAGCGGTGTCGTCGGCCGTCGTCGGCGCCTCGTCGTCGGGTGGCCCGAGCACGGTGCCGTGGGCGACGTCGCGGGCCGTGAGCATGAGGGCGACGACGTGCTTGCAGTCGCTGCCGACGGGGCAGCTGCACCGGCCGCTCCACAGGTGCGCGCGGCCCTTCGGGTGCGGTCGGGCCTCGATGATCGTCTGGTAGGTCGTCTGGTCCTGCCCGGAGCCGCCGCCCTCGATGGTGCCGAGGAGCATCATCCCGTCGGGACGGGTCGCCAGCGAGCGCACGCGGCGCTCGGCGGCATACGCCCGGCCGCGGTCGAAGGTGCGCGTGCCGACCTGCTGCGAGATGTCGGGGTCGGTGACGTCACCGACCCACGTCGCCCGCCCCACGCTCCACGCCACCTCAGCACTCTACGTTCGCGCACCGACACCGGCGGCGCCGTCCCCAGGCTCGGGCAGGATGGGGCCATGCCCGGCACTCCCGACCCCCGCGACCTGACGCTCGCGGACTTCCCGGTCCACCGGCGGGTCACGACCCGGTGGTCCGACAACGACATGTACGGCCACCTCAACAACGCCGTCTACTACGAGCTGTTCGACTCCGCCATCAACGGCTGGCAGGCCGAGCACGTGGCCATCGACCCGCTGACCGACGCCACCCAGGGCGTCGTGGCCGAGTCGGGCTGCGCCTTCTACGCCGAGGTCGCCTTCCCGGCCCCGCTCGTCGTCGGCATCCGCGTGACGCGCATCGGCACGAGCAGCGTCACCTACCAGCTGGGCCTCTTCGTCGACCCGCAGCGCACCGGCACGGGCGGTGGCCCGGCACCGGACCCTGCCATCAAGGCCCTCGGCCACTGGGTCCACGTCGAGATCGACGCCACGACGCGTCGCTCCACCCCGATCCCCGACCACCTGCGCCGCCTCATGGAGACGGCGGTGGTACCGGTGCCGGCATGACCGGCGACGTCACGCGCGACCACCTCGACCCTCTCGACGAGACGTGGGAGGCCTGGACCACCCGGGTCGCGGCCGACCTCGCCGCGCTCGCCGACGACGAGTGGGTGACCTTCACCGTCCACCTGCGGTCTCGGGCTTCGAGCACGTATGCCGCCGAGCAGGCCCCGTCGCGCCAGCGCAGGTGGCGCCGCACCCGCGGCCCGGGCGGCGAACCGGCCCCGGTCCCCGACGTCTTCGTGCAGGCCCGGCGCGTCGGCGAGGTGCTCGCCATGGAGTGCATCGCCGACACGGAGTTCGAGGGGCTCACCGACCTGACGGGCGAACAGCTGCGAGCCCTCGTCGGGCTCGGCTGGGAGCCCGACGGCGAACCGGACCTCAGCCGCACCTTCGCCGTCGGCGACCCCGCCGCGGCGGGGCTGCTCCGGGCGAGTCTCGAGGGCGTGCTGGGTGCCGGATCGCCGGCCGAGGTCGACGTCAGGCGGGCAACGAGACGCTAGCCGCTCAGCGGCCCTGGGCGACCCGCCGTGCCGCCCGCTTCATGACGGCCGTGTAGGCCGGCCGCACGAATCGTTTTGCACGCCAAGCGATCTGGCCGTCGCGATCGGTCAGGATGACGTCCTTGCGGGCATCGATGCCGCGGATGACGGTAGCCGCGACCTCGTCGGCCGAGCGTCTCGAGCCGCTCACCAGCTTCTTGCCGGCCTGCTCCATCTCGGTGTCGGCACCCTGGAACGAGGCGCCGAGGTTCGTCCGGAAGAACGACGGGCAGACGACCGAGACGGCGACGCCGTGCGGTGCCAGCTCGTGCGAGAGGGTCTCGCTCAGGGCGACGACCCCGGCCTTGACCGTGTTGTAGGCCGACATGCCGGGCGCGTGCACGAGCCCGGCCAGGGAGGCCGTGTTGACGATGTGCCCGCCGCCCTGCTCCTTGAAGAGGGGAGTGAAGGTGCGACAGCCGCGCACGACGCCGAGCAGGTTGATGTCGACGATCCAGTGCCACTCGTCCATGCTCGCCACGTCGATGCGGCCTCCCGCGGCGACACCGGCGTTGTTGACGAGCAGGTCGAGGCCGCCCCAGGTCTCGCGCACGTGGTCGAGCGCCGCCGTCCACGCCTCGTCGCTGCGCACGTCGAGCGCGAGGTACTCGACAGCCGGCGGGAGGGCGTCCGGCCGACCCGTCTGGACGTCCGTCGCGAGCACGCGGTCGCCGCGGGCGGCGAGGGCGCGCACGAGCGACAGGCCGAGACCGGAGGCGGCGCCGGTGACGAGGACACGACTGGGGGAACGAGGCGGCATACAGCCGACCCTAGGGCCTGCGGGCAGGCCCCCGAGGCCCATGACGGATCCGTCACGCCCGGTACTAGCACCAACGTCCGATGGTCGCTACTTCCGAGTCGCGAAGACACTTCGACCACGTTCTACTGGAATTCACCGGGCGTTTCCCCCTCGGCAAGGAGGCATCATGGGTCGCTACGTGTTCTCGTCGCACGACGGGTTCGGCCTGGGTCACACCCGCCGCAACGCGCTCATCGCCCGTGAGGTCGCTCGGCTCGACCCGACCGCAGAGATCGTCCTCGTCACCGGCGTGCAGCGCCCGCCGGCATGGCTGGAGGACCCGCGGTTCTCCGTCGTCCGGGTGCCGTCGCTCATCAAGGACCAGACCGGCAGCTACGGCTGCGAGGGCATGGACTTCCGGACAGCCGTCGCCGAGCGCGCCCGCGTCTTCGGCTCGCTCGTCGCGGACCTGCGGCCCGACGTCGTGGTCGTCGACCGGCACCCGTTCGGCACCGCGGGCGAGCTGCGGCCCGGCCTGGCCGAGGCCCGCCGGCAGGGCGCCACGATCCTGCTCGGCCTGCGCGACGTCCTCGACGACACGGCCACGGTGCGTCGCGAGCTCCAAGGTCCCGGCTGGCAGGGCGTGGGCGACGTCTACGACGAGCTGCTCGTCTTCGGCAGCCCTCTCCTGTGCGACCACGAACGCGACTACGGCCTGCCCTACCCGGCCCGCTACTGCGGGTGGGTCGTCGAGCGCCCGGCCCGCCAGGTGCGTGACAAGAGCACGGTCGTGGTGAGCGCCGGCGGTGGAGGCGACGGCGAGACCCTCTTCCGGCTCGGGATCGAGGCGCTGCGGCGTCGCCCGGCCCTGCGCGGCGTCGTCACGGCCGGGCCGTACGCCGGCGACTGGCTGCGCCGGCTCGTCCGCGGCGACCGCGAGCTCGCCGGCCGGCTGGAGCTGCGGCGTGGCGGCGGCTCGACGGTCGACCTCTTCGCCGGTGCGGGCGCCGTCGTCCAGATGTGCGGCTACAACAGCACGGTCGAGGCCCTCGCGGCCGGCCAGCGCGCCATCCTCGTGCCCCGGCGCGCCCCCCGGCGCGAGCAGGCCATCCGCGCCGGCCGCCTCGCCTCGCTCGGCCTCGCCGACGTGCTCGACGAGACGGCCACCCCGGAGGAGGTCGCCTGGCTGCTCGACCAGCCACGGCGCCTCTCGCAGAAGGCCTGCGCACGGGCCGGCATCTCGTTCGACGGCGCCACCCTGGCGGCCCAGGCCGTCACCTCGCGCGCGCTGGAGGCGGTCGCATGATCCAGACCCTGCACCTGTTGCGGCCGTATGCCGCCAAGCACCGTCGCGCTCTCGCCCTCGGTGGGGCGCTCGCCATCCTCGAGGTGCTCGTGGGGCTGGCCCAGCCGTGGCCGGTATCGCTGCTCGTCGGTGACGTGCTCACCCGGGCGGCAGACGGCTCCGGCGGCACGGCGGGCATCGCGAAGGGGCTGTCGCCGGGTGCCGCGGTGGCCATCGGCGTCGCCTCCCTCGTCGTCATCTACGTGCTCGCCGCGGTCGTCGACTACTGGTCGACCCGGTTGCTCTCCTCGACCGGGCTCCGGATGGCGGCCGACGTGCGCGTCGACGTCTACACCCACCTGCAGCGGCAGTCGCTGCAGTACCACGCCCACCAGCGGGTCGGAGACCTCACCTCCCGGGTCACCTCCGACGTCGACCGCATGCAGGACCTGCTCGTGCAGACCCTCGCGGTGCTGCTGCCCAACTCGATGCTCGTCGTGGGCATGGCGACCGTCATGGTGCTGCTCGACCCGACCTTCGCCGTCGTCGCCTTCCTCGCAACCCCGCTGCTGGGCTTCGTGATCTTCCGGTCGACGCGGGCGCTCAAGTCCGCCGCCCGAAGGGCTCGAACGGCTGACGGACAGGTGGCAGCTGCCGCCGCGGAGGGCCTGTCCGTCATGCCGCTCGTCCAGGCGTCGTCGCTCGAGGAGCGGATGCGCGACCGCATGGAGTCGCTCTCGGTGACGAGCCTCAACCAGGGTCTCGAGGCGACCCGGCTGCAGGCGCGGTTCAGCCCGGTCGTCGACGTGGCGAGCGCGGCCTCCGTCGCGGTCGTGCTCGCCGTCGGCTCGTGGCGCGTGATCGAGGGCCGCCTCAGCGTGGCCGTGCTGCTCGTCTTCCTCGGCTACGTCTCCAGCCTGTACAAGCCGCTCAAGGCCCTGGCCAAGCTCTCGACGATCACCTCGAAGGGCACCGCGGCGGCCGAGCGCGTCGCCGACGTGCTCAGCCTCGTCCCCGCGGTGCGCAGCGCCCCCGACGCCGTTCCGGCCGGCCGGCTCACGGGCCGCATCGACCTGGTCGACGTGACGTTCAGCTACGGCCGGGAGCCGGTGCTGCGCGACCTCACCCTCCACGTCGACGCGGGCGAGACGCTCGCACTGGTCGGGCGCACCGGGGCCGGCAAGAGCACGGTGGCCGCCCTGGTGCCGCGCCTCATGGACGTGCAGTCCGGTCGGGTGCTGCACGACGGCCGCGACGTGCGCACCCTCGAGCTCGCCAGCCTCCGCTCGCAGGTCTCGCTCGTGCTGCAGGACTGCGTGCTGCTCCACGGCACGCTCTACGACAACATCGCCTGCGGCCGGCCCGGCGCGACCCAGACCGAGGTCATGCGCGCCGCGAAGCTCGCCCTCGTCGACGAGTTCGCGCACCGGCTCCCCCGGGGGCTCGACACGCCGGTCGGCGAGCGCGGCGTGATGCTCTCGGGCGGCCAGCGCCAGCGCATCGCCATCGCCCGGGCGATCCTGCGGGACACCCCGATCCTCGTCCTCGACGAGCCCACGAGCGCCCTCGACGTCCAGTCGGAGCAGCTCATCGTGCAGGCCCTCGAGGCCCTGCCCCGGGACCGCACGATGCTCGTCATCGCGCACCGTCTCTCGACCGTCCGACGCGCCGACCGGGTGGCCGTCATGGAGGGCGGACGTCTCGTCGAACAGGGAGCACCCGAGTGGCTCCTGCGCGGTGGTGGACACTTCGCCCGGCTCGCCGGAGCAGGCGAGGGGCTGTTCGTCACCGACACCGCACTACCGGCCGACGGGGGCCGGCGATGAGCCAGGCAGCAGCCACCACCCCGACCGCCGCCCCCGCGGTCGGGCCGGTGGCTGCACCGCCTGGCCCTTCCGCCCCCGTCGGTCCGGTCCTCTACGTGCTCAAGCGTTTTCCGCGGCTGTCAGAGACGTTCGTGCTCCGCGAGGTGCTCGGCCTCGAGGCCGCCGGGGTCCGCGTTCTCGTCGACGCCCTCCTGCCGCCGGAGGACTCCCCGACGCACGCCGAGCTCGACGCGGTGTGCGCCGAGGTGCGCTACGTGCCGAGGCACGCCCGGCTGCGCGACCCGGCAAGCGCGAGAGCGCACCTCGGCCTCGTGCTGCGCCGTCCGCTGCGCTGGTCGGCGCTGGCGCTGCGCGCGCGTCGCGACGACACGTGGCGGCGTTTCGTCCAGGGCGGCATCGTCGCCGAGCGCGTACGCCGTGAGGGCGTGACCCACGTGCACGCGCACTTCGCGACAGCGTCGTCCGAGGTCGCCGTCGTCGCGGCCGCCCTCGCGGGGGTGTCGTGCTCGGTCACGGCACACGCGAAGGACATCTACCACCACGACAACGCACCGCACCTGGCGCGCCGGCTGTCGGGCGTCGACACGGTCGTCACGGTCTCGGGCCACAACGTGGCCCACCTCGAGTCGGTCGTGCGGGAGGGCGGCGTACGCGCCTCGGTGCGTCACGTCCCCAACGGCGTCGGCCTCGGCCCCGTGGCCGACCCGGCGACCGGCACGTCGCTGCTCTGCGTCGCGCGTCTCGTGCCGAAGAAGGGCGTCGACCTGATCGTCCGGGCCGCTGCCCTCCTCGCCGACGATCACCCCGACCTCGTCGTCGACATCATCGGCGACGGGCCGCTGCGGCCCGAGCTCACATCTCTCGCGAACTCATTGGGGCTCGCGGATCGTGTTCGCTTCCACGGCGCGGCCACCGCGGACGAGGTACAGGCGGCCCTCGCGGGTTGCCGGGCGTTCGTGCTGCCGTGCCGCATCGACGCCGACGGCGACCGGGACGGCATGCCGACGGTGCTCGTGGAGGCGCTCGCCCGCGCGGTGCCGGTCGTGTCGACCGACGTCGTCGGCATCGGCGAGCTCGTCGTCGACGGCGCGACCGGGCTGCTCGTCCCGCCCGACGACGTCGACGCCCTCGCGACCGCGCTCGACCGGCTGCTCCGCGACCCCGCCCTCGCCACGAGCCTGGGCCTGGCCGGACGACGCCTCGTCGCCCAGCGCTACAGCCCTGCCGATGCCACGGCGGCTCTTCTCGACGTCTTCGCCGGCGCGTCCGGCCACGCAGGAGGTGCGGCATGAGGGTCCTGGTGCTCTGCTCCGACACCGGCGTGCGGGTCGGCGACGGCAAGGGAGCTGCGCTGCACCTGCTTGCGATCACGTCGGCGTTCGCGGCCCTCGGGCACGACGTCGAGGTCGTCGGCGTCGCCGCGAACCCGGACGGACCGCTCGAGGCGTGGCCGGTGCCGTGCCACCTCGTCGACCACCCCGGCCGAGCCGAGGGTGAGCTGCGCGAGCGCCGGAAGCGCGAGACCGTCGAGAGCGTGGCCGAGCTGGCACTGTCCGTCTGTGCCCGCCTGCAGCCCGACGTCGTCTACGAGCGGCTGTCGCTCTTCGGGACTGCCGGCACGCGGGTCGCCGCAGTGACAGGGGCCGTCCACGTGCTCGAGGTGAACGCCCTGCTCGCGGCCGAGGAGGCGCGGTGGCGCGGGCTCGTCGCCGGCGACCTGGCCGCAGCGGTCGAGGACGAGGTGCTGCGGTCGGCCGACCTGCGCGTCGCGGTGAGCGAGGAGGTGGCCGGCGCGGTTCGCGCCGTTGCCCCCGGGCCGACCGAGGTCGTGCCCAACGGCTTCGACGCACGCCTCTTCAGCGGCACGCCCGACCGCGTCGCCGCCCGCGCCGAGCTCGGACTCGCCCATGACGGCCCGCTGCTCTGCTTCACCGGTTCGCTCCGCGCCTGGCACGGGCTCGACATCGCCGTCGAGGCCCTGCCGCTGCTCCCCGACGCCGTCCACCTCGTCGTCGCCGGCGACGGACCGGTGCGAGACGGGTTGACCTCTCGCTCCGCGGAGCTCGGCGTCGCCGACCGGGTGCACTGGCTCGGGCAGGTGCAGCACGCGAGCATCCCGACCGTGCTCGCGGCGAGCGATGTGGCGCTGGCGCCCTACCCGCCGCTCGCCGACTTCGCGTTCTCCCCGCTCAAGCTCTACGAGTACCTCGCCGCGGGCACCCCGGTCGTCGCGAGCGCCATCGGCCAGCTGCCCGAGGCGTTGGGCCACGGCCGGTGGGGACGTCTCGTGACTCCGGGCGACCCGGCCGCGCTCGCCGACGGCATACGCGACGTGCTCGCCGACCCCGTGGGCTCGCTGGCGCGGGCCGAGATGGCTCGCGACTACGCACACGCCGAGCACGCTTGGGAGAGCAGGGCTTCCGACATCGTGCATGCGGTCTCCGCGCTGAGGGTCGAGGCAGACCGTGCCCTTCCCCGCTGACCACCCTGCTGTCCTCGACCCCGCGCTCGCCGAGTGGGCGGGAGGGATCGACGCGGTCGCGCCGGGCGCTGTGCCCGGGCCCGTGCTGCGCCACCTGCCGGGGCGCCGCGTCGCGGTGCTCGCCCAGCTGGGACGCAGGACGGTCGTCGTCAAGGTGTTCGCGTCGCCCCGGGCGCGGGGCAACGCCCGCCGGCTGCTGGCCCTGGCAGCAACCCCCGTCGCCGGCATCGTGCCGGCGGTCGTGGGCTGCGACCACGCGGGCCACGTGCTCGCGGTGACCTACCGGGACGGCACCATCCCCGACGACCTCCCCGACGCCGCGTACGCCGGTCGCTTCGCGGCCGTCGGGCGCGCCCTGAGGAGCCTGCACGACAGCGGCGCAGAGCTCGACCGGGAGTGGGGACGCGACCAGGAGGTCGACCAGCTCGTACGCCGACACGTCCCGGCGACGGCCGAGCTGGTGCACCACCTCGAGGTCTCGACCCAGTGGCTCCGGGCAGCGCCTGCCGTGCCGTCGCACCGCGACTTCCACACGCGCCAGGTGGTCGTGACGACCGACGGCGGCATCGCCCTCATCGACCTCGACGACGCGGCGATGTCCCCGCGCGGGCTCGACGTCGGCAACATGGTCGGACACCTCGTGCGCGAGCGCGTGACCGGTCGGCGACCCGCGTCGGTGACCGAGGCGGCGACCGCGGCGTTCCTCGAGGGCTACGGCGAGTGCGACGACCTCGACGCCGCGACGCTCGAGGCCTGGACGACGCTGACGCTCGTGCGGCTCGCCGCCCTGGCCGAGACCCGCCACCAGGACCCGGACCAGCGCGACGCCCTGGTCGCGCACGTGCGGCGCCTGCGCTCGATGGACGGGGCGGCCGTCACCGGACCGTGAGCGTCACCTTGCCGTGGGCGCGACGCTCGTCGATCTCGGTGAGCGCCGCGGTGACGTCGGCGAGCGGGTGGCGCGTGCCGACCGGCGGGTCGAGCGCACCGTTCTCCAGGAGCGGCAGGATCGCGTCCCACTGGGTGCGCAGGTAGGTGGGGTCGGGCATCCAGAAGGCACCCCAGCCGACCCCGACGACGCTGAGGTTGCCCAGGAGCAGGCGGTTGACCTTGACCTCGGGGATCTGGCCGGCCGTGAACCCGATGACGAGGAGCCGGCCCTCGGGCGCGAGGCTGCGGAGACTGTCGGTGAAGCGGTCGCCACCGACCGGGTCGACGACCACGTCGACGCCGCGGCCGTCCGTGAGCTCCTTGGCCCGCGAGAGGAACTCGTCCGCGAGCACGACGTGGTGGGCGCCGGCGGCCTCGGCTGTCGCCGCCTTGTCGGCGGCTGACACGACGGCGATGACGCGGGCGTCCATGGCCCGGGCCAGCTGGATCGCAGCGGTGCCGATCCCGCCGGCCGCGCCGTGGACGAGCACGACCTCTCCCCGCTCTAGCCCTCCTCGCCGGGTGAGGGCGAAGTGCACGGTGAGATAGTTCATCGGCAGGGCCGCGCCCGCCTCGAAGCCGACGGAGTCGGGCAGCGGGAAGACCATCGCCTCCGGCACGGCGACCGTCTCGGCGAAGGCGCCCAGAACGGGGAACGCCGCGACGCGGTCGCCGGCGCGGAACGCACTGCCGGGCGCTGCCTCGCGTACGACGCCGGCACACTCGGCGCCCGGCACGAACGGCAGGTCGGGGCGCATCTGGTAGAGCCCCTTGCTCATCAGCACGTCGGGAAAGCTGACCCCGGCCTCGTGCACGTCGACGAGCACGTGGCCGGGCTCGAGGGCCGGCTCGGGCAGGTCCTCGATGACGAGGCTGCCAGGGCCGTCGAGGTGGGTGACTCGTGCTGCGCGCATCAGGCTCCTCGGGTGGGCGTGGGACGGACGGTGAACGGAGCCCGGAGGAGGTCGGCGTCGCGCGAGCTCGGGCCGACGAGCAGCTCGAAGTCTCCCGGCTCGACGACGCGACGGCTCGCGGGGTCGACGATGGTGCAGGCAGCGACCGGGACCTCGATCTCGACGGTGACGGACTCGCGCGGCGGCACGACGACCCGGCGGAACGCCTTGAGCTCCTTGGACGCCCACGTGACGCTGGTGACGACATCGTGCACGTACGCCTGCACGACCTCGTGCGCGGGACGCTCGCCCTCGTTGGTGACCGTCACGGTCGCGCGGACCGTGTCGACCTCGGTGAGGTCGGTGCCACCGGTGACGGTGAGCCCGGACCAGGTGGTCGTCGTGTACGTGAGTCCCTCGCCGAAGACGAACTGGGGCTCCTGCGTGAGGTCGGCGTAGCGGTGCCCGTGCTGCCCCCGGACCTGGTTGTAGTAGGTCGGCTGCTGGCCCACGTGGCGCGGGATCGACAGCGGCAGGCGCCCCGACGGTTCGATGTGACCGAGCACGAGCTCGGCGACGGCGCGCCCGCCTCGCATGCCGGGGCTGAAGGCCTCGATGACGGCGGCTGCGTCCAGGGCGCTGGGCGGGAGGACCGCGGGCTTGGTGTGGAGGAGGACCACGACGGTCGGCGTTCCCGTGGCGACGACGGCGTCGAGGAGGGCGACCTGGCCGCCCTGCAGCTCGAGCGTCGCCGTCGAGCAGCCCTCCCCCGTCAGGGCCATCGTGTCGCCGAGCACGACGACGGCGAGGTCGGCGTCGCGGGCCGCCCCGACCGCCTCGGCGAGCTGGTCGGCGTCGACGGGAGCCGCGACGGAGACGGGAGGACGCGGCTGGCCGTCGGGGAAGAGCGGGCCGTCGGGGTCGGGGACGAGCCGCTCGATCTCGGCGCCGCGGGCGTACGTGACGGTCCAGTGTTCGGGGACGACCGCCCGGAAGCCGTCGAGCACGGTCTCGACCGTCTCGCGCGGGTGGCCGTCGGGCATCCAGTCGACCTGCCCGGACGCGCCGGCCCAGTCGCCGAGGTTCGCCTGCGGGTCGTCGGCGTTGGGGCCGATGACGGCAACCGTGCGCGCGGGGGCGTCGAGTGCGCGGGCGGGGCCTGCGGCATACGGGAGCGTGCCGTCGTTGGTGAGGAGGACGAGCGACCGGCGGGCGACCTCGAGGTTGAGGGCGGTGTGCTCGGGCGAGCCGACGGCGGCCTGGCGGGCGAGGTCAGGCGCCCGTGGGTTCTCGAAGAGGCCGAGCTCGAGCTTGACCCGGAGGATGCGACGCACTGCCTCATCGATCTGCTTCTCCCCCAGCAGGTTTCGGGCCACCGCCTCCTGGGCCGCCTCGAAGAAGGCCGGTGTCGTCATGACGAGGTCGTTGCCGGCCCTGACGGCCACCGTGGCTGCCTCGACGTCGTCGGCGCAGACCTTCTGCTCCCAGACCATGCGGCCGACGTTGTCCCAGTCGGTGACGAGGGTGCCGGTGAAGCCCCACTGCTGCTTGAGCACGTCGTCGAGGAGCCACCCGTTTGCGGTCACCGGGACACCGTCGATGGACTGGTAGCCGAGCATGAAGGTGCGACAGCCCTCCTGCACCGCGCGCTCGAACGGCGGCAGGAACCAGGAGGCGAGCTTGCGGCGGCTGAGGTCGGCCTCGCTCGCGTCGCGGCCGCCCTGCGTCTCGGAGTAGCCGGCGAAGTGCTTGGCGCAGGCGAGGATGGCGGTCGGGTCGGTGAGGCCGTCGCCCTGGTAGCCGCGGACCATGGCGGCGCCGAGCTCACCGATGAGGTGGGGGTCCTCGCCGAAGGTCTCGCCCACTCGGCCCCAGCGCAGGTCGCGGGTGATGCAGAGCACCGGCGAGAAGGTCCAGTGGATGCCGGTCGCCGAGACCTCGACCGCGGTGACGCGGGCGGCCTGTTCGACGAGGTCGGGGTCCCACGTGCAGGCCATGCCGAGCTGGGTCGGGAAGATCGTGGCGCCCGGCCAGAACGAGTGGCCGTGGATGCAGTCGTCGGCTGTGAGCAGCGGGATGCCGAGGCGGGTCGCGGCTGCGAGCTCGATGGCGCGCGGCATGTCGTCGGGCGCGGTGTGCAGGATCGAGCCGGCCAGCTTCGTGCTCACGATGTCGTCGAGGTCGCCGCGGGCGTCGAGCTGGAGCATCTGCCCGACCTTCTCGGGCAGCGTCATCCGTGCGAGGAGGTCCTCGAGACGCTCCTCGACCGGGCGCGCCGGGTCGCGGTACGGCAGGTCAGTGGTGTCGTCATCGGCCACGGTGCGACGCTAGCCCACCTAGGCTGGAGCCGTGGTCGAGCCCCTGATCCGCCTGCCCGACGGCACCATCAAGCAGGTCAACCCGCTGACCGGGACCAAGGTCTGGACCTTGCCCGGGCGGGCGGCAAGACCGTTCGGGATGGCGGGTCAGCACCCGTTGCCGCTGGACCCTGGCGACCACGACCGGCACTGCGCATTCTGCTGGGGACGCATGTTCGAGACGACCCCGGAGATCGCGCGGGTCGTCCACGACGCCGACGGCTGGCGCGACGTGCGCGGTGTGCTCGCCGAGGACCTCGGCCTGACCGTGCCGGAGTTCCGCCTCATCCCGAACCTGTTCGAGATCCTCAGCTACGACTACTGGCACCTCAGCCACGGCTTCGAGCCGACGGCCGCGTCGCAGGCGCACCGGACGGCATACCTCGGGACGGTCGGCGGACGAGAGCACGTCACCGCCCTTGCCCGCATCCGGATGCGGGCGAGGGGCGCGGCCGGGGCCGACGCCGAGCCCCTTGCCGACGAGGACCTCTCGCGCGAGGCTGTTGCGCTCTTCGCCGGCAACCACCAGGTCGTCGTCGCGCGACGGCACTACGTCGACGGCGCCACCGACGACACGCAGCTCGCCGGGTCGGGAACGCTGACGCCCGAGGAGCACTGGAGATACACGGAGCTCACGGTTCGCGCGATGCACGACCTGTACCGCGACAACGCGTGCGCCCGCTACGTGTCCGTCTTCCAGAACTGGCTGTCGGCGTCGGGCGCGTCGTTCGACCACCTGCACAAGCAGGTCGTCGCGATCGACGAGCTCGGCGCGCAGAAGGAGCTCGAGATCGAGCGGCTGCGCACCGAGCCCGACGTGTTCGCCCACTGGGGACCCGGGTATGCCGCCGAGCAGGGGCTCGTTGTCGCGCGCACCGAGCACGCCGTCGCCTTCGCCGGCGTGGGCCACCGGTACCCGGCGCTCGTCGTGCACGTGACCGACGGCGGTGGCTGCCCGTGGGAGCTGGGCGACGAGCGGCTGCGCGAGTTCTCCGACCTCGTGCACGCGTGTCACGCGGCGACGGGAGTGCACGTGCCGTCGAACGAGGAGTGGCACCACCGCCCACCGTCGGTCGACCAGCCGATGCCGCTGCGGGCGGTGCTCAAGTGGCGCATCTCCACCCTTGCCGGCTTCGAGGGCGGCACGAAGATCTACGTGAACACGATCGACCCGTGGACGGTGCGCGAGCGGGCCGTCACGCGGTTGCGCGAGCTGACCGACTCCGGTCTCGTGTCCGACCGCATCACGGTCGGCTGAGGGCTCAGCGCCCGCGAAGCCGAGGTCACTCAGTCCGGTGCACCGCGACCTGTCTCGGCCTGGAGCCTCTCGATGTGCTCGGACGCCTCGGCCTTGGTCAGGTCGGCGGGAAGCGTCTGGCCGGCCTCGCGAGCCAGGGTCTCGAGGTAGCTCCGCTGGGCGCCCGTCATCGCCTCGTCACCGGTGACCCAGTCTTCGGGATCCTTGATGGCCGAGTCACCCGAGGTGCCGCCGATCAGGTCGTCGTTCGAAGGTGTGTTCGATGTGCTCATGGGGTCGGCGTACCCCGTAGGGTGCGTCGAACCACACACTCACACCCCTGGAAGGGAGGCACGGCCTCGTCGCGGTCGCGGTCATCGGGTGCGGTTGCCGGATCGAGCGCGCCGGCTGGTGGGTCGAGGCCTTCGCGCCAGTTCTTGGGGTAGGTGGTGTAGGTGCGGCCGGTGAGGGTGGTCCACTGCAGGCCGTGGTCGGGGATCTGGGTGCTGGTCCAGATGTGGTGGGTCTTGAGGTTGTGGTGCAGCCGGTGCTTGGCGGAGACGTTCGTCACGGACGTCTCGCCCACAGGCCAGGGGGTCTCGTGGTCGAGGTCGCAGCGGGTGGCGGGGACGTGG
>NZ_JBHTKH010000028.1:0-16946 GCF_042676085.1 Terrabacter terrigena
CGGTGCTGTCGTAGGTGACCTCGGCGGCGCGGGTCGCGCCGCGGATGACGGCGTTGAGGCCGGGACAGTCCCCGCCCGAGGTGAGAATGCCGATGCGCATGTTGGGACCTTCAGTGAGAGACGACGGAGAGTACCGCTCAACTCGAGTCTACTGCTCAGTGAACACCATGACCACTGAGCGATATCGTGACTACGACCGTAAAGCTGCCCTCTCCGCGAGGGCCACCGTCAGAACTGCTTAAGTGCGGTGCGGACAACATCGGGCAGAGACTCTGCGAGCGGACGGGAATGATGGACGTCAGAGATGATCTCGACACCCCATGGCCCGTCGAAGCCGATGCCCTGAAGGGTGCTGATGAATCCTCTGACATCGAAGTCGCCCTCGCCGCAAAGCTGCCGGTTGCGCATGGTGTCCTGCAGCAAGGTGCCGACCTGCTCGCGGTGAGCGTCGTTGAGCTCCACGCAGAAGACCTTCTCACCCGGGACGCCGGCGAGGTCCTCCAGTGTTGACGGTCCGCGCTCGAGGTGCCAGATGTCCACGGTGAGCCCGGCACAGGCATGATCCGCGGCTTCGATGAGCCGTGCAGCCTCGGTGAAGTCCGCGATGTTCGACATCGGCAGCACTTCGAGAGCCACTCGGGTCCCGGCATCCTGTGCCTGCGCGGCCAGATGGTTCAGCTCTCCCGCCCAGGCAGGCAGATCCATCGTCTGGGGCGGCATCGAGACGGCGTCCTTGACGACCTCGCCCGCGATCTTGATCTGCCGGGCCCCGAGGACTGTCGCCGCGTCGAGCAGCTTGTTGCGATGCACGTCGGATCGCTGACGCCGGTCGCCGGACGTCCACCAGTCGGTGATGAGCTCGACTTCGGTGTAGGCGAATCCGAGGTCGTCGCAGAGCCGCTTCAGGTCTGGCCAGCTGATGACGTCAAGGCCCGCCTCGAGGTCTTCGAGGGTGAACCCGATCCCGGCAAACCCCGCCTGCGCGGCAGCGCGGGCCCGGTCTCGGATGTCCAGGGTGCTTCGGGTCACCCCGTCCGTGGTCTGGTTCGGACCAGTGGTGGTCCAGCTCGTCGCGAGCAGTTCAGCTGACATGCGTATCTCCTGGGTTCGCGTGGCTCGTCGACGAGCGGTGCGGGCTTTGTTCTCGGGACGGTCCTCGGGTGGTCCGTGGTGGTCGTGACGCACTGCCGCTGTGCGCTGCCGCGAATGGCTGCCTTTCGATGGCGGCGGTCGATGGAGCAGGCGAGGTCGCCTGATGAGTGCTGATGCTCCGGGCGCAGACGGTGGACGGCCTTGCCCACGCCATCACGGGGAGTCGAGGCCGTCGGAGAGGATGTCACCGGCCCGGAGAAGTCGGGTCACGAAGGACTCCTCCCGCTCGCTCATGTCCTCGGCGAGACCAGCCAACGACAGCGCCCCGCGGAGTCTCCGGGCCCCGTCGAACACCGGGATGCCCAGGGCCCCGATCCCGTCGGTGACATCCTCGTCCGAATGCACATACCGCCGCGCCCTCGTGAGCTCGATGTCGCGGCGCAGCTCGTTGGCCGTCGTGAGTGTGTGACGGGTGAGCGGGGGAAAGGGCGCCAGGTCGACGTAGTCGGCGGCTTCCTCGTGGAAGGCGAGGGTCACGCGACCCGCGGCGCCGGCATGAAGCGGCAGGCGCCGACCGGGCTTGAGCAGGAGGACGTTGATGGCCCGCCCCTGCGCCCAGTCGATGCAGATTGCTTCGTGGTGGCGCGGAACGCTCAGGAACACCGTCTGCCCGGTCTGCTCGCGCAGGTCGTCCAGAACCCCCCGGGCGTGCGCCCACTCCCCCATGGCCGAACGCGAGGCGTCGGCCAGGCGGAGCCACCGGTGGCTGGCCTGGATGCGTGAGTCCTCGAGAATGGTCGCGAGGTTCGCGAGATGGAGAGCCTCTGCGAGCCGGTACACACTCGGGCGGGGCATGCCGGTCTCCTCGGCGATCTCGGCCGGCGTCATCGGCCCGCGTTCGGCGAGCAGCTCGACGAGGCGGGATGCCTTCTCGAGGATCCCCATCGGTTGCTCGTTCATGAGGCGCTCTCATCCCCCAGGGCCGCGCTGGTCGCCCTGGCCGCGTGCTGGAGCAGGGCACCGTTCCGTTCGAGGTTCGGCCCGAGGATCTGGTGGCGCAGGCCGCTGATCGACATGCTGGCAACCAGCTCCTGCCGGTGGTTGAAGACGGGCGCCCCGAGCGCTGCGATGCCCGACGTCACGTCCCCGTCGGAGACGGCATACCCGCGACGGCGCACCTCCTCGAGCTCCCTCAGAGTGGCGGCGACGGCAGGTCGCGGCGGGTCGCCGGGCATCACCACGCCTGACTCGAGCACGTCACGCTGCTCCGACAACGGCAGGTGCGCCAGCAGGGCGCGAGGCGCCGCGCCGGCATACAGCGGCAGGGAACTCCCCAGCTGCATCGCCAGGGAGCGGACAGCGCGCCCCTCCAGGCGCTCGATGCAGACGGCTCGGGCCCCCCTCGGGACGCACAGGAAGCTGGTGGCCTCGGTCTCCTGCAGCAGGGTCATGAGGCCAGGCCGCGCGAGCTCACGGATGTCGATGCTGTCCTCGACCAGCCCTCCGATGGTCATCATGGGCAGACCGAGCCGATACCTTCCCCGGCGCGGACTGCGGTCGACCCAGCCGACGGCTTCGAGACTCTGCAGCATCCGGTACATGGAGCTCAGCGGCCCGCCGAGCGCCTCGGCCAGCTCTGCGGCTGTCAGCTCGCCCTGGCGTTCCAGCGCGCTGATGACGGCGTCCACCTTGGCGATGAGCTCGAGTCCCCGTTGGCCCTCGCCATCGCCAAGGTCCGCCGTCGGACCGGCGTTGCTGTCGTCGGCGGCAGCCCCAGCCGGCGTCCGGCGCCGGGGCGGGACTGCATGGGGTTGACGACCTGCGATGATGGCTCCCACATCCTTCCGTGGCTCAGACCTTCCCACACCAGATTATCAGCCAGTGGACAGCATGACTACTAGGCGAGGTTCACTAGTCCTGCCCGCCGATGACCTGCTGGTCCCAGTCGATGATCGAACCGGTGACGACACCGCTGCTGTCGGATGCGAGGAAGACGACGAACTCCGCGATCTCGTCGGGGCGGCCGATCTTGCCCATGGGCACCGATGCGTCGGCCTCGTCGAGCCAGTCGTCGCCCGCGCCGTGAGTGGTGCGCTGGATGACCCCCTCAGCCTCGGTAGCCGTCCACCCGATGTTGACACCGTTGACGCGGATCTTGTCCCAGCGGTGCGCGTGCGCAGCGTTTCGCGTGGCACCTGCCAAGCCGGACTTCGCCGCCACGTACGGAGCGAGGAATGGCTGCCCGCCACGTTCCGCGATCGAGATGATGTTGACGATGCTCCCGGGGGCCGACCGCTCCCGCAGGTGCCGGATCGTGTCGGCCATGATGAAGAAGGGCGCCTTGAGGTTCACGGCGATGTGCTGGTCGAACAGCTCAGGTGTCGTGTCCAGCATGCTCCCCCGCGAGGTCAGACCAGCAGCGTTCACCACCCGGTCCAGCCGTCCGAACCGCTCGATCGTCCGCGCGACCGAGCCGCGGGCCTGCTGGACGTCGCTCACGTCGGTGGGCAGGAACTCAGCCTGCGCTCCGCTCCGGCGCAGGATCTCGAGCACGCCGTTGCCTGCCTCGACATTGCGACCCGTCACGACGACCGCGTCGGCGCCCTCCTGGGCGGCCCGTCGGGCGATGGCTGCACCGACACCTTGCGTTCCACCGCTGACGAGCACGACCTGGCCCTGCATCCACTGTGACCTCACGTGTGACTCCACCTCTCTGGTTGTTCGACGACCGCATTCGGCATGAGGCTCGGCTGGCCCTCATCCACGGTGGATCGCCTCACGCGTACAGGCTTCCCCTCCTGCCGAGACTGGATGAGTGCCTCTGCAACGAGTGTGGATCGCAGACCGTCCTCGGCCGTGGCCAGCTCGCTGGGTCGGCCCTGGGTGACGCGCTCGACCCATGAAGTGAGCTCGAGCCGATAGGCATCAGCAAAGAACCCGCGCCAGTCGGGATGCAGGCTGTGGCCACTCACGCCGTCACGGTCGGTGTCCACGAGGGCAGGCGGGCGCAGCCGTAGGTTTCCGCGCTCGCACACCACCTCGTACCGCACGTCGTAGCCGTACTGCGCATTGAGGAACAGGTCGATGCTTGCCAGCACACCGTTGGCGGACCGGAGGTGGATCAGCTGCGGATCCTGACGGTCGGTGACCAGGGCGCTCTGCCTCGCGGCGAACCACTCGACCTCGACAACGACGCTCCCGAGCAGCCACGCGGCCGTGTCGATGTCGTGGACGGCCGAGTTGCTCAGGGTGCCGTCAGAGCCGCCGGTGGGATACGAGCTGACGTTGCGATGCGAGCCGAGCACCAGCACCGGCTCCCCCAGCGACCGGGCGTCGACCTGGAGCTTCATCGCGGTGAAGGACGGGTGGAACCGTCGCATGAACCCGACGGACACGAGTGCGCCGAGGCCGCGGCGACGCTGGGCGTCGATGATCCGCTCGCACTCCGCAGATGTCGGTGCCAGCGGCTTCTCGCACAGCACCGGCTTTCCGGCCTCGATGCAGGCCAGTACCTGCGTCGCGTGCGCGGCATCGTGACTCGCGATGATGACCGCATCGACGTCCTGGGCAGCAATGAGGTCCTCGGCGGATGCCAGAGGAGTGGCACCGAGCTCGGCGGCCAGCTGGTCCGCCCGCGAAGGGTCGATGTCCGTGACAGCCGCGACTGTTGCCCCTGCGACGTGCCGTGACAGCGTGCGCGCGTGGTCGCCACCCATGACTCCGGCACCGATCAGACCGACCCGCAGGGTCATCGACGTGCCGCCTCGGACCCGCTGTCGCTCCGCTGGTCGACCGCACTGGGTTCGCCGGCCTGCGTCGGTCGTGCCGGCATTCCGGCGGCCGAGTAGCCGGCGTCGATGGCCCGCATGTTCTCGACGGCATCGTCCATCCCCGTGGGGAAGGGGCGTCCTTCCCGGATCGCCGCGGCGAGCGCATCCATCTGGTACGTGTACGTGCTTCGGCTGCCAAGGTGCTCCGTGCGTACGCCGTCGGGACCTTCGATGACAAGCCTGTCGTCGGTGTGGACGTTGACGAAGTTCGCGACCGTCGCTCTGCCGGCGGCGCCCGTCGCCGTGATGCTGAAGTCCCATGCACCGTTCATGGTGGCGTCGGCGACCGCTGTCGCACCGTGCGGCAGGTCGAACTCCAGATGGACCTGCTCGTCGACGTCGGGATGTCCGGCACGCTCGAGCGCCCGGGCACCGGTGAGCTCGGGAGCTCCACCGAGGTGCCCCGCGACGGAACGGATCGCATGGATGCAGTAGCAGCCGAGATCCATCAGGCATCCACCTGCGAGGTCCCAGGACCAGCGCAGATCGGTCGGCGCAGGAGCCGGCATGGACATGTTGACGTGAAGGTGCTCCAGCTCCCCGATGGTCCCGTCTCCGATGACCTCCAGCAGTCGTTGGAAGACCGGGTGGTACCAGTAGTGGAAGGCCTCGAAGACGACGAGACGACCGTCCGGGTCGATGACCTGCGCCGCCTCCCGGACCTGCTCCGCCTCGGCTGCGTTGCTGGCAAAAGGCTTCTCGGACAACACGTGCTTGCCCGCTCGGAGCGCCGCGATGTTCCACGGGGCATGCAGGCCGTTGGGCAGGGCGTTGTAGACGACCTCGACGTGCGGGTCAGCGAGGAGATCCGCGTAGCTGGCGTGGACGCGTTCGATCCCTCGACTGCTCGCCCACACACGAGCCCGGTCCGGGTCGCGTGCAGCGACTGCCACGATCTGGTGACCGGTCTCTGTCGCGGGCCCGATCACGGCGAGGTCGCTGATGCGCGATGCGCCCAGCAGGCCGATCCTGAGTGGTGCCGACGGTGTGCTCATGGTCGAGGTGACCTCACTTCTCTGGGAAGGGCAGCGGTTCTGGGAGCCGGTCCCGAGCTCATGCGGGACAAGGGTGCCGGCGCGTCAGGCCGGCAGGGTTGGCAGGGCCGACAGCACCGACCGGATGTAGTCGGCGCTGGCCCGCACGTCGGCGGCGGGGCCCTCGCCCCGCGGCTCCTCCGTGAGGATCGCGTCCTGCTCCAGGACGTACCAGCCGTCGTAGTCGTGCGCCTCGAGATGGGACACCACGCCGGCGATGTCGACATCGCCCTGTCCCAGCGGCTTGTACATGCCGAGGTTCACGGCGTCGGTGTAGGTGAGCTCGCCCGCCTGGACCCTCTTGGCCAGGGCCAGGTCCACGTCCTTGAGATGCGTGTGCGCGATGCGGTCGGGCGCCTGCCGGGTCACGGCCAGCGGGTCCGAGCCTCCGATCAACATGTGTCCGGTGTCGAGGCAGAGAGAGACGACCGATCCGGCCAGCACCCGCTGCACGTCGTCGCCCGTCTCGACCATCGTGCCCACGTGCGGGTGCAGGACGGCTCGGACGCCGCGCTCGGCCGCCAGAGTCGTGAGTCGGTCGAGGTTCCCGAGCAGCACCTGCCAGCCGTCAGCATCCAGGTCGGGACGGCTGTCGTAGCCGCGCTGACCCGTGATGGCGGACAGGACGAGGACCTTGGCGCCGACAGCCTCGAAGCCGTCCAGCACTCGGTCCACCTCGGGGCGAGGGTCGTGCTCGGGGTCGTGGAGGAGCACGGGGGTGAAGTTGCCGAGACCGTGCAGGCCGTACCGATCAAGCGTCTCTGCCTTGCCCTCGGGGCTGGCCGGAAGGAATCCGTCGGAGCCGAGCTCGGTGGCATTCAGGCCGATCTCGCGCATCTCGGTCAACACGCGCCTGGGATCCATCTGGTAGCCCCACCCAGGGACCTCACACACGCCCCAGGAAATGGGTGCGCCGGCGACTCTTTCAACAGGGTTGGTCATGCGAGGGCCTTTCGGGAGCGGACTTCGTCCAGGGATACGGGTCGGTGTTGGTGCAGGGACAGGGCGGCGGCCTCGGCGACCCAGCTGGCCTCGACAGCGTCGGCGACCGTGCAGGGGCTCGGGCGCGTACCTGCGACCACCTCGGTGAACGCCGACAGCTCGGCGCGGAAGGCAGCCGCGAACCGGTCCATGAAGAAGCTGTGTGGCGTGCCTGCGGGAAAGATGGTCCCCGGCTCGGTCGAGCGCATCGGCCAGGAGTCCTCCAGCCCCGCAGCGACGCTGTCCTTGGACCCGTGGAGCTCGAGGCGGACGTCGTAGCCACGCGCGTTGTAGCGCGAGTTGGACACGACGGCGAGGGCGCCGGAGCTGAGCGTCAATATGGTCGCGGCGGTGTCGACGTCGTCGTTCTCGGCGAAGACGGGTGCGAAGCTGTTGGAGCCCGTGGCGTAGACCTCTTCGACGTCCTGCCCCGTGACGAAGCGAACGGCGTCGAAGTCGTGGACGCTGCAGTCGCGGAAGATGCCTCCCGATCGTCGGACGTACTCGTCGGGCGGGGGTGCCGGATCGAGCGTGGTCGACCGGACGGTGTGCAGGGTGCCCAGCTCGCCGTTCACGACCGACTGGCGGGCGGCGATGAACGCGGCATCGAAACGACGCGGGTAGCCGATCTGCACGGGCGTTCCCGTCTGCTCCGTGCGGGTGAGGATCTCCGTGGCCTCCCGAGGGTCGGCGGCGACCGGCTTCTCGCAGAAGGTGGGGAGACCAGCACCAACACTGGCGAGGATGAGCTCCGGGTGGACGTCGGTTGCCGCCGCGATGACGACGCCGTCGAGCCCCGCTCTCAGGAGCTCCTCAGGGCTGCCGACCGCTTCGACACCCAGCCGCTCCACGGCCTGTTGCACTGCTGGCGAGAACGGGTCGTAGACGACGAGTGAGTCGACGTCGGGTAGGGCCGTGAGCGTGGTGGCGTGGAACGCTCCGATTCGACCGAGGCCGATGAGGCCAAGACGCATGGTTCCTCCATCATTGGAGTGGGTGGACAGTTCTGTTGAACGGTGGTGGCGGATCGGGTTCCTGCTTGCCCTAGCTGGTGACGCGGTGAGCCAGGACGGCCTTGATCCGCGCAGTGATTCGCTCGGCTGACAGGCCGTGCTTGTCGAGCATGAAGTCGTTCGGGGCGGACTCTCCCCAGGTGTCGTCGATGCCGATGCGCTCGAGCCGCGGGGCGGAGCCGTGCGCGGTGAGGGTTTCTGCCACGAGACCGCCCAGCCCCCCGTGGACAGAGTGCTCCTCGGCCGTGACGACGAGGTCGTGCCCACCGAGCAGCTCGAGGAGTCGGCCGGTGTCGATCGGCTTCAGACAGGGGACGTGGATGACTGCCGCGGAGACGCCGTCCTTGGCCAGCTCGTCGTGGACGGCGAGAAGTCGGCCCGTCTGGGGCCCGGTCCCCACCAGGGCGATGTCAGTGCCGCGGCGCAGCTCGTGGACGGCTCCGGGCGTGAACGAGTAGCCGGGCGCGATGATGTCGGGCACGGGGTCACGCACGATGCGCAGGTACACAGGTCCGGGCGTCGAGTCGGCCCAGTCCATGACTGCCAACAGCTCGGTCTCGTCTGCGGGAGCGATGACCGTCATGTCGGGCATGGCGCGCATGATCGCGAGATCCTGGATGTCGAGGTGAGTCTTTCCCACGGCACCGATGAGCAGGCCGGAGTAGGAGCCGACAATCTTCACGTTGGCGTGGCTCTGGGCCACGAGCATGCGGATGGGGTCAAGCGCCCGGTGGGTGAAGAAGACCGCGAACGAGCTGGTCCATGGAACGTATCCGGTTGCCGCCAAGCCGGCTGCGGCGCCGACGAGGTTCTGCTCGGCGATGCCCATCTGGAAGAACCTGCTGGGGTACGCCTTGGCGAACTTGTCGGCCTTGGTGGAGTTGGCCAGGTCCCCGTCGAGCACGACGAGTCGTCGGTTGCTGGTGGCGAGGTCGACGAGCTTCTGACCCCACACGTCACGCATCGCCTTCATGCCACGCCTCCACTCGTCGTCTCGCGGGCAGCTGCCTCCGTGGCGGTGGCCTCATCGGTGTCCGCAGGAGCGGGTGGGTTGTCATCGGCCTGGCTGCTGCCCCTGTCCGGGTCGTGCTGGTCCAGCAGCTCGATCTCGTCCGGCTCCAGCTCCTGGCGTGCACGTTCGAAGTCCTCTGGTGAGGGCACGATGCTGTGCCAGGTGTGGACACCTTCGGCCAACGACAGGCCCTTGCCCTTGACCGTGTGGGCCAGGATGACGGTCGGTCGCCGGCTTACGTCGCCGGCGTGGGCCAGCTGGTACGCGTGCGCGATCTGCCCGTAGTCGTGCCCGTCGATCTCGAGCACTCGCCACCCGAAAGCCTGGAACACGGCGGCGAGGTCGACCCCGAACCACGGGTCCCGACGGTCGCCGCGGTCGGTCGGGGTGGTCTCGGTGCTTGAAGGCAGGCCGAACTGCTGCAGGCCGTTCCGATCGACGATCGCCGTCAGGTTGGACAGCTTGTACCTCGAGGCGACCTGGACGGCCTCCCAGACCATCCCCTCCTGGATCTCCCCGTCGCCGAGCATGACCCAGGTGTGGAAGCCCCGACCGTTCAAGCGCGCTCCGAGTGCCATCCCGACGCCGACCGACAGTCCTTGTCCGAGGGAGCCCGTGGACGCGTCGACGCCGGGACAGCGGGTGACGTCGGGGTGACCCTGAAGTCGTGAGTCGCCCTTGTCGAAGGTCGCGAGCTCCTCTAGCGGAAGGTACCCGCGCAGGGCGAGCACCGCGTAGAGACCGATGGCGGCATGTCCCTTCGACAGGATGAATCGGTCCCGGTCCTCCCAGTCCGGGTCCTCGGGACGGATGTTCAGCTCTCGGAAGTAGAGGCTCACAAGCAGGTCCATCATCGAGAGCGGACCGCCGATGTGTCCGGCCTTGCTGTTGGTCACGGTCTTGATGACCTCCCAACGGGCCTGCCTGGCGATGGGAGAGAGATCAGTCTGTTCGGAGATCACGTCGGTTGTTGTCACGGTGGGACCCTTGGCTGTGAGTTGAGCGATGATGAGTGCGCGGTGCAGTCGGTTGGGTGCTGGGGCGATGCGTGGACCGCGATCAGTAGGCGGGCAGATCCACCCAGCGCCGTTCGGCGACGGACTGCTCGACCTTCTCCAGGACCTCGGCGACGTGCCAGCCGTCCTTGAAGTCCCCGTCGGGCGTGCGGTCCTCGGCGATGGCGCAGAGCCATTCATGGACCTCGATGGTCTTGAGCTCGTGCACCCCCAGGGGGACGCCGGCGAACGGCCAGAACGCCCCGTAGTCGCCGTGGCTCGGCCCGAGCTCGATCTCCCGGTATCCCTTGCGCTCCAGCGGGTCACCGGTGAGGTAGAGCCGCAGGGTGTGGATGTCCTGCTGGACGAACTGCAGGGCACCCTTGCTGCCGATGATCTCGATGCTCTGGTGCCAGGTGCGGCCCGTGGCCACGCGGGAGGACTCGATCGAGCCACTGGCGCCGGAGGCAAAGTCCATCAGGAAGGTCGTGGCGTCATCGTTCTCCACGTCGCGTCGGGGAGCCTTGAGGTCGGCTCCGCTGCCATAGCCGAACACTCCGGTGGGCTCAGGCCGGGTCTTGATGAAGGTGCGGCTCTGCCCTGCCACTGAGGTCATCGGCCCCACCAGCGTCAGCGCGAGCGAGATGATGTGGGCTCCCAGGTCACCTAGCGCACCGCTTCCTGACAGCTTGCGCTCGAACCGCCACGTGAAGGGCACGTCCGGGTCGGTGCACGCGTCGAGGACGAAGCGCCCGGTGAAGGTCCAGATGTCGCCCAGCTCGCCGCTGGCGATGAGTCGACGCGCCTCGGCGATGGCCGGGTTGCGCAGGTAGTTGAAGCCGACGATGGTCTTCACGCCTGCGGCCTGCGCGGCGTCGTGCATCTCCTTGGCGTCGGCCGCCGTCAGGGCGAGCGGCTTCTCGCAGTAGACGTGCTTGCCGTTGGCGATGGCCTCCATGGCGACCTCCTTGTGCAGGAAGTTCGGCGTGACGATGTTGACGACGTCGACTCGGTCGCTGCGCACCGCTTCGCGCCAGTCCGTGGTCCATCGCTGGTATCCGAGGGACCGTGCGCCTGCGCTGGCCAGCTCTGCCGTGGCGTCGGCGAGAACCTCGAAGCGCGGACGGAAAGGTGTTGTGCCGTAAACGCTTTCGACGTTCCGGTACCCCATGGTGTGCGACTTCGCCATGAGGCCGCTGCCGATCATGGCAACGCCCAGTTCAGGGGAGGTCGGCGTGACGATCTCAAGGGACAACGTTGGCTCCAGACGGATCAGGCCGAGATGGTCGGCGACGGTGACGCCGCGGAGGTTGGGCGGTCACTCGATCGTTATGTTATCAGGTACTGGACACTTCGTCTAAGGGGCGATACGGTTTTCTTCAGGCGCCTCTCCGGCGTCGACCCGGCAGACCGGCGGCCGACGCCGCGACCCGAGACTCCACACACGCACAACCACTGGTCCGCAGCGGCCTGGAAGGGGCAGTTCCTGATGGGTGACCCGCAGATCCTGGCCAAGGGCTGGGACCCGATCTCCCCCGCAGAGGCCGGCTGGACCTTCGTCTCCTTCGCCGTGCACACCGTCCCGGCAGGCCAGACGTTCCCCCTTCCTGCGGACGACCACGAACGCGCGGTGGTGCCGCTGGCGGGTTCCGCCATCGCCGACATCGCCGACCAGCACTGGGAGTTCGGCGGGCGCGACAACGTCTTCGCAGGACTGGGCTACTGCCTCTACGTGCCGCGGGACACGGCGGCCAGCCTCACGGCAGTGACCGATGTGGAGATCGCCGTCGCCGCAGCGCCGGCAACAACGCGCCACCAGCCCGTGCTGGTCACTCCCGACGACACACAGATCGAGATGCGAGGCGGCGGCAACGCCTCCCGCCAGGTCAACAGCCTGATGCTCCCGGACTTCCCCGCCGACCGCCTGCACGTCATCGAGGTCTGGACCCCTGGCGGCAACTGGTCGAGCTTCCCCCCGCACAAGCACGAGCACGACAGGGAGGGCGAGGCAGAGCTGGAGGAGACCTACTACTACCGCCTGCGGGACGAAGAGAACGGGTGGGCGCTGCAGCGCGTCTACTCCCCCGAGCGCGAGTTCGAGCTGACCGCGCCCGTCCGCGACGGCGACCTGCTGCTCATCCCGTGGGGCTACCACACCACCGTGGCCGCTCACGGGCACGACCTCTACTACCTCAACGTCCTGGCGGGGCCTGCCTCGAAACGGACCCTTCAGGCCCACCAGGACCCGTGCCTTGCGCCCGTCCAGGCCGACTGGCCTTCCGTCGGCATGGACAGCCGGCTCCCCATCGTCCCCCGCTACCCCCGCTGAACCTTCGAAGGAGAAGGACACCGTGCCGAACACGACTGACACCACCCGCCTGACCGTTGGCCAGGCCCTGGTGCGCTTCCTGGCCGCGCAGCACGTCGAGCGCGACGACGTCGAGCAGCCTTTCTTCGGAGGTGCGCTCGGCATCTTCGGCCACGGCAACGTGGCCGGAGTCGGCCAGGCGCTACTGCAGTACCGCGACGACTTCCGGCTCTACCAGGGCCGCAACGAGCAAGGCATGGTCCACATCGCCACGGGCTACGCCAAGATGCGCAACCGCCTCGGCGCGATGGCCGTGACCACCTCGATCGGCCCGGGCGCCACCAACATGGTCACCGGGGCCGCCACGGCCACCGTCAACCGCCTGCCCGTCCTGTGCCTCCCGAGTGACATCTTCGCCAGCCGCCGCACCGGTCCCGTCCTGCAGCAGCTGGAGTCGAACTTCTCGTGGGACTACTCGGCCAGTGACGCCTTCAAGGCCGTCTCGAAGTACTGGGACCGGATCAACCGACCGGACCAGCTGCCCACGGCTCTGCTCGAGGCGATGCGCACCCTGACCAGCCCAGCCGAGACCGGAGCCGTCACGCTCAGCCTTCCCCAGGACGTCCAGGCCGAGGCATGGAACTTCCCGAACCAGCTGTTCCGGCCGCGTACCTGGCACGTCCCCCGGGCCCGCGCGGACCGCGCGGCCCTGCGCCGGGCAGCCCAGCTCATAGCTGGCGCGCACCGACCCGTCATCATCGCGGGAGGCGGCGTGATCTACTCCGACGCCACGGCCGAGCTCAACGCCTTTGTCTCCCGCACCGGGATCCCGGTCGGCGTCACCCAGGCTGGCAAGGCCAGCCTGCCGCACGACCACCCGCAGATGGTCAACGCGCTCGGCGCCTCCGGGTCCGTGTTCGCGAACCAGCTGGCCAACGTCGCCGACGTCATCATCGGCATCGGCACGCGCTACACCGACTTCACGACGGCCTCGAACACCCTGTTCGCCAACCCCGACGTGCAGTTCGTCAACCTCAACGTCACCGAGCTCGACGCCCTCAAGGAGTCCGCGCTCGCAGTGGTCGGCGACGCACGCGAGTCCATCACGGAGCTCGACAACCTCCTGGCCGACTACTCCGTCTCCGCGGCGTACCGCGCTGAGGTCGAGAAGGCAGCAACCGACTGGCGCAGCGAGGTCGACCGGATCGTCGAGGTCCAGAACGCACCGACCCTCTCGCAGGCCGAGGCGATCGGCATCGTCAACGCGGCCGCGGGCGACCACCACGTCGTCGTCAACGCCGCCGGCTCCATGCCCGGCGACCTCCACCGGCTGTGGAGGCCGAGCGACCCGAAGGCGTACGACCTCGAGTACGGCAACTCGTGCATGGGCTACGAGATCGGCGGAGCCCTCGGGGCGAAGATGGCCGATCCCACCCGCGACGTTTTCTGCTTCATCGGTGACGGCACGTTCCTGCTCTCCAGCCAGGAGATCATGACCGCCGTCCAGGAAGGACTGAAGCTCACGGTCCTGCTCGTCGACAACTACGGCTACGGGTCCATCGCCGCGCTCTCCGAGACGCGCGGGTCGCAAGGCTTCGCCTGCCGCTTCAACTACCGGGGCGACGACGGCCAGTACAACGAGAACCGCATCGAGGTGGACCTGGCCGCCAACGCGGCGAGCTACGGTGCGGACGTGCTGACGGCCAGCACCGCAGACGAGCTGTCGCAGGCGCTCAAGCAGGCCGCCGGGATCGACAACACCGTCGTCATCTACGTCAAGGTCGATGCGAAGGGTCGCTTCGGAGGCTCCGGCGCCTGGTGGGACGTTCCCGTTCCCGAGGTCTCGGAGCTGGAGAGCACGACTCAGGCGCGCAAGGAGTACGAGGAGCAGGTCAGTACCCAGAGGCTCTACCTGTGACCGCCGCCAGTCACGCGCCGGCCCGCGGTGACCTCGATCGGGTCGTCGCGGGTGTACCGACCGGGCTGCGCATCGCGGGCACGCTCGTGCCCGCCTCCGACGGAGGCACCTTCGAGGTTGTCGATCCGGCGACCGGCGGCCTTCTGGCCTCGGTGTCGAGCGGGACCGTCGGCGACGCGATCGCCTGCGTCGACGCCGCCGCCGCGGCCGCGGCCGAATGGGCGGCCACTCCCCCGCGTCAGCGCTCCGAGATCCTGCGACGAACCCACGAGCTCCTGGTCGAACGTGCAGATGACCTCGCCCTGCTGATCAGTGCAGAGAACGGAAAGGCCCTTCCGGATGCGCGCGGAGAAGTGCTCTACTCCGCCGAGTTCTTCCGCTGGTACGCCGAGGAGGCCGTCCGGGTCCGGGGGGAGATCCAGACCGCACCTTCCGGCGCCAACAGGATCATCGTGCTGCGGCAGCCGGTGGGCGTCGCCGTCCTGGTGACGCCCTGGAACTTTCCGGCCGCGATGGCCGCGCGGAAGATCGCGCCAGCGCTGGCCGCCGGCTGCACCACCATCCTCAAGCCGGCCGGCGAGACACCCCTGACCGCGTTGGCCATCGCCGACCTGATGGAAGAAGCAGGGTTACCCGCGGGGGTGGTGAACGTTCTTCCCTCTCGTCGCTCCGGCGAAGTGGTGGCCGCGATGCTGGCCGACCCCCGGGTCCGCAAGCTCTCCTTCACCGGATCGACAGAGGTGGGCAGGACGCTGCTGAACCTCGCCAACGAGCACATCGTCAACTGCTCCATGGAGCTCGGTGGCAACGCGCCGTTCGTCGTCTTCGACGATGCCGACATCGACGCGGCCGTCGAGGGCGCCATGGTGGCCAAGATGCGCAACGGCGGCGAGGCCTGCACCGCAGCCAACCGGTTCTTCGTCCAAGAGGGCATCGCCGCGGAGTTCGCGACGCGCCTGGCCGAGGCGATGAGCGCACTGACGATGGGCCCCGGCTACTCGTCCGGCACCACGCTCGGCCCCTTGGTCAATGCAAAGACCAGGGACAAGGTCGCCAGCTTGGTCGAACAGGCACTCAGCGCAGGGGCTGAGGCACGCATCGGCGGCGTCATCCCAGACGGGCCCGGATTCTTCTACCCCGCAACCGTGCTGACCAATGTCGCTCCGGACGCAGAGATCCTGCAGTCGGAGATCTTCGGCCCGGTCGCGCCCGTCGTCACGTTCAGGACCGACGACGAGGCGATCGACCTGGCGAACAACACCGAGTACGGCCTGGTGTCGTACGTCTACACCACCGACCTGGCACGCGGCCTGCGCGTCAGCGAGGCGGTCGAGGCCGGCATGGTCGGCCTCAACCGGGGACTCGTCTCCGACCCCGCGGCCCCGTTCGGCGGGGTCAAGGAGAGCGGCCTCGGCCGCGAGGGCGGCACCGATGGCCTCCTTGCCTTCACCGAGAGCAAGTACATCGCGGTCGCCTGGTAACCGGCGAAACACACATCCACTCCACGCCGGCACCCGATGCGGCGAGAACCACCGAAAGGGAAAGATCGATGAAGATCAACATCAAGGCGGGGCTGAGCGCGGCCGTCGCGGTCACGGCGGTCACCGCTCTCGCGGCGTGCAGCAGCGGCGGCGGAGCACCCGCCAGTGACAGCACCGGCGGTGGCGGCGGTGGTGGTGGTGGCAACTCTGGCTACACGTTCGCCATGATCACGCACGAGACGCCTGGCGACACGTTCTGGGACCGGATCAAGGCCGGTGCCAACCAGGCTGCCAAGGACACCGGGTCCACCCTGAAGTACTCGTCGGACCCGGACGCCACCAAGCAGGCCGTCCTGATCCAGAACGCGATCGACTCCAAGGTCGACGGCATCGCGACCACGCTCGTCACCCCGGATGCGCTGATCCCGACCGTGAAGAAGGCGGTCGAGGCCGGCATCCCCGTGGACAGCTTCAACTCGGGGCTGAACTTCTACAAGCAGGCCGGATCGCTTGTGCATTTCGCCGCCGACGAGCGCCTGGGTGGCAAGGGTGCGGGGGAGAGGGCCAAGGCGGACGGTGCCACGAAGATCCTCTGCGTCATCCAGCAGACCGGTTCGGTCGCCCTGGAGGACCGCTGCGCCGGCGTCAAGGACTCCTTCCCGAACACCGAGAACATTCAGGTCAACGGCGCTGACGACGCTGCCGTCACCTCTGCCCTGCAGGCCAAGCTGAGCCAGGACAGTTCGATCAACTGGATCATCACCCTCGGCGCCGCCCAGGGCCTCGACGCCATCAAGGCCATCGACGGCGCGGGTGTCAAGGCCAAGATCGGCACCTTCGACACCAACCCGGATGCGGCGCAGGCAGTGAAGGACGGCAAGATCCAGTTCTTCATCGACCAGCAGCCCTACCTCCAGGGCTACCTCTCCATCACGCAGCTGTTCCTCTACAAGAAGAACGGCAACATCCTCGGCGGCGGGCAGCCGTCGCTCACGGGGCCCTCGTTCGTGGACTCCAAGAACATCGACCAGATCCTCCCGTTCGTGAAGCAGAACACCCGCTGACCCACTCCGGGGCCGGGCCGCTTCACGGCCCGGCCCCACCGAACAGCACTGGAGCTGTCATGAGCACACCCGTAAAGACCGACCCTTCGGCACCGGCCCCCTCAGAGGCCACGAACCGCGTCTCGCTGGGCTTGTCCAACCGGCTGCTGGCCCGGCCGGAGATCGGCGCCCTGGTGGCGGCGATCGTGATCTTCATCTTCTTCCTGATCGTCGCCCCG
>NZ_JBHTKH010000029.1:0-5669 GCF_042676085.1 Terrabacter terrigena
TGTCCGGCTGCGTCCTACTCTCCCACACCGTCACCAGTGCAGTACCATCGGCGCTGAAGGGCTTAGCTTCCGGGTTCGGAATGGAGCCGGGCGTTTCCCCTTCGCTATGACAGCCGAAACTCTATGGAGATATCAAGATCGTGGTCATGCAGCCGTGTGGCCTGTCGGCTTGCATGGTTGCATGTTCCCGTTTGTATCTCGGGAACTGCACAGTGGACGCGTAGCATCTTTGTGAGTCAAGTTATCGGCTTATTAGTACCGGTCAGCTCCACACATTGCTGTGCTTCCACATCCGGCCTATCAACCCAGTCGTCTAGCTGGGAGCCTCTCGCCCTTGCGGGCCTGGAAACCTCATCTTGAAACGTGCTTCCCGCTTAGATGCTTTCAGCGGTTATCACTTCCGAACGTAGCTAATCAGCGGTGCTCTTGGCAGAACAACTGACACACCAGAGGTTCGTCCATCCCGGTCCTCTCGTACTAGGGACAGCCTTTCTCAAGTTTCCTACGCGCACAGCGGATAGGGACCGAACTGTCTCACGACGTTCTAAACCCAGCTCGCGTACCGCTTTAATGGGCGAACAGCCCAACCCTTGGGACCTACTCCAGCCCCAGGATGCGACGAGCCGACATCGAGGTGCCAAACCATGCCGTCGATATGGACTCTTGGGCAAGATCAGCCTGTTATCCCCGGGGTACCTTTTATCCGTTGAGCGACGGCGCTTCCACAAGCCACCGCCGGATCACTAGTCCCGACTTTCGTCCCTGCTCGACATGTCTGTCTCACAGTCAAGCTCCCTTGTGCACTTACACTCAAAACCTGATTGCCAACCAGGCTGAGGGAACCTTTGGGCGCCTCCGTTACCTTTTAGGAGGCAACCGCCCCAGTTAAACTACCCACCAGGCACTGTCCCTGATCCGGATCACGGACCGAGGTTAGATATCCAGAACGACCAGAGTGGTATTTCAACGTTGACTCCACCATCACTGACGTGACGGCTTCACAGTCTCCCACCTATCCTACACAAGCCGTACCGAACACCAATACCAAGCTGTAGTAAAGGTCCCGGGGTCTTTCCGTCCTGCTGCGCGTAACGAGCATCTTTACTCGTAGTGCAATTTCGCCGAGTTCGTGGTTGAGACAGTGGAGAAGTCGTTACGCCATTCGTGCAGGTCGGAACTTACCCGACAAGGAATTTCGCTACCTTAGGATGGTTATAGTTACCACCGCCGTTTACTGGCGCTTAAGTTCTCAGCTTCGCCGTGAGGCTAACCGGTCCCCTTAACGTTCCAGCACCGGGCAGGCGTCAGTCCGTATACATCGTCTTGCGACTTGGCACGGACCTGTGTTTTTAGTAAACAGTCGCTTCTCCCTGGTCTCTGCGGCCGATCACGCTCGGACAGCAAGTGTCGTCACGATCAGGGCCCCCCTTCTCCCGAAGTTACGGGGGTATTTTGCCGAATTCCTTAACCACGATTCACTCGATCGCCTTGGTATTCTCTACCTAACCACCTGAGTCGGTTTGGGGTACGGGCGGCTCGAACCTCGCTAGAAGTTTTTCTCGGCAGCATAGGATCACCCTCTTCCCGCATTCGCGGTCACTATCAGGTCTCAGGCGTCATGCGATCCGGATTTGCCTGGATCGCGCCCTACACCCTTGGACGTGGACAACCATCGCCACGCGGAGGCTACCTTCCTGCGTCACTCCATCGCTTGACTACTACCAGATCGGGTCGTGCGCTCCACACACCCGGTAACCCCGAAGGGTTGATGGGCGTGCTTCAGGCACTTAGCATCACTGGGTTCATCATGGGCGGTTCTTCGCCGGTTCCGGAATATCAACCGGATGTCCATCGACTACGCCTGTCGGCCTCGCCTTAGGTCCCGACTTACCCAGGGCAGATTAGCTTGACCCTGGAACCCTTGGTTATTCGGCGGACGGGTTTCTCGCCCGTCATTCGCTACTCATGCCTGCATTCTCACTCGTGTGGCCTCCACGGCTGGTTCACACCGCCGCTTCCCTGGCCACACGACGCTCCCCTACCCATCAACACGCCTGGACACCGAACCCGCAGGTGTCGGTGCCGAGCAGTATGTCAATGCCACAGCTTCGGTGGTGTGCTTGAGCCCCGCTACATTGTCGGCGCGGAATCACTTGACCAGTGAGCTATTACGCACTCTTTAAAGGGTGGCTGCTTCTAAGCCAACCTCCTGGTTGTCACAGCAACTCCACATCCTTTCCCACTTAGCACACGCTTAGGGACCTTAGCTGGTGATCTGGGCTGTTTCCCTCTCGACTACGGAGCTTATCCCCCGCAGTCTCACTGCCACGCTCTCACTTACCGGCATTCGGAGTTTGGCTAACGTCAGTAACCTGGTGAGGCCCATCGGCTATCCAGTAGCTCTACCTCCGGTAAGAAACACGTGACGCTGCACCTAAATGCATTTCGGGGAGAACCAGCTATCACGGAGTTTGATTGGCCTTTCACCCCTACCCACAGCTCATCCCCTCAGTTTTCAACCTAAGTGGGTTCGGTCCTCCACGCAGTCTTACCTGCGCTTCAACCTGGCCATGGGTAGATCACTCCGCTTCGGGTCTAGACCCAGCGACTATGGGCGCCCTATTCGGACTCGCTTTCGCTACGGCTTCCCCACACGGGTTAACCTCGCCACTGAGCACTAACTCGCAGGCTCATTCTTCAAAAGGCACGCTGTCACCCCACACGCCCAACGGCGGGAGGCTCCAACGGATTGTAGGCACACGGTTTCAGGATCTATTTCACTCCCCTCCCGGGGTACTTTTCACCTTTCCCTCACGGTACTTGTCCGCTATCGGTCACCAGGGAATATTTAGGCTTAGCAGGTGGTCCTGCCAGATTCACACGGGATTTCTCGGGCCCCGTGCTACTTGGGAAATCCACCGGGAGTCCACACCATTTCGTCTACGGGGGTCGCACCCTCTGTGCCGAGCCATTCAATGCTCTTCGACTATGACGCAGATTTCTCACTCCCTGCCAGCTTGTCAGAACTGACTGGCGGGTCCCACGACCCCGGACATGCAACGCCTGACAGCTATCACACACGCCCGGTTTAGCCTCATCCGCTTTCGCTCGCCACTACTCACGGAATCACTGTTGTTTTCTCTTCCTGTGGGTACTGAGATGTTTCACTTCCCCACGTTCCCTCCACACACCCTATATATTCAGGTGCGGGTGACTGGACTTGCCTCCAGCCGGGTTTCCCCATTCGGAAATCCTCGGATCACAGTCTGGTTATCGACTACCCGAGGCTTATCGCAGATTCCTACGTCCTTCTTCGGTTCCTGGTGCCAAGGCATCCACCGTGTGCCCTTAAAAACTTGGCCACAAAGATGCTCGCGTCCACTGTGAAGTTCTCAAAATACAACCGGCACCCCACACCCCACACGAGCAAAGCTCACGTGATCGGCAGGGCCCACGACCAGAAGAAACCAGCCGGCACACACCACAGGCTCCCTCGACAGAGGAAGCCGGCGCGTGTCGTCCGATCCTTCAGGACCCAACAACGTGTCAGGCACCTCCCCCGTCACCGCCTCGTTCCACTGCTGCTCTCCCCGAGGGAAGAGACGAGCTTGTACTTGAGACACACGACCAGGTCGGCGCCAAATAATCGATGTTCCACCCTTGAGCACCCGCTGCCCCACACTCGGGGACAGACCGGGCTGCCATAAATGACTGCTCCTTAGAAAGGAGGTGATCCAGCCGCACCTTCCGGTACGGCTACCTTGTTACGACTTAGTCCCAATCGCCAGTCCCACCTTCGACGGCTCCCCCCACAAGGGTTGGGCCACCGGCTTCGGGTGTTACCGACTTTCGTGACTTGACGGGCGGTGTGTACAAGGCCCGGGAACGTATTCACCGCAGCGTTGCTGATCTGCGATTACTAGCGACTCCGACTTCATGGGGTCGAGTTGCAGACCCCAATCCGAACTGAGACCGGTTTTTTGGGATTCGCTCCACCTCGCGGTTTCGCAGCCCTTTGTACCGGCCATTGTAGCATGCGTGAAGCCCAAGACATAAGGGGCATGATGATTTGACGTCATCCCCACCTTCCTCCGAGTTGACCCCGGCAGTCTCCTATGAGTCCCCACCATCACGTGCTGGCAACATAGAACGAGGGTTGCGCTCGTTGCGGGACTTAACCCAACATCTCACGACACGAGCTGACGACAACCATGCACCACCTGTACACCAGTCCGAAGACGCACCCATCTCTGAGTGATTCCGGTGTATGTCAAGCCTTGGTAAGGTTCTTCGCGTTGCATCGAATTAATCCGCATGCTCCGCCGCTTGTGCGGGCCCCCGTCAATTCCTTTGAGTTTTAGCCTTGCGGCCGTACTCCCCAGGCGGGGAACTTAATGCGTTAGCTGCGGCACGGATCTCGTGGAATGAGACCCACACCTAGTTCCCAACGTTTACGGCATGGACTACCAGGGTATCTAATCCTGTTCGCTCCCCATGCTTTCGCTTCTCAGTGTCAGTAATGGCCCAGAGACCTGCCTTCGCCATCGGTGTTCCTCCTGATATCTGCGCATTCCACCGCTACACCAGGAATTCCAGTCTCCCCTACCACACTCTAGTCTGCCCGTACCCACTGCAAGTCCGAGGTTGAGCCTCGGATTTTCACAGCAGACGCGACAAACCACCTACAAGCTCTTTACGCCCAATAATTCCGGACAACGCTCGCACCCTACGTATTACCGCGGCTGCTGGCACGTAGTTAGCCGGTGCTTCTTCTGCAGGTACCGTCACTTGCGCTTCTTCCCTGCTGAAAGAGGTTTACAACCCGAAGGCCGTCATCCCTCACGCGGCGTCGCTGCATCAGGCTTTCGCCCATTGTGCAATATTCCCCACTGCTGCCTCCCGTAGGAGTCTGGGCCGTGTCTCAGTCCCAGTGTGGCCGGTCGCCCTCTCAGGCCGGCTACCCGTCGTCGCCTTGGTGAGCCATTACCTCACCAACAAGCTGATAGGCCGCGAGTCCATCCCAGACCGAAAAACTTTCCACGCACTCCCCATGCAGGGGCGCGTCGTATCCGGTATTAGCTCCGGTTTCCCGGGGTTATCCCAGAGTCTGGGGCAGGTTACTCACGTGTTACTCACCCGTTCGCCACTGATCAGACAAGGCAAGCCCTGTCGTCACCGTTCGACTTGCATGTGTTAAGCACGCCGCCAGCGTTCGTCCTGAGCCAGGATCAAACTCTCCGTTGATGTTCAAACACCCGACACCCGATCAAAAGACCAGGACCGAGCAAACTTTGAACCCGATGAAGGGCTCGAAAACCTGACTGAAGTCGAACAACCAGCTCAAATAAGCTAGAAGTTCAATTCAACCAAAGGATAATTCGTCCAAGACACCCACAACCACCCCTCATGGAGTGACCGCGCCGCGCCTCGGGACGAGGTAATTGGCATCGATTTTTGACACGCTGTTGAGTTCTCAAGAATCGGACACACACCATCAACCAACCAGACCGGCCAGCCTCCGGGGCAACCCTTCAAACTTACCCGCCTCAAGCTTGGGAGTCAAACCCGCGAACCAGCCTTCAGACCGTCCAGATTCAACCCGCTTGGTATCAGCGGTTCCTGCTCCCCGAAGCCTACCGGATCAACCAGAGTGCCTCGGACCGCTCCAG
>NZ_JBHTKH010000030.1:0-1839 GCF_042676085.1 Terrabacter terrigena
GGCTGCTGGCCCGGCCGGAGATCGGCGCCCTGGTGGCGGCGATCGTGATCTTCATCTTCTTCCTGATCGTCGCCCCGGCCTTCCGCAGCGCGCCCGCCTTCTTCACCGTGCTCTACCAGGCATCGACGATCGGCATCGTCGCCGTCGGGGTGGGGATGCTGATGATCGGCGGGGAGTTCGACCTCTCCGCCGGTGTCATCGTCACGGCAGCCGGCCTGCTGAACGCGATGTTCTGCTACCAGCTGCGCATCAACCTGTGGGTCGGCGTCATCCTCTCGCTGGTGTTCTGCCTGGCCATCGGGTTCCTCAACGGCTACCTCGTCATGAGGACCGGCATCCCGAGCTTCCTCATCACCCTCGGCACCTTCTTCATCCTTCAAGGCGCCAACCTCGGCGTCACCAAGCTCGTCACCGGCTCCGTGTCCAGCCCCAACATCGACCAGATGGACGGGTACTCGACGCTCAACTGGATCTTCGCCCACGAGTTCAAGATCGGCTCGATCACCTTGTCCATCACGGTGATCTGGTGGCTGCTCTTCGCCGGGCTCGCCGCCTACATCCTGCAACGCACCAAGATCGGCAACTGGATCTATGCCGTGGGCGGCAACGCCGCCTCCGCCCGAGCCGTCGGCGTGCCCGTCACCGCCGTCAAGGTGGGCCTGTTCATGACCGTGGCCTTCCTCGGCTGGTTCGCCGGCATGCACTACCTGTACCGGTTCAACGTGCTCCAGGCCGGCAACGGCGTCGGCAACGAGTTCCTCTACATCATCGCCGCAGTCGTCGGCGGCACCCTGCTCACCGGCGGCTACGGCAACGCGCTCGGCGTCGCCCTCGGCGCCTTCATCTTCGGCATGACCAGCCTCTGCATCGTCTACGCCGGCTGGGACCCCAACTGGTTCCGTGCCTTCCTCGGCGTCATGCTCCTGCTCGCCGTGATGGTCAACCTCTACGTCAAGCGACTCTCGACCGCCCGAAAGGTGGGCTGACATGACCGACACCATCGCCGACCACGCCGACAGCACCCTGCACCGTGGCGAACCCCTCGTGCAGATGACCAACGTCGGCAAGACCTACGGCGCCATCCGCGCCCTCAAGGGCATCAACCTGACCGTGAACGCCGGCGAGGTCACCTGCGTCCTGGGCGACAACGGCGCCGGCAAGTCGACCCTCATCAAGATCATCGCCGGCCTGCACCCGCACAACGAGGGCACCATGAAGGTCGACGGCAAAGAGGTCTCCTTCTCCTCCCCCCGCGAGTCCCTCGCACACGGCATCGCCACCGTCTACCAGGACCTCGCCGTCGTCTCCCTCATGGAAGTGTGGCGCAACTTCTTCCTCGGCTCCGAGCTGGTCAGCGGCCGCTGGCCGTTCGCGCCGATGAAGGTCAACGAGATGAAACGCATCGCCGACGAGGAGCTGCGCAAGATGGGCATCGTCGTCAAGGACATCAACCAGCCCATCGGCACCCTCTCCGGCGGCCAGCGCCAGTGCGTCGCGATCGCCCGAGCCGTCTACTTCGGCGCCCGCGTCCTCATCCTCGACGAGCCGACCGCCGCCCTCGGCGTCAAGCAGTCCGGCGTCGTGCTCAAGTACACCGCGGCCGCCCGTGACGCCGGCCTCGGCGTCGTCTTCATCACGCACAACCCACACCACGCCTACCTCGTCGGCAACCACTTCGTCATCCTCAAGCTCGGCCAGGCCGTGCTCGACAAGAAGCGCTCCGAGGTGGCCCTCGACGAGCTCACCCGCCAGATGGCCGGCGGGGACGAGCTCGCAGAGCTCTCCCACGAGCTGCAGAAATGAACGAGGTGACGTCATGAGCGTCGCTGTCGCCCACCA
>NZ_JBHTKH010000031.1:0-1481 GCF_042676085.1 Terrabacter terrigena
GGCTCTTCCCAGATGAGTGTGGGGTCAGGGCGACACGCGGGGTCTGCGGCCTGAGCTGAGAAGGGGTCGAGGTCCCGGAGGATCAGAGGACTTCTACCTCTTCTGATCTCAAGGACCTCGACGTGCCTGAGCCTACGTCGTGCTGCTCCGTTGTGGGCGGCTACTGCGACCGGTGTGACCTTCTTGTCGGCCTCGATGGCCTGCGCGTGACCGCAGTGGCCCGTGACGAGGACGGCGCGTTGAGCGTGGTCGTTGAGTCCGAGCCGGCAGTGATGGGTTGCCCCTCGTGCGGGGTGGTGGCGCACGGGCACGGTCGGCTCGAGGTGCGGCTGGTGGACGCCCCGTCGGCGGGTCGGCCGGTGACGGTCGTGTGGCGCAAGCGGCGCTGGGTGTGCCCCGAGCCGGCCTGCCCGCGGGTCTCGTTCATCGAGCAGGACGAACGGGTCGCCCGTCCGCGGGCGCTGCTGACCGTGCGGGCCTGCCGGTGGGCGATCGAGCAGATCCGCCGCGAGCACGCCTCGATCCACGGGCTGGCCCGGCAGTTGGGCACGACCTGGGACACGGTGTGGGCCTCGATCCGCCCGCTGCTCGAGGACGCCGCCGCGGACGAGTCCCGCTTCGACGGGGTGAGCACCTTGGGCGTGGACGAGCACGTGTGGCATCACGTGAGCCCGGTCCGGCGGGGCCCGAAGGAGCTGACCGGGATGGTCGACCTGACTCGAGCGCCGGACCCGAAGAACCCGGACAAGTTGGTGGTCAAGGCGCGGCTGTTAGATCTGGTCGTGGGCCGCTCCGGGCCCGCGTACGCGGCCTGGCTGTGCGACCGAGGCGAGGCCTTCCGGGCTCGTGTGGAAGTGGCGACGCTCGATCCGTTCCGCGGGTACAAGAACGCGATCGATGACCAGCTGGCCGACGCCGTCGCCGTTCTTGACGCCTTCCATGTGGTGAAGTTGGCCGGGCACGCGCTCGACGAGGTCCGCCGCCGGGTGCAGCAGCAGATCCACGGCCACCGCGGCCGCAGGAACGACCCGCTGTATCGGATCCGGAACATCCTGCACGCCGGTGCCGAGCACCTGTCGGAACGCCAGCAGGCGCGCCTCGCCGCTGCGATCGCCGCGGACGAGTGGCACGACGAGGTCTGGGTCGCCTACCAGTGCGCCCAACAAGTCCGCTCCGCCTACCACCAGGCCAGCCACGCCGCCGGGCGAGCGGTCGCCGAGAAGATCCTCGCCAGCTTCGCCTCCTGCCCGATCCCGGAGATCGCCCGGCTCGGGCGGACGTTGGCCCAGTGGCGGGAGGCGTTCCTGGCGTACTTCACCACTGGCGGCGCCAACAACGGCGGCACCGAGGCGATCAACGGCCTGATCGAACTGCACCGCAGGGTCGCCCGCGGCTTCAGGAACCTCGAGAACTACAGGCTGCGCATGCTCCTCATCGCAGGCGGCCTGAACCTATGACCCCACACTCATCTGGGAAGAGCC
>NZ_JBHTKH010000032.1:0-1392 GCF_042676085.1 Terrabacter terrigena
GACAGCGTCCCGGGGCGTGGTGGGCTTTGAGGTGATCCTCGGTGCCTATTCGCCGCTGTCGATCGCGGCGATGGGTTCAGTATCGCGGTCGGGGTAGAGGATCGCCATGGATGCTTCGGAAAGGTAGCGGCGTTCGTCGGTCTGCCATTCGTCGTGGGTGTCCGCGAGGACTGCTCCGACGAGCCGGATCACCGAGGCTTCGTTGGGGAAGATCCCCACGACCCGGGCGCGGCGTTTGATCTCCTTGTTGAGCCGCTCGAGGGGGTTGGTCGACCAGATCTTGCGCCAGTGCGCCCTGGGGAACGCGTTGAACGCGAGGACCTCGGCCTTCGCGTCGTCCATCAGCGGCCCGACCTTGGGGAAGCGGGCGGCGAGCTGGTCGCGGACCTGGTCCCAGGTGGTGGCCATGGACTCGGGGTCGGGCTGGGCAAAGATCGTGCGGAACACGGCGGCGACCATGTCGACCTGCGCCCGGGGCACGTGGGCGAGCAGGTTCCGGACGAAGTGCACCCGGCAGCGTTGGTGGCTGGCGCCCTGGAAGGATCGGCGCAGCGCCGCGACGAGCCCGGCGTGTTGGTCGCTGACCGCGAGGCGAACCCCGGCCAGGCCACGCTTCTTGAGCCCGGTCAGGAACGCTCGCCAGAACACCTCGTCCTCGCTGTCGCCCACGTCCAGGCCCAGGATCTCGCGGCGTCCGTCCGCGGTGACGCCGGTGGCCACCACGACAGCCTTGGAGGTGACCTGCGCGGCCTCGGTCCGCACGTGCAGATAGGTGGCGTCGAGGAACACGTACGGGAACTCGGTGTGGTCCAGCCGGCGGGTCCGGAACGCCCCGACCGTCTCGTCCAGTCCCTGACAGATCCGGGACACCTCACTCTTGGAGATCCCGGACCCGCCCATCGCGACCACCAGGTCATCGACCGCGCGGGTCGACACCCCGTGCACGTACGCCTCCATCACCACCGCGTACAGCGCTTGGTCGATCCGGCGGCGAGGCTCGAGCACGGACGGGAAGAACGAGCCGGTGCGCAGCTTCGGGATCGACAGGGCCACATCGCCCGCCTTGGTCGTCAACAACCGCGGCCGGGATCCGTTGCGGTCGGTGATCCGGGTGTCGGTGCGTTCGTACCGGCCGGCGCCGATCACCTCGGACGCCTCGGCCTCGATCAACTCCTGCAACACGACCCGCACCGACTCACGGATCAGGTCCACGCCGTCACCGGCACGGAACGCGTCCAACAACTCGGACAGGGCAGACTGGGACAGGGCCATCGGCGGGAACCTCTCTTCGGTGAGTACTTGGCGGTACACACCGAGAATCACGCCGATGGCTCCCTCACGTCCGGAGCCACTCCGCTACCTCGAAACCCCACCACTCCCAGGGACTCTCAC
>NZ_JBHTKH010000033.1:0-1320 GCF_042676085.1 Terrabacter terrigena
GTTTCTCCTATGTCAAGCCGCTGCCGGCAGGCAAGAGGTTTGACGGTTGTGGTGGTCGGCGGTCAGGAGGTGGAAGACGGTTCGGGCGAGGCGTCGTTTGAGGCACCGGAGTGCTTCGGTTCGTGATTTTCCCTCGGCCAGCTTCTTGTCGTAGTAGGCCTTGCCGAGGGAACCGGTCAGGCGGATCTGGGTGATGGCGATGCGGTGCAGCGCGCAGTTGAGCTGGCGGTTGCCTGAGCGAGTCATCCGGACCCGCCCGATGCTGTTGCCGGACCAGACCGGGATGGGCGCGACCCCGGAATGCCGCGCGAACCTCGCCTCACCGGTGAACCGGGTGATCCCCGCGGACTCGCCCAGCAGCTTGGCCGCGGACAGCTCGCCGCACCCCGGCAGCGCGAGCAGCTCGGGCACCTGCCGACGGGCCAGAGCACCCAGGCGCCGGTCGAAGTCCTTGATCCGCGCCGTGAGCGCGATGACGTCCTCGAGCTCGTCCAACGCCATCTCCGCGACGACGTCACGCACCCCGTCCGCGCTCTCACCCACGCTCAGCAGCCAGGCGTGCAGCGCCTGCTGGTGCTTGGCCAGGTCTAGCGACCGCGGCTTGGGTGCGTGGGCCGGGTCTAGCTCGTGCACCCGCCACAACAAACTGTTGATGGTGCGGGTCCGGGTGTTCACCAAGGCTTCTCGCCGGTCGACCAGCAGCTTCGCCTCCCGCGAGGCCCCGTCGTGCGAGGCAACCGGCAGGTCCGGCTCACGCAGGAACGCGCGCGCGACCGCCAACGCGTCAATCGGGTCCGACTTCCCGCGGGTCCGCGCCACCCGGCGCTGCTCGGCCATCATCTTCGGCGGCACCCGCACCACCACCTGCCCCGCGCCGAGCAGGTCCCGCTCCAACCGCGCCGACAGGTGCCGGCAGTCCTCGATGGCCCAGGTCAGCTCGTCGCCGAACTCACGGCGGGCCCACCCCAATGCCTTCAGATGCCCGTGCGTGGTGGCCGCGACCGTGAGCTGCCCGACGTGCTTGCCGACCGCGTCGACCGCGACGAACGTGTGCGTCCGCTTGTGAACGTCAGCGCCAACAACAACCATGGTGGTTGCCTCCTTCACCTGATCAGTGACTGGACGGTTGGGCCGGTCGGCGGACACATCTCAGTGGGGGCGGTAGCCACGCTCCTATCAAGTCACGCCGGCCGGTCCGTCACACCGGTCGCCGGCAAAACGCATGAACGCCAACCCGAGGGCGGCACCGAGGCTATGAGCCAGACGACCGATGATCAGGACCCAACCACCGCGTGAGCGGTGCTGTCACCCTGACACTGA
>NZ_JBHTKH010000034.1:0-1129 GCF_042676085.1 Terrabacter terrigena
TGTGATGCCCAGTCACGTTGGTCGAGTCAGTGTGACGACACGATCTGACCTTCATGGCAGATGAAGACCTCCCGGTGTGGAGTGGAGCTGTCTGACGGCTCACTTCACAACCAGGAGGTCTTCGTGTCCCACGCTACCCACTCCAACGCGGCCCTGACCCCACGCGCCCGACTACGGCTGGCCGTTCTGGTCGTGGAGCACGACTGGCCGATTGCCCGGGTCGCCGAGCGGTACGACGTGTCGTGGAAGACCGCAGCCAAGTGGGCCGAGCGGTACCGCACCGAGGGGCCGGACGGGATGCTCGACCGCTCGAGCGCCCGCCATCACCAAGCCCGTCGGACCCCGCCGGCCGTGGTGCGCAAGATCGTCCGGGCCCGCCTGCGCCATCGGATGGGCCCGGTCCAGATCGCCGACCTGCTCGGCGTCCCGTCCTCGACGGTGCATGCCGTTCTCGTGCGATGCCGGATCAACCGGCTCACCTACCTGGACCGGGCCACCGGTGAACAGGTCCGCCGGTACGAGCACGAACGCCCCGGGGACTTGCTGCACGTCGACGTCAAAAAGCTCGGCAAGGTCCCCGACGGCGGCGGCTGGCGCTACGTCGGACGCCAACAAGGGTTGCGTAACCGGGCCGCGACCACCGTTCGCACCGGCGCCCCGAGGAGCAAGTACCGCCAGCCGCTGATCGGCACCTGCTACCTGCACACGGTCGTCGATGACCACTCCCGCGTCGCGTACGTCGAAGCCCACGACGACGAAACCAAGGAGACCGCCACCTTGGTGCTGCGCCATGCCGTGGCCTGGTTCGCCGAGCGCGGCGTCACGGTGCGGAAAGTGTTGTCGGATAACGGCGGCGCGTACCGGTCGTTCCTGTGGCGCGACACCTGCCTCGAGCTGGGCATCACCCCGAAACGCACGCGCCCCTACCGACCCCAGACCAACGGCAAGATCGAACGCTTCCACCGCACCCTGGCCGACGGCTGGGCCTTCAAGACGTTCTATCCCTCCGAGGCCGACCGGCTCGCCGCGCTGGCACCATGGGTCCACCAGTACAACCACCACCGGCCCCACTCAGCGATCGGGAAAGTCGCACCCATCACCAGGCTGGACAACCTGGCTGGACATCACA
>NZ_JBHTKH010000035.1:0-1099 GCF_042676085.1 Terrabacter terrigena
TCGAGAACTACAGGCTGCGCATGCTCCTCATCGCAGGCGGCCTGAACCTATGACCCCACACTCATCTGGGAAGAGCCGCCAAAATCCATTGGTCTGGACAGTTGTTTGGCGCTCGTCGCGATGGGTGAATCCCGACCCGGGACACCCCGAAGCCTCGGTTCACTTCGTCACGGAGCCTCGCGCCTTCGGGCAGCACGTCGTCGATTGAACGAGGCCCCTTGACGACGGACCGCGCCTGCACGGCCACCACCCTGGCACCAAGAGCTACATCACGCCCAACCTGTGCCCCGACGCGCACGACGCACCCTGTGTCGACGGGCAGCCCGGCGCGTCTGGCCAAAGCGCCGACGAGTTCCTGCGCAGGTGGGTGGCCCGGGTCACCGCGTCACCCACCTGCCAGCGCTGGTCATCACCTTCGATGTGTCCGACAGCCCGCAGATTGATACGACTGCCTGCTGCAGCGAGGGCCATGACCCGAAGCCCGATGCCGGGGATCACCGGCCCGGTCGGCGGACGAGTGGGCAGGCTGGTGCTATCGGTTCGCCACACCGGGCCCGACGCCCCACCCCTATTAACCACTACTCGTCGCCGAGGGCCTATGACGGGTGGGCACTCTCGCCGCAACTGGTGTTCGGTCGTACGGCGACGGCGACTACGGGCTGCCAATCACGTCTCGGCGGAGGGGCCGCCATGAGAGACGACCCCCACCGGCCCAAACAGAGTGTCGATCATGTGCACCGGGCACTCCGGCAATGCCGAAATTCGCGCGTTTGCGCAAAGCAACGGCCACGACGTGCCAGTTCGAGGACGCATCCATCAGCGGGGTATTCCCGGCCTTCGGCGCGACGCCATTTGACGTGTAGAAGGCCTGTGGGCGGAGGCCGCAATGGCACTGTCGAGGTACCCGCGAGGTACCTACGGCGCCGAGAACTCCCGCAAACACGCGACATATAGCAGGAAGAAAGGCCTTGCTGCACAATGACATCCGAAGAGCTGACCGACCTCGACCGGACTCCTAAAGCGGCTCTTCCCAGATGAGTGTGGGGTCAGGGCGACACGCGGGGTCTGCGGCCTGAGCTGAGAAGGGGTCGAGGTCCCG
>NZ_JBHTKH010000036.1:0-1085 GCF_042676085.1 Terrabacter terrigena
GAGGGTGTCGTGGTCGATGAGCACGACGACCTTGGCCTTGTCGGTGACCGGGACACCGGCCGCGGCGGCGACGCCGCGCTGCACGACCGCGAGGAGGGCGTCCATGCGGCGCCGGGCCGGGGTGCGCTCGTCGGGGGCGATGGTGCGGCCGTGGTCGTCCGTCTCCGGCCGCGGGGCAGCCAGGGGGTCGATCGCGGCCCTCAGGACCGCGGCGCCTTCGGGGTCGAGCATCCCGCGCAGCCCGACCATCCCGGTCGCGGTCGGCGGGGTGAACCACAGCCCACGCGCCTGCCGGCGGCCGTGGTCGAGGCGGTCCTCGTCACGGGGCGGGCGGACCTGTTCGGTGTGGTGCCGCGCGAGCCGGGCCAGCTCCTCGGGCCGCAGCACCCCCGCCTGGTCGGTGAGGTCGGCGATGGCCGTCTGCAGGTCGTCGGGGTCGGCGACCGGGGCGACCCGCTCCTCGAAGTCGATGATCTGGGCCGCGTTGGCGACGGTGACCTGCTGGGTCGCCACGAGCATCCGCAGCCGCGCCCAACGCGCCTGCGCGAGGGCCGCGCCGACGGTGACGAACGCCTTGGCCTGCGCGGCGGTCAGGCTCGGGTCATGCACGCGGAGCCAGTCGATGCGGGAGAGCCCGCCCGGGGCCTCGATGTCACGAGCCACGAGCTCGGACACCAGCGTCACGAGCGTGACCTCCAGCGCGCGACGCTGCTGAGCGGCGCGCTCCGTCGCGGCAAGCAGGTCGGGTCCCATGTGCGACCCCAGCCCGATCCCCAAGCTCGCGTCGATGGAGATCGCCTCGGCCGCGTGGGCATCACACGGCAACTCCTCCGGGGCCTCGATGCGGGCCTCGACCGACGCGATCCAGGCCGGGTCGTTGACCATCCGCTCGTAGCCCGCAGCATCCAGCCACCGGACGTCGAGCAGGTCGATCGACTCCAGCTCCTCCACCGGCACACCCGCCCATGGCCCCCGAGGACTGCACACCGGCCGCGCCTCCGGCGCCAGCCGCCGCGCCCGGACCCCGCCACGCGCCGACGACGCGGACGGCTGGGACGACGCAGACGGCATACGCCCGAAGAACC
>NZ_JBHTKH010000037.1:0-1047 GCF_042676085.1 Terrabacter terrigena
GGCGAGTCGGCGGGTAGGCCGGGGTGCTCGTCACCGGGGATGCGGGGCTGGAACATCGAGTTGAGCCGGAGCAGGTCGGGTTCGACCATCTTGAGCGAACCGATGGCCTCGGCCACCGGCACCCGCTCGATCCTGCCCTTCTGCAGGGCCACCATCTGGCCCCAAGCGCCGTCGAGCGCAGCCTCGACCGCGGCGACGCCGAACCGGGTGCCGAGCACGCGGTCGAACGCCACCGGCGAGCCGCCGCGCTGGATGTGGCCGAGCGCCGTCATGCGGCTCTCGATGCCGGTGCGGCCCTGGATCTCGCGGGCCAGGATCGAGCCGATGCCGCCGAGGATCTGGTGGCCGTACTTGTCGACCTCCGGCTCGGGGATCTCGATCGTGCCCTCCTTGGGCAGCGCGCCCTCGGCGACGACGACGATCGTCGCGAAGCGGCCCTTCTTGTGGCGGTGGACGATCCGCTCGCACACCTCGTCGATGTCGAAGGGCTCCTCGGGAACGAGGGTGATCGCGGCGCCACCGGCAAGGCCCGACCAGATCGCGATGTGCCCGACGTGGCGCCCCATCACCTCGACGACGAGCACACGGTGGTGCGACTCGGCGGTGGTGTGCAGGCGGTCGATGGCGTCGGTGCAGATCTGCACGGCCGTCTGGAAGCCGAAGGTCATCTCGGTCAGGGAGATGTCGTTGTCGATCGTCTTCGGCACGCCGATGACCGGGAACCCGTTCTCGTGCAGGCGGTTGACGACACCCATCGAGCCCTCGCCGCCGATCCCGATGATCGCGTCGAGGCCGTGCCGGTCGTACGCCTTGCGCACGCGCTTGAGGCCGTCCTCGTGGGCGAACGGCTGGTCGCGCGACGTGCCGAGGATCGTGCCGCCGAGCGGGAGGATGCCGCGGCAGCGGTCGACGTCGAGGATCTCGTAGTCGTTGTCCATGACACCGCGCCACGCGTTGCGGAAGCCGATGACGGTGCTGTCGTAGGTGACCTCGGCGGCGCGGGTCGCGCCGCGGATGACGGCGTTGAGGCCGGGACAGTCCCCGCCC
>NZ_JBHTKH010000038.1:0-936 GCF_042676085.1 Terrabacter terrigena
GGTATGCCGGTTTCTGGCTTCAGCAGGTCCTTGAGCGGGTGCGGGTCGGTGTCGACGGCTTGCTGCAGCAGTCGGTAGAAGAGCAGGCCGCGGGACTTGGCGTTGCGGCGGTTGAACCGGAACGTGTACTCGTCGAGGTAGTACGGCAGGTGTTGTTCCTCGACGCGAAAGTGCAGGGTGCCGATGAGCCAGCGTTTGAGCAGGGAGGCGACCAGGTGCACGCCGGGCAGGACGCTGGCCTTGTCGGGTGCGCTGTAGCCGAGGGTGAACTCGTGGGTGTAGCCGAGGTCGGCGAGCCGGCGCAGGGTTCGGGCGCCGTCGGTGCGGATGGTGGATCCTGGCTCGATGACGGTCGTGGCGAAGTCGACCAGCTGTGAGGTGCCGGGGTGGTCCGCGACCGCGAGCCGCACCCGGCCCAGGCGATGAGTTTCGTTGTGCTCTATGGCAATCATGACCGCGACCTTGTCCCCGTAGCCGCCGCCGCTGTTGCGCGTGGCGCCGCCGATCATCGTCTCGTCGAGTTCCACGACCCCAGAGAGCTTGTCCCGCTCAGGGCGGACCATCGCCCGGCGCAGCTTGTGCATCCACGCCCACGCGGTCTCGTAGGAGCCGAACCCGAGCACGCGCTGCAGCCCGAGCGCTGACATGCCGTTCTTCTGCGAGGTCAGGAACCAGATCGCGGCGAACCAGGTCGACAGCGGCGTCCGGGTCCGGTCGAAGATCGTCCCGGCCGTGACCGACGTGCGCCGCCCGCACGTGCGACACATCCACAACCCGGCGCCGGTGCGCCAGAACTCCCGCGCCTCGCATTTGGGGCACACGAACCCCTCCGGCCACCGCAGAGCCGCGAGGTAGTCCAGGCACGAATCGTTGTCCGGGAACCAATCGAGCAGCTGCTGGTACGTCGACGGATAATCCACGCCCCGAATTGGATTC
>NZ_JBHTKH010000039.1:0-727 GCF_042676085.1 Terrabacter terrigena
GCGGTCGCGGTCGGTGGGGGTGACCGAGGGCCTGCTGCGGGCGGGTGAGGCGGTGATGGCGCAGGTCGAGGCGCTCGAGGCCGTCAAGGCTCGGGTGGAGGCGGACCTGCTGGCTGCGTACGGGGCGCTGCACACGATCCAGGTGCAGCAGGTCGAGGCGCTCCCACGCGGTGGCAGCGCGGTGCGGATGGCGCGGCTGGTCTCGCCGGAGCGGGTCGTCGCGGAGGAGGTCGCGCTCGCCACGGGTGTCGGTGTCGGTGAGGTGTCGCGGCGGTTGACGGTGGCGACGGCGCCGCGGCGGCACCGGCGGATCCTGCATGCGCTGCGCTGCGGCGCGACGTCGCTGCACCGGGCGGTGCAGGTGGCCTGCGAGACGGCCCTGCTGTCGGACGCGGATGTCGCGGTCGTGGAGGAGGCGGTGCTGGCGCCGTCGCGGGACGGCCGGGTCGTGGGGCAGCGCACGTTCACGGCGCGGCTGCGGCGCGCGATGGCTTCGGTCGATGCCCGCGGTTCGGTGGAGCGGCGAGCGCACGCGAGGGCGCGGCGTGGGGTGTTCGGGCGGGTGGTCGAGGACGGGATGGGCTGTCTGACCCTGACGGCCGACGCGGCGTGCATCGCCGCCGTGCTGGACCGGCTCGACACCCGCGCGCGGGCCCTGCGCGGCACCGGCGACCCGCGCACCCTGGACCAGCTGCGCTGCGACCTGGCCACCGAGGCCCTGCTGCGC
>NZ_JBHTKH010000040.1:0-583 GCF_042676085.1 Terrabacter terrigena
CATTAGATTTTAAAAGATCATTATACAAAACCAACGAACTACTCACTCTACTCTGCTTTAATTTTAAAAAGCTTTACGGCCGATTTGAACGCGAAAAAACCAATTTGAATATAATTGGACACTGATAAGGAGTTATACGCTAAAATCAATGTCAGAGTTGTTTAATGAACTGTGTAAAATTAAAAGCCGGCTGCTAACACCGTGTATAATTAATTGCTTGGTTCTTGCCTACTTGCGAATATTCCTGCGGAATATTCACAGGTTCGTTAAAGTTTGCTAACTTAGTTGCTTAACCACGCAACTAACCATACACAAACACGTTAGCAGCAAGCAGTCACGTTTTGCTAATGTCTTTCTTAATCCAAGAGTTTTTTTATTCCTCGCCACGATTAAATTCTCATCTGGATAATCTAGCGTGATAGGCAATACGGAATATTAACGCAGGATTAACCACTCAGTTGGATAAGTTAAATTGACAAGTATTACGGAGCAACAACGTTGGATTGATTACTCAGGTGAATAAGTAGAATTGTTTAACAACACGGATTAACAACGCTGGATAATAGAAACTATTAAACATTAG
>NZ_JBHTKH010000041.1:0-514 GCF_042676085.1 Terrabacter terrigena
CGAGCGCCTCGACCTGCGCCATCACCGCCTCACCCGCCCGCAGCAGGCCCTCGGTCACCCCCACCGACCGCGACCGCTCGTCCTGCTGCGGTCGGTCCACGCCTTCGGCCCGGGCCCTCGGCTCAGCCGGCTCTGCGGCGGCCTCGGGCCCCGGACGCTCGGCGGCACGCACCTTGCTCGCAGAGGACCGCGAGGTTGCGTGCGTCTCGCTGGGGCCGCCCGGGCTGTCGTAGACGACCTCGCCGGCACAGCGGTTCGGCAGCACCGTGATGACCGGCCGAACCGACCCCGCGACGCCATTCGGGTCACGGACCCATGCCAGGTCGAGCACTCGTGGAGACCCGCCAGCGAGCAGCGCGGCGAAGGCTCGTGAGGAAGCGACGTACGGCATACGGCCCTCCCCCCGGCGCTGCTTGGACTACCTCAAGTAGAACGGATGTTCTGCATATCTGCTTAGGTGAAGTCCGGTATGCCGGTTTCTGGCTTCAGCAGGTCCTTGAGCGGGTGCGGGTCG
>NZ_JBHTKH010000042.1:0-506 GCF_042676085.1 Terrabacter terrigena
CCGTAATCATCCGATCTGCGTTACCGAATGGATGGATGAATGCCGCCGCGAACCATTCAAAACTCGCGAAGGCAGAGAAATCACGGGGCCGTGGCAGTCGCATCCCAAACGGATGTTACGTCATAAAGCCATGATTCAGTGTGCCCGTCTGGCCTTCGGATTTGCTGGTATCTATGACAAGGATGAAGCCGAGCGCATTGTCGAAAATACTGCATACACTGCAGAACGTCAGCCGGAACGCGACATCACTCCGGTTAACGATGAAACCATGCAGGAGATTAACACTCTGCTGATCGCCCTGGATAAAACATGGGATGACGACTTATTGCCGCTCTGTTCCCAGATATTTCGCCGCGACATTCGTGCATCGTCAGAACTGACACAGGCCGAAGCAGTAAAAGCTCTTGGATTCCTGAAACAGAAAGCCGCAGAGCAGAAGGTGGCAGCATGACACCGGACATTATCCTGCAGCGTACCGGGATCGATGTGAGAGCTGTCGAACAGGG